>NZ_CP116346.1:1510000-2110000 GCF_030254645.1 Paucibacter sediminis
ATATGCGCCAGCCAGGCCAGCATGTCGTCGATGGTGGAGACCATCGCGCCCTCGCCGCGCACCTCCTCGGTGGGAAAGATGCCGCGCCGCCAACCGCCGCCCTGCTCGGGCGGCAGCGGCACATGCAGGGTGGCCATGCCGCGGTGGATCTCGAAGTCGCTCGGCACCGAGGTGGTGTCCTGCATCGCCAGCGGCGTGAAGATGCGCTCCTGCAGGAACTGCTCGAAGGGCATGCCGCTGATGCGCTCGATCACCAGCGAGAGCAGGTGGTAGCCGCCGTTGCAGTACATCATCTTCTCGCCCGGCGCGAAATTGACCGCGGTCTGGCGCACCTGCGTGGCCAGCGCCACGCCCTTGGGCTTGATCGCCATGCCCTCGGACAGAAAGCCCACATCGAGGTAGCAGCGGTAGCCGCCGGTGTGGCTCATCAGCTGGCGCAGGGTGGGCTCGCCCGCCAGCACCGGCAGCTCGGGGATGTAGCGGCGCACACCCGCGTCGACGTCGAGCTTGCCGTCCTCGGCCAGCAGCAGCACGGCCAGGCAGGTGAAATGCTTGCTGGTGGAGCCGATGCGCATACGCGTCCAGGCCGTGTTGGCCACGCCCAGCTCGACGCTGGCCAGGCCGAAGCCACGCCGGTAGAGCGTGCGGCCATGCCGGGCCACGCCGACGATCAGGCCCGGTGCATCGCTGCGGTTGAAGGGCTCGAACAGGCCGTCGAGGGCCGCGACACCGGTCTTCGCGTTGGTGTTCGCTGCGGCTTTGGATTCGCTCATGGGATATCTCCAGATTGCGGTGGTGGTGGTTCAGATCGGGTCCGGCCGGACCAGATCGGGATGGATGGTTTGGACGGTGTGGACGAAGGCCTGCTCGGCGCCCTTCATCAGCAGCGCGGCGAGCGCGAAGGCGAGCGCACCGACGCCCGCCACCGCCATCAGCAGGCCCTGCGGCCTGGCGCTCAGCAGGTCGGACATGGCACCCACCAGCACCGGGCTCAGCGCACTCAGCAGCACCGTCACCACGCTGCCGATGGCGATCAGGCGCGAGCGCAGCGCCGCCGGGGTCATGTCCTGCAGCAGGGTCGGCAGCAGCACGCTGCCGGCGATCAGCGCCGTCACCTGCACGCCGAACAGCAGATAGAGCGCGCCCACGCTCTGCGCCAGCGGCATGAGGGCGGCCGCCAGCGCGGCGACGGCCGAGCCGACCGCGATGACGCGCAACGGCAGCGCCAGGCCCAGGCGTCGGCCCAGCAGCCTGACACCGAGCGCGCCCAGCGTGGCGCCGGCCGCGGTGCCGAGCAGATAGGCCAGGCCCATGCCCTGGCCCACCGCGCCGGCGGGGGCGCCGAAGCTGCGCGTGGCAATGATGGGCAGCCAGTTGCCGCTGGCCGCCAGGCCCAGGCCGGCCAGGCCCGAGCCACCGAACACGCCCACCATGCAGCGCAGATGGGCGCGCGCATAGTCGCGCAGCGCCGGGCGGGCGTTGGCGGTGACGGCGGCGTGGCTGTCAACGCGCTGCGGATGCAGGCGTATCAGCAGCACCGCCAGCGCCACCAGCGGCCCCGGCAGCGCCACCACCAGGAAGGCCAGGCGCCAGGACTCCAGCCCCTGCAGGGCGGTGGGCAGCAGCGGGCGCAGCGCGTCCAGGCTCTGCACCATGGCGCCGCTCAGCGCAATGCCCAGTCCCGCACCGAAGATCGCCGCCAGCGCGTAAATGCCGTTCGCCAGCACGCGACGGCGTGGCGACACGATCTCGGGGATCAGGCCGAAGACGATGGGCGAGAGGCCGGCCTCGCCGATACCCAGGCCGGCCGCGGCCAGGAACAGCGCGGGAAAGTCGGTGGCCATGCCGCAGGCCGCCGTGGCCGCGGCCCATACCAGCACGCAGGCGGCCAGCACGCTGCGCCGGCCATAGCGGTCGGCCAGCCAGCCCACCGGCACCGCCGCCACGCCCGCGAACAAGGTGATGCCGGCGCCCTGCAGCAGGCCCAGCTTGGTGTCGGTGAGCTGCAGCGACTGCCGCATCGGCTCGGCCAGCAGCACCAGGATCTGGCGATCCAGCGCACCGAACACGGTGGCGATGATCAGCACCAGCAGGCCGTAGGCGCCGATCGCAGCGCCGCGCCAGCGGCCAGCGCGCGCGTGCCGGCCGGGCGCCAGCGATGGGCGCTCAATGAATGAGTTATGCATGAGGTCGAACCCGATGAGGAGGGGGCAGAGGCCGGCAGCGCGCCGGCGCGCGGCCTTAGAACGGCAGGGTCAGCGTGGCGCCCAGCGTGCGCGGCCGCGCCAGCGAGACCCAGGCGGGGCCGCCCAGCGCCTGCACCGCGCTGATAGACCCGAGCTGGGCAGGCTTGTCGAACAGGTTGCGCACGAACAGGGCCAGGCTGGCGCGCTTGAAATCGATGCCGGCCTGCAGGTCGGTCATCGCATAGGCGGGCAGGCGGTACAGCGGCATGGCGGCGCTGCCTTCGAAGCCGGCATTGCGCTGGCCCACGTAGCGCTGGGTCAGCCCCAGATAGCTGGGATAGCCGGCCAGGGCAAAGGCGTAGCTGGCGCTGAGCGTGGCCGCAAAGCGGGCGCTGCTGGGCAGGCGCGCGCCGGCCGCGGCGCCGAGGCCCGGTGCATCCTCGCTGAGCTTGGCGTCGATGAGGGCGGCGTTGCCGGCCAGGGTCCAGTGCTCATCGGGCCGCCAGCTGGCCGCCAGCTCGGCACCGCGCACATGGGCGGCACCGGCATTCACGATCACCGACACGCCGTTCACCGGCATGAACTGCTGCAAGTCCTTCCAGCGGATGTCGAACAGCGCCGCCTCGAGCGACAGGCGCTTGTCCAGCAGATCGGCCTTGTAGCCGGCTTCCACGCTGGTGAGCGTGTCGGGCTGGAAGGTGGGCGGCGCCAGCGGTTCGCCGGTGGTCGCGCTGCGCAGCACCGCGTTTGGGCCGCCGGGGCGGTAGCCGGTGGCGGCGCGCGCATACAGGTCGCTGCGCGCATCCAGCGCGTAGCGGGCCGTCAACAGCCAGGTGCGGCTGGTGTCGCTGGAGTTGGCGTCGATGGACTGCGCACCGCCCAGCATCAGCCCGTCGGAGTGCTGCACATAGTGCTGCTTGTTGCGCGCCACGCGCAGCCCGCCGGTCAGCGCCAGGCCATGCTCGAACTTCCAGGTCAGGTCACCGTAGAGCGCCAGCTCGCGGTACTCGGCCGGCAGCGCGGCCGTCGCCAACAGCGGGCCGGGCGTGCCATCGGGCAGGCTGCTGGTGACGGCCTGCTGGTTGTCACTGCGCTCGTGGTCAATGTAGAGGCCGGCCAGCCACTCGAGCTGCTTGTCACCCTTGGAGGTCAGCCGCAGTTCCTGCGTGCTCTTGTCCAGCGCCAGCGCATTGCTCACCGGCGTGCTGCCCAGGCTCAGGCCCAGGCTCTGCAGCAGCGGCAGATAGCCGGCACTGAGGTCGAGATTCAGCTCGGAGCGGATTCTCTGCTTCGAGCCGATGGCGTTGAAGCGCGCCCAACCGAAGTCGTATTCGAGATCGGCAGAGAGCAGCTCGATCTTGACCCGGTAAGGCTCGCCCGCGCGCAGACGGCGCAGGCGGTCGCCCTCGACGGGGCGGCCGCTGACCTCATAGTCGACAAAATCGGTGCCGTCACGGCTGATCTGCTGGGTCGTACCGGTCAGGCGCAGTTTCAGGCGGTTGCCCGGCGCCACCTGCAGCGAGACGCGCGCGCCATGGGTGTTGCCGCCATCGCTGTCGGCACGGCCGGCCGGCCCCACGGTGTCGGTGCTGCCGCCCACCCGGTCGTCAAAGGCGGAGACGCGCAGGCCCGCCACATCCTCCTTCAGCGGCACGTTGACGACCGCGCCGAGCGCATGGCTGGCACGGCCACCGCGGGTCGTCGAGCTGCCCAGGCTGAGCTTGCCGGAGAGCTCGTAGGTGTCGGGCTCGTTGGTCACGTACTTGAGCAGCCCGCCCATCGCGCCGGCGCCGTACAGCGTGCCCTGCGGGCCGCGCAGGACCTCGATGTGGTTCAGGTCCAGCGAGCCCATGTCCAGCGCCATTTGCCCGCCGTTCGCGTAGGGGCCGCTGGTACCGAAGGCGACGTCGTCGACATAGATGCCCACGGTGGCGATCGTCTGCGCACCGGTGCTGACGCCACGGATGCTCACCGCGCCCACGCCGGCCCCGCCGGAGCTCTTGACGTCGATGCCGGCCTCGTTGGCGAGATAGTCGCTCAGGCTCCTGGCGCCGTCGCGGTTGAGCCGCTCGCCCCCGATCACATTCACCTGCATCGGCACCTCGCGCACCGGCTCGCGGCGCCGGCTCGCGCTGACCACCACGGTGCCCAGCGTGCTCACCTCGTCCTGCACGCGCTTCTCGGGATTGGGCGGAGGCTCGACAAAGATCACCACCGCGCCCGAGACATCGCGCCGCACCGACAGCGGCGTGCCCTCGAGCAGCTGCAGCAGCGCGTCCTCGGCCGAGGCGCTGCGTTTGAGGCCCTTGCTGCTGCGGCCCCGCACATCCTCGATCTTGTAGATCAGTTGTGTGCCCGATTGCGCCGCATAGGCATCGAGGGCCGCCTTCAGCTCGCCGGCGGCGATGTCGAAGGAGCGCGGCTGCGCCTGCACGGCGGCGCCAACCAGCAGCGCGCAGCTCAGGGCCAGGCGGGCCATGGGATTCAAGCGAGTCATCGGGTTCATATGCGTCCTCGTCAGTATGGCGTGAGTGCCCTCTGCTCAACCAAGACGAAGCCGGCCGCACAATCCGCTAGCCGTCGCGGGTATACACCGAGACGAAATAATTCTTTTTGCCGAGGCATACCGGATGTGTGCGGCTGCTTCGTCTTTACAGAGAAGGCAGCAAGGAGTTCCGTTGACACAAGATGAGCTGAGCGCCTGGTTCGTCGACCAGGTGCTGCCGCTGGAGGGCGTGCTCGAACGCTATCTGCGCCGCAACTGGCGCGATGGCGACGAGATCGCTGACCTGCGCCAGGAGGTGTATGCGCGCGTCTTCGACGGCTGCGCCCAGGGCCAGCCCGACTCGGCCCAGGCCTTTGTGCTGTCCACCGCCCGCAACCTGCTGATCGACCGCGCACGCCGCGCCCAGATCGTCGACATCGAGACGTTTGCCGACATGGACGCACTCGCGCCCACCATCGACGAACTCAGCCCGGAGCGCCATCTGGCGGCGCGCAGCGAGCTGCGCCTGCTGCAGCGTGCGCTTGAGCTACTGCCGGCGCGCTGCCGCGAGGTGGTGGAGCTGCGCAAGGTCGAGGGCCTGTCGCAGCGCGAGGTGGCGGCGCGCATGGGGATCAGCGAAGACACGGTAGAAAAGCAGGTGTCCAAGGGCGTGCGCGCCCTGGCCCTGGCCTTGCAGGCCACCGGCCTGGGCGGCGCCGCCTGGGCCGCGGCGCAGGCCTTGCAGCGCAGGGGACGGACCACACAATGAGCAGCGAACTGACATCGATCGAAGCGCGCGCGGCCGGCTGGATTGCCGAGCGCGACCGCGCCGGCAGCGCCTGGCCGGCCGAGCGCCAGGCCGCGCTGGAGGCCTGGCTCAACGCCGCCACCGCACACCGCGTGGCCTGGCTGCGCCTGGACCAGGCCTGGCGCCGCGCCGACCGGCTGCGCGCGCTGCAAGCCGCGCCGAGCCCGGTCAGCAGCAGGCCCAGCCCCAGGCCCTGGTGGCAGCAGCAGCGGCGCGCCATCGGCGGGGCGCTCGCCGGGCTGGGCCTGCTCGCCCTCGTGCTGGCGGTGCAGGTCGTGGCGCCGCTGCGCGGCAACGACGCGCAGAGCTACGCCACCGCACGCGGCCAGCGCGAGGCCGTGGCGCTGGCCGACGGTTCGCGCCTGACCCTCAATACCGCCACCAAGCTGCGCACCGCCGTGACCGCCAAGCAGCGCGAAGTCTGGCTGGAGCAGGGCGAGGCCTTCTTCGATATTGCCCACGATGCCAGCCGCCCCTTCGTGGTCCATGCCGGCCGCCAGACCGTCACCGTGCTGGGCACCAAGTTCTCGCTGCTGCGCGAGGGCGAACGCCTGCGCGTGGCGGTGCTGGAGGGGCGCGTGCAGGTGCAGGCCGAACAGAGCCGCCCCGCCGTGCTGGTGCGCGACGACACCGCGGTGGCCGAGGCCAGCAATGTGCTGGTCAGCCGGCAGACCAGCCAGCAGGTGAACGCCGCGCTGAGCTGGCTGCAGGGCAAGCTGGTGTTCGACCAGGTCAGCCTGGCCGAGGCGGCCAGCCAGTTCAACCGTTACAACCGCAAGCAGCTCGTCATCACCGATGCGGCCGCCGCCAGGATAGGCATCGGCGGGGTGTTTGACGCCAACAATGCCGAAGCCTTCGCGCGCCTGCTGCACGCGGGCTTTGGGCTGCAGGTGCAGGTGAGTGAGGAGGAAATCCGTGTCAGCAGCGCTTCGGCTTCCTGAAACTTCGCCGGCTGGGGGGCGGGAGGTGCTGGTGCTGGGCGCCGGCATGGTGGGCACCTGCACCGCGCTGGAGCTGGCCCTGCGCGGGCATCGCGTCACCCTGGTGGACCGGCGTGCGCCGGGCCGCGAAACCTCCTATGGCAACGCCGGCGTGATCCAGCGCGAGGCGGTCGAGCCCTACGCCTTTCCGCGCGACTGGCCCACGCTGATCAGCGCGGCCCTGGGGCGCCGGCTCGATGTGCGCTACCAACTCGGCGGCCTGTGGGCCGCCGCACCCCAGCTGTTGCGCTACTGGTGGCATTCGGCGCCGCGCCGGCACCGCGCCATCGGCCGCCAATACGCCAGCCTGATCGCGCACGCGACCAGCGAGCATCAGCGCTATCTGGCGCTCGCCGGTGCCGAGGGCCTGGTGCAGCGCCAGGGCTTGCGCCTGGTGTATCGGCAGCCGGAACGGCTGGAGCAAGCCCTGCACCAGGCCGAACGCTTGGCGGCCGAGTACGGCATTGCCTTTGCCGCGCTGGATGGCGCGGCGCTGGCCCGCGCCGAGCCCGCCTTTCAGATACCGCTGGCGGGCGCCCTGCACTGGCTGGAGTCCTGGAGCGTGAGCGACCCCGGCGCGCTGGTCGAACGCTATGCACGCCTGTTCCAGCAGCTCGGCGGGCGCCTGCTGCAAGGTGATGCCGGCAGTCTGCGCCAGCAGGGTGCCAGCTGGCAGCTCACGACCCAGGATGGCCCGGTGGAGGCAGCACAGGTCGTCGTGGCGCTCGGCCCCTGGGCCGACGCCTGCATACGCCGCCTGGGTTATCGCCTGCCGCTGTTCGTCAAGCGTGGCTACCACCGGCATTACAAGGGCGGCGCCAGCCTGGCCATGCCCACCCTGGACGCCGAGCGCGGCTATGTGCTGGCCCCGCAAGGCGCTAGCCTGCGCCTCACCACCGGTGCCGAGATCGCGCGCATCGATGCGGCACCCTCGCCCTCACAGGTGCAGGGCGCTGAAGCCGAGGCGCGGCAATTGCTGGACCTCGGCCAGGCGGTGGAGCAGACGCCCTGGCTGGGCAACCGCCCCTGCTGCGCCGACATGAAGCCTGTCATCGGCCCGGCCGCGCGCCACCCCGGTCTGTGGTTCAACTTCGGCCATGGTCATCAGGGCTTCACCCTGGGGCCCGCCAGCGCCAGGCTGCTGGCCGACTTGATGCAGGGCGATACGCCTTTTGTGGACGCGCAGGGCTTCTTGCCGGCGCGGTTTGGGGCCTGAGGTCTACTTCCCAATACAAAAGCGGCTGAAGATCTCGCCCAGCAGATCGTCGGCCGTGAAGGCGCCAGTGATCTCGCCCAGCGCGTCGTGCGAGAGGCGCAGCTCCTCGGCCAGCAGATCCAGCGCCGGCGGCTGCTGGGTGGCCACCTCCTTCGCCAGCTGCAGATGCTCGCGCGTGCGCTTGAGCGCCTGGACATGGCGTTCGCGCGCGATGAACAAGCCCTCGGGCGTGGCATGCCAGCCCACCTGCTGCAGCAGGCGCTGGCGCAGCTCGGCCAGGCCGGCGCCGGTCTTGGCGGAGAGGGTCAATGCATCGGGGGCCAGGTCTTGCCCGTGCAGGACGTCGGCCTTGTTGAAGACCTGCAGGATGCGGCTCGGGTCCACGCCCGTCAGGCGTTCGGTGATGAGCTTGTCCTCGGCCTCGTAGTCGGGCTGGCCGATGCGGCTGAGGTCGTGCAGGAACAGCACGACGTCGGCGTCGGCAATCGCATCCCAGCTGCGCGCCACGCCGATGCGCTCGACCTCGTCTTCGGTTTCGCGCAGGCCGGCGGTGTCGCTGATGTGCAGGGGCACGCCTTCGATCTGGATGGTCTGGCTGACCTTGTCGCGGGTGGTGCCCGGAATCGGCGTGACGATGGCCAGCTCGGCACCAGCCAGGGCGTTCAAGAGCGAGCTCTTGCCCACATTGGGCTGGCCGGCCAGCACCACCTTGATGCCCTCGCGCAGCAGCGCGCCCTGCTGGGTACGGTCCAGCACCGCCGCCAGGCGCGCGTGCAGGCGCTCCAGCTGGCCCAGGGCATCGGCCTGCTGCAGGAAATCGATCTCTTCCTCGGGGAAGTCCAGCGTCGCCTCCACCAGCATGCGCAGCTTGATCAGGGCGTCGCGCAGTTCGCCCACTTCGCTGGAGAGGGCGCCGGCCAGCGCGCGGCTGGCGCTGCGCGCGGCGGCCTCGGTGCTGGCGTCGATCAGATCGCTCACCGCCTCGGCCTGGGCCAGGTCGAGCTTGCCGTTCAGAAAGGCACGCTGGGTGAATTCGCCGGGTTCGGCCAGGCGCAGGCGTATCTCGGCCCCCGCTTCCATGCAGCGCGCCAGCAGCAGCTGCAGCACCACCGGCCCGCCATGCGCCTGCAGCTCCAGCACATGCTCGCCGGTATAGGAATGCGGGGCCGGGAACAGCAGGGCCAGGCCCTGGTCGATGGCGTCGCCGTTGGCGGCCTTGAAGGGCAGGTAGCTGGCTTCGCGGGCTTTCAGCGCGCGGCCGCAGATGACGTTCACCAGCGGGGTCAGGTCTTGCGCCGACGAGACGCGCACGATGCCGACGGCACCCCGTCCGGGGGCGGTGGCGATGGCGGCGATGGGGTCTTGGTGACGGGACAGCATCGCGTGGATTCTCGCTGATGCTGCCACCGCCAACGGTGTATGGCGCGGGGGAGGCCGGCACAGCGCTCGCGTGAACGCTGGGCTCTCGCCTGGATTCTCAGCCCGGTTGTGGAGATCCCGTCTGAAAGTCTCTGCCCCGCATGAGTTGCATTAAAGGCTTGAGCCGGGTCAAAAAAAAGCCCCCGGATGCGGGGGCTCGTGCCTTCAAACAGGTGGGTGCTGCTTAATTCGTCACACCCAGCTGCTTGTTGATGGCCCATTGCTGGGCGATCGACAGGATGTTGTTCACCAGCCAGTACAGCACCAAGCCGGCCGGGAAGGCGAAGAACATGAAGCTGAAGGCCAGCGGCATGATCCACATCATCTTGGCCTGGGTGGGGTCCGGCGGCGTCGGGTTCAGCCAGACCTGGAACAGGCTGGAGAGCGTCATCAGCACCGGCAGGATGAAGAAGGGATCCGGCACGGCCAGGTCGCCGATCCAGCCCAGCCAGGGCGCGCCGCGCATTTCCACGCTGGACAGCAGCACCCAGTAGAGCGCGATGAAGAAGGGCATCTGCAAGAAGATGGGCAGGCAGCTGCCGATCGGGTTGACCTTCTCCTCGCGGTAGATGCGCATCATCTCCTGCTGCATCTCCTGCGGCTTGTCCTTCAGGCGCTCGCGCATTTCCGTGATCTTGGGATTCACGGCCTTCATCTTGGCCATGCTGCGGTAGGCGCTGGCGTTCAGCCAGTAGAAGCCGATCTTCAGCAGCACCACCAGGGCGATGATGGACCAGCCCCAGTTGCCCAGCACCTTGTGCAACTGATCCAGCAGCCAGAACAGCGGCTTGGACAGCACGGTGAACCAGCCATAGTCCTTCACCAGCTCCAGGCCGGGGGCCAGGGCGGCGAGCTTCTTTTCTTCCTGCGGGCCGACGAAGAGCTGCTCTTCGGTGCTGGCCTTGGCCTCGGGCGCCAGGGTCGGCAGGGTGAACACCATGCCCACCGAGTAGAGACCGTTGCCGAGCTTGCGGGCATAGAACTCGCGCGCGCCTTCGGCATTGCGCAGCCAGGCACTCGCGAAGTAATGCTGGACCATGCCCACCCAGCCGTCGTTGGCGGTCTTCTCGATCTCGAACTTGTCCTTGTCGAGATCCTTGAACTCGATCTTGTGGAACTTGCTCTTCTCGGTATAGACGGCCGGGCCGGTGAAGGTGGAGTAGAAGCCCGAGCCGCCCGGTGCGGGCTGGCCGTCGCGCTGCAGCTGCACATAGAGCTGCGGCGTCAGCGCGGCGGCGCCGACGTTGACGACCTCATGCTTGACGCCGACGACGTAGTCGCCGCGCTTGAAGGTGTAGGTCTTGGCCAGCTTCACGCCGCCCACCTCGGGCGATTCGAAGCGCAGCACCAGCTCGTTGGCGCCATCCTTCAGCGCGCGCTCGCCGGACACCAGGCGCATCAGCGTGTTGTGCGTGGGCAGTTGCTCACCCTTGCTGCCCACCAGGCCCGACTGGGCGCGGTAGCCATGGGCGGCGTCCAGCAGCACGATGGGCGTGCCCTCGACGCTCTGCTTCGGGCGCATGCCCACCAGCTCGGCCAGCGGCTCGTACCAGCGGTGCTCGGGGAAGCTCAGGTACTTGAGCAGCTCCACGCGCGTGACGTCGGCACCCAGCGTGTCCAGCGTCACCTTGACCACATCGGTGCTGATGGTGATCTGCTCGCCCTGCGTGGCGGCGCCGGCCTGGGGGGCGACGGTGCCGGCAGCTGCTGCTGCGGCGGGCAGGGCAGCACCGGCCGGCGCCGGCACGGCGGCCGAACCGGCGGCAGCCACCGGCTTGGGCGCTGCGGGGCTGAACATTGAAGGATGCCCGTTGTACTTTTGCCAGCCGTCCCAGAGCAGGACGAGTGACATGGTGAATACCACCCACAGCACGGTGCGGCGTATATCAGTCATGGGGAAGCTTCAGGATTGGAGGAAGGAGAGGGGCGGGCGGGCTGCACGCAGCCCAGCCGGGTAAACAGACCGGGCGCATTGTCAGGCACCGGATCATGCCCGCCCAGACAGAATGGGTTGCAGCGCAGGATGCGGGCGGCCGCCAGATAGCTGCCGGCACAGGCGCCATGCCGGGCCAGGGCCTGCATGGCATAGGCGGAACAGCTGGGCTGGTAGCGGCAGCCGGCCTGTATCCAGTGGCTGAACAACAGCTGATAGCCGCGCACCAGCCCCATCATGAAGCGCTGCGCGAATGTCGGCGTCTTCCGCATGATGTTCGGGCTCAGGGCTGGGCCGGCTCAGGCTTGGCGGGCCGCGGCGCACGCACCAGCTTGGCCACCAGGCCCTGCAATTCGGCGCGCGCAGCGGCGCGCAGCGCGTCGGATGAGGCGCTGGGGTACTGCTTGCGGTCGAAGGGCATGCGCAGGCGCACCACCCACAAGCCGGGCGGCAAGAGCTGCGCCGCCTCGCCCTCGGCAAAGGCGACGCGGATCTGGCGTTTCAGCAGGGTGCGCGTGACGGAGCGTCGCGCATGGCGCTTGGGCACCACCATGCCCAGCCAGCGGCCCTGAACGGGGGCCGGCGGGGCCGTGGGGGGCGCGTCATCCACAAGCATGTGGATCATCGGTGCATCGCCTGTTGATAACTGGCTTGCAGCTGTGGATAAGCGCTTGCCAGGCAGGCTCGGCACGGCCGCAAGGTGATGCACAGCGAAATGGCTGCTGCGCGCACGGCTCGAGGAACCGAGCACGCGCTCAAAGTCGGCCGATCGCAGGATGCGGCCGATCACGATGCGGCTGCTTGAACCTTAGACGGCCAGGCGCTTGCGGCCCTTGGCGCGGCGAGCGTTGATGACAGCACGGCCGCCGCGGGTCTTCATGCGGACGAGGAAGCCGTGGGTACGGGCGCGGCGGGTCTTGGAGGCTTGGTAAGTGCGTTTCATGATGGGAACCTCAGTGGGCGCGTCGGTTGACGCTATATAGCCGTGGGCAAATCAATCGGATGCGGTTTGCATCCCAGTGGCCCCGCCCGCAACATGCGTGTTGGCATGCTTGCTGATGAGGCACATCCTTGATGTGCGCCGCGCCGGTGCGCCGCTTGTCGCGTGCGCCGCCCACCCAGGCAAGCTCTTGCACGCTTGGGCGATCGGCGCGGTGGACCTACCGCAAGGGGTTTGACTTCTGCTACTCAAAAGTCACGCGCCCATGCAAATACGTCCGGCGTCCGGGAAAGCCCGCGATTACACCAAAGAATGCCCGCCCGGTCAACTTTGCCTCAGCGGGCCCTGGGGATTACCGGGGCTTGACCCCGCGGAAATTTCTGTGGATAACCTCTACTTCGGCGGCCTCGAATACGTACAATCCGGCCGCTCAAGAACAAGTTTTCCACAATGAGCGCAGATGGCCTGACGGCACTGTGGCAGCAAGGCTGTGAACGCCTGGCTGCCGAGTTGCCCGAGCAACAATTCAATACCTGGATCCGCCCCCTGCCCCCGGCCGAGGTGGCCGATTCGGGCGCGCAAGGGCTGGTCGTTTCCCTGCGCGTGCCCAACCGTTTCAAGCTCGACTGGATCCGCAACCAGTACGCGGGCCGCATCGAATCCATCCTCAGCGAGCTGGCCGGCCGCCCCACGCGCCTGGAACTGGCACTGGCGCCGCGCGAGGCGCTGGCCCGCATGGCGCCGCCCGCCAACCAGGCGGCGTCGGTGGGCCAGGTGCTGCACAACGGCCTGCGGCCGGTGCCGGTCAACAGCCCTTCCCATACGGCCAGCGTCGAGCAGGCCAGCGTCGTGGGCATGCAATCGCCGCAAGGGCCCGCCATCATCATCCCGGGCGGCGCCAACGCACAGGGCCCGGCGCCCAGCAGCACGCGCCACCGCATCAACCCGGCGCTCACCTTCGACACCCTGGTGCCCGGCCGCGCCAACCAGATGGCTCGCACCGCCGCCCTGCATGTGGCCGGTGCCCCCGGCCAGATGTACAACCCACTGTTCATCTATGGCGGCGTGGGCCTGGGCAAGACGCACTTGATCCATGCCGTGGGCAATGCCCTCTTAAAGGACAAGCCCGACGCCCGCGTGCTCTACCTGCACGCCGAGCAGTTCATCTCCGACGTGGTGAAGAACTACCAGCGCAAGACCTTCGACGAGCTCAAGGCCAAGTACCACTCGCTAGACCTGCTGCTGATCGACGATGTGCAGTTCTTCGCCGGCAAGGACCGCACGCAGGAGGAGTTCTTCAACGCCTTCGAGGCCCTGCTGGCCAAGCGCGCCCACATCATCATGACCTCGGACACCTACCCGAAGGGCCTGGTGGACATCGACGAGCGCCTGACCAGCCGCTTCGACGCCGGCCTGACTGTGGCGATCGAGCCGCCCGAGCTGGAAATGCGCGTGGCCATCCTGATCAAGAAGGCCGAGGCCGAACAGGCGCCAATGCCCGAGGACGTGGCCTTCTTCATCGCCAAGAACGTGCGCGCCAATGTGCGCGAGCTCGAAGGCGCGCTGCGCAAGGTGCTGGCCTACAGCCGCTTCTCGCACAAGGAAATCAACATCCAGCTGGCGCGCGAGGCCCTGAAGGACCTGCTCTCGATCCAGAACCGCCAGATCTCGGTGGAGAACATCCAGAAGACGGTGGCGGACTTCTACAAGATCAAGGTCGCCGACATGTACAGCAAGAAGCGCCCTGCCAGCATCGCCCGGCCGCGCCAGATTGCCATGTACCTGGCCAAGGAGCTGACGCAGAAGAGCCTGCCCGAGATCGGCGAACTCTTCGGCGGGCGCGACCACACCACCGTGCTGCACGCGGTGCGCAAGATCGGTGGCGAGCGCCAGAAGAACACCGAGCTGAACCAGCAGCTGCACGTGCTGGAGCAGACGCTCAAAGGTTGATCCGACCCCTGGTTTACACCCCCGGGTAAGACCTCATTCCTGGGCGACAATGCGCGTTGCTCACGCGCGCGCGTCCGGATTTGGTATGGGCCCGGCGGGGCGCGCCAACCCCCTCAGAACAAGCGGAGAGAGGTAGAAAACATGATTGTGTTGAAAGCCACCCAGGACAAGGCACTGGGCGCCCTGCAGGCCGTGTCCGGCATCGTGGAACGCCGCCACACCCTGCCCATCCTGGCGAACGTGCTGATACGCAAGCAGGGCTCGCAGGTCGAGCTCACCACCAGCGATCTGGAAATCCAGGTGCGCACCACGGTCGAGTTCGACGGCGACGCCGGCAACTTCTCCACCACGGTGGGTGCGCGCAAGCTGATCGACATCCTGCGCTCGATGCCGGCCGACCAGACGGTGAGCCTCACCGCCAACGGCAGCAAGATGACGCTGCAGGGCGGCAAGAGCCGCTTCACCCTGCAGACCCTGCCGGCCGACGATTTCCCGCTGGTGCAGGAAGCGGCCGACTTCGGCCCCGCCTTCGCCGTGCCGCAGAAGACCCTCAAGCACCTGATCAACCAGGTGCACTTCTCGATGGCGGTGCACGACATCCGCTACTACCTGAACGGCATCCTGTTCGTGGCCGAGGGCAAGAACCTGACCCTGGTGGCCACCGACGGCCACCGCCTGGCGCTGGCCCAGGCCACGCTGGAAACCGACATCCCCAAGCAGGAAGTGATCCTGCCGCGCAAGACCGTGCTGGAGCTGATGCGCCTCTTGAAGGACGGCGGCAAGGATGGCAGCGACGACCAGCCGATCGAGATGCGCTTCGCCGGCAACCAGGCCAAGTTCTCGTTCAGCGGCATGGAGTTCGTCACCAAGCTGGTGGAGGGCAAGTTCCCCGACTACAACCGCGTGATCCCCAAGAACCACAAGTTCAACGTCACGCTGGGCCGCCAGACCCTGCTCTCCAGCCTGCAGCGCGCCGCCATCCTGACCAGCGAGAAGTTCAAGGCTGTGCGCCTGAGCTTCGAGCCCGGCCTGCTCTCGATTGCCTCCAGCAATGCCGAGCAGGAAGAGGCCAAGGAAGAGATCGAGATCGACTACAACGGCGACCTCATCGAGACCGGCTTCAACGTCACCTACCTGATGGATGCGCTGCAGAACATGAGCCAGGACATGGTCAGCATCGATCTGAACGACAGCGCCTCCAGCGCGCTGATCACCATCCCCGAGCAGACCGGCTTCAAGTACGTCGTCATGCCGATGAGGATTTGACGCCGGTTCGAACCGATTCATGAACAGCGGGCCCCGGCCCGCTTCAGTGCTTTTAAAGGGCCGCATGCATGGGCCCGCGAGTGAGAGAGAGTCCCCGATGAGTGATGTGCCCAGCAACGAACAAAACCCCGATGGCCTGACCGAGAAGCAGCAGGCTGCCGTCACGGCGGAAGCATCCTCGGGCGCGGTCTACGGCGCGGACTCGATCCAGATCCTCGAAGGCCTGGAAGCGGTGCGCAAGCGCCCCGGCATGTACATCGGCGACACCTCCGACGGCACCGGCCTGCACCACCTGGTGTTCGAAGTGGTGGACAACTCGATCGACGAATCGCTGGCCGGCCATTGCGACGACATCATCGTCACCATCCACACCGATAACTCGATCAGCGTGATCGACAACGGCCGCGGCATCCCCACCGGCGTGAAGATGGACGACAAGCACGAGCCCAAGCGCTCGGCCGCCGAAATCGCGCTGACCGAGCTGCACGCCGGCGGCAAGTTCAACCAGAACTCCTACAAGGTCTCGGGCGGCCTGCACGGCGTGGGCGTGAGCTGCGTGAACGGTCTCTCCAAGTGGCTGCGCCTGACGGTGCGCCGCGACGGCAAGGTGCACCAGATCGAGTTCAAGCAAGGCATCCCGCAAGACCGCCTGATCGAGGTGGTGGACGGCTTCGAGACCAGCCCGATGCGCGTGATCGGCGACACCGACAAGCGCGGCACCGAGGTGCACTTCCTGCCGGACACCGAGATCTTCCAGCAGAACAACGACTTCCACTACGACATCCTGGCCAAGCGCCTGCGCGAGCTCTCGTTCCTGAACAACGGCGTGAAGATCCGCCTGGTCGACGAGCGCAACAACAAGGAAGACAACTTCGCCTATGCGGGCGGCGTGCGCGGCTTCGTCGAGTTCATCAACAAGGGCAAGAGCACCCTGCACCCCAACATCTTCCACGCCCAGGGCGACAAGATGTCGGATCAGGGCACCAATATCGGCGTCGAAGTCTCCATGCAGTGGAACGACGGCTTCAACGAGAACGTGCTCTGCTTCACCAACAACATCCCGCAGCGCGACGGCGGCACCCACCTCACCGGCCTGCGCGCCGCGATGACGCGTGTGCTCAACAAGTACATCACCGACAACGACCTGGCCAAGAAGGCCAAGGTCGAAGTGGCCGGCGACGATATGCGCGAAGGCCTGGCCTGCGTGGTCTCGGTGAAGGTGCCCGAGCCCAAGTTCTCCAGCCAGACCAAGGACAAGCTGGTCTCCAGCGAGGTGCGCGGCCCGGTGGAAGAAATCGTCGCCAACAAGCTGAACGACTGGCTGCTCGAGAACCCCACCGACGCCAAGATCGTCTGCGGCAAGATCCTCGACGCCGCGCGCGCCCGCGAGGCCGCGCGCAAGGCGCGCGAGATGACGCGCCGCAAGGGCGTGCTGGACGGCCTGGGCCTGCCCGGCAAGCTGGCCGACTGCCAGGAAAAAGACCCCGCCCTGTGCGAGATCTACATCGTGGAGGGCGACTCCGCCGGTGGCTCCGCCAAGCAGGGCCGCGACCGGAAGTTCCAGGCCATCCTGCCGCTGCGCGGCAAGATCCTGAACGTCGAGAAGGCGCGCTACGAAAAGCTGCTCACCTCGAATGAAATCCTCACGCTCATCACTGCACTCGGCACCGGCATCGGCCGCGGCGCTGGCGGCGACGATTTCAATCCCGACAAACTGCGCTACCACCGCATCATCATCATGACCGACGCGGACGTGGACGGCGCCCACATCCGCACCCTGCTGCTGACCTTCTTCTACCGCCAGATGCCCGAGCTGGTGGAGCGCGGCCACATCTACATCGCGCAACCGCCGCTCTACAAGGTCAAGGTCGGCAAGCACGAGCAATACCTGAAGGACGCGCACGAGCTGGACGGCTTCCTGCTCAAGGTGGCGCTGCAGGACGCGCATCTGCGCACCGGCATCGGCGATGCGGTGCTCAGCGGCGAGGCCCTGGAAGCGCTGGCGCGCAACTACGTGCTGGCCGAGAACGTCATCACCCGCCTGTCCAACTGGATGGACTTCGAAGCCCTGCGCGTGCTGGCCAGCGGCCTGGCCATCAACCTCGACAGCAAGGAAGCCGCCGAGGCCGCCGCGGCCGCCATGCAAGGCGCGCTGCACGACGCGATCGTCACCAGCGAGTACGACGCCCGCACCGACAAGCTGTTCCTGCGCATCAGCCGCAAGCACCACGGCAACACCCGCTCCAGCATCATCAATGCCGACTTCGTGCACGGTGCCGACTACGAAGTGCTGGCGCGCGCCGGCAGCACCTTCAAGGGCCTGATCGGCGAGAACGCCCTGGTCCGCAAGGGCGAGGGCGAGAAGGCCAAGGAATCCAAGGTCAGCGACTTCCGCGGCGCCATGGACTGGCTGATGCAGCAAGCCGAAAACTCGGTGGGCCGCCAGCGCTACAAGGGTCTGGGCGAGATGAACCCCGAGCAGCTCTGGGAAACCACCATGGACCCGAACGTGCGCCGCCTGCTGCGCGTGCAGATCGACGACGCCATCGAAGCCGACCGCGTGTTCACCATGCTGATGGGCGACGAAGTGGAGCCGCGCCGCGACTTCATCGAGACGAACGCGCTGAGGGCGGCGAATATCGACGTCTGAGTTGACGGCCCGCCCTCGCAGCGGGTTGAATACCGGCCATGGGCACCGCGCAGGCATTCATCACCGATCGCCAGGCACAGCTTGCCGCGCTGTGCCAGCGTCACCATGCCCGCAGCCTGCATGTGTTTGGCTCGGCCACAAGAGCTGACTTCCGCCCCGCCGACAGCGACCTCGACTTCCTGGTCGACTTCGACGACGCACTGCAGCCGGCCGCCTACTCCCAGGCCTTTTTTGCACTCAAGCAAGGGCTGGAGCAGCTGTTCAACCGACCGGTCGACCTGCTGACCCCCGACGCACTGCGCAACCCCTTCCTGCGCCGCCGCATCGAGACCGAGCAAGTGCCGCTGTATGGCGCCTGACTCGGCCAAATACCTCTGGGATGCCCTGCAGGCCGCCGAGCGCGCGGGCCGCTTCGTGCAGGGCAAGACCTTTGCCGACTACCTGCAGGACGAAATGCTGCGCTCCGCCGTGGAGCGGCAGCTGGAGATCGTCGGCGAGGCCCTGGGCCAGTTGCGCAAGGGTGACCCCGCCACTGCAGCCACGATCCCGGACCTGCCCCAAGCCGTGGCCCTGCGCAATGTGCTGGTGCACGCCTACGCGACGGCGAACGACAAGCTGGTGTGGGGTGTGGTGGAGCAACACCTGACCCCGCTGTGCGAGCGGCTGAGGATGCTGCTGAACTCCGTGGGTTGAGTGCGGCCCATTGCCGCAGCGCCGGGACGGATGGCCCTGGCAGGTTCTGGAAATGCAAGCGAAAAATGCCCGGCTGGTCCGGGCATAACTACTTTTCAGTTGCGCTGGGTGGCGATGAATCGGCCGGATAGGTGCGTGCGTTTGCCCCGGAGCGGTGTACTGCTTCAGGCTGAATGCAGTCGATGGACTTGGACCCGATGGAGGTCGGCTGCCGACCGTAAGCTGAAGTTGACTTGTTCAGATTCAATGTCCGAAAGCCGTCGCTCCATTTAGGGCATACGCTATTTAATCACCCATGCGGTGTCATATGCATAGGCCGCCAAATCACTGGAACGTTGCTCTATCTCGGCAGCAGTCCAAATTTTGGAATTTTTTATGAAAGCCTCCAATGCGTAGCCATGATCTGTAAGAAGTTGCCGCTTTTGAGCAAACGATTTTTCGCCCAATACATCTCCGTTGTATTTAGTAGGAACCGCAAGCAAGTTACCAATGGAGTGAACGGAGGCGCCACCAGCGGCTTGAGCCGCTAAATGTTCGATGGATAGTGAACCCCGGTCAACGTCCACGGCAGGAAACATGCTCTTGTAAATTTTCCAAAGCGTGTAGCGGATCACATCACGTTGGCGCGTATTGGTATAGCTCAGAAGCTTAAACTTTGTGATAAATGTGTCTCGCGGAGGAACCTTGCTTTTAATCTTGGCTTTGAAATTGTTGATGCAAATACCCATCTCGTTTGGCGTCGCAGCGTTGGCAATTTCACGGGCATGCACGGCGTACATCTGAGTAACACCGCCTGAAGATGGCAGCGCACTAATGGTGGTGTAGAGGTAATGATACTTTTCAACGAGTCCAAAAATCTCACGCACTTGGCCGTCTTTGAGATTTTTGGCGTTAAATTGCCTGAGCACGGTAAGCAGCAGAGGATTGGCAATGGTGATGTTGAGCACATCAGAGATACACAGCAACGAGTCTTGTACATCCTTGTTGCCCTTAGTCCACAGATTCAAACTCCCAGGCTCGCTGATGCCGCGATACAAAATGCTGTCGATTTTGAGCTCTTCAATCACGTCTTTGACGTTGGTCTTGTTGACTTGTTCCTTGATCGCCTTGAACAAGAGCTTCTCAGTAGTAAATGGATACTTAGAAAGCCAGTGGTGATGCAAAAAAGTGGTGGTTTCGATGACCTTTTTGCTTTCTTCCAGATTCTTCTGAATGTCTCGCCAGTGATCTTTTGCACGATCCAAGTCTTTTCCCTTGGCTGGGAGCAATCGAAGAATATGATTCTTGGCAAGATCGGATGCCGTGAGGTCTTTGCCGCGTGTATTCAGCGTCTCAAAAATCAGATATGCATCATCTTGGTTATCCAGCGTAATTGAGATCACTTTGAGTGAAAGCAACTTGTCCCGAATTTGATCCAGCCATTTCTTGGCGGCCGCTTTGGTTTTGGCGATATTTTCGCCCTGTGCTTGAATTTCCAAAACGCCTTCGGCTACATATTTGGAGAGCAACGCATAGGCATCGCGAAGTGCCCCTTCTTCAGAGCCTATTTCAATGACATCGCGCTCTTTATCCAAGCTCTGAATCTGACTTTGAAAATATGGGTACGAGGTTTCCGCCTTCAAAACAAACTGAGATTTGTCGTCAAGGTCGCGTGTGACAATCAATCGGTGCACACCTTTTGCGGGAGCATCAAAACCAAGTTCTTTGTATTTATCCCGAATAGCGCACAGAGCAATGGTGATCGTCGTTAGCCGCTGTTGACCATCAACCACGCCATAAGCGGTATTGTTGATGTTGTAGGTCACAAATGCGCCAATGAAATAGTCCTTTTTTACATCGGAAGTGGTGTCCTGCCAAAACTCTTCAATGTGATCCTTCTCCCAAGAGAACGGTCGCTGGAACCTAGGGATGATGTAGGTTCCCGATTCGAGTATTTGGCGAATGTCACGCTCGATGCATTGAATTTTCATGTTTGCGCTCGATCATATGAGCCGATAAGTGTCGGAAGTGACACGTCATCAGTGTAAATTGCCCTGGCTTCTTAAACAGCACTTAGCCTTCAACACGAAGGCAGAAGGGAACTGAGTTCACGGCCCCAAAGTAGTCATTGGTCCATGTCAGTTGCTGGCCTGAAGCGGGCCTTCAATACAAGAGTTCCACCGACCACTGCCGCTGCAAAGCTGACACATCAATCCGTCATGAGTCCCATCCCGCAATTGGTGGCATTGCATCTGCCCAGAGCAATATCACCCAATTCCCGCCTGATGCTCCCTGCAATACTGCAAGCCGCCAAACCGCTTCTCCTGGTTCCAGCAGAACTTGCCTTCCGGGTAGCTGATCTTGCCCTGGCAGGTCGCGCAGACGAGCTTGCGGTATAGCGGATGGCTCGCCACGTCTTCCGTCTTGGACTCCGCGGCAGGAGGGCCGGCTGAAACAGCAGGCGCCAAGGCTACCGACTTGGCCGCACCCACCGATGGCGTTGCCATCGCCGCCCTCGGCTTGATGAAGTCCGGCAATTCCAGCGGATTCACCGGCCGATGCTGGCGGGCCAGCTTCTCGGCCCATTCGCGCAGGGTGTCAGTGCCGTGCCAGTTCAGCAGCTTGCCGAAGACCTCGACCACGCCCACGGACTCGATGTACTGCTCGTGCCAGCGCTGGATCATGTCGGCCTTGATGACGTCGCGGGTGTCGAAACGCTTTTCGTCCGGGCGCTCGATGGTGGCCTTGGGGTGCAACAGCACCACGTGATGAAAGCTGGGCTTCAGGCCACCGCGGCCGGTGATGTCCAGCTTGGTCAGCAGCTTGTCGAGGATGCGCTCATGGCGGCGGCTCTGCTCCAGCGGTGAAGGCACGCCATAGCGGCCACCGCGCGGATAGCTCACCGTCCATTCGCCCTGCTCGTTGATCTGCACATCACCGCTGAAGCACTTGGTCTCGAACAGGTAGAAGTGCAGCGCGCGATTGATGACCATGTGGTCGATCTGCGCCGTCTCGCCGTCAACCACGAAACGCAGGTCGTGCAGCACGGCGTGCTGCTCGCTGTCCTTCTTCCAGTGGTCGATGTAGTGCGCCGCGTCGCGCTCGCCTTGCTGGCCGCGCTGGCAGCGCATCGCCTCGTCTTGCAGCCACTGGCGCTGTTGCCGGTCCAGCAACGGGGACGCCTGCAACTCCTCCAGCAGCTTGAGGCGACGCTGCTTGTCATCTGCCGTCTTGATCAGCATGGCTGCTCCCTAACTCCCTGAGTGCTGCACATTTTGCACCCCGACGCCACAGGGCCTGACGGTGACATGTCACGGAACGCGCAATGCCCGTTGGTTCGGGCCTGCCTCCTCCGGGATTACCCCAGGGCGCGGCACGGCCCGCGTCCGCCGCCTTGTTCGGCTAGCGCCGGCTCCCGCCTCCCTGCGCACAAATCGCCCATTTCTTCGCATGCCAGCCGCCCTGCCGACGCCGGCGCTCCATTGCGCCCAGTTACGATTTCCCCATGCCGTCCCCGTTCCGCCGCCTGGCCTCCCGTCTGCTCCTGCTGCTCCCGCTGATCCTCCTCTCAGCCGCCGCCCACGCAGCCAGCAGCCATGACGCGGGCACCGGGGGGGCGACGCTGGAGGTGCAGTTCCGCAGCGTGCCGGTGCCGCAGAACACCTCGCCCGCGCTGGCGCAGGACAGCACCGGCTTCATCTGGGTGGCCACCAACAAGGGCCTCACCCGCTACGACGGCTATCGCCTGCACCCGATCGAGCAGGCAGGGCAGACGCCGGCGCAGCGCAATCTGGGCTGGGTGCGCGCGCTGGCGCCGGCGCGCGCGAGCGGGCGCATGTGGATAGGCACCGAGTTCCTAGGCCTGATGGCCTACGACCCCGAGTTGGGCCGCGTCGAGGCGCATGGCAGTGCCACGGGGCTGGCGGGCCCGCACACGCCGATACGCGCGCTGGCCGAGGATGGCGAGGGCGCCGTGTGGGTGGGTACGGTGGGCCAGGGCCTCTATCGCTACAGCCCGGCCAGCAGGCAGTTCGAGGCGCATCCGCTGCGCTGGCAGGGCGAGACCGAGAGCCGTGTGCTGGCGTTGCGGGTGGGGCGCGACGGCACGGTCTGGGCCGGCCATTGGCGCGGGCTCTCGCGCCTGCGCCCCGGTGGCCTGTGGGAGGTACTGCCGCTGCCGGGGCTGGACGAGGGCAAGCCGGTGCTGGCCCTGGCCGAGGGCCGCGACGGCCGCATCTGGCTGGGCACGCAGGACGGCCATCTGGGCGTGGTGGCGCCGGGTGGCGCGGTGCGCTGGGTGCAGGCGCTGAACACGCCGATCCAGGCCCTGGCCGAGGCCGCCGACGGCCGGCTGTGGGTGGGCTCCAAGCTGGGCCTGCTGTGGGTCAATACGCAAAGCGGCGCCATCGAGGCGCGGCTGCGCCACGACCCGCGCCGCCTCACCAGCCTGGCCGGCAACGACATCAGCGGCCTGCTGCGCGACAGCAGCGGCGCCATGTGGGTGACCGGTTATGGCCTGGGCCTGCAGCGCCATCAGCAGCACCCGGCACTGGCGGTGCGCGGCCCGGATGCCGACCCCGCTAGCCCGCTGGCCGAGGCCGATGTGCGCGCGCTGCTGACGCTGAAGAATGGCGAGCTGCTGGCGCCCACCCAGGCCGGCCGCGTGGCGCGCCTGGACGGCCGCCCCGGCCATCAGCTGGCCACGCTGGGCAGCCTGCCGCGCGAGCGCAGCACGGTGGTGGAGTCGCTCACCGAGGCGCCCGATGGCAGCCTCTGGATGGCCGCCGCCGGCCGGCTGGAGCACCGCAGCGCGGCGGGCCAGCTGCTGCGCGACTGGCCGCTGGACGGCGGGCGCGCCCAGCGCCTGCTGGTGCGCGCTGGCGGCGAGGTCTGGCTGGGCATGCAGGAAGGCCTGTACCGCCTCGCCGGCCCCGCGGCCACGGCGCTGGAGCGCGTGCACCCCGCCGGCGGCGCGCCCCTGCACGGTGGCATCTATGCCCTGATCGATACCCCCGAGGGGCTCTGGCTGGGCGGCCAGCAAGGCCTGTTCCGCGAGCGCGCGGGCCGGCTCGAGGCGGTGCCGCAGGCGCCCGGCGAAACCCTGGCCAGCCCCATCGTGATGGGCCTGCTGCGCGCGCGCGACGGCACGCTGTGGCTGGACACCACCATCAGCGGCCTGCACCGCCTGCGCGGTTGGGACGCCCAGGGCCGCGCCCGCTTCGAGCGCATCGGCGAGCGCCATGGCAGCGACGGCGTGTTCGGCGGCAATCTGCATGAAGACGGCGAGGGCCGCATCTGGAGCCAGCTCTATGTCTACGACCCCAAGGCCGACCGGCTCGACAGCTTCGGCCCCGCCGAGGGCGCGGCCTTCGGCAGCTTCTGGTTCTTTGCCAGCACCGAGCTGCCCGGCGGCGGCCTGCTGTTCGGCGGCAGCCGCGGCCTCCTGCGCATCCAGCCCGAGGCCTATGCGCCGGCGGCCGAGGACACGCCGCTGGTGATCAGCGCGTTGCGGGTGAACGGTCAGCCTTATCACGCACCGGGTTGGCAGCAGGGCCTGCTGCTGCCCGCCGGCACGCGCACCTTCGCGGTCGAGTTCGCCGGCCTGGACTATGCCGACCCGGCGCGGCTGCGCTACCAATACCGCCTGCAAGGCCTGGAGAACGACTGGACCAACGCCGACGCGAGCGCGCGCAGCCCCAGCTTCGGCCCGCTCAAGCCCGGCCGCTACACCCTGCAGGTGCGCGCCTCGGCGCATGCCGCGGCCTGGGGCGGCTCAATGCTTGAGCTACCCGTCGAGCTGCTGCCCGCCTGGTGGCAGACGCTCTGGGCCCAGCTGGGCGGTGTGGCCCTGGCCCTGCTGGCGATGTGGGGCGTAGTGCGCTGGCGCACCCGCGTGCTGCGCCAGCGCGAGGCCGCGCTGCAGGCCCTGGTGGACGCGCGCACCGCCGAGCTGCGCGAGGCCAGCCTCACCGATGCCCTCACCGGCCTGCGCAACCGCCGCTACCTCGAGATGCGCCTGCAGGACGATCTGCGCCTGTGCCTGCGCCGCTTCGAAAGCGGCGAGTCCGGCCGAAGCATCACGCCGGGCCCCGACAGCGATCTCGTCCTGATGCTGCTGGACATGGACCATTTCAAGCGCATCAACGATCAGCACGGCCATGCCGCCGGCGACGCCGTGCTGGTGCAGCTGGCCGAGCGCCTGCGCCGCGTGTTCCGCGAGACCGACTCGCTGGTGCGCTGGGGCGGCGAGGAGGTGCTGGTGCTGGTGCGCGAGACCAGCCGCAACGATGCCGCCGAGCTGGCCGCGCGCGCCTGCGCCGCGGTGCGCGAGCGGCCCTTCGAGATCGGCCATGGCCTAGCGATGCAGGTGAGCGTCTCGATCGGCTTCACCGCCTTCCCGCTGGATCCGCAGCGGCCGCGCGCCTGGGATTGGCAGGCCAGTCTGAGCCTGGCCGATTCGGCGCTCTATGCCGCCAAGGCGCAGGGGCGCGACGGCTATGTCGGGGCGGTGCGCGCCGACGGCCTGGCGCCCGCCGCGGCGCCGCGCGATCTGGCCGGCTGGCAGCGGGCGCAGGGCCTGACGGTGCGCCTGAGCGGCTCGTCATGAAACCGAGCAAGCTGCGCCAGCTGCTGGCCGCGCGCACGCCCGCGGCACCGACCCCGCCGCCCGGGCCGGAACAGAACGCCCGCGCCCTGATCGCCGCCATCGATGCCGGCGGCATCCCCCTGCACCCCGCCAAGGTCAACCAGATCGCGCGCGAGCTGGGGCTGGAGGTCTCGCGCGACGACCCGGTGGAGGCCACCATCGCGCGCATCCGCACGCGGCTGGCGGCCTGAGGGCCACACTCAGGCCTGCCGCGCCCAGCGCTTGCGGTACTCGGCGGGCGTGAGCCCGCTCCTTTCCTTGAACACCTTGTAGAAGCTGTTGCGGTTGTTGAAGCCGGCGCGGTAGGCGACGTCGGCCACGGTCAGGCTGTGCGCCCCGTCCGGCTGCTCCAGCAGCTGCAGTGCCTCACGGTAGCGCAGCCCGTTCAGATAGTCGTAGAAGCTGCTGCCCAGGTGCAGATTGAGCAGCTCGGAGAGCTGGTGCGGGCTCACGTCCAGCAGGGTGGCCAGCTTGGCCAGCGACATCGCCTCGTCCAGATGCGGCCGATGCTGCGCTGCCAGCACCTGCAGGCGCTCGGCCAGTTCGCGCGCCACCTCGGGCGAGAGCTCCACCACCCGCAGCGGCGCGACCGTGGGCGGCTCAACGGCGGGCAGCGCCGGCTCGGCCGGCGGCGGCTCGCTGCGCCACTCGGAGATGAAGACCTCGGGCTGGTAGACCGCGAACAGCGCGATCAGGTCGACATAGAGCGCCAGCAGCAGCGCGGCCCCGAGCAGCAGCGCCTCAGGCGGCAGCCGGCCCTGCCTGGCCAGCGCATGCATCAGCAGATCGAAGCAGGTGGCGGCGAACAGGCCGCCGGCCAGATAGAGCAGCCAGTAGTAGCTGCTGTTGCGATGCCCCTGCGCCAACTGCGCCAGGCGGCCGCGCTGGCGGCGCAGCAGCCACAGGCCCGCCGCCGCATAGGCCAGCACCTGCAGCAGCAGCAACCAAACCATGGTCGGGGCGCTCACCCAGTCGGCGCCCAGCAGCACCCCGGCGCCGACCAGCAGCAGCGGCAGGGCGTGCAGCAGCAAGGGACCGCGCGCGGGCAGCGGCAGTAGCAGCGCCTGCCGCAGGCACAGCAGCATCAGCGGGCCATAGGCCCAGGTGAGCTGGTAGCGCAGCGCCTGCAGCCAGGCCATGGGCTGGGCAGGCCGCGCCAAGGCCAGATAGGCCTGCATGGGCGGCAGCAACAGCAGCGCCACGAAGGCGGCCATGCCGAGCCGGGCGCCTCGCTCGCCACGGCGGCTCAGCAGCAGGGTCAGCAGCGTCCAGCATCCGAGGCTGAACGAGAACAGCAGGCAGGCTTTCAGCGCTTCGGCGTCGAGAGTCATGATCGGAGGCAGGCGGCCCAGGGCCGCCTGGCAAGTGCGCTCAGCGCGGGAAGGTGTCGAAGGTGCCCGAGAACTGGATCAGACCGTTGTAGAAGTTCTGGTACCAGGTGCCCGAGTTGGGCGTCTTGAACGTGTAGACCATGGTGTAGGGCAGGCTGAAGAAGTCGCTGGTCTGGGTGGCTTCCTCCACCGCCGTGTTGGCTGAGAGCCGCTTGTAGCTGTAGCTGCCCTTGGAGTTGATGTTACCGGGGCCGAAACCCTGGAAGCTCAGCGTGCCGTCGGCGGCATAGCTTTGCAGCACCAGGCCGGCCGAGGGGAAGACGCCGGGCGGCAGGGTCGGCGCCAGCGCCTGCTTGATGATCAGGGCCACGTGCAGGCCGGCGTTGCTGGCCGGGGCCAGCTGCTGGGCCGGGCCGGGCTGGCTGGGTGCGACGGTGAAATGCCCGCTGAGCTGTTGCTGCCCATGGTTGAGGCTTTGCACCCAGGTGCCGCCACGCGGATGCTCGAAGCTGTAGCGGGTGCTGGACTGGGCTTGGCCGCTGTCATCGACCGAGCGCTCCTCCAGCATGTGGTCGCCGCCATGGCGCAGTTGGTAGCTGCCGCTGGCCTGGCGATGGCCGGGGCCGCCGGCGCCCTGCGAAGTCCAGAGCCCCTGCGCCAGATAGCGCTTCACGATCACGCCCTGGTTGGGCAGCGCTGCGGCCGGGGCCACCTTCTCGATCTGCAGATTCAGGTCTAGGCCGACCAGTTGACTCGGCGCCAGGCTAGCCGTGGCCTGACGTTCGGCGTCGGCCAGCGCCGGCGCGCTGGGAAGCAGGGCGCCGAGCAGCAGCGACAGCGACAGGGCGGCGCCAGGCGCGCGGCGGCGCTGGCAGGGGATGGCGGTGGATGTAGACATGGTGAGCCGGGCTCTCGTGGTTGAACAGGAGACCGATTCTGTGAAGCCGGCCCGGCAACCCTGTGTGTTTCGAACGAAGATGACAGCATCACGCACACGGCACGCCTAGCTCTCCTTCAGCGGCGCCGGTGGAACACACAATTGCTCGCATTCGCGCCCGGCTGGCGGGTTCACAATCGACGCAGGGCAAGCCGAATCCAACACCATGATGGGCAGCAGACCAAGCGGGCGGGCGGCAGGGGCATATGGCTGGCTGGCCGCGCTCACGCTGTGCTGCATGCCCTGGGCCGCGCTGGCCGCCGACGAGCCCGAGGCAGCCTCGCCCGAGGTGGAGCAAGCGCTCGAGAACACGCGCCGCTCGGTGCGCTCCAGCACCGAATGGCTGGCGCGCGGCGTGGATGGCTGGTTCGGCAACAAGCCCTTCTCGCAGGGCGGCAAGGTCAGCGACGGCCTGCTGGGCCTCACCCTGCTGACGCGCCAGCACGAGAAGGCCGACTTCAGCCTGCGCTTCAACGCGCGCGTGCGCCTGCCCAATCTCGAAGACCGCGCCTACCTCTTCCTCGGCCGCGACGACCGGCGCGAGGTCATCAGCGACAAGCCCGACGCCTTCTCGCGCCAGCAGCGCCTGCTGCCCGAGAACCCGGCCGACCGCGCCTTCTTCGCCGGCATCGGCCTGCTGGCGCATGAGTCGCTGCAGTTCCGCCTGGGCCTGCGCGGCGGCCTCAAGCCCTATGCGCAGGCGCGCTACAAAAGGCCCTGGCAGCTCGGCCCGGCCGATCTGGTGGAGTTCCGCGAGACCCTGTTCTGGTCGCTCGACGAGCGCCTGGGCTCGACCACCGCGCTCTCCTACGAGCATGCCTTCAGCGCCACGCTGGCAATGCGCTGGCTGAATGCCGCCACCATCACCCAGCACTCGAAGAAGTTCGACTGGTCCAGCGGGCTGGGCGCCTACCGCTCCTTTGGCGACCAGCGCCTGCTCTCGCTGGAGGCCTTGTGCAACGGCCAGCAGGGCTCGGGCGTGGCGGTGTCGGACTATGGCCTGCAAGTGAAGTGGGAGCAGCCGCTGCACAAGGACTGGCTGCTGGGCGAGCTGTTGGTGGGCCATTTCTGGCCGCGCCCGGATGCGCTGAGCCCGCGCGGCCGCGCCTGGGCCATGGGCGGCAGCCTGAAGATGAAGTTCTGAGGCGGGCGCTGTCGAATCCGGCCGCGGCCCTTCGTCGTGGGCATGCGGGCTGCTGCTAAAAAGCAGCCGGCGCTTCACGAAACCACCATCAAGGAGCCTCTCATGACCCAGGCCATCGCCTATCTCGCCTTCAACGGCAACTGTGCCGACGCCATGCGCTATTACGAACGAGCCCTGGGCGGCAAGCTCGAGGTGCTGATGAGCGGCGCGGAATCGCCCATGGCAGCACAGATCCCGCCCGAGTTCGCGCAGCGCATCCTGCATGCGCGCCTGGTGCTGCCCGGCGGCGGCATGCTGTACGCGGGCGACGCACCGGCCCACCTGCCCTACGAGGGCATCAAGGGCGTCTCGATCACGCTGGACTATGCAAGCGCGGCCGAGGCCGAGCGCGTATTCGCCACCCTGGCCGAGGGTGGCCAGGTGACCATGCCCATGCAGGGCGCCTTCTGGGCCAAGCGCTGGGGCATGCTGATCGACAAGTTCGGCACGCCCTGGATCGTCAATGGCGAGCTGATCGCCGTTTGAGGCGGCTCAGAAACCCAGCAGCGGATCGCGTGTGGTGGCCACGGCCATCACATAGCCCAGCATCAGCAGGCCCGCCAGATAAGCCAGCAGGCTGAACTCGCCGCGGCCCATCGCCCAATGCCCGCAGGCCAGGTAGGCGGCGATGGCGATGAACTTGGCGAGCAGCCAGGTGTGCACCAAGGGGTTGTAGTTGAGCGATCCCCACAGGCTCAGGCCGGCGATCACCAGCAGGAAGTTGACGCCGAACACCAGCGCGCGCAGGCGCACGTCCAGCGGCCATTCGGCCTTGAACTGCAGGGCCAGGCCGCGCACCAGAAAAAGCGCCACGCTGCACCAGGCCAGCAGGATGTGCATGTCCTGCATCTGCGAATAGAACCAGCTCATATCGAATCCCTCTGTGCAGAGCTTGGGCAGCGCCCGGGGCGCTGTCAAGGCAGGCTGCTGTCATCTTGCTTTAGGAGGCCGACGCTTGTGGCCGGCCGGGCGACATGGTATCCATTCCCTGGGCCAAGCCCTGGCCCGCCCTGCGGGAGCCGCCATGAGAGTTCGCAAGACGAGTGCTGGCCTGACGGTGCGCGCCATTGCCGGCAGCCATGTGGTGCTGCTGGCCATGCACCTGGATGCCAGCCGCTGCCCGGGCCTGCTGGGCTTTGCCATCCACCGCAGCGACCACGACGAGGACGAGGCCTATTGGCTGGAGGGCATGAAGACCTTCGCCGCCACCGACCCCGGCTTCGGACCCGAGGCGCGCTACTCGACGCGCCAGCATCCCATCCAGGGCTTCACCTGGTCGGACTTCAGCGCCAAGCCCGGCCATCGCTACAGCTACCGCGTGGTGGCGCTGCGCGGCAGCCCAGAGAACCTGCAGGCCAGCGAGGCGGTGACGCTGACGGTGGCCACCGAGACCGAGGCCGGCGGCGACCACGATGTGTTCTTCAACCGCGGCGCCGCCGCCTCGCAGGAATACGCGCGCCGCTTTGCCGGCACGCCCAGCCTGGCCCAGGCGCCCGACACCGACCCGCGCTGGGCCTGGCTCTCGCGCGGCGCCTTCGAGGCCATCGAGCAGTTCATCGCCGCGGCCAGCGGGCCCGGCTTCGGCCTGCGCGTGGCGGCCTACGAGTTCCGCCTGCCGGCCGTGGCCGAGGCCTTGCGTGCCGCCAGGGCGCGCGGCGTGGACGTGCAGATCGTCTACGACGGCTGCCCCAACCCACCCGATGCCAAGACCGGTGCGGTGTTCCCGCGCGACGACAACCGCGCCACCGCAGCGGCGGCCCAGCTGCAGGCCATCTGCACCGAGCGCGTGACCCAGGTCGGCGTGAAGAACCCGCCGATCTCGCACCACAAATTCATCGTGCGCCTGCAGGGCGGGGCGGCCGAGGCGGTGCTCACCGGCTCCACCAATTTCTCCCGGGGCGGGGTGTTCGGCCAGTCCAACGTCGTGCATGTGGTGCAGGACCCGAAGGTGGCCGCCGCCTATCTGCAATGCTGGCAGCTGATCGCCGCCAACCCCACGCCGGCACAGCTGAAGCCGGCGCTGGCGGCGCTGAACGTCAGGCCAGCGGGCAAGCCCCTCAAGGGCGGCAACTGGCTGTTCAGCCCCCAGCCCGGCCTGGAAGCGCTGAACTGGTATGCCGAGATCGCCGCGCGCAGCCCGGGCGCGCTCTTCATGACCTTTGCCTTCGGCATGAACGATCTCTTCAAGGCCGCCTACCGCCAGGGTCAGGCGCCCTTGCGCTACGCCCTGCTGGACAAGCTGCTGGGCCCCGGCATCAGCAAGGCCAGGCAGGCAGCGGAAGAGGCCGAGATGCTGGCGCTGCGCAAGATGCCGCAGAACCGCTTCGCGGTGGGCAACCGCATCGCCGCCAACAGCTTCGACCGCTGGGCCAAGGAGACGCTCACCGGCCTGAACAGCCATGTGCAGTACATCCATACCAAGTTCCTGCTGGCCGACCCGCTGGGCCCCGACCCCATCGTCATCACCGGCTCGGCCAATTTCAGCGCCGCCTCCACCAACGCCAACGACGAGAACATGCTGGTGATACGCGGCAACAAGCGCGTGGCCGACATCTACCTGGGCGAGTACATGCGCTTGTGGAACCACTACGCCTTCCGCGAATGGCTGGCCGCCGGCGCGCCGGGCGCCACGCCCGAGTTCAAGCACCTGGACGTGAAGGACCGATGGTGGCGCGGCTACTTCGGCAACAGCGACCGCAGCCGCCAGCGCGCCTATTTCGCTGGTGTGGCCGGCTGAGCCGCGGCCTCGGTGCGGCTGAAGAAGTCCCACATCACCTCATTGGCCGAGAGCGCCTGCGAGGGCGCGCCCTTGGCGCGGCGCACCGTCCCGCCGCCCGGCCAGGCATGGCCGCCGCTGTCGGTGACGCAGAGCTGCACCGCCGCGCCGCCGCGGCAGGCGGCGTAGCGGTCGCAATAGGCGCCCGGCCGCTCGAGCACGCGGCTGGCCTGGGCCTGGCAGGCGTTGCGGGCGATCCAGCCGGCCAGGGTGGCGGGCACCGAGCGGAACTCGGTGACCTGGCTGCGGTCGCGGAAGGCCTGCGGGCCGGCGCCGCCGCCGAACAGCACATGGTCGTCGTCGCGCGCGTGGATCAGCAGCACCGCGATCGGGCGCGCCGGGCTGCATTGCTGCGTGTTGTCGGTGCCGGCCACGGCGGCAATGCCGCTGAACAGATCGGCCGCCTCGCAGGCCAGGCGCTGCGCCATCATGGCGCCGTTGGACATGCCGGTGGCGTAGATGCGCCGCGCGTCCACCGGCAGGCGGGCCTGCACATCGGCCACCACGGCGCGCACGAAGCCGACATCGTCGACCCCCTGGTCGCGCGCACGGCCGCAGCAATTGCCGGCATTCCAGGTCGCCAGCCGGCCGCCTGGAAAGGCGCTGCTGCCGTTCGGGAACACGGCGATGAAGCCGGCCTGTTCCGACTTGCTGATGAGGCCGTATTTCGCGTCATCGGCCTGCAGTTCCATATGCCCGCCGCCGCCATGCAGGGCCAGCAGCAGAGGTGCGGGCTGGCCGGGCGGCAGGCTGCGCGGCACATGCAGCAGGTAATGGCGCGTCAACCCGCCATGCTGGAGGCTGAGGCGGTAGTCGCCGGGCGCGCTGATGGGGCTGGCCGTGGCCGACAGGGCGCCGCAGGCCAGCAGCAGGGCGCCAAGCAGGCGCGCACGCCAGCCCATCGCTCAGCCCCCCACCGGCAGCGCGGTGCGGTTCACCACATGCTGCAGCACGAAGCTCGAATGCACGCCGGTGACGCCCTGGATGCGCGTCAGCTTGCCCAGCAGCAGGCTCTGGAAATGGTCCATGTCGCGCACCACCAGCTTGAGCTGGTAATCGGCCTGCTGGCCGGTGATGAGCAGGCATTCCAGCACCTCGGGCAGAAGCCGCACCGAGGCCTCGAAGTTGGCAAAGCGCTCGGGCGTGTGCAGGTCCATGGAGATATGCACCAGCGCCATCAGGCTCAGGCCCAGCTTCTTGGCATCCAGCAGGGCGCGGTAGCCGGCGATCACGCCGGCCTCCTCGAGTGCGCGCACGCGCCGCAGGCAGGGCGAGGGCGAGAGGCCCACGCGGTCCGCCAGCTCCTGGTTGGCGATGCGGCCGTCCTCTTGGAGGACTTGCAGAATCTGCCTGTCAATTCGATCCAGCTCCATGACGATGTTCCACATTCCTATGATTGGCGCAATTCTCTGCCAATGTCCGCAAAGATCAAGCCATCTTCGCAATTTTCTGCCCCGCCCCGCCGCCTACACTGACTGCACTGCAATCAGCAGCGAACAAAAAGACCGCCGGCCAACGCCACGCGGTGCAGGCGCGGCCCACCAAGACCGCTGGCCCTGCAGCTCGAACACCCCAGGCCCCACAAGCGTCTGGGGTTGCGGCGTTGGCGCGGCGGCTGCCGCAGCGCTAAGGCCCGGTCTTCAAACCCAGGTAGCTGGAGCCGCGACGCTGCTCGGCGCCATAGTGCACGCCGAAGCCCCCCAGCTCCAGCTCGCCCAGCGTCGCCAGCGCCTGCTCCAGGCTCTCGCGCGTGAGCGGCGGCTTCGCGTGCCGCAAGCCCTCCACCAGCACGCGCGCGGCCAGGTAGCCCTCCAGGCTGATCGAGTCGAAGCTCTTCTCGCCGGCCTCGCGCATGGCCTGCTGGTAGGCCGCCACCACCGGGATGCTGCGATCCTCGGCGTCGGGCACCACCTGGGCCACGGTCACGCCCTGCATGGCCGCGCGCAGAGCCTCGCGCAGGGGCTCCAGGCCGACAAAGGAGAGGCTGTAGAAGCGGCCCTTGAAGCCGGCCGCGCGCGCCTGCTTCACGAAGGCCGCCATGCTGGTGTAGGTGCCCACCACGAAGATCGCGTCGGCACTGCTCTTGCCCACCAGGGCGTGCACGCCCTCTTGCACGTCCACGGTATTGCGCTTGAAGGTGGCCACCGCGCCCAGCGCGATACCCAGGGGCTGGATGCCGGCGCGCATAGCCTCCAGCCCGGCGCGGCCGAACAGATCGGCCTGGTACATCACGTTGAGGCGCTTCACGCCGGCCTTGTGCATGGCCTGCGTCAGCGCCACTGCCTCCTCGCGGTAGCTGGCGCGCACATTGAAGACCTGCGGGTTGCCGGGCTCCGACAGGATGTCGGCGCCGGTGAAGGGGCCCAGAAAGGGGATGCGCCAGCGCCGCACATAGGGCAGGGCCGCCTTGCTGGTGGGCGTGCCGACATAGCCGAACAGCGCCAGCACGCGCTCGTCCTCGACGAAGGCGCGCGTGTTGGCCTCGGCCTGCTCGGGCTCGTAGGCGTCGTCGCGCAGATCGAGCACGATGCGCGCGCCGGCGATGCCGCCATGCCGGTTGACCTGCTCGAAGCAAGACCTGGCCCCGGCGTGGTAGCGCCGGCCCAGCGCCGCGGCCGGCCCGCTCAGCGCCGCCGAGGCGGCGATGCGCAGCTCGGCCTCGGCGGCGGCAGCGCTGCCACCGCCGCCCACCAGCAGACAGGCGAAGGCCCAGAGGGCGCGGCGGCGCGAGCGGTTCGGCATGGTGCCGAGCAGTCTTTCAGGTCCGCCGCCAAAAAGCAAACGCCCGCGGCCAGGTCCGCGCGTTTACCAGACCTTGCAGCGCTCGGCCTGCGGCTTGACCATCTGCTGCCCGGGCTTGCAGGCAAAGGCTTTCTCGAACTCGGGCATGTTCACCACCACGCCATTGATGCGGTAGCGGCCCGGCGAATGCGGGTTGGTGAGCGCCTGCACACGCAGCGCCTCGGGGCGCGCGTTGTTGCAGTCCCATTGCGCGAAGCCGACGAAGAAGCGCTGCTCGGGCGTGAGGCCGTCGCGGTTTTCCAGCGCCATGCCGGCGGTGTGCGCCTTCCAGGCCGACAGCGCCAGCACCAGGCCGCCCAGGTCGGCGAGGTCCTCGCCCAGCGTGAGTTTGCTGTTGATCTTGATGTCGTCGACGATGGTGTACTGGGCGTACTGGTCCACCACGCAGGCGGCGCGCTGCTCGAAGGCCTTCGCATCCTTCCTGGTCCACCAGTCCTTCAGATTGCCCTTGGCATCGAACTGCCGGCCCTCGTCGTCGAAGCCATGGATCAGCTCGTGGCCGATGGTGCCGCCGGTGTTGCCATAGTTGGGCGCGGCGTCGAGCCTGGCGTCGTAAAGCGGCGGCTGCAGCACCGCGGCCGGGAAGTTGATGTCGTTCATCTGCGCGTTGTAATAGGCGTTCACCGTCTGCGGTGTCATGCCCCATTCGCCGCGGTCCAGCGGCTTGCCGATCTTGGCCAGCTGGCGCCGCGCCTCGAAGGCGTTGCCGCGCTGCACATTGGCGAGGAAATCGCTGCGCGAGACCTCGAAGGCGCCGTAGTCGCGCCACTGGTCGGGGTAGCCGACCTTGTTGACGATGCTGTGCAGCTTGTCCATCGCGCGCGCCTTGGTGGCCGCGCTCATCCAGGGCAGGGCGTTCACGCTCTCGGCCATCGCGGCCTCGATCTCGCCGGTCATCTTCTGCGTCTGGGCCTTCAGCTCGGGGCTGAAGTTCTTCTGCACGAACTCCTGACCCAGGGCCTCGCCCAGCTGCGCGTCCACCAGCTCGACACAGCGCTTCCAGCGGCTCTTGAGCTGCGGCACGCCATTCAGCGCCTGGCCGAAGAAGTCGAAGTTCAGCTGCACCAGCTCCTGGTTGAGATAGGGCGCCGCGCTGCTCACCAGCTGCCAGCGCAGATAGGTCTTGAGCTCGTCCAGGCTCATCGCCTTGAGATGCTTGTCCAGCGCCTTGAAGAAGGCCGGCTCGGTGACGTTGACGGTGTTGAGCCTGGCATCCACGCCGAGCGCGCGCCGGTAGGCGGCCCAGTCGAAGCCGGGGGTCAGGTCTTGCAGGCCGCGCGCGTTGAGCTTGTGGAATGTCTTGTAGGGGTCGCGCTTGTCGACGCGGCTGAGCGTGGCGCGCGCCAGCAGGGTCTCGGTGGCCAGCACGCTGCGGGCGGCGGCCTGCGCGGCGGCGGGGCTTTCGCCCAGGGCTTCGAAGGTGCGCGCGATATGGCTGCGGAACTGCTCGCGCAGCTGCAGCGCCTTCTCGTCCTGCTGCAGATACATGTCGCGGTCGGGCAAGCTGATGCCGCCGGCCACCGCGAAGGCGATCACCTGGCTGGAGTTGGCGAAATCCTGGTTGGCGCCGAAACCGAACAGCAGGCGGTCGTTGCCGCTGACCAGGTGCAGGGCGGCCAGCAGGGCCGGCAGCTGCTGCTTGCTGCCGAGCGCGGCGATGCGGTCCAGCAGCGGCTGCAGCGGCTTGAGGCCTTGTGCGTTGGCGGCCTCCTCGTTCATGCAGGCGGCGAAGTAGTCGCCCATCTTGGCCTGGTTGGCGCTCAGCTTGGCGCCGGCGGCGCCGTCCCTGGCCAGCTGCTCCAGCGTGCCCCAGAGGTAGCGCTGGTTCTCGTTGGCCATCTTGGCATACACGGACCAGCGCGACTGGTCGGGCGGCACCGGGTTGTTGCTCAGCCAGCCGCCGCAGGCATATTGGTAGAGATCCTCGCAGGGATCGGCCGTGCGATCCATCGCCGCCGGGTCGAGGCTGGGCGTGTAGGGCAGGCTGGCGAGGGGCGTCTCCTGGGCGGCGGCCAGACCGCAGACGGCGGCGGCGGCGAGGGACAACAACAACTGCTTCTTGGGCATGGTGCGGCTCTTTGGTGAAGAGCCGGCATTCTCGGCCAAGCGCGGGCCGCGCTCAAAGGTCACCCAGCAGCGCCAGCAGGCGCTGCCAGAGTTTGTTGCCGGCCAGGCCGTTGCTCATCAGCACCAGGCCGCTGCCGCGCGCCGGCGCGAACTGGCTGAAACAGCGGAACCCCGTGCTGTTGGTACCACTGTGATAGGCGATCAGGCCCTGCGCGCCGCGCTCGACCGCCCAGCCCAGGCTCCAGAACACCCGGTCGCCGCGCGCCCGGGCGGGCCGCGGCAGGGGCTGGCGGTCGCCGGCCTCGAGCTGCGGCGCCAGCATGGCGCTGCGCCACTCGGCGCCGAGCGCATGCGCCGCGCCGGGCCGCGGCTCCAGCAGGGCGGCGATGAAACGCGCGTAGTCGGCGGCAGTGGTGTAGAGGGTGTAGCCGGCATTGGCCCGGCGGTAGTCGCTGGCCGGCAGCGGCCGGCCGGCTTCGTCGTGGCCGCGCGCGCGCAAGGCATCCAGCGCGGGCGTGAGCACAAAGCCGCTGTGGCTCATGCCCAGGGGCTGGAACAGCTGGCGCTCGGCCAGGGCCTGCAGCGGCAGGCCGGTGATGCGCTCCAGCACGCGCTGCAGGTAGTAATAGCCCTCGCCCGAATACGCGAAACGCGCGCCGGGCTCGAAGCCGAGCTGCAGCGGCCCATGCTCGGCATCGCCGGCGCGCCAGTTGGGCAGGCCCGAGCTGTGCGAGAGCAGCATGCGGGCGGTGATGCGCGCCTGCGCCGGCTGCGCGGGTTCGAAGCGCTCGTCCGCATAGTCCAGCACCGGCCGGTCCAGCGCCAGCCGCCCGGCCTGCACCAGCTGCATGGCCAGATAGGCCAGCACCGGCTTGCTCATCGAGGCGGCCTCGAACACCGTGTCGGCGCGCACCGGCTCGGCGCCGCCGCGCTCGCGCAGGCCCAGGTGGGCGGCCCAGCAGACCCTGGCCTCGCGCAGCAGCACCAGGCTCGCGCCCGGCACGTCCAGCTCGGCCAGCCAGGCCGGCAGTTCGCGCGCCAGCTGCGCAAGGCGTGCATCGGGCGCGTCGGCGGCCTCCGGCTCGGCCGCACGCCCGCGCGCGGGCAGGGCCAGCATGGCCAGCGCCGCCAGGCTCAGGCGCCGCCCGGTATCAGCGGAATTGATATTGCGCGCTGAGGTAGAAGAAGCGGCCACGCGTGTCGGTATAGCTCGGGTCATAACCGGACAGGAAGAACCAGGCCTGCTGCGAGAACGGCGGGGCGGTGTTGAACAGGTTCTTCACGCCGGCGCGCAGGGTCAGCGCGGCGTTGAACTTCCAGGCCCCGGTCAGATCCCACAGCGAGTAGGCGCCCACCTGGCGATCGACCTTGCCGATCACGGTCTGGTCCGTGTAGGCGGACAGGTAGCTGTTGGACAGCGTGGCGCTCCAGGGGCCCTGCTCCCAGTCCGCCGCCAGCGTATGGCGCCAGCGCTGCACCACGCCATCGTTGATGAAGTGGCCCAGGTTGCTGATGTAGGGATCGCCATTGCCGGTCTGCTGCTTGGACTCCAGCGTCCAGGTGCCATTCAGCCGCAGGCCGAAGGTGCCGATGCTGCTCTTCAGGCCCGACAGCGCCACGCCCAGGTCCAGGCCCGAGATCTTCTGGCGGCCGCGGTTTTCCTTCACCAGGTCGATATGGTCGATCACACCGTCCTCGTCGCGGTGCACCAGGCTGCCGTATTTGTCGAGATGGGCCAGGATGGAATCCACCCCCAGGGTGCTGATCAGCTCGCGCTTCTGGATGTTCCAGTAGTCGAGGCTGAAGTTCATGCCGCGCTGCGGCTCCAGCACCGCGCCCAGCGAGAACTGGCGCGAGCGCTCGGGCTTGAGCTTGGGGTTGCTGAACTGGAAGGTGGCCCAGGTGTCGGAACAGTCGGTCACGGTGTTGCCGGGGTCGGCGGCCATGCACACCGGGTCCACCAGGGTGGCGGCGGTGCCCTGGGTGACCGGGCGGTAGAGGTCCGACAGGCTGGGCGCCCGGAAGCCCGCGCCCACCGAGGCGCGCAGCAGCAGCTCCTTGGACGGCACGTATTTCAGGCCCAGCTTGGGGCTGGTGGCGCTGCCGGTAACCTGGTAGCGCTCGTAGCGCAGCGCGGCCTGCAGCTCCAGCTCCTTGGTGACCGGCGCGCTGAGCTCGGCGAACACGCCGGCCACCTTGCGCGAATGGCCGAAGTCGGCATCCGGGCCCTGCGAGGTCTCGCCCAGGATCAGGTCCTGCGCCAGCGCATCGGACTGGCGGTAGTTCTGCTTCTCGCGGCGGAATTCGCCGCCCAGGGCCAGGGCCAGGTCGCCGCCGGCCAGGGCCCCGAGCGCGCGGCTGGCCTTGAAGTCCAGGCTGTCCATGCTGCCTTCGGCGCGCCGCACCTCGCCGCGGATCTGCGCCGCCTCGTACAGCGCCAGGCCGGCCGCGCTGGAGGGGCCGAAGGGGTTGAGCGTGCCGGCGGCAAAGCCGTCGCGGATCATGGGCTCGTTGAGATAGCCCTGGTGGTCGCGATCGGAGACGGTGCTGCTGCTGTGGTTGAAGGCGACCTCGTAGTCCCACTTGGCGAGCGTGCCGTTCACGCCGGCCACATAGCGCTGGTTGGTCGACACCAGCTCGCTGGTGCGCAGGCCGGCCTCGCTGAGCCGGGTGCGCACGGTCATGATGCGGTCTTCGTCATCGGCCGCCAGCTTGGCCAGGCTGGTGCCGGCCAGCGCGGGCACCTTGGACACGTCCATGTCGGCATCGACGCGATTCGGCGTGCCGGTGTACAGGGTCTTGGAGCGGCTCAGCGAGGCCTCGGCAAAGAACTGGTGGCCGCTGCCCAGGTCGAACACGCCGCGCCCGAACAGGCTGGCCTTGTCGGACTCCGGGTAGAGCTCGATGTCGCGCATGTAGTCGTAGGTACAGCCGTCCACGCCGCCGATGCCGTCCGGCAGGTAGAGCGAGGAGGGCCCATTGCAGCCCTTGGCCGCGGCCGGGTTGATGGTGCGGCTGCTGATGACGCTCTTGCCATTGGTGGAGAAGCCGTCGGCGATGAGCGTCCTGCGCTGGCTGCTGCTGAGCCGGATATTGCCGGGGAAGGAGGCGCTGGAGAGCAGGTCCGGCAGGCGCTCGGGGATCTTCAGCTCGTCGATGAACTTGCGCTGGTTGGCGTTCAGGCTGCTGGTGCGCTGCAGGTCGATCACGCCGAACACATTGAAGCCGTCGCGGCTCACGTCGCCAGCGCCGCCGGCCACCGAGGCGGTGCGCTTGGCTCCGCCGCCCTCGCTGGTGCCGCCGGCACTGGCATTGAGCTCGACGCCGCGGTAGTCCTTGCGGGTGATGAAGTTGATCACGCCGCCGATGGCATCGCTGCCGTAGAGCGCCGAGGCGCCGTCCAGCAGCACCTCGACGCGCTGGATCGCAGCGGCCGGAATGCTGTTGAGGTCCACGCCCGAGGCATCGCCGGGCGAGGCGAAGTTGGCCATGCGCCGGCCGTTCAGCAGCACCAGCGTGGACGACACGCCGATGCCGCGCAGATTGGCGCCATTCATGCCCATCTGGTCGCGGAAGCCGCCGTAGCCGATGCTGCCGCCATCGGTCAGGTTGCTGGCGCTGGCGCTGAGCCGGGCGACGATCTCGGCCGCGGTGGTGAGGCCCTGCTTGGTGATGTCCTCGCGGCTGATCACCTGCACCGGCAGCGCGCCCTCGCTCTCCAGGCGCTTGATGGCGGAGCCGGTGATCTCCACGCGGTTCAGCGTGTCGGTGCTCTGCGCCCAGGCCGGCAGGGCCAGCATCAGGGCCGCGGCCAGCGCGGTGCTGCGCATTTGCGGCGGCAGCGAAGATGCGGCGAGGTAGGGGCGCAGGGCTGGTTTCATGCTTGCTTCTCCAAGGGGGTGACGGGCAATTGAACGACGGAACGCGCCGGGCCAGTCTAGGAACAGCCGGCCCCGCGATCACCACGGGTTTCCGCGCCAAGTCGCTTGCTTGCAACTGGCTGTCGCTTCAAGGCAAGCCGCGCTGCGGCCGCTTGCGTGGAAGCGACATGTAGTTTTTCAATTGCGCGGCCGGCAGCGCCCCGCATGGCCGGGGCCATGCTGCGCTGCCATCATCGGCACCTAACGCGGCACTTGGCCATCACCAGCATGCAAAGCAACTCCCGACACCCCCTGAGACTCGGCGCGCAAGGCCTGACCCTCTTGCTGGCCAGCGCCTGCTGGCTGGCCGCGCAGGCCGCCACGCCCAGCGCCGCCAAGACGCCGCCCGCGCCCAAGACCCCGCCGGCGATCAGCCATGTGCTGGCCGCGCCGCCCGCCAGCGATGCGGCCGAGCCGGCCATCAAGGGCCATGCGGTGCCGATCGGCGGGGCGCTGAAGTCCGACAACGACGAGGTCTGGGGCCGGCTGGTGAGCCTGGCCGGCGGCAAGGGCGCGCGCTTCGTGGTGTTCGGCACCGCCGCGGAAGATCCGGAAAGCAGCGCCAAGCAGGTGGTGGAGCTGCTGCAGCGCCGCGGTGCGGTGGCCGAGGCTCTGCCAGTGGCGCCCAAGTTCGGCTGGGTGGACCTCAACAAGGTGGTGCGCGACCCGGCCCTGATCGCCAAGGTGCGCAATGCCAAGGGCGTGTTCTTCACCGGCGGCTCGCAGGAGCGCATCGTCGACGTGCTCTACCCCGGCGGCCATGCCACGCCCATGCTCGACGCGATCTGGGACGTCTACCGCCGCGGCGGTGTGGTGGCCGGCACCTCGGCCGGCGCCGCCATCATGAGCAAGGTGATGTTCCGCGACGCACCCAGCGTCATCAGCATCATGAAGGGCAAGTGGACCGAGGGCAAGCAGATCGACCGCGGCCTCGGCTTCGTCGGCCCCGATCTGTTCGTCGACCAGCATTTCCTCAAGCGCGGCCGCTTCGGCCGCATGATCCCGCTGATGATGGCCAAGGGCTACAAGCTGGGCCTGGGCGTGGAGGAGAACTCGGCCGCGGTGATTCGCGGCGACGAGGTCGAGGTGATCGGCGGCAAGGGTGCCCTGCTGGTGGATCTGACCGACGTGAAGAGCGACCCGACCCTGGGCGCGCTCAACCTCACCAATGCGCGCCTGACCTATCTGGACCATGGCGACCGCTTCAACCTGAAGACGCGCGTCACCACGCCGTCAGCCCTGAAGCTGCGCAGCCAGAGGCTGGAGCCCGGCGCGCCCGACTTCAAGCCCTATTACACCGACCCGCTGTTCTATTCCGACATGCTAGGCGATTCGGCGATCTCCAACGCGATGAGCTACCTGATCGACAGCAACCTGCCCGAGGTGCGCGGCATCAGCTTCGAGGCCGCGCCCAAGCCGGGCGAGAGCCTGGCCGAGCTGGGTTTCGTGTTCCGCCTCTACAAGGGCCCCGGCAGCATAGGCTGGAGCACCGACGAGCTGGGCCCCGAGGACTACACCGTCATCAACCTCTACCTCGACATCACCCCGGTGCGCCTGCCGCAGCCGCTCTACGGCCCCTGGGCGCCGGCCAACCGCGGCACCAGCCCCGCCGCGACCGAGCGCGACGGCAGCGCGCAATAGGCGGCCGGGCCATGCAGATCGTCCGCCATGCCCTGCTCCCGGCCACCCCGGGGCTGACACATGAACTCATCAGCCTGCATTACGGCCGCCCCGGCCACGGGCTCAAGGCCAGCATCCAGGCCTCGTTGCACGCCGACGAGGTGCCGGGCATGCTGGTGGCCCAGCACCTGCGCGAGCTGCTGGACGAGCTGGAAGCCGCCGGCCGCATCGAGGGCGAGATCGTGCTGGTGCCGGCCGCCAACCCGCTGGGCATGAGCCAGTGGCAGCTGCGCGGCATGCAGGGCCGCTTCGAGTTCTACAGCGGCGAGAACTTCAACCGCCACTATGCCGACCTGGCCGAGCCGGTGGCACACCAGGTGCAAGGCCTGTTGGGGCCGGACCCGCTGGCCAATGTGCAGCTGGTGCGCGCGGCGCTGCGCGAGGCGGTGGCCGCGCTGCCGGCCGGCACCGTGCTGGCCAGCCTGCGCCGCACCCTGCTGAGCCTGGCGATCGATGCCGACATCGTGCTGGACCTGCATTGCGATGGCGAGGCCCTGCTGCATTTCTATACCGCCGAGGCGCTCTGGCCCGAGGCCGCCCTGCTGGGCCGCTGCCTGGGCGCCGAGCTGGCGCTGCTGGCCGATGCCTCGGGCGACGACCCCTTCGACGAGGCCTGCTCGATGGTCTGGGCGCGGCTGCGCGCGCGCCTGGCCAACGGCCCCAGCGCCGGCTGGCCGCTGCCGCTGGCCTGCCTGGCCGCCACCATCGAGCTGCGTGGCGAGAGCGATGTGCGCCACGAGCTGGCGCGCCGCGACGCGCTGGCCATCGTGCATTACCTGGCCGAGCGCGGCCTCATCAGCGGCGCCGTGGCGCAGCTACCCGAGGCGGCTTGCGAGGGCCTGCCGCTGTCGGGCTCGATGCCGCTGCTGGCGCCGCAGGGCGGGGTGCTGGTGTTCCTGCGCGAGGTCGGTGCGCGCCTGCGCGCCGGCGAGCCGGTGGCCGAGCTGATCGACCCCATCAGCGGCCAGCGCAGCATCGTCACGAGCCCCATCGACGGCCTGTTCTTCGCGCGCGAGAACCGCCGCATGGCGGTGCCCGGCATGCGCCTGGGCAAGGTGGTGGGCCGCCAGGCGCTGCGCGCCGGCAAGCTGCTGTCGGCCTGAGGGACTGTGCAGCATTGGCCTTAGGATGAGTCGGTGCCCGGCCCGATCAAACTGACGCGTTGCGCCTTCCTGCTGCTGCCCGGCTTCGGCCTGCAGACGCTGGCGGGCGCCATGGAGGCGCTGGCCGCCGCCAAGCAGCTGTTGGACGGCGAGGCCTACGAGAGCCTGCTGCTGGGGGCCGAGCGCAGCGTCACGGCCGGCGTGGGCGCACGCCTGCAATGCCAGCCGCTGGCCGAGCTGGGCCAGCTCGGTGACGACGCGCGCGAGCCCGGCCTGGACGCGGTGTTCGTGGTCAGCGATGGCGCCTGGCAGGAGCAGGAGGCGCTGGCGCTGGCGCCCGCGCTGCTGCCCTGGCTGCGCGCCTGCGCCGCGCGCGGGCTGGTGCTGGGCGGCCTGGGCTGCGGCGCGGCCTGGCTGGCCGAGGCCGGCCTGCTGCGCGGCTACCGCGCCACGCTCAGCTGGCCGCATGGCGCGGCGCTGGCCGAGCGCCACCCCGAGGTGCTGCTGAGCCAGCATCTCTACGAGCTGGACCGCGACCGCCTCAGCTGCGCCGGCCAGCAGGCCAGCCAGGACCTGCTGCTGGCCTGGCTGGGCCAGCGCCACGGCGAGCGCATTGCGCAGGAGCTGGCCATGGCCCTGGGGCTGGAGCGCCTGCGCGGCCGCGACGAGCACCAGCGCCAGAGCGGCCGCCTGGGCGGCGCCGGCAACAACGGCGGCTCGGCCAAGCTGGCGGAGGCGGTGGCGCTGATGGAGGCCAATCTCGGCGAGCCGCTGTCCACCGAGGACATCGCCGGCCTGGTGGGCGTGTCGCGCCGCCAGCTGGAGCGCCTCTTCAAGCAGCATCTGGACACCCTGCCGGCGCGCTGGTACCTGAGCCTGCGGTTGGAGCGGGCGCGCCGCATGTTGCGCCAGACCAGCCAGTCGGTGCTGCAGATCGGCCTGTCCTGCGGCTTCGCCACCGCCTCGCATTTTTCCAACGCCTACCGCGCCGGCTTTGGCTGCACGCCGCGCGAGGAGCGCAGCCGCCAGAGCCAGGCCTGGCGCCCCCCGGCATGAGGATTCGCCATCATGAGTGACCACCACCCGCTGTGCCGCTACCTGCTGCGCCCGGCCCTGCCCGCCGACCTGGCGGCGCTGGAGCGCCTGGCCCATGCCAGCGCGATCGGCATCTCCTCCCTGCCCAGCAACCGCGCGGCCCTGCAGGACAAGCTGGAGCGCTCGGCCCATGCCTTCGAAAGCGAGGACGACGCCACCGGCGAGGAGATCTATCTGTTCGTGCTGGAGGATCTGGCGCGCGACGGCGCCATCATCGGCACCAGCGGCATCGAGGCCAGCCCCGGCTTCCACGATCGCTTCTACAGCTACCGCAACGAGTTCATCGTGCAGGTGAGCCCCGAACTGGGCACGCGCAACCGCATCCACACCCTGCACCTGTGCCACGACCTCACCGGCGTGAGCCTGCTGACCGGCTTCCACATCGACCCCGCCTATGCCGACGGCCTGGCGCCGCAGCTGCTGTCGCGCGCGCGCCTGCTCTTCATTGCGCAGTTCGCCGAGCGCTTCTCCGACCGCATCGCCTCCGAGAACCCCGGCCCGGCCGACGACAACGGCGGCTGCCCCTTCTGGGACGCGGTGGGGCGGCGCTTCTTCGACATGGACTACCCCAGCGCCGAGGCCCTCACCAGCGGCCGCAACAAGGCCTATATCGCCGAGCTGATGCCGCAGTCGCCGATCTATGTGCCGCTGCTGGACGAGCCCGCGCAATGGGCGCTGGGCCAGCTGCACGCGGTGGGCGAGCTGCCCTTCGCCATCCTGCTGGACGAGGGCTTCGAGGCCGACACCTATATCAACATCTACGACGGCGGCCCCACCGTGGAGGGGCGGCTGCAGACGCTCAAATCGGTGCGCCGCGCGCGCCGCCGGCCCAGCCAGGCCGGCACCCTGCAGCCCGGCGCGCGCTGGCAGCTGGTGAGCAACGGCCGGCGGCGCGACTTCCGCGCCGTGCTGCTGCCGGCCGATGCGGCACCGACGCTAACGCTCGACGAGGCCAGCGCCGCCGCGCTGGCGCTGCGCATCGGCGAGCCGGTGCTGGCGGCGGCGCTGGATTGGGCCGCGCCGGCCGGCGCAGAGGAGGCGGCATGAAATCGAGCAACCTGCACGTACGCGCGGTGAGCGTCGAGGATCTGGCCCCCGGCAAAGGCGGCCTGCGCAGCCTGCTGCCCGGCGGCACCGACACGACCCTGCCCGCGCCCGAGAGCGGCGAGCAATGGCTGCTGGTGGAGCGCCTGGGCGTGGATGGCGGCCGGCCACTCGCCTGCCTGCGGCTGCGTGCCGGCATCGGCCTGCAGGCGCCGCGCCATTGGTACCACGTCGGCTGCGTCGTGCATGCGGCCAAGCCCCTGCAGCTGTTCCACCGCCAGAGCACCCTGCTGCTGGGCAGCGACCATGCCGGCGCCAGCGAGCTGGCCGACCTGTGCTGGGCGCGCGCGGGCCTGAGCCTGGCCGAGCAGGCCGCGGCGCTGCGCCTGCTGCTGCGCGCCGCCCTGCTGCAGCTGGCGCAACAGCGCCACGCGCATGGCGTGAGCCTGATCATCGAATTGCCCGGCCCGCGCGACGACGAGGGCCGCTCGCCCTTCTGGCAGGGCCTGGGCCGGCATTTCTATGCCGGCGAGATGATGGGTCATACGGCCGGCCTGGCGGCCCGCCATGGCCCCGACTGGCGCGCCCTGGTGGCCGTGCTGCTGCCGCGCCAGCCGGTCTATGCCTCCTTCCTGCCGGCGGCCACGCAGGCGGCGATCGGCCAGGTGGATGCCTCGGCCCAGCTGCTGCCGGAGCTGCTGGGCAGCGAGGGCCTGGCCTATGACCACCATGTCGGCATCATCGACGGCGGCCCGGTGTTTGCCGCCTGCATCGACCGCCTGCCGGCCCTGCTGCAGGCGCGCCGGCTGAGCCTGGCCGAGGGCGGCGACGCGGCCACGTCCGAGCCCTGGCTGCTGGCCCTGCCGGGCCAGCAGACCCTGCTGCTGCGCGGCCGGCGCGAGGGTCAGGTCTTGCGCCTGGCGCAGGCGCTGCCGGCCGACCTGCGCCTGGCCGGCGATGCGCTAGTCTGGGCCCTGCCGCTGGAGCTCAACGCAGACCCGCGTTGATCTTTTCCAGCACCTCGCCGCCCGGGCAGAGCTCGGCCTCGCCCAGGGTGTTGAGCGGCCAGGCCACGGTGTTCAGGCCCAGGTGCAGATCGCGCGCCTCCGGGTCCACATAGAGCAGGCCGGTGGCGATCTCGCCGGCGGCGTGCAGGGCCTGCACCTGGTTCATCGCGGCGATGCGGTCGGTGGCGTCGTAGTCGGGCTTGACGCGGCGCAGCCGCATGGTGCTGCCGTCGTGCTGGGGCACGCACACCAGGTCCTCGTCAGCGCCCACGGTCTGCTCGGGCGCCAGATCGATGAAATCGATACGGCTGACCGCCTCGTTGTGCTCGCGCACATAGTCGTAGCTGCGCGTGCTGCCGGCATGGTTGTTGAAGGCCACGCAGGGGCTGATGACGTCGATGAAGGCGGCACCGCCATGGCGGATCGCGCCCTCGATCAGCGGCACCAGCTGGGCCTTGTCGCCGCTGAAGCCGCGCGCCACATAGGTGGCGCCCAGCTGCAGGGCCAGGCTCACCAGATCGATCGCGGCGTCGTGGTTGACCGCGCCCTTCTTGGCCACCGAGCCGCGGTCGGCGGTGGCGCTGAACTGGCCCTTGGTGAGGCCGTAGACGCCGTTGTTCTCGACGATGTAGACCATGCGCACGCCGCGCCGCATCGCATGCGCGAACTGGCCCAGGCCGATCGAGGCCGAGTCGCCATCGCCCGAGATGCCCAGGTAGAGCAGGCCGCGGTTGGCCAGGTTGGCGCCGGTCAGCACGCTGGGCATGCGGCCATGCACGGTGTTGAAGCCATGGCTGGCGCCGAGGAAATAGTCCGGCGTCTTGCTGGAGCAGCCGATGCCGCTGAGCTTGGCGACGCGGTGCGGCTCGATGTCGAGCTGCCAGCAGGCCTGCACGATGGCCGAGGAGACCGAATCGTGCCCGCAGCCGGCGCACAGGGTGGAGACCTTGCCCTCGTAGTCGCGCCGCGTGTAGCCAACGCGGTTCTTCGCCAGCGAGGGATGGTGGAGCTTGGGTTTGGCCAGGTAGGTCATTCGGCGGCTCTCCTAGCGCGGGGTGGTTGCCAAAGCATGGACATGGCGCGTGATCGCCTGCGTGATGAAGCGCGCGGTGATGGGCGTGCCGTCGAAGTGCAGCACCTTGGTCAGGCGCGCCGGCGCCACTTCCAGCTCGTTGATCAGCAGGGTGCGCATCTGCGCGTCGCGGTTCTGCTCCACCACGAAGACCTGGTCGTGGGCGGCGATGAAGTCGCGCACGCTCTGCGGGAAGGGGAAGGCGCGCAGGCGCAGGCCGTCGAGATGGATGTCGGCCGCGTCCAGCGCTTCCAGCGCCTCGTCCATGGCCGGCGCGGTGGAGCCGAAATAGATCACCCCCAGCCGCGTCTTCTGCGCCGCGGGCTTGAGCACCGGCTGCGGCACCAGCGTCGCGGCGGTGGCGAACTTGCGCAGCAGGCGCTCGACATTGCGCAGGTAATCGGGCCCCGCCTCGGAGTAGCGCGCGTATTCGTCGCGCGTGGTGCCGCGCGTGAAATAGGCGCCGCGCGTCGGGTGCGTGCCGGGCAGGGTGCGCCAGGGGATGCCGTCGCCGTCCACATCCTTGTAGCGGCCGAAATCCTTGCCGGCCTCCAGCTCCTCGGCCGTCATCACCTTGCCGCGGTCGTACGTGCGGCTCTCGTCCCAGGCCAGCGGCTCGCACAGGCGCTGGTTCATGCCGATGTCCAGATCGGTCATCACGAACACCGGGGTCTGCAGCCGGTCCGCCAGGTCCAGCGCCGCCGCCGCATGCTCGAAGCATTCGCGCGGGTCCTGCGGCAGCAGCAGCACATGCTTGGTGTCGCCATGCGAGGCATAGGCGCTGCTGATCAGGTCGGCCTGCTGGGTGCGCGTGGGCATGCCCGTGGAGGGGCCGCCACGCTGCACATCGATGATGGTGAGCGGGATCTCGGCGAAATAGGCCAGGCCCAGGAACTCGGTCATCAGCGAGACGCCCGGCCCCGAGGTAGCGGTGAAGGCGCGTGCGCCGTTCCAGCCCGCGCCGGTGATCATGCCGATGGAGGCGATCTCGTCCTCGGCCTGCACGATGGCGTAGCGATGCTGGCCGGTGGCGGGGTCGACGCGGTACTTGCTGCAGTATTTGTCGAAGGCCTCGGCCACCGAGGACGAAGGCGTGATCGGGTACCAGGCGCACACGGTGGCGCCGCCGTACACGCAGCCCAGCGCCGCCGCGCTGTTGCCGTCGAGGAAGATGCGATTGCCCACCTTGTCGGCGCGCCGCACCTTCAGGCCCAGGCCCTGCGTGAGGTGGTCGCGCGCGAACTCGCGGCCCGCATGCAGGGCGCGCACATTCGAGTCCAGCAACTTCTCCTTGCCCCGGTACTGCTCGGCAAACAGCCTTTCAATCACCGCCGGGTCCATGTCCATCAGCTGCGAGAGCGCGCCCAGCACCATGATGTTCTTGAACAGCTGGCGCTGGCGCGAGTCCTCGTAGGTGGCGTTGCAGATCGCGGTGACCGGCATCGCGATCACCTCCACGTCCTTGCGGAAGGCCTCGGGCGGCAGCGGCTTGGTGCTGTCGTAGAACAGATAGCCGCCGGGGCTGATCTCCTTGACGTCCTGGTCCCAGGTCTGCGGGTTCATCGCCACCATCATGTCGACGCCGCCGCGCCGGCCCAGCCAGCCGGCCTCGGAGACGCGCACCTCGTACCAGGTGGGCAGGCCCTGGATGTTGCTGGGGAAGATGTTGCGCGGGCTGACCGGCACGCCCATGCGGAGGATGGCCTTGGCGAACAGCTCGTTGGCCGAGGCCGAACCCGAGCCGTTGACGTTGGCGAACTTGACGACGAAGTCGTTGACGGCTTCGATGCGGCTCATGCTGTCACCTTCCTCTCTGCAAGCGGGGCACGTGCGGGGGTGTCGCGGCAGGCCGGCCCGGCCTTGGTGGTGAGCAGCAAGAACTTCTGCATGTCCCAGGCGCCGGTGGGGCAGCGCTCGGCGCACAGGCCGCAGTGCAGGCAGACGTCCTCGTCCTTCACCATCACGCGCGCGGTCTTCAGCGTGCCGCTGACGTAGAGGTCCTGGGCCAGGTTCAGCGCCGGTGCCTTGAGGCGCTGCCGCAAGTCCGCTTCCGCGCCGTTCTCGACAAAGCTGATGCTGTCCATCGGGCAGATGTCCACGCAGGCATCGCACTCGATGCAGAGCTTGTCGGTGAACACCGTCTGCACATCGCAGTTGAGGCAGCGCTGAGCCTCCTTGAAGGCGGTGGCGGCGTCGAAGCCCAGCTCCACCTCCACGCGGATGCTGGCCAGCGCCTTCTCGGCGGCGGCCCAGGGCACCTTGTGGCGCAACTCGTTGGTGATGCCGTTGTCGTAGCTCCACTCGTGAATGCCCATCTTCTGCGAGAGCAGGTTGACATGCGGCGGCGGGCGCTTCGTCACCGGCTCGGCGTGCAGATAGCGGTCGATCGACACCGCCGCCTCGTGGCCATGCGCCACCGCGGTGATGATGTTCTTGGGGCCGAAGGCCGCATCGCCGCCGAAGAAGACCTGGGGCAGGCTGGACTGGAAGCTCTGTGCGTCCAGCAGCGGCAGGCCATGCTCGTTGAAGGCGATGCCCGCATCGCGCTCGATCCAGGGGAAGGCGTTCTCCTGGCCCACCGCGATCAGCACCTCGTCGCAGGGGATGCTGACTTCCTCGCCGGTCTGCGCCTTCTTGAAGCGCATGCCGGTGAGCTTGCCGCCCTCATGCTCGAAGGCCAGCGGCACATGGAAGTCCAGGATCGGGATGCCCTCATGCTCGGCATCCTCCTTCTCCCAGGGCGAGGCCTTCATCTGCGCATAGCCGCTGCGCACCGCCACCGTCACCGAGCTGGCGCCCAGGCGGCGCGCCGAGCGGCAGCAGTCCATCGCGGTATTGCCACCACCCAGCACGATCACGCGCGGCTGCACGCTCGTGACATGGCCGAAGGAGACCGAGGCCAGCCAGTCGATGCCTATGCGGATGCGCTCGCCCGCCTCCTGGCGGCCGGGCAGTTGCAGGTCGCGCCCGCGCGGCGCGCCGCAGCCCACGAACACGGCGTCATAACCCTCGGCAAGCAGGGCGCGCATCGATTCGATGCGCCGGCCCGCGCGCAGCTCCACGCCCAGGCCCAGGATGTAGCCGCATTCCTCGTCGATCACGCTCTCGGGCAGGCGGAAGCGCGGGATCTGGCTGCGGATGAAGCCGCCGGGCTTGGTCTCGCCATCGAACACGGTGACCGCATAGCCCTGGGTGGCGAGGTCGCGCGCCACCGTCAGCGAGGCCGGGCCGGCGCCCACGCAAGCCACCTTCTTGCCGTTGCGCGGCAGCGGCTTGGGCAGCAGGGCGCGCAGCTCCTGGCTCTTGTGGTCGGCCGCGACGCGCTTGAGGCGGCAGATCGCCACCGCCTCCGGCTTCTTCTCGCCGACGTTCTTGTCCTCCACGCGGCCGCGCCGGCAGGCGGGCTCGCAGGGGCGGTCGCAGGTACGGCCGAGCACACCGGGGAAGACGTTGGAGACCCAGTTCACCATATAGGCGTCGTCGTAACGCCCCTGGCCGATCAGGCGGATGTACTCGGGGACGGGCGTGTGGGCCGGGCAGGCCCACTGACAATCAACGACCTTGTGGAAATAGGCCGGGTCTTGGGTATCGCTGCGCTGCACCTGGGTCGCCTCCTGTGCTGGAACGGTGCGAGGCACTCACCAGCTCCGGGCGTCGTGCGCCAAGCTGGGGCCTCACTACGCGGGCCAGTCTACGCCGGGTGCACCGGCTTGGGAGACGCGGGCAAACCCGCCCAGGCACAAAGCTGGGCAAAGACTGACACGCGTCAAACCCGTGCCGGCGCTCAGCGCCGGCCGCGCGTCTGCCACAAGGGCTTCTTGCCCTTGAGATGCCGCTCGATGCCGTCGTTGAGGCGGCTGCGCAGGTCCACCACCGCGTCCACCTGGCCGAAGATGCCGGGGAAGCGCAGGTCCAGCCACAGCCACAGCGTGCAGCTGCGCAGCGCCTGTTCCATGCGGTCGAGGCGGCTGTGCTCGTCCACGTCTTCCAGGAACCAGGGCGAGCCGGCCGAGCCGGTGACGGCGTGACGGTGCGTCCAGTCGAGGAACTCCTGCACCTGCGCGTCGGTGCGCGTGTCCACCGGCGCCTGGGCGTAGATGAAGCGCTGCTTCAGGCCCAGCGTGCCGGCGCTGCGGTCCAGCTGATCGGCCAGCTCCAGCATCTGCTCCAGCTCGGCCACCGCGAAATGGGCGTCGTCCAGGCGCAGCTGGTCCATGAAGACGTCCAGCACCGCGCGCAGCTTGTTGAGGCCCATGCGGTCGGCGATGGTGGAGACATGCCACCAGTTGGGCGCCACCGCGGCCTTGAAGTCGCGCGGCGCGCGCGGCTGCTTGGGCAGCAGATCCTTGAGGGTGCGCGCGGCACTCGGCTCGGCCTCGCGCAGCACGCCGCAGAAGCCCTCGTCATGCATGCCGTAGCGGCCCGCGCGGCCGGCGATCTGGTGCACCTCGGAGACGCTCAGCGCGCGGTCGGCCTGGCCGTCGAACTTGGTCATGGTGCTGAAGAGCACGCGGCGGATCGGCAGGTTCAGCCCCATGCCGATGGCGTCGGTGGCCACCAGGATGTGGCTGGCGCCGTTGGCAAAGCGCTCGGCCTCGCGGCGCCGCACCTCGGGCGGCAGGGCGCCGTAGATCACCGAGACCGGATGGCCGGCCTGCGCAATCTGGTCGCGCAGCATCAGCACCTCGCGGCGGCTGAAGGCCACCACCGCATCGCCCTTCTTGAGCGCCGCGATCGGCACCGCCGCGGGCAGCAGCTGCACCTCCTGCTTGCGCTCGAAGTGCCGCACCGTGCAGCGCTCGCCGCACAGGCCCAAAAGGTTCTCGATCGCCGGCACCGCATAGGCCGAGCAGATGATAATGACCTCGTTGGCCGGCACCGCCACGATGGCCTGGGTCCAGGCCCAGCCGCGGTAGAGATCGAACAACATCTGCGCCTCGTCGATCACCGCCACGTCGATGGGCTTGTTGGTGTTGACCATCTCGATGGTGCTGGAGACCACGCGCGCGCCATCGGCCGGCACGTTCTCCTCGCCGGTGAGCAGCGAGCAGGGCACGCCGCGGCCCACCAGGCGGTCGCGGCCCTCCAGCGCCAGCAGGCGCAGCGGCGCCAGGTAGGCGCCATCATGCGCGGCCGCCAGGCGCTCGAAGGCCGCATGGGTCTTGCCGCTGTTGGGCGGGCCCACATAGAGCGTGACACTGCGCTGCATGCGGCGCGCCACGTCGAAGGTGTCGGGGTAGCCCTGGAAAGCCAGCTCGCTGGTGAGGCCGGCGAGGGTGTTGAGTTCGGCGACGCGGTGTTCCCAGCGGTCCTGCGCGCGCGTGCAGCCGGCCTTCAGATCGGCCAGCGACTGCGGCGTGGCGCATTCGGCCTGCAGGCGCGGCAGCAGCGAATCCAGGTGTTCCTCGTGGAAGGCCTCGCTGCGCGCCAGCAGGCCCTGCAGATGCGCTTGCAGCTCGGCCGCCTGGGCATAGCGCGGCGCGGCGCCCAGCGCGGCCTTGAGCGCGGCCGCCTCGCCGCTGCGGTAGAAGTCCCACACCGGCGCCTCGTCCTGCGGCACGCGGTAGGCCACCGGCACGCGCCAGCCGGGGCGGTCCAGCGTCAGCGTCTGGCTACACAAGCGGCTCCAGGCCAGGCCCTCGCGGCGCAGGCCCAGCGCCTCCAGCTGGGCCGTGCGCTGCTGCATCTGCGCGCGCACCGTGGGCGCCGTGCCCACCACGTCCAGATGGCGCAGCGCCGTGGCCATCAGCGCGGGGGCGATCCAGCGGCTGGGGCGCGTGCCCGCCACGGCCTTCTGCAGCAGGATCAGGCCCAGGCGATCCAGCTCGTCCTCATGGGCGTCGCCGAAATCGGCCGGCGTGCAGACCTGCGGCAGCTGGTAGGCGGCCTGGCGTATGCGCTGCAAGGCCTCCAGGCCGATCTCGGCGGGCAGGCGGCTGGCATGGCGGGGATGAGGCAGGAGCTTGGTAATGGGCATGGAGAGCGTGCCGGCTTGAGGGGCACGCGGAGCAAAGAGAGTTACTTGGAAGCCCGGGCCAGCACTTCGGCCTGCCACAGCTTGGTCAGCTTCTTCGCCTCCCAGGCCCAGATGGCGGGATGCAGGGCGCGCGAGGCCTTGTACTGGCTGGCGTCGATCAGGCCGCGCGCCACATCGGGGGTCAGCTCCAGGCTGTCGACGCGGATCGGGCGCGCATGGCCGCGCGCCAGATTGGCCTGGCCGGCATCGCTGAAGATGTATTCACGCGTCAGCATGGCCGCATTGGGATGCGGCGCATGCTTGTTGATGATGGTGGTGTAGCCGCTGGTGATCGAGCCGTCCTCGGGAATGAAGACCTCGTAGTCGCCCGGGTTGGGCACGCGCTTGCGCATCGCCAGCGCGACGAAGTCCCACATCACATGCACATCGGCGAGGTTCTGGTTCATCGGCACCGGGCCGGGGTAGATGTAGAGCAGCCGCCCCTCGCGGTGCATGGGCGCGAACTGGGCCAGCGCGGGCTGCAGCTGGGTCTCGTTGCCACCCAGGGCCACGGCCGCCGCCAGCACCGCGGCATTCGCCTGCGCGCTCGGGCCCACCTCGCCCAGCAGCACGCGGTACTGGCCCTTGAAGAGCGCCTGCCAGCTGCGCGGCGGCTTGGGCAGGCGGCGGGTGTTGACCATGAAGGCGATGGTGCCGGTATAGGCCAGCGCCCAATGGCCATCGGGGTCCTTGGCCCACTCGGGAATCTCGGCCCAGCTGCTGGGCTTGTAGGGGCGCGTCACGCCGCGGCTGCGCGCGATCGCGCCGAACTCGAAGCCGACATCGCCGATGTCCACCGTGGCGGCCTTGCCCTCGGCCTCCAGCAGCGCGATTTCCTCGCCGCTGGTCATGTTGCGGTCGCTGTGCACCAGGCCGTGCAGGCGGCGCAGCTCGGCCCAGGTATCGCGCCAGTTGGCCCAGCTGTCTGGCATGCCCAGGCTGTGGATGCGGCCCTCGGCACGGGCGGCACGCTCCAGCTCCTTGAGCGTGGGCAGCTCGGCCCAGGCCGACCGCGACGGCGCGGCCATGCCGGTTGCGAGCAGGGCCATCAGGCGGCGGCGGTTCATCAGCGTGCGGAAGTGGGGGAAGGTGGCGGGCAAGCGGGCATTTTCGCCGCAAAAGCCGCCGCGACCCAGGGGGGGCCTAAAACCGCGTGCCCAGGGTCAGGTCCAGGCCGGGAAAGGTCATGCGCTCGAACAGCTCGTTGACGCGCTCGGCGCTCCAGTCCTGCGCCTCGTCCATCCACCACACCAGCATCGACCAGAGCGCCCCCACCACGTACTGGGTGGCCAGATCCACCGCCGCACCGCCCTGGCCGGGCGGCTGCCCCTGCGCGAGCTCGGCATGCACCAGGGCGCGCAGCATGGCGCGCATATGGCGCTCCACGCTCACCTCGCTCTCGCGCGCCACCGTCATGCGGTAGAGCTGGCGGTGGCTGGCCAGATGCTGGAAGAAGGCCAGGCTGAAGCCCAGGCGCCGATCCGGCGCACGCGCCGACTCCAGCCAGCCGCGCAGCCCCTGCACGCTGTGGCCCAGCAGCTCGTCCTTGCTCTCGAAATGCGCATAGAAGGTGGCACGGCCGACGCCGGCGCGGTCCAGCAGGTTCTGGATCGTCAGGCGCTCGTAGCCGCGCTCGCACATCAGCGAGAAGAGGGCTTCCAGCAAGAGCTCGCGGCTGCGTTGCGCGCGGCGATCGGGCGGTTTGACAACAAGTTCTGGCATGTTCTCGAACAAAGCGGTGCTGGCTATTCGCTAACGAACAGGCGCTGCCGGCTTGTTCGGGGCTTTTGGTCTGCTGAACAGTATGTTCGGGTCCATGCCAAGCAACAAGAGCAGCGACCCGATGCCGCAAGACCTGACCCCCGCCCTGATCGCCCTGCACGGCGTGAGCAAGCGCTACGCATCGGCGGCGCGCCCCTGCACCGCGCTGCAAGACCTGAGCCTGCGCATCCAGCCGGGCGAATGCGTGGCCGTGATGGGCCCTTCGGGCAGCGGCAAGACTACCCTGATCAACCTGCTCACCGGCATCGACAGCCCCAGCAGCGGCGAGATCCTGGTGGCCGGCCAGCCCATCCACCGGATGAGCCAGGAGGCGCTGACGCGCTGGCGCGGCCGCCAGGTGGGCGTGGTGTTCCAGTTCTTCCAGCTGCTGCCCACGCTGACGGTGGCCGAGAACGTGATGCTGCCGATGGATTTCTGCGGCAGCCTGGCGGCTCGCGAGCGCCGCCCGCGCGCCCTCGATCTGCTGCAGCGCCTGGGCATCGTCGAGCATGCCGACAAGCTGCCGGCCGAGCTCTCGGGCGGCCAGCAGCAGCGCGCCGCGATCGCGCGCGCCCTCGCCAACGACCCGGCCATCCTGGTGGCCGACGAGCCCACCGGCAATCTCGACTCCGCCACCGCCGACGAGGTGATGGGCCTGCTGGCGGCCCTCACGCGCGAGGGCAAGACGGTGCTGACCGTGACCCACGAGCGCGAGCTGGGGCACTTCTTCACGCGCACCCTGCTGCTGCGCGACGGCCGGCTGGTGCACGACTCGGCCACCGCGCGGGTGGCGGCATGAGCCCGCGCTGGACCAAGATCTGGCGCGATATGCAGCACAGCGGCGGCCGCATGGCGCTGATCGTGGCGGCGCTGGCGGCCAGCATGGCCGGCGTGGTGACGATGCTGAGCGCCTACCTGGTGCTGGCGCGCGAGGTGCCGCTCAACTACCTGGGCACCCAGCCCGCCGCGGCCCAGCTGGAGCTGCAGCACGAGCCCTCGGCTGCGCTGCTGCAGCGCCTGCGCGCCCGGCCCGGCGTGCGCGGCGCCGAGCTGGGCGGCACCCTGCTGGGCCGCATCCAGGTCGGCCAGCAGGGTTGGATGCCGCTGATGCTGTTCGTGGTGTCGGACTTCGAGGCCTGGCAGATCAACCGCGTGCACGCCGACAGCGGCAGCTGGCCGCCGCCCCCCGGCAGCCTGCTGATCGAGCGCAGCGCCATGGCCATGAGCCAGGCCCGCGTGGGCGGCCAGGTGCAGATCGAGCTGCCCGCGGCCGGCCGCATCGGCATCGGCGTGGCTGGCACCGTGCACGACCCCGGCGTGGCGCCGGCCTGGCAGGAGCAGACCGTCTACGCCTATGTCAGCCAGGCCACGCTGGCGCAGCGCGGCCAGCCGCTGCCGCTGGACCTGCTCAAGCTGCGGCTGCACGACGATGCCGAGTTGCCGGCGATCGAGGCCGAGGTGCAGCGGCTCGCCGCCTGGCTGGCCGAACAGGGCGAGCCGGTGCTGCAGGCGCGCATCCCGCCGCCACGCCTGCACCCGCACCAGTCGCAGATGATGACGGTGGTGGGCATGCTGCTGATCTTCAGCCTGCTGGGCCTGCTGCTGGGCGCGGTGCTGACGGCCAGCACCATCGGCGGCCTGCTGGCCCAGCAGCGACGCCAGATCGCCATCATGAAGGCGATCGGCGCGCGCTCGGCCCAGATCGCCACGCTCTATCTGCTGATGGTGGGCCTGCTGGGCCTGGCCGCCGTGGCGATCGGCTGGCCGCTCGGCTGGGCGGCCGGGCGCGGCCTGATGAGCCTGGTGGCGCAGCTGCTCAATCTGCGCCTGGACAGCCTGGCCTTGCCTGGCTGGATGCTGCCCGCCAGCGTGGGCGTCGGCATCGTCGCGCCGCTGCTGGCCACGCTGCTGCCGATCTGGCTGGCGGCACGGCGCACCGTGCGCGCCGCCATCGACGACCATGGCGTGAGCGCCAGCGCCGCGGCCGACAGCGGGCCGGGCGGACGGCTCATGGCCCGGCTGCTGGCGCGCCTGAGCCTGGGCGATGCGGCCCTGACCCTGGCGCTGCGCAATACCTTCCGGCGCCGCGCCCGCCTGTTCATGACCCTGCTGCTGCTGGGCGGCGCGGGTGCCATGTTCATCACCAGCCTGAACCTGCGTGCGGCCTGGGAGGCGCGCGTGCAGGAGGCGGCGGCCGACCGGCATTTCGATCTCGAGCTGCGCCTGGAACAGCCGCAGCCGCTGGCGCGGCTGGAGCCGCTGTTGCGCGGCGCCCTGCCGGGCCTGCGCGCGTTCGAATCCTGGAGCATCAGCGCCACCTCCCTGCATCAGGGCGGCGGGCTGGAGGTGGTGCACAGCTATCCCGACGGCGGCCATGGCAGCCTGGCGCTGCGCGCCGCACCGCCCGCCACCGCCCTGATCGCGCACCGCCTCGGCGCCGGCCGCTGGCTGCGCGCGGGCGAGCGCGGCAGCGTGGTACTCAACAGCGGCGCCAGCCAGGCGTCAGGCCTGCGCGGCGCGCGGCCGGGCGACTGGCTGGACCTGGAGATCGCGGGCCGGCCGCAGCGCCTGCTGGTGGTGGGCATCATCAAGGAGCCGCTCACCCCCAGCGCCCTCTACACCACGCCGGAAAGCTATGCCGAGCTGACCGGCACGGCCGGCCACAGCAATGCCCTGCGCATCGCGCTGCGGGATGGCAGCGACGCCGAGCAGAGTGCCACGGCGCTGGTGGCCGCGCTGGAAGGGGCCGGCATGGGCGTGAAGTTTCTACTCACCGAAGCGCGCTTTGGCGCCGCCCAGGGTGGCCATGTCTACATCCTCGTCTACGCCCTCGCCTTCATCGCCGGCCTGATGGCCGTGGTGGGCCTGCTGGGCCTGGCCTCTGCGCTGGGCAGCGCGGTGCTGGAACGTACCCGCGAGATTGGCGTGCTGCGCACCATCGGCGCGGGCTCGGCCGCGGTGCTGCGCAGCGTGCTGGCCGAGGGCCTGGTGATCGCCCTGCTGAGCGTGCTGCTGGCCCTGCTGCTCGCCACCGGGCTCTCGGCGCGCGTGGGCGCGGTGCTGGGCGCGATCTCGCCGCAGCAGCTGCTGCTGCAGCTCTCGCCGCTGGCACTGGGCCTGTGGTTGCTGCTGCTGCTGCCCGGCGCGCTGCTGGTGAGCGCCTGGCCGGCGCGCCGCGCCGCGCGGCTGACGATACGCGAAACCCTCAACAGCTATTGATGCCAGGCACGCCATGAACAAGAAACTCGCGCTCGCCCTCCTGCTCGTGCTGCTGGCCGGCGCCGCCGTCTGGCTGCTCGGCGACGTCGATGCGCTGGCGCTGCTGAAGCGGCTGCACGGCCGCTGAGCACAGGCCGCGCCGGCTTATTTGTAGAAGGCCTCCACCTTGCCCTTGAGCTTGATCATCAGCGGATGGCCCTTGCGGTCCACGGTGCGGCCAGCGGGCACCTTGACCCAGCCTTCGCTGATGCAGTACTCCTCGACATCGAAGCGCTCCTTGCCGTTCAGGCGGATGCCGATGTCGCGCTCGAACACGGCGGCGTCGTGGAAGGGGCTGCGCGGGTCCACCGAAAGGCGGTCGGGCATGGCGGGGCTGGCTTGGGCTGCGTCGGTCATGGGAGTTCTGGATCTCGAATAGAGGATGGGTAAGGCGTGATTTTCCAGGATTTGGCGCGCGGGCTTGTCCGGGCGCAACAAGCTTGCAGCGCCAGGCTTGCAAGCGTGCTGCCGCGGCCTAGCTTATGAATAGGGGGTTCTTCCTCCGGCTGCCGAAAGGAGTGCGCCATGTTCAAGCATCTGCTCCTGCCTACCGACGGTTCCGCCGCCTCCGAGTTGGTGATCGCCAAGGCCATGATGCTGGCCCAGGAATGCGGCGCCAGGGTCACGGGCCTGCACGTGATCCAGCCCTTCCATGTGTTCGCCTACGACGTCGAGATGGTCGAGGACACCAAGGTGACCTATATGGCCCAGGCCGAGGCGCGCGCCGCGCGCTATCTGGCGGCCATCAGCAAGGCCGCCGCCGAGTGCAAGGTGGCTTGCGATGTGCTGTCGGTGGCCGACGAACATCCCTTCGAGGCCATCATCCGCACCGCCAAGGCGCGCGAATGCGACCTCATCACGATGGCCTCGCATGGCCGGCGCGGCTTCAAGTCGATGCTGCTGGGCAGCGAGACCCAGAAGGTGCTGACGCACAGCAATGTGCCGGTGCTGGTGTGGCGCTGAGGCCCATCAGGGCAGCGGGCGCTCCGGCCCCTGCGTGCCCTGGGCGCGCGCCGACAGATAGGCGTAGAGGTCGGCGATATGGGCGTTGACCTCGGGGTTGCCCTGCCAGGCGGGCATGCTGAGCGCGCCGGCCTGGCGCTGCAGCACCGCTTCGATGAGGGCGTCGCGCGCGGCGCCCTCGCTGCCGGCCTGCGCGGCCGGCAGATTCCAGTCATAACGCTGCAAGACCAGGCCCACGAAGCGGCGTGAGCCCATCTGCTGCACGCGCGGCAGCAGGTCGGGCGCGCCCGCCGTGCCGGTGGCGGCGGGGCCATGGCAGCGCGCACATTTGTCCTGAAACACGCGCCAGCCGGTGTAGACCGAGCCGGGCGGCTTGGCCTGGCGGGCCAGTTCCTGCGCCGGTTGCAGGTTCTGCACCTCGACGGCGCAGGCGCTCAGCAATGCGGCCGCGATCGCGACGATTGAAAGCTTGCTCATGGTCGGCACCTCCAGGGCTTGGCTGCCAGGCCCGATTGTGAGCCGCGCCCGAGGCCGGGCCTTGCCCTGCCTCAAGGCCTGGCCACCACCCGCGCCAGCGCCTGCTGCGCGCCCGTCACCGCCGCGATGCGCTCGCGCAGATAGCTGGCCAGGCGCGGCTGCTGGCTCTGCGCCACATTGAAGCGCAGGTGCGGATCGCCCGCGCCGTCGGCCATGAAGGTGGCACCGCGCACCAGCAGGATCTGGTTGCGGTAGGCGTCCTGCACCAGCGTCTCGACATCCACCCCCGGCGGCAGCGCGGCCCACAGGAACAGGCCGCCCTCGCTGGGCGTGTCGATCTGCATGCCGGCCTCGCCCAGCTGCCTCAGGCAGCTGTTGCGCGCCGTGATGAGCTTGCGCTGCAGGCGCTCCAGATGCTTGCGCCAGCGGCCCGCGGCGAGCAGCTCCAGGAACACCAGCTCGTTGAGCGCGGCGGTGGTCAGCACCTGGTAGATCTTCTCGCGCAGCAGTGCGCGCAGCAGCGCGGGCTCGGCGGCCATATAGCCCACCCGCAGCGCCGGGCTCACCGCCTTGCAGAAGCTGGAGTAGTAGATCACCCGGTCCAGCCCCGAGAGCGCGGCCAGCCGGGTCGGGTGGCCGGGGTGGAAATGGCCCTGCACATCGTCCTCGGCGATCAGCAGGCCATGGCGCTGGGCCAGCATCAGCAGGCGGTGCAGATTGGCCGGGCTGCTGCCCCAGCCGGTGGGGTTGTGCAGGGTGGTCTGGACGAAGAGCAGGCGCGGCTTGTGCACGCGGCAGGCGGTCTCGAGCTCGTCCAGATCGATGCCATCGGGGCGGCGCGTGATCGGCAGCAGGCGCAGGCCCAGCTCGCGCAGGCGGCCGAACATCAGGAAGTAGCCGGGGTTCTCCACCAGCACGGTATCGCCGGGCTGCAGCAGGGCGCGGCAGATCAGGTCGATCGCATGGGTGCCGCCGAAGGTGGTGAGCACGCGGCCGGCATCCGCCGCGATGCCCTGGCTGCGCAGCAGCATGGCGATGCGCTCGCGCAGCTCGGGCAGGCCCTGGGGCGGGCAGCGCGTGGCCATGCCGGCGGGGCTGCGCGCCAGCGCGCGCGTCAGCGTGCTGGCCGGCACGGCGTCCTGCAGCCAGCTGGCGGGCAGGGCGCCGCTGCTGGCCAGCAGCAGGCCGGCACGCTGGTCGTTGGCCTGCTGGGCCAGCCACACGGGCTCCTGCTCCTCACCCGCCTCCAGCGCCGCGGCATCGGGCAGCACCGCGGCCACCCCGGCATTGACGAAATAGCCCGCCGTGCCCTGGCTGTCGATCAGGCCCGCGGCGGCGAGCCGGTCGTAGGCCGCCACCACGGTGTTGGGGCTAACCGCCAGCTGCGCCGCCAGCTGCCGTATCGACATCAGCCTGGCACCGGCCGGCAGCTGGCCGTCCAGCATCAGGCCGCGCAGGCGTGCCTCGATCTGATCGGCCAGCGGGGTGGGGGAGTTGCGGTCGATGGAGAACATCGCGACCAGTCTAGGCCAGGAACTTGATCGCCAGCACCAGCAGCGTGCCGCCCATGCTCAGGTTGAAGACGCGGCGCTTGCGCGGGTCGTCCAGCCAGCGCCGGATCGCCACACCGAACAGGGCCCAGCTGGAGCTGCAGGGAAAGCCGATCACCGAGCCCAGCAGCGCCGCCACCAGGCCGCCCTGCAGCGGGCCGAGGCCGGCGGGCATGAAGACCGAGGCGATCGTCACCGCCTTGACCCAGCTCTTCGGATTCACCGCCTGGAACATCAGGCCCTGCCAGAAGCTGGCCGGCCGGGGCGCAGCACCGCTGCTGACGATGCCGCCGGCGCCGCTGAGCTTCCAGGCCAGCACGATCAGGTAGAGCGCGCCCGCGATGCGCAGCCCGTCCTGCAGCAGCGGTGCGCTGGCGAACAGCCTGCCCAGGCCCAGGCAGCAGACCAAGGTCTGCAGCGCCACGCCGATATTGATGCCCAGGATCTGCGGCAGCGCGCCGCGGTAGCCGAAGTTGGCGCCCGAGGTGGTGAGCATGACGTTGTTGGGCCCCGGGGTGCTGGACATCACGAAGCAGTAGGTCATCAAGGGCAGCAGTTCAGACATCGGCGCGGACTCCTGGTTCAAGGTCCGCAAAGCCTAAGAGGGGCCCGCCGCCGCACCAAGAGACAAGCGCGCCCGCACGGCGCGCTGCTGTATCAGCCCGGCGCCTGATACACCAGCACCTTGAGCGCGCGCTCGGCCGAGATGTCGGCAAAGGCCGCGGGGTTGGCCAGGCGCTGCCGGAACACCAGCTCGGGCGCCAGCGCCTGCATCTGCTCCTGCAGGAAGGCCATGCCCAGCTTGGGCGTGTTGAGGCACAGCAGGGCCTGGCCGCCCGGCGCCAGCAGCTCGGGCAGGCGGCGCATCAGGCGCGCGTAGTCCTTGCTGGCGACGAAGCTGCCCTTCTGGTGGCTGGGCGGGTCGAGGATGACGAGCTGGTAGGGGCCGCCGCGCGTGATCTTGCCCCAGGAGTTGAAGATATCGTGGGCCAGGAAGCTGGCGCCCGCGGCCAGCCCGTTGAGCTGGTGGTTGCGCTGGCCGATCGCCAGCGCGCCGGCGCTCATGTCCATGTTCAGCACCTGGCGCGCGCCCGCCCGCAGCGCCACCACCGAGAACGCGCAGCTGTAGGCGAACAGGTTCAGCACCTTGGCGCCCGGGCGGGCGGCCACCTGCTCGCCCACCCAGCGCCGGCCCTCGGCCATGTCGAGAAAGAGGCCGTGGTTCTGGCCCTTGAGCACATGCACCAGGTAGCGCAGGCCCTGCTCGCTCACCACATGCGGCGCAGGCACGCTGCCGGCCATCAGGCGCGTCTCGGCCTGGCCCTCGTGCCGGCATTGGTAGACCCAGTTGAGCGCCTGGCCCGGGGCCAGGTCTTGCCAGCGCGCCGCCAGCGCCGCCTGCACGGCCGCCAGCTCGGCCGCGCTGGCGGGCGCGAAGCTGGTAAGCAGGAATACCGGCGGGAATGCGTCCAGCGCCCATTGCTCGCAGCCGGCATGCAGGCCGCCGCGGCCGTGGAAGATGCGCTGGGCCTCGGTGGGCAGGGCCATGGTGGCGATGGCGGAGAGCAGGGCTTGCATGGGGGCGGCGTTGATGGGTCAACACGGATTGTCAGCGCCGGCAGTTTCGCCGACAGTCGCGGCTTGTTCCCAACGCCCGTCCAAGGCCCGCCCGTGTCCTCCGCTTCCACCCTCGACCTTGCCCCCATGGCAGCGCCCGCCACCCCCCTGCCCGGCGACCGCGCCTTCTTCGGCCATCCCGCCGGCCTGGGCTGGCTGGCCTTCTGCGAGCTGTGGGAGCGCTTCTCCTACTACGGCATGCAGGCCCTGCTGGTGCTCTACCTCAGCAACTACCTGTTCCTGCCCGAACACATCGGCCAGGTGGCCGGCATCGAGACGCTGCGCGCCTTCATCGAAGGCGTCACCGGCCCGCGTTCGCCGCAGCAGCTGGCCTCGGTGGTGTTCGGCCTCTACGCCGGCCTGGTCTACCTGACGCCGCTGTTCGGCGGCCTGCTGGCCGACCGCTGGCTGGGCCGCACCAAGACCGTGGTGATGGGCGCCAGCCTGATGGCGCTGGGCCATTTCCTGATGGCCTTCGAGGCCAGCTTCCTGGCCGCCCTGGCCTGCCTGCTGGTGGGGGTGGGCTGCTTCAAGGGCAATATCGCGGCCCAGGTGGGCGCGCTCTATGCACCCGGCGACAAGCGCCGCGCCAGCGCCTTCCAGATCTTCATGCTGGCGGTGCAGATCGCGGTGATCCTGGCCCCCATCGTGTGCGGCACGCTGGGCGAGAAGGTGGCCTGGCACTGGGGCTTTGGCGCCGCCGGCGTAGGCATGCTGATCGGCCTGGTGGTCTATCTGCTGGGGCGGCGCTGGCTGCCGGCCGAGGCCGCGCGCGGCGCTGCCGCGAAGGCAGAGCTGGCCGGCCAGGCCAGGCCGCGCATGAGCCGCCAGGAGCTCGCCCGCCTGCTGCTGCTGATCGCGCTGATCCCGGTGCTGGTGCTCTCGGTGGTGGGCAACCAGCAGTACAACAACGCCTTTCCGCTGTGGTCGCAACGGCATATGGACCTGGTGCTGCTGGGCTGGCAGGTGCCGGTGACCTGGCTGCAGGCGGTGGACGCCTTCTTCAGCACCGCCACCATGGTGGCCTCGCTGGCCTTCTGGCGCTGGTGGTCCACGCGCCGCCGCGAGCCCGACGAGATCACCAAGATGGCGCTGGGCTGCCTGGTCAGCGCGGCGGCCCCGGCGCTGCTGATCCTGGCGGCCGGTCATATCGCGGCCACCGGCGAGAAGGTCAGCTTCGCCTGGACCGTGGGCTACACCCTGCTCAACAACCTCGGCTTTGCCAACATCATGCCGGTGGGCCTGGCGCTGTACTCGCGCGCCGCACCGCGCCGCCTGGAAGGCCTGCTGATCGGCATCTACTACCTGCACCTGTTCGTCGGCAACTCCTTCGTCGGCTGGCTGGCCGGCCTGCTGGACGAGCTGCCCGGCGGCCAGTTCTGGGCCCTGCATGCGGCGCTGGTGGCGGCCGCGGGTCTGCTGTTGCTGATGGTGAAGCTGCTGTTCGGCAAGGTGCTGGCGCCGGACGACGCGGCAGCCTAACTGTCAGCAAGCCTGCGGTAGGCAAGCAGGAACAGCGTGCCCAGCAGCACGTCGATGGCCGCGAAGATGCCCAGCGGCAGCGGCGCACGCGCGGCCGCCAGCAGGGCGAAGCTGGAGGCCGCGAACGAGAACTTCTCGAGCACGGCGGCCAGCATCACCGGGCGCAGCCGCGTGGGCTGCCTGGCAATCGCCAGGCCGATGAAGCCGTAGAAATGCTCCGGGTGGGTGATGGGCGGCGGGAAGTCCCGCCCCAGCTGGCCCTCCAGAAAATACTGCGGCGCCAGCATGACGATGCCGTAGACGGCGGCCCAGAAGAACACGCGTTTGGCGAAGGTTTCGGATCTGTTCATGGCTGCAGAGTCTAGGCTTCGGCCGCATGGCAGACCACGCAGAGCTTGTTGCCATCGGGATCGCGGAAATAGGCGCCGTAGTAATGCTCGTGATACTCGGGCCGCAGGCCCGGGGCGCCCTCGTCCGTGCCGCCATGGGCCAGGGCCGCCGCATGGGCCGCACCCACCAGCGCCCGGCTGGCGGCCAGCAGGGCCACCATCTGACCGTTGCCGGCATGATGGGGCGCGCGGTCGTAGGGCTGGCCGATCAGGAACAGCGGGCGCGGATCGGGGCTCGATTGCCAGCCCGCCCATGGCCGGCCGGCATCGCAGAAGCGCGCCTGGATGCCAAGCGCGGCCATCAGCGGCCGGTAGAAGGCGAGCGCGCGCTCGAAGTCACTCACGCCGACGAAGATGTGTGAAAACATGGCTGAACAAGCGGGGCGAGGTGGGCGTTGCGGGGTGATTCAGGCCTTTGCGGTCGCAACGAGCAAGGCCCGCTGTGCGGCCCAGGCGATCGGCACGCCGAACAGCAGCATATGGGACAGCAGGTCCAGCACGGTGGCGAGCGGCTTGAAGCTGACCGGATAGGGGAAGGCCGACAGCGGCAGCACCAGCAGCCGCATGGCCAGGAAGATCATGGCACCGAACAGGACGCCCGCAAGCAGCGGATGCAGCGTCAGCGCCGGCAGGCGCAGCGCCAGCGCGAGGAACAGGCCCGCCCAGAGCAGCGAGATCGCAAAGTGCAGCGCCAGACCCAGGGCGGCGACCGGCAGGCCGCCGGCAAACGCGGCGCTGCCGAGCAGGCCACTGGCCACGGTCTGCAGCAGGCGCACGGGCGTGGCACCCTGGTAGGCGGCAAAGGAAATCGCAAACAGGATGTCCAGCGCGCCGGCGATCGACCCACCCAGCAGCACGGCGTAAAGATGCGCAGCGTTCATGAGCGAGCGATTCTCACGATGCGCCGACAGGCCTGACCAGTGCCATTGTTCACCTCGGGCAATCAGCGCGACACCGCCACCACACAGGCCTGGATGCGCCCCTGCACCGCGCCGCTGCCGAAGGCCGCGGCGAGCGCGGCCTCGGCGGCCTCGGTCGCGGGCACGAGCCGGGCGGGGTCGATGGCTTCGATCTCGCTGCGCAGTGGCGTGCCCTGGCAGTAGGCCAGGGCCGGCAGGCGCGGCGATGCCGCGCGGCTCACGAAGCCGAGGGTGTGGAAGCGCGCCGGCGCCGCGAAGCCGGCGCGTGCCAGGTCGGCGGCCATCTGCGCCCGGTCGTGGTAGCCATGCGGCAAGCGCAGCAGAAACTGCGGTGGCCGTTCGGGAAACAGCGCCGCCAGCGCGCGGATCACGACAGCAGCAAACTCGTTGTGCTCGATGGCGTCCCAGGCGCTGAAGAGGAAGGCCCCGCCGGGCCGCAGCACACGGCGCGCCTCCGCCATCGCGACGGCCCGGTCGGGAAAGAACATCACGCCGAACTGGCACACCACCACATCGAAAGAGGCGTCGGGGAAGGGCAGGCTCATCGCGTCGGCCTGCCGCCACTGCACCGGCCGCGCCGTGCCGATGGCGGCTGCATGCTCCAGCATCGGCGCATTCAGGTCGCTCGCCACCACGGCCGCCTCGGGCGGCAGGCGCGCCGCCAGCTTGCGCGTCAGCACCCCGGTGCCGGCGGCGACCTCGAGCACGCGCGCCGGCTGCAGCGCGGCGACGCGCTCGGCCATGTCGGCGGCATAGGGCTCGAAGATCAGCGGCACCAGGTATTGCTCGTAGAGCTGCGGAATGGAGCCGGCAAACAGGCGATCGGTCTGGGCTGGGTTCATCAGCGGGCTTATACGCCGCAGCGCTCACGCTATCTTCATCAACCTTGCCCGCATATCGGCGTATGCGGCCCGCAGCAGCGCCCCCGCGGGCTATGCCTGCCACACCCCGTAACCCGCCTCGCGCAGGCCGATGGCAAGCTCGACCTCCATGTCGCGGGCGGCCTCGTAGGGCATGGGGTTGTAGCACTCGTAGAGCTCGGGCAGCAGACGCACGCCGTACTTCAGCACGAAGCGGTTCGCTTGCACGCCGGCCATGTGGCGATCGAAGCGCAGATCGGGATCCAGCCCGGTCATACCCACGTAGACGCAGGGCTTGCAGATATCGTGCGCCGGGTTGGCCTTGCGGAAGGCGGGCTCGTTCCAGACGCGGTCGGACAGCTGCACGACGTAGACGTGATGATGATGGCGTTCGCGGGGCCGGCGGCTCATGGCAGGGCCGATTCTCGCCGCTGCGCCGGCAGCCGGGCCGTGTTCAGTCCACGAAGAAGTCCGGCAGGAAGTTCGTCGTGCCCGGCTTGACGCTGTAGCGGTCCAGCTCGGTGATGCCGTGCTGACGCAGCAGATCCTCGTCGATGAAGAAGTTGCCGGTGGTGCTGCGCGCATCGCTGGTGAGCACCAGGTGGGCGGCATCGGCCATGATCTCGGGCTTGCGGCACAGCGCGGTGTCCACGCCCGGGATCATCTGCAGCGCCGCGGTGGCGATCGGGGTGCGCGGCCACAGCGAGTTGACGCCTATGCCCAGCGGCCGGAACTCGCCCGCATGGCCCAGCGTGCATTCGCTCATGCCGTACTTGGCCATGGTGTAGGCCACATGGTTGGCAAACCAATGTTCCTTCATGTTCAGCGGCGGCGACATGTTCAGCACATGGGGGTTGCGGCCCGCCTTGGCGCTCTTCGTCAGCTCGGCCAGGCAGGCCTGGGTGCAGAGGTAGGTGCCGCGCACGTTGACGCCGAACATCAGGTCGAAGCGCTTCATCGGCGTGGCCGCGGTGGGCGTGAGGCTGATGGCGCTGGCATTGTTGACGAGGATGTCGATGCCGCCGAAGCGCGCCACCGCCTCCGCCACCGCGGCCAGCACGCTGGCCTCTTCGCGGATGTCGCATTGCAGCGGCAAGGCCTGACCCCCGGCGGCCTCGATCTCGGCCGCGGCGCTGTGGATGGTGCCGGGCAGCTTGGGGTTGGCCTCGACGGTCTTGGCCGCGATGACGATGTTGGCGCCGTCCGCCGCGGCGCGCTTGGCCACCGCCAGGCCAATGCCGCGCGAGGCGCCGGTGATGAAGATGGTCTTGCCCTTGAGGTTCAACATGCTTGCGTCTCCTGGTGTCCGATCCGGCCCGCGCCGGGCGCGAGGCCGACGGTACACCAGTTCAGGGCGCGGGCGCCCAGCCGCGCGGCAAGCGCCGGCGCGCCCGCGGCAGCAGCAGCAACATCAGCCCGCCCAGCAGCATCGCCGCGCTGGCCGGCTCGGGCACGGCCGCCGCCACGCCCACCAGGCCGGGCTTGCTGAAGTCCAGCACGAAGGCGTTGCGGTCCACGCCGTCCGGCAGGCTGCCGATGCGCAAACCCTGGTGGTCCAGGCTGCCGCTATAGGCCAGGAAGCTGGGCAGGCTGCCGGCCGCAAAAAAGGCCGCGTCGCCGCTGAAGTTGATCACCCCGCTCAGCACCAGATCGCCCTGCACCAGCAGCAGGTCGCTCTGGGGGCCCAGCTCGATCTGCAGCGCGCCGAGCGGGTCCAGGCTCACCGTCCCGTGCACGGCCAGGGTGCCCGGGCTGTTGCCGGGCGCGAGCACGCCACCGGCCAGCACATGCACGGCGCCGGCAATGCTGCCGCTGCCGCCCAGGATGGCGCCGGCCTGCACCTCCACGTCACCCGTGAAGCTGCCGTTGACGAGCAGGCGGCCGGCCTCCACCGTCGAGACGCTGGCCAAGAAGGCCAGGCCCTGCAGGTCCAGCGTGCCCTGGCCCAGCTTGTGCAGGCCGCCCGCGCCGCTCAGCGTGGTGTTCACGCCCAGGTTGTGGCCATTGCTGTCGAGATGGGCGCCGCCGGCCTGCACCACCACGCCCGCCACATTGAGCAGAAAGCTCGGCTGGTTGACGCTGGCGCGCAGCACGCCGCCGTCGAAGACGATGCTGCCGTTGGCGCGCACGATCTGCTCGGTTTCCAGCACGCCGCGCGCGGCGGCGGTGCCGTCCAGGTAGAGCGCGCCGCCGCCCGCCAGGCCCTGGCCCAGATAGGTCTTGGCGCTTTGCACCAGGCCGCCGCCGGCGATGCGCAGCGTGCCGCTGCCGCGCTCGCCGATATAGAGCGGGCCGGTGATCCAGCTGGCGGGCAGGCCGCCGGCGTCGGCGCCCTTCACCTCCACCGTGCCGCTGGCGCCGAACCATTTGCCGATCTCGCCCCAGGCGCTGCTGACGCGCGCGCCATTGCGGATATTGAGCTGGCCGCTGGCGTGGCCGTCGTAAAGGTCGCCCGTCAGGCCCGCCAGGCCGTTGCCGACGACCAGGCCCTGGCTCAGGGCCAGCGTCGTGCCGTCCACCGTCACCAGGCCCTTGCCGAGCTTGGAGGCGCCGATGTCCAGCGCCACGCTGCTCAGGCTGGCGGCACTCTTGATGAGCAGCGTGCCGTCGCCGTTGTAGCCCACGAAGAAGGCACCGCCATTGCTCCAGCTGGCGCCGTCCAGGGTGGCGTTGGCGATGGCGCTGGCCTCGCGGCCGATATAGGCGTTCTGGCTGCTGATGAGGGCGCCGTTGAGCGCGCTGAGCTGCGCCTTGCCATAGCCGCCGATGATGAAGTCGCCCGTATGGGTCCAGCTGCTGTTGTCGACGATGGCGTTGCCCAGCAGCGCATTCCTGCTCAGGTAGTAGCTCGAGCCGGCGCCGATCACGCCGGTCACATCGCTGACGAGGGCATGGTCGTGCAGGTAGAGCGTCGCCAGCCCGGCGCTGCCGACCACGAAGCTGTTGCTGTTGACCCAGCTCGAGTGCTTGATGTCCACCAGGCCCACGCCGTCGCTGCCACCCACCGTGGTGTCGCGCGAGCCGATCCTGGCGTCGTTGGTGAGCAGCACGGTGCCGTTGTAGACGCCGTCACCCACGCCCACGTCGAAGCCCAGCGCGTTGGCCCAGCTGGCGCGGCTGCCGTCCAGCGTGGCCGCGCCATCGATGCTCACCAGCCCGGGCCCGCCATCGATGCTCACCAGCCCGGGCCCGCCAGCGCTGCCATTCAGCGTCACGCTGCCGCTGGTGAGGCGCGCGCCCTTGCTGAGCCAGACCTGCCCGGCCGCCCCGCTCGCATAGAGGGCCTCCACCGAAAGCGTCGCCGGCGGCCCCACCGAGGAGAGCTCGAGCGAACCGTAGACGAACGCGAAGCGCGCGCCCGCGCCGGCCTGCTGCACCGTGACGGTATGGCCCGCCTTGATGGTGGCGGCATCGGCGCCGCCGGGCATGCTGGGCGTCCAGGTGGCGGCATCGAACCAGTCGCCGCTCTGCTTGGTTTCCACCGCCTGCGTCGCTGGCGCCAGGCCGATCAGGGCAAGCAGCAGCGCGGCGGCAAGTCCGGTGCGGCGGCGTGGGCGGCGGCGTGAACATGGGCCTTGCATAGCTGCTCTCCCCGGTCGGGTGCGCCGCCGCCGGAAGCGCGGCGGGACGTTCCGCAATGTCACACACATTGCACCCGCGCGGGGGGCCCACCCCCTAGGAGCGTCAGCGCCGCTTGCCCTGCTGCTGCATCAGCTCGCTGACCATCTTCACCGGCGCGCTGCCATGGCTGAGGAACTCGGTGTGGAAGTCCTTCAGCGAGAAGGCGGCGCCGCGCTGCGCCTTGAGCTGCTCGCGCAGCGCCATGATTTCCGAGTAGCCGGCAAAGTAGCTGCTCAGCTGCACCGCGGTGACCTGGGCGCGGTGCCATTTCTCGCTCGCCTCGGTCTTGGACTGGAAGGCCTCGCGCTCCAGCAGCGCCTCGGCCTCGGCCTGGCCCTGGCCCAGCACATGGGTGCGGTAGTCGAGGATGGCGTTGCAGACGGTGCGCAGATTCCACTTCGAGTACATCAGCCACATCTCGGGGCTGGGCTGGCCGTCCATATCGCCCCAGCCGGCCTCCATCATCATGCGCTCGCCATAGACCGCCCAGCCCTCCACCATCGCGCCATTGCCAAACAGGGCCTTGACCTTGGAGGGCGATTTGTTGGCGTGCAGCAGCTGCAGGTAATGGCCGGGGATGGCCTCGTGGATGCTGAGGATCTGCAGCACCCAGTGGTTGTACTCGCGCAGATAGCTCTCGGCCTCCGCGGGCGTGTACTTGTCCAGCGGGTCGACGTTGTAATAGGTCGCGCCCTGCGGGTCCAGCGGGCCGGGCGCGCTGATCGAGGCGCCGGCCACGCCGCGCATATAGGCGGGCGTCTCGCGCACCTGCAGCGGGCGCGTCGGGTCCAGCGCCAGCAGATCATGCTGCTCGACGAACTTCGCCAGCGCCGGGATCTGCGCCTTGATCTCGTCCACATAGCCGGCCGGGCTGACATGGTTCGCGCTGAGCTTCTCAATCACGCGGGCGATCTTGTCCAGGCGCTCGGCGGGCTTGGCGGCGTCGCCGAACAGGCCGGGCCAGAGCCGATCGGACAGCTCGCTCATGCGCTGGTGCAGCGCCTCCTTGTGCTGCAGCGCGCGCTCGTAGAGGCCGCGCGCATCGACGCCGGCCTGGATGTCGTAGCCGAACTTGGCCTCGAAAGCGGCCTGGCCGATGCGGAAGCTGCGCCCCGTGCCGGCGGCGGTCTGGCGCGCGTCCAGGGCCTTCAGCGCGGCGATATAGGCCTGCAGCGCGCGCTCGGCCGCGGCGTTGTGGCGCGCCAGGCGCTGCGCCGCCGCGGCGGGCAGCTGCGCTTGCTGCTGCGCCTGCTGCAGGGCCTGCGGGATCTCGGTGGCAAAGGTGGCCAGCGCGCCCTCGCTCTGCTGGATCGCCAGACGCAGATGCTCGGGGCTGGGCTCCTGCAACTGGGCCAGCGCGGCGCGGTAATAGGCCGGCACCTGCTGCAGGCGGCGCTCGATCAGGGCGAGGCGCCGCGGCAGCGGCGCGAAGTCCTTGTTGAGCAGCTCGCCAAAGGCGCCGGCGACGTTGTACTCGGAGGGGTCCCATTGCCAGCTGCGGAACTCGCGCAGCGACCAGATGCTGCCGCGCAAATGGTTCTGCAGCAGCGCCAGATCACCCTGCTGGGCGGGCGTGAGCCGCGCGCGGTCCAGGCGCGCCAGGCGCTGCAGCCAGGCCTCGCTGAAGCGCAGCTGGGCCTGGCGGTTGGCCGCCGTGGGCGCGGGCAGGCGCGCCGCGGCGGCGTATTCGCCGGCCGCCACCGCGGCCTCGGGCAGCAGCGCCCAATAGGCCTTCAGAAAGGCATCCACCTCGGCATCGAAGGCGGCGGGCACCTGCCGCGTCTGCTGCAGCTTCGCGGCCGGCGGCGCCGCTGCCGCCAGGGCCGGCACGGGCAGCCAGGCCCCCAGGGTCAACAGGCTGGCAAGCGCGCAGCGGGTGAGCATGGGGAGGCGGCGGGTGGTGTGGGTGGTCATGGGCGGGCTCGCTGATGAATCCGGCGCATTGTGCATGGCCGGCGGACGCGCATTTTCAAGACGACATAATGCCGGCAATGCTGATGAATCCTCCCGCCCTGCGTGCCCTGCTGCCCGCCTGCTACGTGGCCCTCAGTGCCGCGCTGTTGGCCGGCTGTGGCCTGAGCTCGCCGCTGAAGAGCCCGCCCAAGCCCTCGGTCTACCAGAACGAGAAATTCCAGGCCGACGAGACCTTCTCGCGCCTGTTCGACGCCGGCGTGGGCGAGACCTGCGAGGCCGCGCGCCGCGCCCTGCTGAGCCAGGGCTATGTGATCACCAATGCCAATACCGGCATGGTGATGGGCGCCAAGCGCTTCCAGCCCGATGGCGAGGAGCATGTGGAGATCTCCTTCAATGTGGTGTGCGTGCCCGACGGCCGCAACAGCCAGATCGCCACCGCCTTTGTCTCGGCCCAGCAGGACCGCTACGTCATCAAGAAGAGCGCCAACGCCACCAGCATCGGCGTGAGCGCGCTGGGCTCGATCTCGGTGCCGCTCTCGTCCTCGCAGGATTCGCTCGTCAAGATCGCCTCCGAGACCATTCCCGCCGGCGCCTTCTACGACCGCTACTTCGCGCTGATGCAGCGCATGTTGCGCGAGCAGGCGGCGGATCAGCCGCAATAGCCGGGCCGGCCCGGCACAGCAGGAGTTCAAGCCATGGCCACCTACCGAACTCCTGGCGTCTATCTGGAAGAGATCCGGCCCTTCCCGGCCTCGGTGAGCGCGCCGGACAGCGCCGTGGTCGGCTTCTTTGGCTGCACCGAGCGCGGGCCGCTGCTGCAGCCGCAGGCCGTGCGATCCCTGCTGGAATTCGAGCAGCTGTTCGGCGGCGCGCCGGCCCTGCTGCACGCCGCGCTACAGCTCTTCTATGCGAATGGCGGCGCTGCCTGCGTGGTGAGTTCGGTGGGCCCGGCCGCGCCGACGCTGGCGGCCCTGCGCGCAGGCCTGGATACGCTGGCCACGCAGGCCGCGGTGACCCTGCTGGTCTGCCCCGAGGCCTGCAGCCTGCCACGCCCCGACTATGCCCAGCTGGTGCAGGCCATGCTGGCGCAATGCGCGGCCAGCGCCAACCGCTTTGCCATCCTGGATCTCTACGACGGCGGCCAGAGCCGCGCCGACCTGGCCGCCCAGCGCGCGCTGTTCGGCAGCCAGCACCTGATGTTCGGCGCGGCCTATGCGCCCTTTGTGCGCAGCGCCTTCGCGCCCGGCCTGGCCTTGCCGCCCAGCGCCGCGGTGGCCGGCGCCTACGCCAGCACCGACCAGCAGCGCGGCGTCTGGAAGGCCCCGGCCAATGTCGCGCTGCAGCAGGTCAGCGCGCCGCTGCTGGCCTTCAGCGACCGCGACCAGCAGGCCTTCAACATCGATGCGGCGGGGGGCCGCTCGATCAACCTGATCCGCAGCTTCAGCGGCCGCGGCTGCCTGATCTGGGGCGCCCGCGCCCTGGCCGGCAACGACAACGAATGGCGCTATGTGCCGGTGCGGCGCCTGTGCAGCCTGGTGCTGGCGAGCCTGCAGGCCGGCAGCCAATGGGCCGTGTTCGAGCCCAACGAGGCCTCCACCTGGACGCGGCTGGTGGCCATGGCCGAGAATTTCCTGACCCTGCTGTGGCGCCAGGGCGCGCTGCAGGGAGCCAAGCCCGAGCAGGCCTTCTACGTGCGCTGCGGCCTCAACCAGACCATGACAGCGGCCGATCTCGCCGCCGGCCGCCTGATCGTCGAGCTGGGCCTGGCCCTGCTGCGGCCGGCCGAGTTCATCGTGCTGCGTTTTGCACTGCAGCTGGCCGCCGCCTAAAGCGGCCGCTCGTACTGCAGCCTTGCCGTCATGCCGCTGCGCCAGCGGTCGTCCAGCCGGTGCTCGCTGCCTTGCACCAGCACGCGGCGCTGCGTCAGCTCGTCGGCGTGCAGCAGATGGCTCAGGCTGGCGCGCCACTGGCCGCCGCCGGCCGGCTCCTTCCACAGCGCGTAGAGGTCCAGCACACGCTTGCTCGGCAGATCGATGAAGCGCGTCTCGGCCTGGCGCTGCGGCCCGCCCGCCTGCAGGTTCAGATTGCCACCCCAGCTCAGCGCCGTGCCGGCGACGCGGTGGTCCAGACCCAGGTTCAGGCTGGCGGGCGTCTGCTGCGCCAGCCGGTTGTCGGGCCCGGGCACGGCCGCCAGGCGCGAGCGGTTGAAGGCCAGGTTGGCGCGCAGGTCCAGCGCCGGCAGCGCGGGCCAGAGCTGCTGCACCGCCAGGCGCGCCTCCAGCTCGATGCCCTGCAGCACGGCGCGGCCGCGGTTGGCGCGCGTCTGCACCCAGGCGCCGTTGACTGCTTGCAGCAGGTCTTCGACCACCACGTTTTCGATGCGCTTGGCATAGGCGTTCGCGCCCAGCTGGCCGGCCTTGCCGGTGGCCCCGAGCGGATGGCTCCAGCCCAGGTCCAGGCTCCAGGCCAGCTCGGGCCGCAGCGCCGGATTGCCCTGCAGATCGGGCGTGGTGGGGCTGTTGTTGTTGGCCACGAAGCGGCGCGGCATCAGCTCGCGCGGCGTGGGGGCCTTGTAGCTGCGCGCCAGGCCCAGGCGCAGCTGGTCGCGGCTCGCGGGCAGCTTCCACAGCAGCTGGGCCACCGGGCTGAGCACGCTGGCGCGGCTCGTCACGCCCTCGAACACATTGCCCTCGCTGCGCTGGTGCAGGCCCTCCCAGCGCAGGCCCAGGGTGGCCTGCCATTGGGGCGAGAGCTCCCATTCGTCCTGCACGAACAGGGCCAGGCGGCGCACCCGCGCCTGGTAGACCTCGTCGAGGTTTTCCACCGGCAGGCCGCCGGGCAGAGGCTGCTCGCGCTGCAGGCGGTCTTCGTCGCGCTGGCTTTGTTCGCCGTCCCAGCCCAGGCTGAGCTGGTGCGCCTCGCCGGCCGGCCGGCGCCAGCGCCCGGCCAGGCTCAGGCCCTGATCCACCGCCAGCGACAGCACCTCGGCATCGCGGATCCAGCGGCCGTCGAAGTCATAGCCGTCGAAGTCGGCGTGCGAATCGCGCTGGTTGCGCGTCAGCCCCAGCTTCAGCTCCCATTGCTGGCCGTCCTCCTGCTTGCGCTGCCAGTTGAAGCGGCTGCGCAGGCTGTAGCCATGGGCGGCGATGAGCAGGTCGTTGCGCGCCTGCTGGGGCGGTGCGCCGAACTCGCTGCTGCGCCGGTCCAGCGCGCCGCCGCGCGAACGGAACAGGCGCAGCAGATGGTCGGTGCCCAGGCTCTCGTCGGGCGCGAGCGTCCAGCTGGCGCGCGGCGCCAGCGTCAGCCGGTAGGAATGATCGAACTCGCGCTTGTCGGTGGCATAGGCCTGGATGAGCTGGCCCTGCCCATCGTTGGAGGCCTGGCGCACCTGCTGCCGCAGCGCCATCGGCCAGACCAGCTTGTCGCTCGAGACCCCCAGGGCCAGGCCCCAGGCCAGCGCGCCGGCGCGGTCGCCCAGCTGCAGGTCGGCGTTGGCGCTGGGCCGGTCGAACTGGCTGGCGAGGCCCAGCTTGAGCTCGCGCTGCGCGCTGCGCGGCACGCGCCGCAACACGATGTTGACGCTGCCCGCGATCGCCTGGTTGCTCTGCGCCACCGAGGCGGCGCGTGAGACCTCCACGCGCTCGATCAGCTCGGGCGAGAGGCTCTCCAGCGCAAAGCCGGGCGGCACCGGCTCGCCATTCAGCAGGATCTGCGTATAGCCGCCGCCCAGCCCCGACATGCGGATCTCCGCGCCGCGCGGGCCGTTGTTCACCACGCTCAGGCCCGGCATGCGCTGCAGCGCGTCGGTGAGGCGGGTATCGCCATGGCGCAGCAGGTCCTCGCGCCCCAGCACCACCAGGGCACCCACCGATTCGCGCCGCAGCGCCTGGGCGCTCGCCTCTCCCTGCACCTGCACCCGCTCCAGCTGTGCCTTGCCGGCATCGGCCGGCTGCGCCTGGGCGCAGGCCAGCAGGGGCGCGGCCCACAGCAGGGCCGCGCCGACCTTCTTCTCCCTCGTCTTCACTCGATCGCTCCTCATCAAGGCCGGCGATTAGACAAGCACAATGCGCATCAATCAATCTTGATCGGTTCGATCAACCTATGGCCAAGACCAGCCCCGCGATCCCCCTGCGCAGCCCCGTCACCCTGCTCAATTCCGACCAGGTGGTGCAGCGCCTGGGCATCAGCAAGCCCACGCTGTATGCCTATGTGAGCCGCGGCCTGCTGCAGGCGGTGGCCGACCCGGCGGACCCACGGGCACGGCGCTATTCCAGCTTCGAGGTGGAGCAGCTGCAGCGGCGCAAGCAGCGCGGCCGGCGCGTGGAGCCGCAGGCCAAGGCGGCGCTGCAAGGCCATTGGCCGGTGCTGGAGACCGCGCTCACCGGCATCGTCGACGGCGCGCCGGTGTACCGCGGCGAGCCGGTGCTGGCGCTGGCACGCAGCGCCTCGGTGGAGGACGTGGCGCGGCGGCTCTGGCAGTTCGAGGCGGCCGACCCGTTCGCGAGCCCGGCACCGCGCCTGAACACCGCCTGGCAGCGCCTGACGCGCGAGTTGCACGCCCAGCCGCTGAGCGAGCGCACGCTGGCGCTGTTCGCCCATGCCAACACCCAGCTGCGCGCCCCGGCCTGGCTGCCGGAGGGGCCGGCGCTGGCGCAGGCCTGCGGCGAACAGCTGCGCGCGGCGGTGGCCTGCTTTCTGTGCCAGCCGCCGCAGGCCGCCCCCATCGCCACCCAGTTTGCGGACGCCTGGGGCCTGCGCACCGGCAGCAACAGCAGGGCCGCCGAAGACGCGCTGCGCCAGGCCCTGGTGCTCTGCGCCGACCACCAGATGAACTGGGTCAGCTTCAGCGCGCGCGGCCTCGCCTCGGTGGGCGCGGGCCTGGGCGCGGCGCTGCTGGGCGCGCTGTGCAATCTGCCGGCGCAGTTCAACGGCGGCTCCTGCGCCCAGGTGGAGGCGTTGTGGGACGAGTTGCTGGCGGCGCCGCATCTGGAGACCGCGCTGCGGGCCAGGCTGGACCGCGGCGAGGCCCTGCCCGGCTTCAACCATTACGACTATCCGGCCGGCGACCCGCGCGCCACGCTGCTGCTCAAGCTCGCCTCCCAGCATGCGAAGGAAAAATTGCCGCCGATCGCGCGCCTGGCCGAGCGCCTCACCGGCGCCAAGCCGGCGCTGGACTTCGGCCTGGTGGCGCTGCGCCGCGCCCTGGCTGCGCCGCCCGAAGCCGCTGCGGCCCTGCTGATGGCCGGCCGCTGCGTCGGCATCCTGGCCCATGTGCTGGAACAGCGCCGCAGTGGCGAGCGCCTGGTGGCACGCTCGCGCTATGTCGGGCCCTGAGAGCCTGGGCGGCATGTTTCGCGGTACAAACGCCTGCCGCCATCTCGCCAACGGCTTGTCAACCCGATCACTCTGGAGACCCCGCATGTTCAGCCACATCATGATTGGATCGAACGATATTGAACGGTCCAAGCGCTTCTACGACGCCGTGTTGGGCGTCCTCGGCGCAGGCGAGCCGATACGCAACACCGCAAAGACGGGGCACGCACGCCTGTTCTATCGCCATGCCGGCGCCACCTTCTGCGTCAGCGAGCCCATCAATGACGAGGCCGCCACCTTCGCGAATGGCGGAACGATTGGCTTCAGCTGCGACTCGCCGGAGCAGGTCAAGGCCTTCCACGACGCGGCCGTGGCTCATGGCGGCATTTCGGTGGAGGATGCTCCGGGGCTGCGGGAGGGCCCGATGGGGCCCTTGTACCTGGCCTACGTCAGGGACCCGGATGGCAACAAGCTCTGCGCACTCCATCGGCCCAAGTGAGCCGCTAAGCCGCCCCCTGCGCCCAAGCGGCGCGAGGCCTTTCTTCGCAAGCCTTGAGAACCAATGCCGGCCACACGCGACGCCTCAAGACTGTTCGCCATCAAGCTGCTCCACAGCGTGGTTTGGGCCTTCTTTGCCGGCTGCATCGTCGCCATTCCCCTGGCCTCGTGGCGGGGCCACCACCTCACTGCGGCGGCGCTGATCGGCGTGGTCGCGCTTGAAGTTGCGGTGCTGGCTTTCAACAAGATGCGCTGCCCGCTCACCTCCGTGGCGGCACGCTACACCAGCGACCGGCGCGCGAACTTCGACATCTTTCTGCCCGAGTGGCTGGCCAGGCACAACAAGCTGGTGTTCGGCGCGCTCTATGCGCTTGGCATTGTTTTCGCGTTGCTGCGCTGGGTTCAAACGCCGGGCTTGCAAGGGCAGTAGGGCCGCGCGCATGTGCAAAACTGCCAGAGACGCTCCTTTCAAATACTAGGTGTCTATCCATGCTGATTGCCTTTCGAGTCGGAATAGTCAGCCTTGCACTTGCCGCGATGGCTGTCACATCTCCCTGCGCACATGCCCAGTTGAAGGAGCCCACGTCGCAATCCGATCGTGAGCTGGTCGCGTCCGTGTCCAAGCGCCTGGCAAGCTGCTTCACGAGCCTGGGCGTCAAGGGCGCGTTCGCACTTACGCCAACGCTGCCTGCTGAATCCGAGCTGGCGGCGGTTACCCTGCTGCCGGCCACGGGCCCCGTTGTCAATGACGGCTACGCCTACTGGCTTGCGCTCCATGCCTCTCGGAAGCAGGTGTATGTCAGGCAGGTCGGCGGCTTCGCCGGCGCACAGAAGCTGTATGGGCCGATCGCCATCGATGCACAGTGCGGCTAAGGCGCCCCAGCAGCCGCTACGCCGCTGAATCAGGAGAGCTCCCATGTACACAGGTTCATGCCACTGCGGCGCGGTCCGGATGACCTTGCCGTCCAGGCCCGAAGTGGCCACCGCCTGCAACTGCTCGCTGTGCCGTCGCATCGGCGGACCTTGGGTCTACTTCGAGTTCGGCACGGTCCGGATCGAAGGGCACCCGGAGGCCACGGCGGCGTACATCTGGGGCGACAGGACGCTGCGCACCATTCACTGCCGAACCTGCGGCTGCGTCACGCATTGGGAGCCGCTGCAGGCGACGGCTGGCGCGAAGCACGGGGTGAACCTCGGGAACTTCGATCCGGAGCTGATCGCCTCCGTGCGCGTGCGGCGCTTCGACGGCGCGCACAGCTGGACATTCATTGATGCATGACCCGGTCGCCTGGCCGGCCAGGCGCGCCGGCTGAGCCCGCGTCAGTGGCGCAGCGCGCCGTCGCCGCCGCCCATGGCGGCGGCGCGTTCCAGCAGCAGCGCGCGCTCGCGTGCGTTGCGCGTCAGCGCCGCGGCGCGTTCGAACTCGGCCTGCGCCTCGGCCACGCGGCCGAGCTTGGCAAGCAGGTCGCCGCGCACGCTGGGCAGCCAGTGGTAGTTCTGCAGCGCCGGCTCCTGGCGCAGCGCCTCCACCAGCTCCAGCGCCGCCGCCGGGCCAAAACCGGGGCCGCTCGCCATGCCCACCGCGACCGCGCGGTTGAGCAGCACCACCGCATTCGGCTGCAGTTGGGCCAGCGCGTCGTAATAGGCCACGATGCGCGGCCAGTCGGTGTCTTCGGGGCGGCGCGCACGCGCATGGCAGGCGGCCATGCCGGCCTGCAGCAGATAGGGCCCCGGCTCCTTGCCCAGCGCCTCGGCGCGCGCCAGCGCGGCCAAGCCGCGGCGTATCAGCAGCTGGTCCCAGCGGCCGCGGTCCTGCTGCATCAGCAGCACCGGCCGGCCCTCGGCATCGACCCGCGCATGCAGGCGCGAGGCCTGGATCTCCATCAGCGCCACCAGGCCATGCACCTCGGGCTCGTCGGCGCTCAGCTCGGCCAGCACGCGGCCCAGGCGCTGCGCCTCCTCGCACAGCGCGGGGCGCACCCAATCCTCGCCCGCGGTGGCCGAATAGCCCTCGTTGAAGATCAGGTAGATCACCTCCAGCACCGAGGCCAGGCGCTCGGCACGCGCGGCCGCCTGCGGCACCTCGAAGGGCACCTTGGCGGCCTGCAGGCTGCGCTTGGCGCGCACGATGCGCTGCGCGATGGTGGGCTCGGGCGCCAGGAAGGCACGCGCAATCTCGGCGGTAGACAGCCCGCCCAGCAGCTTGAGCGTGAGCGCCACGCGCGCCTCGGTGGAAAGCACCGGGTGGCAGGCGGTGAAGATCAGGCGCAGCAGATCGTCGCCGATGTCGTCGGCGCGCTTGTCGTCCAGGCCGTCGACGAAGTCTGGCACCACCAAGGCCTCCTGCGCCTGCAGCTCCTGGCCGAGTTCCTCATGCTTGCGCGCCTGCATAGCAAGCTGGCGCAGGCGGTCCAGGGCCTTGTGCTTGGCGGTGGTCATGAGCCAGGCGCCGGGCTTGTCGGGCAGGCCATCGCGCGGCCAGGTCTCCAGCGCGGCGATGAGCGCGTCCTGCGCCAGCTCCTCGGCCTGACCGACGTCGCGCAGCATGCGCGCGAGCACGGCGATCAGCTTGGCGGATTCGATGCGCCAGACCGCCGCAATGCTGCGCTCGAGTTCGGCCCGGTCGAGTTCAGGCATCGCTGCTGGCATTGGCCTCGGGGCAGGCGCTGGCATCCATGAAGGCCAGCTCCCAGATATGGCCGTCCAGGTCCTCGAAGCCATGCGCGTACATGAAGCCATGGTCCTGCGGCGGGCGCGGCACCGCGGCGCCGGCGGCGCGCGCCTTGGCCACCAGGGTGTCGACCTCGGCGCGGCTTTCGCAGCTCAGGCAGATCAGGGTCTCGGTGCCGGCCCTGGCGTCGATGAGGGGCTTGCCGGTGAAGCCGCTCATGAAGCCCTCGGTCAGCAGCATCGCGAACAGGGTCTCGCCCAGCACCAGGCAGGCGCCCTGCTCGTTGCTGAACTGCGGGTTGAACTCATAGCCCAGGCTGCGAAAGAAGGCCTGCGAACGTGCCAGGTCCTTGACGGCCATATTGATGAAGATTTGCTGGTGCATGAGATGCTCCTCTCAGTTCGCGGTGGGCGCTTGGGACTCGAAGTCTTCCATTTCGTAGAGCTGGCGCACCTCGACCTCGCCGCCATCGCCCTGGCCGCGCTTGCCGAAGGGGGCCGGGAAGCGACGCGCCCATGCCAGCGCCTCTTCACGCGAGCGCACCTGGATCAGGGTGTAGCCGGCGATCAGCTCCTTGGTCTCGGCATAGGGGCCATCGGTGATGCGCGGCTTGCCGTCTTGGTAGCGCATGCGCCAGCCGCTGCCGCTGGGCTTGAGCCCGTTGGCGTCCAGCAGCACGCCGGCCTTGGCCAGTTCCTCGTGATAGGCGGCCATTTCGGCCATCACGCCATCCTCGGGGGCCGGCATCTCGCCGGCCTCGCTCTGGGCATTCGCCCGCACCATGATCATGAATCGCATTGCTTCGCTCCTTGCAGGTGGACAGAGCGCGCCAACTTGCGCTCATGCCCACACGACGAAGCAGGCGCGGCGTTTTCGACAGGCCGCCGCGGGCTTCAGGGTTTTCCTGGCCTACTCGTAGCAAGGGCCGACGCCGCGCACCTCCACGGTGGCCCATTCGGCCGCCGGGCAGCTGGCCGCGATCGCCAGCGCCTCGGCCTTGGTCTCGCAGTTGAGCAGGAAGAAGCCGCCCACCATTTCCTTGGCCTCGGCGAACGGGCCGTCGACCAGGCGCTGGCGGCCCTCGCGCAGCTGCAGGCGCACGGCGCGGTCGGTGGAGGCCAGGGAGTTGCTGGCCTCGAGCAGGCCGCGCTCCTGCAGGTCGGCGGTGAAGCGCAGCATGCGCTCGTAGACCTGCTCGCCCATCTCGCGGCCGCGCTCCTGGCGCTGGCCGGTGGGCTCGATGATCAGCAGCATATAGGACATGGATTCGCCTCCCTAGTGGTTCGCTTGCGCGTCATTGTGCTGGCTTTTTTTGCCCGCCGGCGGCAGGGGGCTCAGGGGCTCTTGCCGCGCTCGCCCTCGATCAGCCGGCCGGCCTCGCCGCTGTTGCGCAGCCGGGCCAGCTGCATGTCCAGCGCGCGCACGAATTCCTGCAGCTCGGGCCGCTTGGCGAGGGACTGCGCCGAGAAGCCAACCCAGGCGGTCTGCGTCGCCAGCACAAGGCCGGGCTCCAGCTGCTCGGGCATGCGTTTGGCCCACAGCGGGTCGGCCTTGGCCAGGCGGTAGGCGCTTTCGATGCTGATGCGGTCGTTGGCGTAGCAGTCGATCTGCGCGCTGGCGAGCGCGGCGAGGGCGTCGCGGGCGTTGCGGAATTCGGTCTTCGTCAGCAGCTGGCGGGCAAAGGCATCGCTGAGCTGCTGGCTCAGCAGATAGCCGCGCATCACGCCGATGCGCTTGCCGACAAAGTCGGCGGGCCATTGGCTGGCCGGGCCCAGCGCGGTCTGCCGGCGGCAGCTCAGGATCACTTCCTCGCGGTGCAGCGGGCCGACATAGCTGGCAATCCACTCGCGCCCGAGGCCGCGGTAGGGCGGCAGGAAGCCGTCCACCTGGCCCTGCTCGGCCGCCATCAGCGCGCGTGCCCAGGGCATCGGCACCAGGCGCAGCTGCCAGCCCGGGATGGCCTGGGCGGCGCGCTGCACCAGCTGCACATAGAGGCCGGCGGGCTGCTCGTTCTCCACAAGGCTGTAGGGCGGGTAGGCGTCGTCCACCGCCAGCACCACCGGCTGCGGCTGCGGCTGCGGCTCGGCGGCGAGCGCGGCGCCCAGGCCCCAGCAAGCCAGCCATCCCGATAAGCTGCGTCGCCACATCTGCGTTCCAGGCCCCGCCTGCGTTGGATCTGCGTTTCAGTGTACGGCCGCTCCGGCGGCGCCTGCGCTGCGGGTAGCATCCGGACACACGCAGACTTGGGCCCCCTATGAAGCAACTCGCCGGACTGGACGCCAGCTTTCTGTTCCTGGAAACGCCCGAGATGCCCATGCATGTGGGCGCCCTGCATGTGCTGGAGCTGCCGCCGGGCTTCCAGGGCAGCTATCTGGACGCGCTGCGCGCCCATATCGCCAAGCGCCTGCCCTATCTGGCGCCGCTGCGCCGCCGCCTCGCCAGCGTGGGGCTGAATGTGGTGACGCCGGCCTGGGTGGACGCCGAACCCGACCTCACGCAGCACATCGTGCCCGTCAGCCTGCCGCCCGGCAGCGGCATCGCCGCGCTGGAAGAGGCGGTGGGCCGGCTGCATCCGGTGCTGCTGGACCGCAGCCGGCCGCTGTGGAAGTTCCATGTCTTCGAACAGCTCTCGCCCGCGCCGGACGGCAGCACGCGGGTGGCCCTCTACACCCAGGTGCACCATGCCGCCGTCGATGGCCAGGCCGCGGTGGCGCTGGCCGCGGTGATGCTGGACCTGGGCCCGGTGCCACGCGAGCTGCCGGAGAAGCCGAAACGCCAGCGCCATGAGCCCGGCACGTTGGCCCTGATGCGCGGCGCGCTGGCGCACCAGTGGCAGCAGTATGTGAAGCTGGCCAAGGCCCTGCCCGCGGCCATCGGCACGCTCGCCAGCCTGGCGGGGGAGACCCTCGGCCAGGCCGTTGCTGACAGGGCCGGCGGCCTCTCGCAGCGCCTGCGCGGCCACACGCCCGAGGGCGTGAGCCAGCTGCGCCTGGCGCCGCGCACCCGCCTCAACCGCAGCATCGGCAGCAGCCGCGCCTTCGCCTCGGTGAGCCTGCCGCTGGCCGACATCCACGCGGCGCGCCAGCGCCATGGCGCCAGCCTCAACGACGCGGTGCTGATGATGTGCGGCTCGGCGCTGCGCCGCAGCTTCCTGGACTGGGGCGAGCTGCCCAAGAAGCCGCTCATCGCGGCGGTGCCGGTGTCGCTGCGCGCCGAGGGCGATGCCAGCTCCAACAACCAGGCCACCATGACCACGGTGAGCCTGGGCACGCACATCGCCGACCCGAAGAAGCGCTGGGCCCATGTGCTGGCGGCCTCGCGCAATATGAAGTCCTCGCTGGGTCATCTGAAGGACCTGATGCCGCTGGACTTTCCCTCGCTGGGCCTGCCCTGGCTGATGGCCGGCGCGGCGCGGCTCTACGGCAAGGCCCATGTGGCCGAGAAGATCCCGGTGCTGGCCAATCTGGTGATCTCCAATGTGCCGGGCCCGCGGCAGGCGCTCTACCTGGCCGGCGCGCGCATGCTCAGCAATGCGCCCACCTCCATCGTCGTGCATGGGCTGGCGCTCAACATCACGGTGCAGAGCTATGGCGACTCACTGGAGTTCGGCCTGATCGCCTGCGGCGAGGCCATGCCCGATGTGGCGGCGCTGGCCCGGCATCTGCGCGCGGCCTTCAAGGAGTTCCAGGCCCTGCCGCCTGTCGCCAGCGCGACAGGCGACTAGGGCAAGCGCTCCATATGCGAGCGGGCGCGGCCGCTACCATGGCGGTATGACTGCAGCCCAGCGCAAGCCCCGCCTGCCCAAGCACGCCCAGCCGCAACGCGGCCTGCCCGCGGACGACCTGTCCTCCACGCACGACGATCTGCGCGCTCCCAACGCTTTCCTGATGATGCTGGAAGGCCGCGCGCCCTGGGAGTTCGCCGCCCTGCTGGCCAGCTACCCCTGGCTGCGCAAGCTGCCGCCGGGCGATGGCCATCCGGTGCTGGTGTTTCCGGGCCTGGGTGCCAACGACATCACCACGCTGGCGTTGCGGCGCTTCCTCGACGAGCTGGGCTATGTGACCCATCCCTGGGGCCAGGGCTTCAATTTCGGGCCGCGCCACGGCGTGCTGGAGCAATGCTCGGCCGACGTGAAGCGCCTGTTCCGCCACCATGCCAAGCCGGTCAGCCTGATCGGCTGGAGCCTGGGCGGCATCTATGCGCGCGAGCTGGCCAAGGAGCTGCCCGACCATACGCGCTGCGTCATCACCCTGGGCACGCCCTTCACCGGCCACCCGCGCGCCACCAATGCCTGGCGCTTCTTCGAGCTGGTGAGCGGCCAGCAGGTCAAGGACCATGCGCTGCTGGAAGAGATACGCCGCACCCCGCCGGTGCCCACCACCTCGATCTACTCGCGCACCGACGGCGTGGTGGCCTGGCGCTGCAGCGTGATGGAGCCCGGCCCGCTGAGCGAGAACATCGAGGTGCATGCCAGCCATCTGGGCCTGGGCATGAACCCGCTGGCCCTCTATGTGGTGGCCGACCGCCTGGCCCAGCATCCGGGCGACTGGCAGCGCTTCGAGCCGCATGGCGCGAGGCGCTGGTTCTACCCGCGGAGCAGCCACTGATGCAGATCAGCGCCAACGGCATCGCCATCGAGGTGGAAGACCATGGGCCCGCCAACGGCGAGCCGCTGCTGCTCATCATGGGCCTGGGCATGCAGCTGCTGGCCTGGCCCGACGAGTTCGTGCAGCAGCTGGTGGCGCGCGGCTTTCGCGTGATCCGCTATGACAACCGCGACATCGGCCTGAGCCAGCGCTTCGACGAGCTGGGCGTGCCCCATGTGGGCCTGGCCTCGATGCAGCATCTGCTGCACCTGCCGGTGAAGAGCGCCTACAGCATCGGCGACATGGCCGAGGATGCGCGCGGCGTGCTGGACGCGCTGGGCATCGCGCGCGCCCATGTCTGCGGCGCCTCGATGGGCGGCATGATCGCCCAGCATCTGGCGGCCCGACATCCCGCGCGCGTGAAGAGCCTGACGCTGATGATGACCACCAGCGGCTCGCGCCGCCTGCCCGGCCCCAACTTCAAGGTGCGCAGCGCCCTGCTGGCGCGCCCGCCGCGCGAGCATGAGGCGCTGGTGGCCCACTCCGCCGCCTTCATACGCCTGATCGGCAGCCCCGCCTACCCGGCCCCCAAGGGCTGGCTGGAGGCCCGCACCGACCGCGCCATCCGCCGCAGCTACCGGCCGCGCGGCATGCTGCGCCAGCTGGTAGCGGTGGCCGCCGACGGCGACCGCAGCGCCCTGCTGCGGCAGATCCAGGCCCCGACCCTGGTGATCCACGGCAGCGCCGACCCGCTGGTGCCGGTGCCCGCCGGCCGCGACCTGGCCGCGCGCATTGCCGGGGCGGCGCTGGACGAGGTCCCCGGCATGGGGCACGACCTGCCCCCCGAGCTCTGGCCGCGCTTCGTCGACGGCATCAGCGCCAACGCGGCCAAGGCCCCCTAAGTTTCAGGATGCGAGGCGGCGCCGCCTGCGCCTAGGCTGCGGGTGTCAAGACCTGACACCAGGAGCCGCCCATGATCTACGACCACCAAGTCCTTGCCAGCCGCTACGAGAAGGCCTTCGGCAAGCTCACGCCCTCGCAATACCAGGGCTTGGATCAGATCCTGGGCTATGTGCAGCTGGACCCCGACATCACGGACGAGCGCTGGGTGGCCTATCTGCTGGCCACCGTCAAGCATGAGTGCGCGAACCAGTTCCACCCCATCACCGAGTTCGGTGCCGAGTCGTACTTCGCCAAGTACGAGCCCGGCACCAGCATCGGCCAGCGCCTGGGCAATACCGAGCCCGGCGACGGCAGCCGCTACAAGGGCCGCGGCTATGTGCAGATCACCGGCCGCGCCAACTACCAGCGCGTCGGCCAGGCGCTGGGCCTGGGCTCGGCGCTGGTGAAGCAGCCCGAGCTGGCGCTGGAGCCCAATGTGGCCTACCGCATCGCCTCGCTGGGCATGCGCATGGGCCTGTTCACCGGCCGCAAGCTGGCCACCTACATCAACGACGCGCAGTGCGACTATCTGAACGCGCGCCGCATCATCAACGGCACCGACCGCGCCCAGGACATCGCCGGCTACGCCCAGGCCTTCGAGACCGCGCTGCGCGCCGCGCGCCTGGACTGAGGCCGGAACTGCACCGGCTTCACCACGTTTTCCTGCCTGCACAGGGCGGGCCGATCGCGCTATGTTGCCGTTCTCGCTGCGCGCAAGGAGACCGGCCATGAACCTGAACAGCCTGAAGATCACCACCAAGCTCTGGGGCTTCGTGTCGCTGGTGGTGGTGCTCATCGTCACCATCGCGGTGGTGGGTGTGGCGCGCGGCAACGCCATCCTGGCCGAGGGGCGGGCCGCCCAGGGCGTCGCCACCGAGCTGGTGCAGGTGACCACGCAGTGGTACGGCATGACCGAGAGCAATGCCATGCGCAACCAGGCCCTGGCGCTGAGCGCCGAGCCGGCCATCAAGAACGCCTTCGCCAGCCAGGTCGAGAAGGCGGTGGCGGAGATCTCCGAGCTGCAGAAGCGCCTGGAAGCCCTGCCGCTGCGCGACGAAGACCGCGCCCAGCTGAAGAAGATCGGCGAGCTGCGCGGGCAGGTGATCGAGACGCGCAAGAAGGCCGTGGCGGCGCGCGCCGAGGGCAATCCGGAGGAGGCCGTGCGCCTCGTCACGGAGCAGTACCTGCCTGCGATGGGCGGCTATCTGGGCGCGCTGAAGGAGCTGGTGAAGATGCAGGAGCAGCATGTCGTCAGCATCCAGAGCGACACCGAGGCGCGCCGCCAGCGCAACAGCATGGGCATCATGGTCGGCCTGGTGCTGGTGATGGTGACGATCTTCTTCTCCACCGCCTGGCTGGTGCGCTCGATCCGCGAGCCGCTGGCGCAGGCCAATGCGCTGGCCGCCAGCATTGCCCAGGGCGATCTGCGCGGCAGCGTCAGCAGCCAGCGCGACGATGAATTCGGCGCCCTGCTGCGCTCGCTCGCCGAGATGGCGGCGGCGCTGGTGAGCATGGTGGACCAGGTGCGCCACAGCAGCGACAGCATCGCCACCGGCAGCGCCGAGATCGCCACCGGCAACAACGACCTGGCGCAGCGCACCGAGCAGACCTCCAGCAGCCTGCAGTCCACCGCCTCGTCGATGGAGCAGCTGACGCACACGGTGCGGCAGAGCGCCGATAACGCGCGCCAGGCCAGCAGCCTGGCGGCCGATGCCTCCGGCGTGGCACAGAAGGGCGGCGCGGTGGTGGGCCAGGTGGTCAGCACCATGCAGGAGATCAACGACAGCAGCAAGCGCATCGCCGACATCATTGGCGTGATCGACGGCATTGCCTTCCAGACCAATATCCTGGCGCTGAACGCCGCCGTCGAGGCGGCGCGCGCCGGCGAGCAGGGGCGCGGCTTCGCGGTGGTGGCCAGCGAGGTGCGCAGCCTGGCGCAGCGCAGCGCCGAGGCCGCGCGCGAGATCAAGACCCTGATCCAGGCCTCGGTGGAGCGGGTCGAATCGGGCAGCCGCCTGGTCAGCGATGCCGGCGCCACCATGAACGACATCGTGCAATCGGTGCGCAAGGTGGCCGATGTGCTGAACGAGATCACCGCCACCTCGGCCGAGCAGAGCGCCGGCATCGCCGCCGTCAACGACGCGATCGCCAAGCTGGACCAGATGACCCAGCAGAACGCCGCCCTGGTGGAGCAGAGCGCCGCCGCGGCCGAAAGCCTGAAGGATCAATCCACCCAGCTGGACCGCGCCGTGTCAGCGTTCAAGACCTGAGTCGCGTGCACAATCGCGCCTTGCCCTGAGTTTCGAGGTTCGATCCATGCTGCATTCCTTCAAGCGACGCGTCGGCGTGCTACTCGTCTCCTTTGCCTGTATCTCCATCAGCCAGCAGGCCCAGGCCTTTGCCGCGGTGGGGCACTCGGCGGTGGGCGATGTGGCGGCAGCGCTCATCAAGGGCAGCCGGGCCGAGACCGAGGTGAAGCGCATCCTGGGTCCGGTGTCGCTGCACGACATCGCCGTCTGGGCCGATTGCGTCAAGGGCATCGACGCCTACAACGACTTCAAGTACACCGTCACCGGCCGCTTTCCGGAATGCGCGCCGTTCGAGAACGCCGCCGAAGAGCGCTTGATGCGCGACTACGTGCAGCGCAACAACGATGCCTGCGCGCCCAAGCCGGGCGAGGAAAGCTGCCACAAGCAGTACCACTACACCAACCCCGCGGTGCAGACCGGCCGCTATGTGGCCGGCGCGGTGGGCACCGGCAAGAACGACATCGTCATGAGCTTGCGTGCCGCCATCGCCAAGCTGCAGGGCGGCAGCGTACCGGCCCCCTACAGCCTGACGAACGAGCGCGAGGCCCTGGCCCTGCTGGTGCATGTGGTCGGCGATCTGCACCAGCCCCTGCACGTGGGTTCGATCTACCTGGATGCCGAGGGCAAGGTGATCGTGCCGCAGGCCGAGAGCTACGACCCGCTCAGCCACACGGTGGGCGGCAATGCCATCACCATGGTCGGCGGCAATCTGCATGGCTACTGGGACGGCGCGCCGAATCGCCTCAGCGAGGCCGAGCTGCAGGCGCTGCCCGAGGCGGCGCGCGCGGTGGCGCCCAGCGCCGGCGCCGTCAACACCTGGCCCCAGGCCTGGGCCGACGACACCATCCAGCAGGCAAATCAGGTGTTCGAGGGCCTGAGCTACGGCGCGCGCCAGCAAAGCCTGCGCGGCCCGCGCTGGCTGACCACCCTGCCGCCCGACTACGACGCCCGCTCGCTGGCCCTCACCAAGGCCCAGCTGGCCAAGGGCGGCGCGCGCCTGGCGCAGCTGCTGAAGGCGCTCTGGCCTTAACTCTGGCCTTAATTCCGACCCGCGGCCGGCTTGCGCCTGGCGGCGCGTGACGTCTGCGCCAGCTCCAGGCAGCGGCCCTCGGCCCATTCGGCCTGCATCTGCTGCATCAAGGCCTCCATCTCGGCGCGCTGGGCCGCCAGGCTGCGCTGCATGGCGTCGATCTCGGCGAGGCGCTCGCGCATGCTCTGCAGCACCAGCTCATGCGGCAGCTCCTCGCCCGGTGCCAGCAGCTTGCGCAGCACGTCCAGCGTGAAGCCCAGGCGCTGGGCGGTCTGTATCAGCAGCAGGCGCTGCAGCGTGTCCTCGTCGTAGATGCGGTAGCCATTGCCGCCGCGCCTGGCGGCGGGCAGCAGGCCGCTGGATTCGTAGAAGCGGATCGCCGAACTGGCCATGCCGCTGCGTTGTGCCAGTTCGCCGATCTTCATGTCCACAGGCTCTTGACTTTAAAGTTGACTTGAAGCTTAGCATGCGCGCCATGAACAGCCATCAAGCCCTTTTCGAGCCCCTGCGCCTGCCCAACGGCCAGACCCTGCCCAACCGCCTGGCCAAGGCCGCGATGGAGGAGGGCATGGCCGAGGCCGGCCAACTGCCCGGCACGGCCATCGAGCGGCTCTACGCGCGCTGGGCGCGCGGCGGCGTGGGCCTGATGATCACCGGCAATGTGATGGTGGACGGCCGCGCGATGACGGGCCCGGGCGGCATCGCGCTGGAACGCGGCACGCCGCTGGCCCCCTTCCAGCGCTGGGCCGAGGCCGCGCATGCGGGCGGCGCGCGCATCTGGATGCAGATCAACCACCCCGGCCGGCAGGTGTTCGCGGCCATGGGCGGCAGCAGCTGGGCGCCCTCGGCGGTGGCGCTGGAGCTGGGCAAGCATTCCAGCCTGTTCGCCCCGCCCGAGGCGATGAGCGAGGCCCAGATCGCCGAAGTCATCGCACGCTTTGCCGACAGCGCCGCGCTGGCCGAGCGGGCCGGCTTCGACGGCGTGCAGATCCATGCCGCGCATGGCTATCTGCTCTCGCAATTCCTCTCGCCGCTCGCCAACCAGCGGCGCGATGGCTGGGGCGGCGCGATCGCGCAGCGCGCGCGCCTGCTGGTCGAGGTGGTGCAGGCGGTGCGCGCCGCGGTGAGCCCGGACTTTGCGGTGGCGGTGAAGCTGAACTCGGCCGATTTCCAGCGCGGCGGCTTCAGCGAGGCCGATGCGCGCGCGGTGGTGCTGATGCTCAACGAGCTGAGCGTCGATGTGCTGGAGCTCTCGGGCGGCAGCTACGAAAGCCCGGCCATGCAGGGCCGCACCGCCGATGGCCGCACGCTGGCACGCGAGGCCTATTTCCTGGCCTTCGCGCGCGAACTGGCGGATGTGGCCCGCATGCCGCTGATGACCACCGGCGGCATCGGCCGCCCGGCCGTGGCGGCCGAGGTGCTGGCCAGCGGCGTGGCCCTGGTGGGCCTGGGCACGGCGCTGGCGCTGGCGCCGGATCTGCCGCTGGCCTGGCGGCAGGGTGGCGAGGCCGCCGCGCCGCGGCCGCGCGTGGCCTGGAAGGACAAGGTGCTGGCCGCCATGGCCACCATGGCCCTGGTGCGACGCCAGCTGCAGCGCATGGGCGCGGGCCGCGAGCCCCGCCCGCATGCCTCGCCGGCGCTGGCCCTGCTGCTGGATCAACTGCTGAAGAAAAGGCTCACCAGGCGTTATCGTGCCTGGCGCGCCGCGAGCGCCGAGCTGGCCGCCCTCAAGACCTGACCCCGCCGGAAAGAACCGCCATGACGACACTTGTGATCAACGGCCGGCAACGCCAGCTGGATATCGAACCCGAGACGCCGCTGCTGTGGGTGCTGCGCGATGAGCTGGGCCTCACCGGCACCAAGTTCGGCTGCGGCATCGCCAGCTGCGGCGCCTGCACGGTGGAGATCGACGGCGTGGCCACGCGTTCCTGCGTGATGCCCATACAGGCGCTGGAGGGCAAGACGGTGCGCACCATCGAGGCCGAGCCCGACCGCATCGTGGCCGCCCTGCAGGCCGCCTGGCTGCAGCACCAGGTGCCGCAATGCGGCTACTGCCAGAGCGGCATGATCATGGCCGCGGCCGGCCTGCTGCGCAGCCAGCCCCGGCCCAACGATGCGGACATCGCCGCCGCCATCACCAATATCTGCCGCTGCGGCACCTACCAACGCATTGTCGCGGCCGTGCACAGCGCGGCCGCGGCGCTGCAGGGAGTGCCGGCATGACGATCAAGCGACGCGGCTTCCTGATCGCCGGCGGCCTGGCCGGCGGCGGCCTGCTGCTGGGCGTGGGCATCAGCACCCCGCCCTCGGCGCGCACGCGCCTGGGCGACAAGCAGGTGTTCGCGCCCGCCGCCGGCCAGCTGGCCCTGAACGGCTGGGTCAAGATCACGCGCGAGGGCCGGGTGATCGTGGCCACGCCGCGCGCCGAGATGGGCCAGGGCGTGCACAGCGCGCTGGCCATGCTGGTGGCCGAGGAGCTGGACGCCGACTGGTCCATGGTCGGCACCGAGCAGGCGCCGGCGGCGCAGATCTATGCCAACGCGGCCCTGCTGTTGAATGTGGCGCCGTTTGAATCCGATGACGACGGCCTGCTGGCCCGCGTCGCGCGCGGCAGCCTGCAGCGCCTGGGCTACACCCTGGGCCTGCAGGTCACCGGCGGCTCGTCCAGCATCCGCGATGCCTGGGAGCCGATGCGCCTGGCCGGTGCCAGCGCGCGCGCCATGCTGGTGGAGGCGGCCGCGCGGCGCTGGCAGGTACAGGCCGGCGAATGCGTGGTGAAGCAGGGCGTGGTGAGTCATCCGCCCAGCGGCCGCCGCGCCGGTTTTGGCGAGCTGGCCGAGGCCACGGCCGCCATCGACCCGCGCAGCGACGTAGTTTTCAAGGACCCCGGCAGCTACCAGCTGATCGGCAAGCCGCAGCCGCGCCTGGACCTGCCCGCCAAGGTGAACGGCCAGGCGCAGTTCGGCATCGATGTGCGCCCCGAGGGCCTGCTGTACGCGGCGATCCGCCACGCGCCGGCCTTTGGCGGCTCGATCAAGCGCCTGGACGACGCCAGCGCCAAGCAGGGCCGCGGCGTGGTGGATGCCTTTGTGTTGCCGAACGGCCGCGCCGCCGTGGTGGTGGCGGACCGCTATTGGCGCGCCAAGCGCGTGCTCGACGCGCTGCCGCTGGACTTCGAGCCCGGCCCGCATGGCCAGCTGGATTCGGCCCAGATCAGCCAGCAGCTCCGCGCCGCGCTGGAGGGCGGGCAGAGCGGCACGGGCTTTCGCAACCAGGGCGACGCCGCGGGCCAGCTCGGGCAGGCGCGACGCAAGCTGCAGGCCGTCTACGAGGTGCCCTTCCTGGCCCATGCGGCGATGGAGCCCATCAACTGCACGGCGCAGTTCAAGGACGGCCGGCTGACGCTCTGGTGCGGCACCCAGGTGGCCTCGCTGGCGCGCTGGCGTGCCGCCCAGGTGGCCGGGCTGGACGGCGAGCGGGTGGACCTGCATGTGCCGCTGCTGGGCGGCGGCTTCGGCCGCCGGCTCGAGCTGGACATGGTGGAGGAGGCGGTGGCGATCGCCATGCGCCTGCCCGGCCGGCCCATCCAGCTGCTGTGGTCGCGCGAGGAGGACATGCAGCACGATATGTACCGCCCCGCAGCGATGGCCAGCTTCGAGGCGGCGCTGGATGAGGGCGGCCGGCCGCTGGCCTGGCTGAACCGGGTGGCGGCGCCCTCGGTGGGCCTGGCCACCATGGAGCGCCTGCTGCCCAGCATGGCGATGGACACGCCCGACAAGAACCAGATCGAGGGCGCCTTCGACCTGCCCTATGCGGTGCCGCACCTGAGCGTGCGCCAGCTGCGCGTGGCCACGCCGGTGCCGGTGGGCTCCTGGCGCAGCGTGGGCCATTCCTACAACGCCTTCTTCACCGAGAGCTTCATCGACGAGCTGGCCCACGCGGCCGGGCAGGACCCGTTCGCATACCGCCGCGGCCTGCTGGCCGCCAAGCCGCGCCATCGCGCCGTGCTGGAGCTGGCCGCTGCCAAGGCCGGCTGGGGTCAGGCATTGCCAGCGGGCCATGCCCGCGGCATCGCCCTGCACGAGTCCTTTGGCTCGATCTGCGCGCAGGTGGCCGAGGTCTCGCTGGAAAGCGGCAAACCCCGCGTGCACCGGGTGGTGTGCGCGCTCGACTGCGGCATCGTCGTCAACCCCGACACCGTGCGGGCGCAGATGGAGGGCGCCATCGTCTACGGCCTCAGCGCCGCGCTGTATGGCGAGATCAGCATCAAGAACGGTGCGGTGGAGCAGGGCAACTTCCCCAGCTACGAGGTGGTGCGCATGGCACAAATGCCAAGGGTGGAAACCCATCTCGTGGCCAGTACGGCCGCCCCCGGCGGCGTGGGCGAACCCGGCACACCGCCGATCGCGCCGGCGCTGGCGAATGCCTTGTTTGCCCTCACGCAGCAAAGGCTGCGGCGCCTGCCGCTGCGGCCGAAGACCTGAGGACTACACTCAAACCGCCGTCTTGCCCCACAGCCCTGTGCTGCATTGCGCCGATTCACGCATCACGCATTGGAGCCAGGCATGCCGGGTTACCAGGTCAAACAGGAGCGCGTCCACTTCGATGGGGTGGCCGCGCTCGACATCCGCTCCCTGCTCGACAAGCAGCAATACGCCGACCCGCTGGGCCAGGCCGAGGCCCTGGGCATCTCCAGCGCCCATTGGCCGCTGTTCGGCCTGCTATGGCCCTCGGGCCTGAGGCTGGCCCAGGCGATGGCGGACCGCCCCCTCATCGCGGGCGAAAGCATTCTGGAGATCGGCTGCGGCCTGGCCCTGGCCAGCCTGGTGAGCCACCGCCGCGGCGCGCTGGTGACCGCCAGCGACTGCCACCCTTTGGCAGGCGCCTTCCTGCTCGAGAACCTCCTGCTCAACCAGCTGGCGCCGATGCGCTACTGCCATGGCGACTGGTCGGCCGCCCCGGCCGAGCGCCAGGGCGCCCAGCTCACGCCCGGGGTACAGGGCCGCTTCGACCTCATCATGGGCAGCGACGTGCTGTACGAGCGCGACGAGGGCGGCGCCCTGCCCCTCTTCATCGAGCGCCATGCCGCGCCGGTCAGCGAGGTGCTGATCGTGGACCCCGAACGCGGCAACCGCTCGGCCTTCAGCAAGCGCATGGCGGCGCTGGGCTACCGCCTGGAAGAGACGCTGCTGCACCGCGATCTGCCGCCGGCCCAGGCCTACCGCGGGCGCCTGCTGCGCTACCGCCGCGAGCAGGGATAAGTCTGTGCACAAGTCTTGAACAACTGGGGGCTTATCCACAGGCGCCGGCCGCGCGGCGAAGTTGTTATCGCCCGGGCCAGCACAATGTGCGCACCGGCCCACATGGTTTGGCGGCGCCTAAGCGCTTGTCGGGCCTGCACAAAAGCCGCTTGTCCACAAATGCACGCCGGCTCTATTACGACTACCACCTTGAGAACCTTCAAATTCAATTGATAGAGAGTGCGGTGCGAAAATACGCCCACACAGCTCCCTGGTTCCATGAACACCTCCACCCTCCATGTGGCATCGGCCGGCTTCGAGTCGGCCTGCCAGATCGGCGCGTTGCCGATCGGTCACCGCAGCCATGGCCTGCATGGCCACAGCTATTTCGCCAGCGTGCGTGCGCTGCTGCCCGCCGGCACATTCGCGCCCTTCCCTGGCGCCGAGGTGGAAGAGCTGCGCCGGCGTCTGCTGGCCTGCGTCGCCCCGCTGGACCATGCGCTGCTGAACCGCCATATCGCCGAGCCCACCGACGAGAACATCGCGCGCTGGATCCGCCAGCGCCTTGAGGCGGAGTACGAGGTGCCGGGCATCCAGCAGATCGGCATCCAGAGCACCCAGCATTCGGGCGTGGATCTGGATGTGGACGGCCAGGCCCATGTCTGGCGGCGCTACCGCTTCCAGGCCGCGCACAAGCTGCCGAATGTGCCGCTGGGGCATAAATGCGGCCGCATGCATGGCCATGGCTTCGAGGTCATCCTCCATGCCAACCAGGACCTGGGCGAGCGCGACCTGAGCGTGGACTACGACCACCTCGACGAGATCTGGGCGCCCCTGCATGCCCAGCTCAACTACCAATGCCTCAACGAGCTGGAGGGCCTGGCCAATCCCACCAGCGAGGTGATCTCGGCCTGGCTGTGGGCGCGCATCAAGCCGCTGCTGCCCGAGCTCAGCTGGGTGACGGTGTACGAGACCGGCTCCTGCGGCGCCAACTTCGACGGCCGCCAGTACCGCATCTGGAAGGAGCTGACGCTGGACAGTGCCATCCAGCTCAAGCGCGCGCCGGCCGAGAGCCCGCTGCGCGCCATCCATGGCCACACCTACACGCTGCGCCTGCACCTCAGCGCCGAGCTCGACGCGGTGATGGGCTGGACGGTGGACTTCGGCGATGTGAAGATGCTGTTCGACCCGATCTTCAAGGCCATCGACCACCGGCCGCTCTACGAGATCGCCGACCTGCCCGATGGCGACACCGCCAGCCTCTCGGCCTGGGTGCTGGCCAAGGGCCGCGCCGTGCTGCCCCAGCTGGACCGGGTGGACATGTACGAAACCCGCGGCTCGGGCGCGATCGTGAGCGCCTCGGCGGCGGATGAGCTGATACCCGTATGACTTACGCCGTCAAAGAGATTTTCTATACCTTGCAGGGCGAGGGCGCGCAGGCCGGCCGGGCCTCGGTGTTCTGCCGCTTTGCCGGCTGCAACCTCTGGAGCGGGCGCGAGCAGGACCGCGCCGACGCGGTCTGCAATTTCTGCGATACCGATTTCGTCGGCACCGATGGCCAGGGCGGCGGCAAGTTCGCCAGCGCCGAGGCGCTGGCCGAGGCGATCGCCTCGCGCTGGCCGCAGGGCCAGGCCGGCAAGCCCTATGTGGTGTGCACCGGCGGCGAACCGCTGCTGCAGGTGGACGAGGCGCTGATCGCTGCGCTGCATGCGCGCGGCTTCGAGATCGCGGTGGAGACGAATGGCACGCAGCCGGCACCGCCTGGGCTGGACTGGATCTGCGTCAGCCCCAAGGCCGACGCCGAGATCGTGCTGACCCGGGGCGACGAGCTCAAGCTGGTGTTCCCGCAGCCACTGGCGCGGCCGGAGCGCTTCGCGGGCCTGCAGTTCCAGCATTTCTTCCTGCAGCCGATGGACTCGCTGCTGCAGAAGCAGCACACCCGCGAGGCGGTGGCCTATTGCATGGCCCATCCGCAATGGCGGCTCTCGGTGCAGATGCACAAGGTCATCGGCATCGAGTAGCCGGCGCTCCGGCTCAGGTTCAGGCCGGCTTGCCGGTGGGCATGTGCTGGTCCACCGCGTCCAGCACCTGCTCGGGCGCATCGGCCTCCAGCGGGGTCTCGTTGTTGAGCTGGCGCTGCAGGCGCTCGGTATCCAGATCGCCGGTCCACTTGGCCACCACCAGGGTCGCCACGCCGTTGCCGATCAGGTTGGTGAGGGCGCGCGCCTCGCTCATGAAGCGGTCGATGCCCAGGATCAGGGCCAGGCCCGCCACCGGCACACCGCCCACCGCCGAGAGCGTGGCCGCCAGCACGATGAAGCCGCTGCCCGTCACGCCCGCCGCGCCCTTGGAGGTGAGCAGCAGCACCGCCAGCAGAGTGAGCTGCTGGGTCAGGGTCATGGGCGTGTTGGTGGCCTGGGCGATGAACACGGCGGCCATGGTCAGGTAGATCGAGGTGCCGTCGAGGTTGAAGGAGTAACCGGTGGGGATCACCAGGCCCACGGTGGACTTGCGCGCACCGAGGTTTTCCATCTTGGCCATCATGCGCGGCAGCACCGATTCGGAGGACGAGGTGCCCAGCACGATCAGCAGCTCTTCCTTGATGTACTTGATGAACTTCCAGATCGAGAAGCCATGCGCGCGGGCGATGCTGCCCAGCACCACGAAGATGAAGAGCAGGCAGGTCAGGTAGAAGCTGGCCATCAGCTGGCCCAGCTGCACCAGCGAGCCCAGGCCGTACTTGCCGATGGTGAAGGCCATCGCGCCAAAGGCGCCGATCGGGGCCAGCTTCATGATGTAGCCGATGATCACGAAGAGCACATGCGAGCCCTTCTCGATCAGGTCGAACACCAGGGTGCCGCGGCCGCCGAAGCGGTGCAGGGCGAAGCCGAACAGGGTGGCGATCAGCAGCACCTGCAGCATCTCGCCCTTGGCAAAGGCGTCGACCACGGTGCTGGGAATGATGGCGAGCAGGAACTCGGTGGTGCTCTGCATCTTGCCGGGGCCGGTATAGGCGGCAATGCCCTTGGTGTCGAGCGCGGCCGGGTCCACATTCATGCCGCTGCCGGGGTGCACCAGGTTCACCACCACCAGGCCGATCACCAGCGCCAGGCTGGAGACGATCTCGAAGTACAGCAGGGCCAGGCCGCCGGTCTTGCCCACCTTCTTCATGTCTTCCATGCCGGCGATGCCCACCACCACGGTGCAGAAGATGATGGGCGCGATCATCATCTTGATGAGCTTGATGAAGCCATCGCCCAGCGGCTTCATGGCCGCGCCGCTCTCGGGATAGAAATGCCCCAGCGCAACCCCCACCAGGATGGCGAAGATCACCTGGGCATAGAGCGATTTGTAGAGGGCTTGTTTGGGCTTCATGGCGGCTCCTGGGCGAATTGCGCCCATGTTGCATCGCAACAGGCCCGAAGTCTGTACGTGGAATTGCAGATTTGTGCCCCAGCACGAAGGCGGCGGGCTTGTCCAGTCACAAGTCTGTGGACAAGTCTTGCGCAGTTGGGCTGTTACCCACAGGCCGGCGCCCAGCGGCCAAGTTGTTGTAGATCCATACGCCCGCAAAAGAGGGCCCCGCGCACATGCTTGTGAATTCGCCAAGCCCTTGTCGCAGTTGGCAAAAGAACGCTTATCCACAGAAATGGGCCGCCTCTACTACGGCTACCAATTCAGATATCTAAAACAATGCTGTTGAAAACACGGGGCGCCCTTTTTCTGTGCTGTTGTCCTGCTGCAGCCCCGGCGCACGCCGCGCTTGGCGCGGGCCGCCGGCCCATGCACACTCGCGGCCCATGAACATTGCCGAGCTCCAGTCCCGACTGCGCGCCTTTGCCGCCGAACGCCAGTGGGAGCCTTACCAGACGCCCAAGAACCTGGCCATGGCCATGGTGGTCGAGGCCGCCGAGCTGGTGGAAATCTTCCAGTGGCTGACACCCGAGGAATCGCAGGCGATCGCGCAGGATCCCGCCAAGCACCAGCACCTGGGCGAGGAGATTGCCGATGTGCTGCTCTACCTGCTGCAGATCGCCGATCACAGCGGCGTGGACGTGGCCGCGGCGGTGGAAGCCAAGCTGGCCAAGAACGCGCTCAAGTACCCCGCCAAGGGCTGAACAGCCATGTCCGAGACCATTGCCGTCATCGACTTCGAGACCACCGGCATGTCACCGCAGAGCGGCGGCCGTGCCACCGAGATTGCCGCAGTGCTGGTGCGCGAAGGCCGGGTGGTGGACCAGTTCCAGAGCCTGATGCAGACCGGGGTCTGGGTGCCGCCCTTCATCGAGCAGCTGACCGGCATCAGCAACGCCATGCTGGCCAAGGCGCCGCCGGCCGAGGCGGTGATGCGCGAGCTGGCCCGCTTCACGCGCGGCTGCCCGCTGGTGGCGCACAACGCGTCCTTCGATCGCGGCTTCTGGCACTTCGAGCTCGAGCGCGCCGGCTGTGAGCCCGACCCGGCGCATGAGTTCGCCTGCACCGTGCTGCTGGCCAGGCGGCTCTATCCGGAGGCACCGAACTGCAAGCTCGGCACGCTGGCGCGCTACCACGCCCTGCCCGACACCGGCCGCGCCCACCGCGCGCTGGCGGATGCGCAGACCACCGCCCATCTGCTGCTGCGCATGCAGGACGATCTGGCCCAGCGTTATGCCGCCGAGCTGGGCAATATGGCGGTGGAGCATGGCCTGCTCGCGCGCCTGCAGCGGAGCGCCAGGACGGCGCTGAAGCGCTGTGTGCAGGACTATGCCAAGACCCGCCGGCCCCATGGCCAGGCGCTGCTGCACGCAAACTGAAGTCGAAAATATCGCGCTGTCAAGCGGCCGCAAGAACGCTTTTCGCTGGGAAAATTCCGCCCTTCGTTTTCATTTTCGACCCACTGGTTCTTCGTATGCCGAGTATTCAGGTACGTCCCGCAAGCCTGCGCGACGCCAAAGCCATTGCCGAAATCCACGTTGCAGCCGTGCAGGACGCCTACAAGGGTCTGCTGCCCGAAGCCACGCTGGACAGCTTCTCGGTGCAAAAGCGCCAGGCCTTCTGGCGCGAGGCGATCGACCTCTGCGAACCCCAGGTGATGGTCGCCCACATCGACAACGAGATGATGGGCTTTGTGGGCTTCGACCGTTCGCGCGACAAGGGCACGCCCTCCAGCACCGGCGAGATCTGGGCCATGTATGCCGCTCCCCAGCATTGGGACAAGGGCGTGGGCCTGGCGCTGTGGGACGCCGCGCGCGACGGCCTGCAGGAAGAGGGCTGCACCAAGGTCACGCTGTGGACCTATCTGCGCAACGAGCGCGCACTGCGCTTCTTCGAGCTGGCCGGCTTCAAGCGCGAGCTCAACACCACCAAGACCACCGAGGTGGGCAATGTGCGCCTCGAGGAGCTGCGCCTGCAGCGCTCGCTGGTCTGAGCGGCCAGACGGCGCAAACCAAGAGAGCCCGGTATGACCGGGCTTTTTTGCGTCCATTGCATGACTATTTAATTGCGCGTCTCAATCAGTATGCATGGGGTCAGGTCTTGCCTGAGCCCCGGGCGACTGTCGGAAAGCGCTAAAGTAATGCCTCCTTACTTTCTGACTCTCCTACAAGTGCTCGCGAAGATCACCTCCAAGAATCAATTGACCCTGCCGAAAAGCGTGACAGAACCACTGGGTCCGGTGCAGTACTTCGACGTGCAAACCAAGGCCGGGCAAATCGTGCTGACGCCGGTGCGCATCCAGCGTGGCGATGCCCTCAGAGCCAAGCTGGCCGAGCTCGATCTGAGCGACAAAACCATTGAGAGGGCGCTGGGTCAGGAAAAGCCGGCGGCGCCCAGAAAAGCACCCGCCAGGAAAAAACCGCTTGCGACCAAAAAAGCGGCTGCAAAACCATTGAGTGGCAGCTCGCGCCGCGTCGGCCGCAGATGAGCGGCCGGGGAAAGAAAAAAACGACCGCACAGGCATTGCGCGTGGCCATCGATGCGCGCGTGCTGCTGGCCAGCCTGCTGCGCGGCGATGGCCGTGCCACGGCGCTGCGGCAGGCCTGGCAGGCGGGCCGCATCCAGCCCCTGGTCAGCCCGGCGATGGCGCAACACCTGATGCATGGCCTGGCTTATCCGGGCTTCGGCTTGAACGCGGCGCAGCAGCAGGAGCTGCTGGCCGATTTCCTGCCCTATGCCGAGGTGCTGCGGCCGGTATCCAAGCCCGCGCCCGCCGCGCTGGGCGCGCCGGCCTGGTCGGCGCTGGAGCTGGCCGTTGCCGGCCAGGCCGGCCTGCTGGTGAGCGACGATCCCGCCCTGCAAGCCTGGCTGAAGCGCAGCCGCAGCGCGATGGCGCGCGCCGTGTGCGAACTGCGTACCTCCGACGCGCTGCTGGCGGACTTTTGTTGACTTGTTCGCAGAGCCCGTTGCGGGCGCTTGTTACATTGCGGCGGCTATGAGCAGTTTCGACAACAAGATCTCGAAGAACATGTGGAGGGTGGTGTTCTACGAACGCCGCCAGAACCGCGTGCAGATGGATCGCACCGGGCCCTGGTTACCGCAGAAGCAGCTGGCCATGAACTGGGCTCAATGGTTCGCCGAGCAGGGCTATTTCGTGGCCCTGCAGGACCAGGCGGGCACGCTGGAGCGCCTGCACCAGGGCCTGCCGGCCTGAGCTGGCGGGCGTCAGAGTAAACACGCTCTCAGGGCAGGGCCCAGCCCTCGGTGGCATGCGCATGCTGTTGCACGCGCATGGGGCAGAGCTTCTTGGCCACCGCCTTGTGCAGCACCGCCTCCGCCTGGGCCGCCGTCATGTGCAGGGCAAACCTGGCCCAGCGCTTTTGCACCAGCGCGTCGGCCCAGGCATCTTCCAGGGCCCAGCGGATCTCCTGTGGCTTGACCAGACCCTGACGCTGCAGCACGCGTGGCACCAGGGCCAGCACGAAGCGGTTGAAGTCGGCGCGCAGGGCGTCGGTGGGCAGTAGGGCTTCGATGCGCGCCAGACGCTGGCTCCAGCCGGGCGTGGCGAGCTGGCGCGTCACCAGGGCCTGCAAGGCCTGGATGGGGTTGAACAGGCGCAGGCGGTTTGGCGGCAGCACATGCAGCGGGATCAGCGCCGCCTGCTCGTGCGGCAGTTCGGTGACGAAGCTGCACAGCACGGCGATGCGCTGCCATGCCTGGCTGCCCAGGCCCGCGATCTCCGTGAAGGGGCCCGTGGCCAGGCTGCGCGCGATCTCGCTGGCCTCGGCCCAGCCATGGTTGGCCTTGGCCCGGTTGGCGGCGGGGCTCATCACCGCGAGGTTGCCGGCGGCATAGCCGGCGTCGTCGCGCACGCGGTCGACCGAACGCTGGTCCAGCGCATGGCGGGTGATGGGGCACCAGTCGGTGTCGAGCTGCTGCAGGTAGTTGGGCGTCAGCAGCAGGGTCTCGAAATGGCGGCCGCGCGTCCAGGCATGGGTGCGCAGCTGCAGCCACAGCAGGGTGTGCGAGCGTGCCTTCAGGGTGCGGCGGCCGAAGGTGGCCTGGCCGGCCTGCCAGCCCTGGCGCAGCGGCGAGGTGCTGAACAGATGTTCCACCGGCGGCGTGACGCCGTGGTGGGCATAGTCCCAGCCCAGTTCGAAGCCGACGCGCTTGCCGGCGGGCAGGGGCGCCAGATCCGGCATCCGGACCTCATCGGGCGTGATGCCCAGTTCGATCTGCGCCGGGATGCGCTCTTGGGTGACGCGGGGTGCTGCTGCGATCTGTGCCATGGTCTCTCTCCGGTTAAGGCACCTGCCACACGCTTGTCAGGAACCATATGGCACAGTGTGGACGCTGGCTAGCTCATGGCGTGAGCTAGCTCAAACCACGGGTAAATACGGGAGAGGGCATGGACCGGACCGAGCGCTTCTACAAGATCGAGATGCTGATTCGCGCGCGCGAATGCGTCAGCTTCGCCGCGCTGCTGGAGGCGCTGGAGGTCTCGCCCGCCACGCTCAAGCGCGACCTCCAGTACCTGCGCGAGCGCATGGATGCACCGATCGAGTACGACGCCATGGCCAACGGCTACCGCTTCGGCCAGCAATGGCGCGGCACCAAGCATGAGCTGCCCGGCGTGTGGTTCAGCGAGAAGGAGCTGCATGCCCTGCTGACCATGCACCAGCTGATGTCCAGCCTGGACGAGGAGGGCCTGCTGACGCGCCATCTGCAGCCCATGTTCGACAAGCTCAGCGGCATGCTGGGCAGCGACGAGGCCGAGGCGCGCGAGCTCACCAAGCGCGTCAAGCTCATCGTCACCGCAAGGCGGCGCGTGCCCTCCGAGCATTTCGAGACGGTGGGCAGCGCGGTGGTGAAGCGCCAGCGCCTGCGCCTGCGCTATCGCAAGCGCTCGGGCGGCGGCGCCAGCGTCAGCGAGCGCGTGGTCTCGCCGCAGCGCCTGGTGCATTACCGCAATACCTGGTATCTGGATGCCTGGTGCCACCAGAGCGAGGGCTTCCGGCGCTTCGCGCTCGATGCCATCGAGCAGGCGCAGGTCCTGGAAGAAAAGTCCAAGGCGGTGAGCAGCAAGCAGCTGGAGGCCGAGCTGGACCAGGGCTATGGCATCTTTGCCGGAGGCAGGACGCAACAGGCCACGCTGGTGTTCAGCGCCGAGGCGGCGCAATGGGTGGCGCGCGAGGAATGGCATCCCAGCCAGCGCAGCGCCTGGCTGGACGATGGCCGCTGGCGTCTGGAGCTGCCCTATGTGGACGCCACCGAGCTGCTGATGGACCTGCTGCGCCATGCCGGCCAGGTGCAGGTGGAGGCGCCGGCCGCGCTGCGCCAGGCCTATGCCAGGCGGCTTAGGGAGGCCGCAGCGGCGCTGGACTGAACGCTCAGTCGCCCTGCTGCTTCAGGCGCTCGCTGTGCCAGTAGACGTCGTCGCCGCCCAGGCCGTCGAGGTTGGCGCGGTTGAGCACGCGGGCCAGCACGAAGAGCAGGTCGGAGAGCCGGTTCAGGTACTGGCGCGGCGCCTCGTTGATGGGCTCGGCCCCGGCCAGCGTGACCACGGCGCGCTCGGCGCGGCGCGCCACCGTGCGGCACACATGGGCGATGGCGGCGCTGCGCGTGCCGGCCGGCAGGATGAATTCCTTCAGGCGCGGCAGGTTGGCGTTGTGGTCGGCCAGGGCCTGGTCCAGGCGCAGCACCGCATCCATCTTCAGCAGCGCATAGCCGGGCATGCAGAGTTCGCCGCCGAGGTTGAAGAGCTCGTGCTGGATGGTGATGAGCAGCTCGCGCACATCCTCGGGCAGGGGCTCGGCCAGCAGCACGCCGAGCTGGGAGTTGAGCTCGTCCACATCGCCCATGGCCTGCACGCGCAGGTGGTTCTTGGGCACGCGGCTGCCATCGCCGAGGCCGGTGGTGCCGTCGTCACCCGTGCGGGTGGCTATCTGGGAAAGTCGGTTTGCCATCTTTGTTCTGATGCTCAGCGGCCGGTAAAGCCCGCATCTTGCCTTACTCAAGCCCGGCCCGCGCCGGGCACCCGGAAGGTGTTCACCAACTCGGCCAGATGCTGGGCCTGCTCACGCAAGCTCATGCCGGCCGCGGCCGTCTGCTCCACCAGGGCGGCGTTCTGCTGCGTCAGCTCGTCCATGTGCGAGACCGCCTCGTTGATCTGCACCAGGCCGCCGGTCTGCTCGGTGGAGGCCTGGCTGATGCGCGCCACCATCTCGGCCAGGCTGCGGATCGAGCTGACCGTGTCCTGCATGGTGACGCCCGCGCCATTCACCAGCTTGGCACCCGCACCGACCTGATTGACGCTGGTGGCGATCAGCTGCTTGATCTGCTTGGCGGCCTCGGCGCTGCGCTGTGCCAGCGCTCGCACCTCGGAGGCCACCACCGCAAAGCCGCGCCCCTGCTCGCCGGCGCGGGCCGCCTCGACGGCGGCGTTGAGCGCCAGGATATTGGTCTGGAAGGCGATGCTGTCGATCACCGCGATGATCTCCTCGATCTTGCGGCTGCTGGCCTCGATGTCGCCCATGGTGCTGATGATCTGCGCCACCGCCTGGCCGCCGGTCAGCGCGACCTCGCAGGCGCGCTGGGCCAGGCCGCTGGCCTCGGCGGCCTGGTCGGCATTGCTGCGCACCGTCACGGTCAGCTCTTCCATCGAGCTGGCGGTCTGCTGCAGTGCCGAGGCCTGCTGCTCGGTGCGTTGCGAGAGGTCGTTGTTGCCCTGAGCCAGCTCTTGCGAGGCCTGGGCCACATGGTCGGCATTGCCGCGCACCTCGCCAATCACGCCGCGCAGGCCGTCGCGCATCGCCAGCAGCGACTGGTTGAGCTGGCCGATCTCGTCCCTGGAGCTGGCATCCACATCGCCGCTCAGATCGCGGCGTGCAATCTGGTCGGCCAGCACCACCGCGTGGCCCAGCGGCACGATGATGCTGCGCGAGATGCCGCGCGCCACCAGCAGGATGATCGCCATCATCAGGGCCAGCAGGATCAGCACGATCCAGCTGCTCCATTGCAGTTCGCGCACACGCTGGCTCAGCAGCTTCTCCAGCGCATCCATGGCCTGCTCGCCGCAGACGAACATCGCGTCGATGGTCTTGGTGTAGCTGGCGATGTAGTCGGGCGCCGGGTACTTGAGCTCGGTGGCGGCGACAAGCTCCTGGCGCGTCAGCTGCAATGAGCCCTCCACCTGGCTTGCCAGGTTGGTGATGGCGCCGGCGAGCTGACGCTTCAGCTCTGCGTCGACGGCAAAGCTTTTCTCGAAGGCCGTGACCATGCCGCTGTGCTGGTCGGAGGCCTGCTGCACCAGGCCGGTCAGCAGGGTACGGCCTTCCGGACCGATCTGCGCCTCGGCCAGGAAGCCGGCTCCGCGCGCACGCGCCTGGCCCATGGCCTCGGTGGCCAGCGGCAGCTTGACCAGGCTGGCGGTGATGAGGAAGTAGGTGGCGGCCTCGGGGTCCAGGATCAGGCCTGACTGGTCGACCAACTGATCGAGCAGCTTGAAGTAGACCGCGATCAGCTGCGCATGCTTGCTGCTGCTCTGTGCCGCCTTCAGCGACTTGGCATCCACCTCGCCGGACAGCGCCTGCCACTGCTGCTGCGCGTTCTGCCAGGTCTTGCGCATCGGCTCGGTCAGCTCCAGCCGGGTCAGCATGCCGTCCACCTTGGCGAACTGCTTCTTGACCTCGGCGTTCTTGGCGGCGCGCGCGTCCTGCACCGCGTTGTTACCGCCCAGCTGCGCGGCCGAGAGGCCACGGTGTTGCTGGGTCAGTTGGGTGAGTTTGACGAGCTGGCGCGCCGGCGCCAGGCCTTCGAGCTCACCCTCGGCGGCGGCGGCCAGGTCGCGCGCCTGCTTGATCTGGAAGGCCGAGGGGATGCTGAGTGCCAGCAGGACGAGCAGGCTCAACAGCAGGAGCTTGCGGCGGATGGTGAGTCGGTTCAGCAGGCTCATGGAGATTCTCCTCAGAGCGCAGAAAGGGCGGCTGCCATGCCACCCGAACGACTCAGCGCGTGCTCCCACCTGTGCTCTTGGGCAACAGGACCGCTGACTTGGCCTTTGCTAGTCTACGCAGCCGTGCGAACGCCGGCCAGCCCTTATTCGCGGCAGGGCATCAGCCGCGCCGGCCGCTGCGATGGAAGTCGGGCTTGCGCGCCATCTGCGAATGTGCCGGCTCGGTGGGTTCCGGGAAAGCGGCGCCATGATGCAGCTCGGTGGGCGGTGGCGGCACCGGGGGACTGGGGGCCTTGAACAGGTTCAGCACGATGGCCGGCAAGAGATCAAAGCGCACCGCGCCGGCCAGGGCCAGCACCAGCACCAACAGGATCAGCAGGGATGAAGCAAGGTCGGACATGGATGGCCTCCGGGCTGTGCGCGTGTAACGATGGTGGCACTGCGAGCGCGGGTGCACAAGTGGCGCGGCTTGCGTGATCGCAAGCATTCAGCATGGGTTCAGCCCCGGCTTCCTAGAATGCCTGTTCCACCGGCCCGGAGGATTCCGCCATGAACGCTGCCCTGCCTCGCGATCTGCTACCCGACTATGCGCCGCGGCCCCTGCCTGCGGCGATGCTGGAGGCCTTGCAGGCGCGCTTTGGCAGCCGTTGCTCGGTGGCGCTGGCGCTGCGCGAGCAGCATGGCCGGGATGAGTCGCCCTTCGACGTGCCGCCGCCCGATGCGGTGGTGTTTGCCGAAACGAACGAGGAGGTGGCCTTGGTCGTGGCGCTGGCTCAGCAGCACCGCGTGCCGGTGATCCCCTATGGCGCCGGCACCTCGCTGGAAGGCCATCTGCTGGCGGTGCAGGGTGGGGTGAGCCTGGATGTGTCGCGCATGAACAAGATCCTGCGCGTGCATGCCGAGGACCTGACCGTGACGGTGCAGGCCGGCGTGACGCGCAACCAGCTCAACAACGAGCTCAGGCACCAGGGCCTGTTCTTCCCGATCGACCCGGGTGCCGATGCCTCGCTGGGCGGCATGGCGGCCACGCGCGCCAGCGGCACGAATGCGGTGCGCTACGGCACCATGCGCGAGAACGTGCTGGGCCTGACGGTGGTGACGGCGCAGGGCGAGATCGCGCAGACCGGTTCGCGTGCGCGCAAGAGCAGCGCCGGCTACGACCTGACGCGCCTGTATGTGGGCAGCGAGGGCACGCTGGGCGTGATCACCGAGCTCACGCTCAAGCTCTATCCGCTGCCCGAGGCGGTGTCGGCGGCGGTGTGCTTCTTTCCCAGCATCGATGCGGCGGTGCAGACCACCATCCAGATCATCCAGATGGGCGTGCCGATCGCGCGCTGCGAGTTGCTGGACGCCAACACGGTGCGGGCGGTGAACCTGCACGACCGCCTGGGCCTGCGCGAGTCGGCCATGCTGCTGATGGAGTTCCATGGCTCGCCGGCCAGCGTGGCCGAGCAGGCCGCCACGGTGCAGGAGATTGCGCGCGAGTTCGGTGGCGAGGACTTCGACTGGGCCACCACGCCCGAGGCGCGCAGCAAGCTCTGGACCGCGCGCCACCATGCCTACCTCTCGGCCCTGCAGACGCGGCCGGGCTGCCGCTGCGTCACCACCGATACCTGCGTGCCGATCTCACGCCTGGCCGAGAGCATCAATGCCTCGGTGCGGGAGGTGGAGGAGGCCGGCATTCCCTACTTCATCGTCGGCCATGTGGGCGACGGCAATTTCCACCTCGGCTATCTGATCGACCCGGCCAAGCCCGCGGAGCGCGAGACCGCCGAGCGCCTCAGCCATCAGATGGTGGCGCGCGCGCTGGCGCTGGAGGGCACCTGCACGGGCGAGCACGGCATCGGCCTGCACAAGCAGGGCTTTCTGGTGGAAGAGGCGGGCGAGGCCGCGGTGGCGCTGATGCGCACGCTCAAGCGCGCGCTCGACCCGCACAACATCATGAACCCGGGCAAGATCTTCCGGATCTAGCGCTCAGCTCAGTTCAGCTCGCTGACGCTGTAGCTGGGCGTGTCGCTGCCGCTCGCATAGCTGGCGGTGACGGTGTAGCGCTTGGTGGCGCCCGCCGCGCTGATCTGCACTGCATAGACCACGCTGGCGGCGGCCGAGGCGGTGACCTCCACCTTGGCGCTGGCAGCGTTGCTGGCGGCCAGCGTGGCGATCGAGCCCAGGGCGGGCCGCGAGGCCTTCAGCTCCCAGGGCTTGAGCAGGTAATCGATCTTGTTGCCGCTGCCGCTGGCCCAGTAGGGCTGGCGCACCTGGGCGTTGGCCAGGCGGTACTGGGTGTTGGTGAGCGGGCCTTCCAGCTGGACCTTGCTGAGCACCAGATCGCCGATGGTGAGGGTGGGGGCACCGCTGGCGTCGTAGTCCACCGTGGCCACCGAGCTGTCGGGGCCGAAGCTGTACTCGCCCAGCTTGCCGGCGAAGGCCGTGGTGCTGAGCTTGAGGTGGGCGTTGGCGTAGCTGCTGGCTTTGGTGTCGATCTCGCTGAGGAAGTCGATGCGGTACTGGCCGCTCAGGCTGATGGCGAGCCCATCGACCGGGCCGGCCAGGTTGGTGAAGCTCATCGCGATGAAGCTGCTGGCCGGGATCTTGACGGCGTCGGCGGCGAAATTGGCCTCCACCGTGGCCGAGCCGGTGCAGGGGCCGGTGAACAGGTCCAGTTCCACACAGGTGAAGGCCTCGACCGCCTGCGCCTTGCCGAGCGCCAGCACCTGGGCGCGCGGCCGCTTGGCCGCCGCGGCATTGGCCGCGGCCGCACTGGGGCTGCCCAGGTCGAACAAGGGGTTCTGGCCCAGCACCACGCTCTTGCTCACCGCCGTGTTGGCGGCGCTCAGGCTGCCCTCCACCGCCTTCTGCGCCTCGGAGCTGGCGGCGTAGAGGTTGTCGGTGGGGCTGCTGCTGTCGGAGGAGCCGCCGCCACCGCAGGCGGCCAGCGCGGCGGCCAGGCCGAGGGCCGCCAAGCGGCCGGGCCGCGGGTTGATGAGCACAGACATGGGGAACTCCCTGAGCGAGCGATAGCCAGCAAATTCTAGGAGTCGGCAGCCGCTTCGCGCGTCGCAAGTAGGGCGGCTAAGCCCCGCTATTGACCTGTTCAGCCCCCTTCAATGTTCGGGAGCCGGCACGCTCCAGCGCTGGGTGATGTCGCCCAGGGCGTTGGCGCTTTCCAGGTGCACGCCAAAGCCCCACAGCCTTGCCACATGCTTGAGCACCTCCTGCGCGGTCTCATGCAGGGGGCGGTCCATGTGCTGGGTGTGGCGCAGGGTCAGCGAACGGTCGCCGCGCAGATTGACGTTCCAGACCTGGATATTGGGTTCGCGGGTGGAGAGGTCGTACTGCTTGGACAGGGCCTCGCGCACATGCTGGTAGCCGGACTCGTCGTGGATGGCCGAGATCTCGTAATCCTTGAGCTTCTCGTCGTCGACGATGGAGAAGAGGCGGAACTCGCGCATCAGATTCGGGCTGAGGTACTGGCCGATGAAGCTCTCGTCCTTGAAGTTGCGCATCGCATGGTGCAGGGTGGGCAGCCAGTCGCTGCCGGCGATGTCGGGGAACCAGCGCCGGTCTTCCTCGGTGGGCTGCTCGCAGATGCGCTTGATGTCGGTGTACATCGCGAAGCCCAGCGCATAGGGATTGAGGTTGGCCATGGGCTGCTGGGCGATCACATTGGTGTGCGACTTCAGCCACTCGATCATCATGCCGTCGCTGAGGTAGCCGTCGTCATACATCTGGTTCAGCAGGCGGTGGTGCCAGAAGGTGGCCCAGCCCTCGTTCATCACCTGGGTCTGGCGCTGCGGATAGAAGTACTGGGCGATCTTGCGCACGATGCGCACCACCTCGCGCTGCCAGGGTTCCAGCAGCGGCGCGTTCTTCTCGATGAAGTAGAGGATGTTCTCCTGCGGCTCCTCGGGGAAGCGACGCGCGCTTTGCGCCTCGGCCTCCTTGTCGGCGCGGCGCGGCAGGGTGCGCCAGAGGTCATTGATCTGCTGCTGGGCGTAATGCTCGCGGTCCTTGAGCCTGGCGCGCTCCTCGGCCAGCGAGAGCTTGGCCGGGCGGCGATAGCGGTCCACGCCATGGTTCATCAGCGCGTGGCAGGAATCCAGCAAGGCCTCCACCGCTTCCATGCCGTGGCGCTCCTCGCATTCGGCCACATAGTTCTTGGCATAGACCAGGTAGTCGATGATGGACGAGGCGTCGGTCCACATGCGGAACAGGTAGTTGCCCTTGAAGAAGCTGTTGTGGCCGTAGCAGGCATGGGCGATCACCAGGGCCTGCATGGCCATGGTGTTCTCCTCCATCAGGTAGGCGATGCAGGGGTCGGAGTTGATGACGATCTCGTAGGCCAGGCCCATCTGGCCGCGCTTGTAGTTGCGCTCGGTGGCGATGAACTCCTTGCCATAGCTCCAGTGCCGGTAGTTCACCGGCATGCCCACCGAGGCGTAGGCGTCCATCATCTGCTCGGCGGTGATGATCTCCAGCTGGTTGGGATAGGTGTCCAGGCCATAGCGCTCGGCGGTGGCACGGATCACGTCGTGATATTCGTCGATCAGCTCGAAGGTCCAGTCGCTGGGCGATGCCAGGTGCTGGCTGGGGCGCCTGGGCAGGGGCTTCATCTCGCGCAGCGGCTCGGGCGTGCGGCGGCCGCCGTATTCGCCGCTGTCCGAGGCCCTTCCGATATTGCGGCGGTTCTCGATCTGGCTCATGTGCTTGCTCCTTCCTTCTTGAACAAGTCACGGAACACCGGGTAGATCTGCGCCACCTCCACCGCCTTGCGCATCGCGAACGGATAGCCCTCGTCGGCCAGCTTGCAGTATTCCTCCCAGAGGTTCTGCTCCTGCTCGGCCACCTGCACATAGGCGAAGTAGCGGCACAGGGGCAGGATCTTCTCGGCCAGCAGCTCGCGGCAGCGGCCGCTGTCGTGGTGCCAGTTGTCGCCGTCGCTGGCCTGGGCGCCGTAGATATTCCACTCGGTGGGGGAATAGCGCTCGCGGATGATCTGTTCCATCAGCACCAGGGCCGAGGAAACCACCGTGCCGCCGGTTTCGGTGGCGTGGAAGAAGTTCTGCTCGTCCACCTCCTGGGCCTGGGTGTGGTGGCGGATGAAGACCACGTCGATCTTCTCGTAATGCCGTGTCAGGAACAGGTAGAGCAGGATGAAGAAGCGCTTGGCCAGATCCTTGCGCGATTCGTCCATCGAGCCCGACACATCCATCAGGCAGAACATCACGGCTCTTGTGGTCGGCACCGGCACGCGCACGCGGCTGCGAAAGCGCAGATCGATGGGGTCGAGAAAGGGGATCCGGGCGATGCGTTCCTTCAGCAGCGCGATGCGCGCCTCGGTCTCGGCGATCAGGGCCTTCACATCGGGCTTGCTGGCGTCCTCGCGCTTGAGCAGCTCCAGGCGTTCCTCCAACTCGTGCAACTCGCGCCGCTTGCCCATGCCCAGCGCGATGCGCCGGCCTAATGCGCCGCGCATCGAGCGCACCACATGCAGATTGGTGGGCGTGCCATCGCTGGTGTAGCCGGCCCGGTGCGTCTTGTACTCGGGGGTGTCGGCCAGCGTGGTGCGCGCCAGATTGGGCAGGGCCAGGTCCTCGAAGAAGACCTGCATGAACTCTTCTTTGCTGAGGTGGAAGACGAAGTCGTCCTCGCCCTCGCCGGAGTCGCTCGCCTTGCCGCCGCCCTGACCCTGGCCGCCACCCTTGGGCTTGGGCACGCGGTCGCCCTTCACATGCTCGGTATTGCCGGGGCGCACGACTTCCCGCACCCCGCCCTCGCCATGGCCGAACACCGGCTCGCTGAGGTCCTTCTTGGGGATGTGCACATCCTCGCCGCGCTCCATGTCGCGGATACCGCGCCCGTCCACGGCGCGGCGCACCGCCTCGCGGATCTGCTCCTTGTGGCGGCGCAGGAAGCGCTCGCGATTGCCTATGGACTTGTTCTTTCCCGAGAGCCGCCGATCAATGATCTGTTGCAGCATTTGTGCTCCTGGTTCAAGAACTCTTGCGCACTCTCAAGTACCACTCGCAGAGCAGGCGCACCTGCTTGGCCGTGTAGCCCTTGTCCACCATGCGCTGCACGAAGTTCTCGTGCTTCTTGGCCTCGTCGGCACTGGCCTTGGCGTTGAAGCTGATCACCGGCAGCAGCTCCTCGGTGTTGGAGAACATCTTCTTCTCGATCACCGTGCGCAGCTTCTCGTAGCTGGTCCAGGCCGGGTTCTTGCCGGCGTTGTTGGCGCGCGCGCGCAACACGAAGTTGACGATCTCGTTGCGGAAGTCCTTGGGGTTGCTGATGCCGGCCGGCTTCTCGATCTTCTCGAGCTCGGCGTTCAGGGCCGAGCGGTCGAACACCTCGCCGGTGTCGGTGTCGCGGTACTCCTGGTCCTGGATCCAGTAGTCGGCATAGGTGACGTAGCGGTCGAAGATGTTCTGGCCGTACTCGCTATAGCTTTCCAGGTAGGCGGTCTGGATCTCCTTGCCGATGAACTCGGCATAGCGCGGCGCCAGATGCTCCTTGATGAAGCCGATGTACTTGTCTTCCAGCTCCTTGGGGAACTGCTCGCGCTCGATCTGCTGCTCCAGCACATACATCAGGTGCACCGGATTGGCCGCCACCTCGCTGGAGTCGAAGTTGAAGACCTTGGAGAGGATCTTGTAGGCAAAGCGCGTGGAGACGCCGCTCATGCCCTCGTCGACGCCGGCATAGTCGCGGTACTCCTGGTAGCTCTTGGCGCGTGGGTCGGTGTCCTTGAGGTTCTCGCCATCGTAGATCTGCATCTTCGAGTACAGCGAGGAGTTCTCGGGTTCCTTCAGTCTCGTGAGGATGGCGAACTGGCTCATCATCTTGAGCGTGCCGGGGGCGCACTTGGCGTCGGACAGCGAGGAGCCGCGGATCAGCTTCTCGTAGATCTTCACCTCTTCGCTGACGCGCAGGCAGTAGGGCACCTTGACGATGTAGATGCGATCCAGGAAGGCCTCGTTGTTCTTGTTGTTGCGGAAGGTCTTCCACTCACTCTCGTTGCTATGCGCCAGCACGATGCCGTCGAAGGGGATGGCGCCAAAGCCCTCGGTGCCCTTGAAGTTGCCTTCCTGCGTGGCGGTCAGCAGCGGGTGCAGCACCTTGATGGGAGCCTTGAACATTTCCACGAATTCCAAGAGCCCCTGATTCGCCAGGCAGAGGCCGCCGGAATAGCTGTAGGCGTCGGGATCGTCCTGCGCATAGGTCTCGAGCTTGCGGATGTCGACCTTGCCCACCAGCGAGGAAATGTCTTGGTTGTTTTCGTCGCCCGGCTCGGTCTTGGCCACGCCGACCTGCTTGAGCACGCTGGGGTAGCGCTTCACCACCTTGAAGCGGCGGATGTCGCCGCCGAACTCGTCCAGGCGCTTCACCGCCCAGGGGCTGAGGATGCGGTTCAGATAGCGGCGCGGGATGCCGTATTCCTTCTCCAGCAGCGGGCCGTCCTCGGCCGCGTCGAACAGGCCCAGCGGCGATTCGTTCACCGGCGAGCCGGCCAGCGCATAGAAGGGCACATGCTCCATCAGCTGCTTGAGGCGCTCGGCGATCGAGCTCTTGCCGCCGCCCACCGGGCCCAGCAGATAGAGGATCTGCTTCTTCTCTTCCAGGCCTTGCGCGGCATGGCGGAAATAACTCACCACCTGCTCGATCGCATCCTCCATGCCATAGAACTCGGCGAAGGCGGGGTAGAGCTTGATGGTCTTGTTGGCGAACAGGCGCGAGAGGCGCTGGTCGTGGCGGGTGTCCACCGTATGCGGCTCACCGATGGCCTGCAGCATGCGCTCGGCGGCGCTGGCGTAGGCGAGGGGATTGCGCTTGCACTCGGCGAGGTATTCCTCAAGCGTGAGTTCCTCGACGCGGGTGCGTTCGTAGCGTGCGGCAAAACTGCTGATCACGTCCATGCTGACCTCCTGTGTTCGTGGGAGGCGACGCCGGATCCGGCAGCGATGCTGGCGTCGTCTGGGAAGTTCTGGCGGCGTCCTGAAACAAGGCGCCGTCAGAGCTTTCCTGAGCTCGGCATGTCTACAGCTTCGATCAAGGCAAGCGAGTCAATGCTTTGAAAAAGAGGGCAGTTGGCGCCGCCCAAATTCGATCGCTTGACACCATGCTACGCCCATCCGCCATCATGTGCGCGGCAGGCGACGTGATGCCCTTCACACTGCCTTCAGCGTGTTGCGCGCACGGCCAGTTGACAGCTGTTTGCATGGCCCGAGTTTGCATGAAAAAAGCCGTGCGCTCCGGCACGGCTTCGCTGCATTGCTGCTTTGCTTTTTACTGCGGACCGCGCAGCCTGTCGATCAGGCCGTTGAGCTCGTCGAGCGAGCCGAACTGGATGCTGAGCTCGCCCTGTTCGCCGCGCTTGGTGCGCTTCTTCACCACGATCTCGACCTGTGCGGTGAGCAGATCGGACAACTCTTCCTCGAGCCGCAAGAGGTCGCGGCTCTTCTCGTTCTTGACGCGCAGCAAGGGCGTCTGGCGGCCCGCGCCCTGACGCTGCACCAGCTTCTCGGCCTCGCGCACGCTGAGCTTCTTGGCGGCGATCTCGGTGGCGCAGGTGATCTGGTGCGCGCCGTCCAGGGCCAGCAGGGCGCGCGCATGGCCCATGTCCAGATCGCCCGCCATCAGCATGTTCTGCACCGGGCTGGCGAGCTGCAGCAGACGCAGCAGATTGCTGGCGGCACTGCGCGAGCGACCCACTGCCTGGGCGGCCTGTTCGTGCGTGAGACCGAACTCCTCGGTGAGGCGCTTCAGACCCTGCGCCTCTTCGAGCGGATTGAGGTCCTCGCGCTGGATGTTCTCGATCAGGGCCATCGCCGCGGCGGCCTCGTCGGGCACCGCCTTCACCAGCACCGGCACCTCGCGCAGGCCTGCCAGCTTGGCGGCGCGGAAGCGCCGTTCGCCGGCGATGATCTCGTAGCGCACCGCGCCATCCGGCTTGATGGGGCGCACGAGGATGGGCTGCATGATGCCCTGCGCCTTGATGCTTTCGGCCAGCTCGTAGAGCGAGCCTTCGTCCATGCGCGTGCGCGGCTGGTACTTGCCGGCCTGCATCTGCTCCAGCCTCAGTTGGCTGGGCTCGCCGTCACCGGCGGGTGCGGCGGATTCGCTGACTTTGGGGCCGAGCAAGGCCTCCAGGCCCATGCCCAGGCCCTTGGGTTTTTTTGTCACCATAGGGCGCGATTGTCCCTTACTGCCGGAGTTGGCCCAGCAGGGCCTGGCCGGCGGGCCAGTCGCCCAGTCCGGACGCCGTGTTGAGATGGCCCAGCGCGCCGGCGATCACCAGCTTGGCGCCCCAGTCGGCGGCCATTTGCGCGCCGCGCTCCGGTGCACAGAAGGGGTCATCGCTGCTCACCACCGCGATGGCGGGAAAGGGCAGGGCGCGGCGCCGGATCGGCCGCCAGTTGTGCAGCTGTGGCGGCATGTCATCGCGCTCGGTATCGGGCGGCGCCACCAGCAGTGCGCCCGCCACGCGGGCGCTGTGCCGGCTGTGCTCGGCCCAGCTGGCCACCAACTGGCAGCCCAGGCTGTGCGCCACCAGCAGGGCCGGCCGGTGCAGCAGGCGGGCGTCGTTCAGGAGCACCTCGTCCAGGCGCGCCATCCAGTCGCCACGGCGCGGCCAATCCCAGTCGGCCTGCTCGATGCGCTGGTGCCCCAGCTCGCGCTCCCAGCGGCTCTGCCAATGCTCGGGATCCGAGTTCAACCAGCCGGGCAACAGGTATACAGGGTGATCCGACATGCTTTGGCTTTATGCTTTCAGTCCTTTTGTTTGGATTGTGCTGGAGAAGTCATGACGTACGCGGTGTTTGTGGATGGCCAGGAGGGCACGACGGGCCTGCGTATTCACGAGTACCTGGCCCAGCGCCAAGACATCGAGGTGCTGCGCATTGACGCCGACAAGCGCAAGGACGCCACCGAACGCGCGCGCCTGCTGAACGCCGCCGATGTGGCCTTTCTCTGCCTGCCCGACGCCGCCTCGCGCGAGGCCGCGGCCATGATCAGCAATCCCAACACCTGCCTGATCGACGCCAGCACCGCGCACCGCACGGTGCCGGGCTGGACCTTCGGCCTGCCCGAGCTGTGCAAGGGCCAGCGCGAGGCCATCCGCGCCGCCAAGCGCATCGCCAACCCGGGCTGCCATGCCAGCGCCTTCATCCTGGCGCTGCGCCCCTTGGTGGACGCCGGCCTGCTGAGCGCCGAGGCGCTGGTCTCGGCCACTTCCATCACCGGCTACTCGGGCGGTGGCAAGAGCATGATTGCCGAGTATGAAGCTGGCGGCGATGCCAGGCTGCAAGCCCCGCGCCCCTATGCCCTGGGCCTGACGCACAAGCACCTGCCCGAGATGATGGCGCACACCGGCCTGCGCCATGCGCCGGTGTTCCAGCCCATCGTCGGCAATTTCTACAAGGGCCTGGCGGTGAGCGTGCCCCTGCACCTGAGCCAGCTGCGCGCCGGCAGCACGCCCGCGCAGGTGCGCGAGGCCCTGGCCGCGCATTACGAGGGCGAGCGCTTCATCCGCGTGATGCCGCTGCGCGACCCCGCCACGCTGGAAGACGGCTTCTTCGATGTGCAGGCCTGTAACGACACGAATCGGGTGGACATCTTTGTGTTCGGCAGCCCGGACGACAAACCTGGCCAGATCCTCCTGATGGCGCGCCTGGACAACCTCGGTAAGGGCGCCAGCGGTGCCGCCGTGCAGGCGATGAATGTGCACCTGGGCGTGGAAGAGAGCCTGGGCCTTTGAGCGCGCTGCGGCAATGGCGGCGTGACGAGGAGGTGCCGCAGGCCGCGCTGGATGCGGTGCGCGAGGGCGTGTTCATCCACGGCCGCCAGCAGGCCCAGGGCAGCGATGCGCGCGACATTGCCTGCGCGCTCTACGAAGGCGATGAGCTGTTGGCGGGCGCTACCGGCCGCACCGAGTTCGGCCGGCTCTATGTGAACTACCTCTGGGTGGAGGCCGATCGGCGCGGCGAGGGGCTGGGCGGCGCATGCCTGCGCCAGCTCGAGGCGCAGGCGCTCAAACGCGGCTGCGTGGATGCGCTGATCGAGACCCTCTCGGACGAAACGGCGCAGATCTACGAGCACATGGGCTACGCCTGCATCGCCCATGTGCATGACTATGTGCCGGGCTTCACCCGCCACATCCTGCTCAAGGTCTGGAAGCCGCGCGACTGAGCGTCGCTCATGCCGCGGCGCGCGGATCGTGGCTGCGGTAGTGGTAGCGATAGGCCTGGATGAAGCCCAGCCTGCGGTACAGGCGCTGTGCCACGGCGTTCTCGGTGCCGACCTGCAGATAGGCCGCGCACGCGCCCTGCGCTGCCGCCTGACGCAAGAGGGCGCGGCACAGCTGCTCGCCATGCCCCTGGCCGCGCTGATCGGCCGGCGTGAAGATGTCGAACAGGCCGACCATGTCGCCCTCGCGTGCGAACTGGCCGCAGCAGAGCAGGGCGTTGTCGTTGCTGCGTTGCAGCAAAAAACCCTGGTAGGGAACGGTCGAGGCCTGCATGCGTTCGGCATGGGCGGCAATTTCGGTGGCGCTGGAGCCGCGCAGCAGGCCCACCGCCCGCGCATACGTATCCGCATCCACCGCCCGCAAGACCTGACCCTCGGGCAGGCCCTGCCATGCCGCATCGACGAGATGCGCGCGCACCATCACATCGGCGGCGTCGAACTCGAACCAGCCGCGCCCGGCCAACTGTTGGTCCAGGTCGGCGGGTTGGCTGTAAGGGGTGATGCGCAGCACCAGCGGCAGGCCGGCGGCGTCGAAGCTGGCCTGGCAACGCGCCAGCAATTCATCCAGCGGCAGGCTGCCGGCCTGCAGGGCGTTGATGCAGCGCGAGCGCTTGGCCTTGCCGGGAGAAAGGCGTATCAGCCAGCCATCCACCCAGGCCTCCTGCGGCGGTGCGCTGGCGTTCAGGCCGGCCTGCTCGGCGCGCTGCGCCAGCGCCGCCAATGCTGCGGTGTCCACCGTCACATCGTGGCGATGCGCCGCACCATCTCGCGGGCAAAGTCCACAAAGGCCTGGGCACCCTTGGAGCTGGGGTCGAACACCACGCCGGGCAACCCGTAGCTGGGCGCCTCGGCCAGTCGCACATTGCGCGGGATCACGGTGTCGAACACCTTGTCGCCGAAATGGGCCTTGAGCTGGTCGCTGACCTGGTTCTGCAGGGTGATGCGCGGGTCGAACATGACGCGCAGCAGGCCGATGATCTGCAGGTCGGCATTCAGATTGGCGTGCACCTGCTTGATGGTGTTGACCAGGTCCGACAGGCCTTCCAGCGCAAAGTACTCGCACTGCATGGGCACCACCACGCCATGGGCACAGCACAGGCCGTTGAGCGTCAGCATCGAGAGCGAGGGCGGGCAATCGATCAGGATGAAGTCGTAGTCGGCGCTGGCGGCGGCCAGGGCGGTCTTGAGGCGGCGCTCGCGGCGCTCCAGCTCCACCAGCTCGACCTCGGCGCCCGCCAGCTCGCGGTTCGCGCCCAGCACGTCGTAGCCGGCCTTCTCGCTGTGCTGCTTGGCCTCGGCCACGCTGGCGGATTCCAACAGCACGTCGTACACGCTCAGTTCCAGCGCGCGCTTGTCGATGCCCGAGCCCATGGTGGCGTTGCCCTGCGGGTCCAGATCCACCACCAGCACGCGCTGGCCCACCTTGGCCAAGCCGGCGGCAAGGTTGACGGTGGTGGTGGTCTTGCCGACCCCGCCCTTTTGATTGGCAACGCAGAAGATCTTGGCCATGGTCTTTTATTTTGTGCAGGCAGGATGGTAGCCGCGATGCGTAGCGGCCATGGTGAGATCAGCCCTTGGGTTTGATCCAGATGAGACAGCGCTGCGCATCCAGGCCTGGCACCTGCAGTTGTTCCACGTGAAACACATCCAGGTCGGCCGGCAGGGCGGCCAGTTCCTCCGTGGGGTGTTGGCCCTTCATGGCCAGCCAGATGGCGCCGGGTTTCAGGTGTGCCCGGGTGAGGGTGGTGAAGTCCAGCAGCGAGGCAAAGGCGCGCGAGGTGATCAGGTCGAAGGCCGGCACCTTGAGCGCCTCGACCCGCGAATGCTCGCCATGCAGATTGCCGAGGCCCAGTTCCGCCGCCACCTGCTTGATAAAAGTGGCCTTCTTGGCCACGGCATCCACGCAGGTCACATCGATGCCCGGCTCGCAGATGGCCACGACCACGCCCGGCAAGCCACCGCCGCTGCCCACGTCCATCATGCGCAGCGGCTGGCCTTGGGCATGGCGGCGCAGCGCCGGTAGCAGGCTCAGGCTGTCGACCAGATGCTGGGTCAGCATGGCCTGGGGGTCGCGCACGGCGGTGAGGTTGTAGACCTTGTTCCATTTCTGGATCAGGTCCAGATAGGCGAGCAGTTGGTCCAGTTGCTTGTCGCTGAGCGTCAGGCCCAGGGTCTGCGCGGCCGCTTGCAGGGGGGCGCGCAGGGATGCGATGTCGGTCATGCGGCGGCGTTGCTGTCGTCGTTGGAGGCAGGGGTGGGAGAGCCGTCGAAGCCCTTGAAGCGGCCCTTCTTGAGGTGTACCAGCAGCAGGGAGATGGCGGCCGGGGTCACGCCCGAGATGCGTGAGGCCTGGCCCAGGGTCTCGGGCAGGTGCTTGCTGAGCTTCTGCCGCACCTCGAAGGAGAGGGCGCTGACCTGGCTGTAGTCCAGCTCGGCGGGCAGGCGCAGGTTCTCGAAATGCGCGGCGCGGGCCACATCCTCGACCTGCTTGTTGATGTAGCCGGCGTACTTGACGCTGGTCTCCACCTGCTCGATCACGGCCGCGGCCAGGGTCTCGCCCAGCTCGGCGTTCAAGGAAGCGCGCGAAACATCGGCCTCGGGGCGGGCAATACGGCTCACCTCGGTCAGGGTGTCGAACACCACGCCGGGACGGCGCAGCAGGTCGATCAAGGTGTACTCGCGCTCCAGGGCCTTGCCGACCAGACGCTCGGCGTCGCCGGCTGGCAGGATGCCGGGATGCACCCAGGTGGACTTGAGCTTCTCTGTTTCACGTGAAACAGCATCGCGCTTGCGGTTGAAGGCATCCCAGCGTTGATCGTCCACCAGGCCCAGTTCGCGGCCGACCTCGGTCAGGCGCAGGTCGGCGTTGTCCTCGCGCAGCTGCAGGCGGAATTCGGCGCGGCTGGTGAACATGCGGTAGGGCTCGGTCACGCCCTTGGTGATGAGATCGTCCACCAGCACGCCCAGGTAGGCCTGGTCGCGTGCCGGCAGCCAGGGGCCGCGGCCTTGCACCTGCAGGGCGGCGTTCAGCCCGGCGAACAGGCCCTGGGCGGCGGCTTCCTCATAGCCCGTCGTGCCATTGATCTGCCCGGCGAAGTAGAGGCCGTGGATGGCACGGGTTTCGAAGCTGCTCTTCAACTCGCGCGGGTCGAAGTAGTCGTACTCGATGGCGTAGCCGGGGCGCAGGATATGCGCCTCTTCCAGGCCGGGAATCGAGCGCACGGCGGCCAGCTGGATATCGAAGGGCAGGGAGGTGGAGATGCCGTTGGGGTAGAACTCGTGCGTCGTCAGGCCCTCGGGCTCCAGGAAGATCTGGTGGCTGTCCTTGTCGGCAAAGCGGTTCACCTTGTCTTCGATGCTGGGGCAGTAGCGCGGCCCGACGCCCTCGATCACGCCGGTGAACATGGGGCTGCGGTCGAAGCCCGAGCGGATGATCTCGTGCGTGCGTGCCGAGGTGTGCGTGATCCAGCAGGGCAGCTGGCGCGGGTGCTGGGCGGCGTTGCCCAGGAAGCTGAACACCGGCACCGGGTCCAGGTCACCGGGCTGCTCCTGGCACTTTGAAAAATCGATGCTGCGGCCGTCGATGCGCGGCGGCGTGCCGGTCTTGAGCCGGCCCTGCGGCAGCTTCAGCTCCTTCAAGCGCGCCGAGAGCGAGACGGCCGGCGGATCGCCGGCGCGGCCGGCGCTGTAGTTCTGCAGGCCGATATGGATGCGGCCATCGAGGAAGGTGCCGGCCGTCAGCACCACCGCGCGGGCGCGGAACTGCAGGCCCGACTGGGTGACGGCGCCGACCACGCGATCGCCCTCCACCATCAGATCGTCCACCGCCTGCTGGAACAGCCACAGGTTCGGCTGGTTCTCCAGGCGCTGGCGGATGGCGGCCTTGTAGAGCACGCGGTCGGCCTGGGCGCGGGTGGCACGCACGGCCGGGCCCTTGGAGCCATTGAGGATGCGGAACTGGATGCCGGACTCGTCGGTGGCCGCGGCCATCGCGCCCCCCAGGGCGTCGACTTCCTTGACCAGATGGCCCTTGCCGATGCCGCCGATCGAGGGGTTGCAGCTCATCTGGCCCAGGGTCTCGATATTGTGGGTCAGCAGCAAGGTGCTGACGCCCATGCGCGCGGCGGTCAGCGCGGCCTCGGTGCCGGCATGACCGCCACCGACCACGATGACGTCGAATTCCTTGGGATAGAGCATGGGGAGTGAGCCTCGATTCGGCGCCGTCGCAGGGATGTGCAAAGTGGCGCGGGCAAACCCTGGATTTTACGCAAGGGGCTGTGGATAAGTCACGGTCGCCAAGCTTGTCCGCATCGACAATATCGCGATGAATTGCCGTGACCATTGCGCCGCCTGCTGCATCGCGCCCTCCATCAGCTCGCCCATCCCCGGCATGCCCCTGGTCAATGGCATCAGCAAGCCGGCCGGCGTGCGCTGCATCCAGCTCGACGAGCAGGACCGCTGCAAGATCTTTGGCCGCCCCGAGCGCCCCGCCGTGTGCGGCTCGCTGCAGCCCAGCGAGCTGATGTGTGGTGAATCGCGCGAACAGGCGATGCGCTGGCTGGGCTGGATGGAGCGCGAGACAGCACCTTGACAGCGGGGCTGTATAGACTGGGCCGACAAGCCCATACGGAGACCAGCCCCATGACCCTCGATCGCCGCCTCTTGCTTCAATCCGGCCTGGCCGGTGGTGCCGCCCTGCTGGGCCTGCCCGCGGTGGCCCAGGCCGGCTGGCCCAGCCGCTCCATCCGCCTGGTCGTGCCCTTCGCGCCCGGTGGCAGTTCGGAGATCGTGGCGCGCGCCACCGCGGCCGAGCTCACCAAGACCCTGGGCCAGACCGTCTATGTGGAAAACAAGCCCGGCGGCGGCGGCAATATCGCGATGGGCGAGGTGGCGCGTTCCGACGACCAGCACACCCTGATCCTTGGCCATGTCGGCACCCTGGCGGTGAACCCCTACATCTACGACAAGCTGCCGTACGACCCCAACAAGGACTTCAAGCCCGTCACTCTGCTGGCCAAGGTACCCAGCCTTTACGTGGTGCATCCCGATGTGCCGGCCAAGGACCTGAAGGAGTTCGTCGCCCTGGTGCGCAAGAACCCCGGCCGCTACAACTACGGTTCGGCCGGCAATGGCAGCGCCGGCCATCTGGCGATGGAATACCTGAAGATGGCCGGCAACCTCTTCATCCTGCATGTGCCCTATCGCGGCACCGGCCCGCAGCTGACCGATCTGCTCGCCGGCCGCCTGGAAGCCGCTTCGGTGGGCGCGCCGGCCATCATGCAGTTCATCAAGGCCGGCAAGCTGCGCTGCATCGCCACCGGCTCCAAGGAGCGCCTGGCTCAGCTGCCCGATGTGCCCACCGTGGCCGAGCAGGGCTTCCCCGGCTTCGAGATGACGCAGTGGTATGGCCTGATGGCGCCGGCCAGCATGGCCAACGCCAACCTCGACAAGCTCGCCAGCGAGGCCGCCAAGGCGATACGCGCCAGCGGCTCGCGCGAGCGCCTCAGCAACGACGCCGCCGAGGCGGTGGGCAATACGCCGGCGCAATTCGCCGCCTTCATCGCCCAGGAGCAGCAGCGCTGGAAGGCGGTGGTGGCGCGCGCCAAGATCAAGCCCGATTGAATGCACTAGGGCTTGGCATCAGGCCTGCGCCCCCGGGCTGGCTACCGTGCGCAGGTCTTGCATGACGCGCCCGCCCTGCAGGTTGATGACGCGCTGCGCCGCCGCGATAGTCTCTTGCCTGTGAGCAATCACTATCTTCGTAAGCGAGAGCTGGCGTAGGCTGGCGTTGACCTGGCGCTCGCGCTCCGGGTCCAGCGCGCTGGTCGCTTCGTCCAGGAACAGGAACTTCGGGCGCTTGTAGAGCGCGCGCGCCAGCAGCACGCGCTGGCGCTGGCCGCCCGAGAGGCTGGAGCCCATGTCGCCGATCAGGGTCTGGTAGCCCATCGGCATGGCGGCGATGTCCTCGTGCACGCAGGCCAGGGTGGCGCATTCGGCCACCCAGCCGGGGTCGGCCTCGGGGTCGAAGAAGGAGATGTTGTCGGCCAGGCTGCCGGCGAAGAGCTGGTCGTCCTGCATCACCGTGCCGATCTGCTCGCGCCAATGCTGCAGGCCCAGCTGCGCCAGCGGCACGCCGCCCACCAGGACCTCGCCCTGCTGAGGCGTGTGGATGCCCAGCATCAGCTTCAGCAAGCTGGTCTTGCCGCAGCCCGAGGGGCCGACGATGGCCACCGATTCGCCGGCGGCGATCTGCAGATCGCAGCCGCTGATGACCTCGGCCTCGCCCTCGGCATAGCGGAAATGCACCCGCGTCAGCGTCAGGCCGGCGTCCGCGGGCAGGGGGCGCGGCGCGGCGCTGGCCGCCGCCTCGGCCGGGCTCAGCACGATGTCCGCCAGGCGTTCGCCCTGCAGGCGCAGCATCTTCAGCTGCACTGCCTTGTCGATCAGCGCGCTGACGCGCAGGCTGAACTGCTCCTTGTAGGCCAGGAAGGCGAACAACATGCCCACCGAGAGTTCGCGGTCCAGCACCAGCAGGGCGCCCAGCCAGACGATGGCCACGCGCTCCAGGCCGAACAGCAGCTTGTTGCCCAGGCCCATCCAGAGGTCCAGCTTGCGCCCCACCAGGCTGGCATTCATCTGCTCCACCACCAGGTTCGCAAAGCGCGAGCCGCGGTCGGCCTGGGCGTTGAAGAGCTTGATGGCCTGGGCGCCGCGCAGGCTCTCCAGGAAATGGCTGTTCTGGCGCGCCTCGTGCACCAGGGTTTCCTGCGCCGCCTCGCGCAGCGGCCGGAAGAAGGCCCAGCGCAGCAGCGCATAACCGGCCACGGCGCCAAGCGCCAGCGCGCTCAGGCGCGCGCTGTAGACGGCCATCATCGCGAGCGTGATCAGCACCATGGTGCCATCCAGCAGCGCCTCGATGAAGCTGCCTGTGAGGGTCTTCTGGATCTCCTGCACGCTCGCGAAGCGCGACCAGATATCGCCCATATGGCGCTTCTCGAACCAGGCCAGCGGCAGGCGCAGCAGGTGGGCGAACACATTCGTCAGCCACTGCAGATTCAGCGAGGCCGAGAGGTAGAGCACCGCCCAGGAACGCAGCGCGCCGATGGCGCCGGAGAGCAGCACCAGCAGGCCGAAGCCCAGGCCCAGGGTGACGAGCAGATCGCGGTCGGCACTGACGATCACCCCGTCCACCACCCATTGCAGCAGGAAGGGCGAGAGCAGGGCCAGCAGCTCCAGCGCCAGCGCCAGCGCCAGGATCTGCGCCAGCGAGCGCCTCAGCCCGCTGATGCGGCCCAGCAGTTCGCGCCAGCGCGGCGCCGGCGCGGCGGCCTTGGGGGCGAAGGCCTGGCCGGGGCGCAGCTCCAGCGCTACGCCGGTGAAATGCTTGCCCAGCTCGGCCAGGCTCAGGCGGCGTTCGCCGCGCGCCGGATCGAGGATCAGCGCGCCGCCGGCGCCGACTTCGCTGAGTACCACGAAGTGATTGAAGTCCCAGTGCAGCACGCAGGGCAAATGCAGCTGCGCGAGCTGCTCCGGCTCGGCGCGCAGCGCGCGGCCGGCGAGGCCCAGCTGGCCGGCCATGCGCACCAGCCCGGCCATGGTCACGCCCTTCAGCGAGACCGCGAAGCGGCCGCGCAACTCGGCCAGGCTCCAGCGCTGGCCATGCGCGCCGGCCACCATGGCCAGGCAGGCCAGGCCGCACTCGGTGGCCTCGCCCTGCAACACCACGGCCATGCGCGGGCCGCGGCCCGGGCCCAGATTCAGTCGATGAAGAAGATGCGCAGGCATGTGCTCAGACACGGCGTGCCAGGCTCAGGAGGGGCTCGAAAATCCATTCGATCAGGCGGCGGCGCTCCAGCAGCACATCGGCATCGAGCTGCATGCCCACCGCCAGCGCCTGTTCCTGCCCGTAGGCCTCGACGGTCTGCCGTTCCAGCTGCACGGTGATGCGGTAGAGCGGCTCGCTCGCCGGCCCCTGGCTGAGCGTGGCGGGCAGGGCCAGCTTGGCCAGCTCGCTGGCGCCCAGCGGCGTGCGCGAGACCTGCAAGACCTGACCCTTCTGCTGGCCGAAGCGCTGGTACGGAAAGGCCTGGTAGCGCAGCTGCACCGCCTGGCCCGGCCGCACAAAGCCCACCGCGCTGCTGGGCGCGTAGAGCTGCGCCAGCATGCGGGTCTGCGCCGGCAGCAGGCTGGCCAGCGCCGCACCCGCCGCCACCGGCTCGCCGGGCTCGGCCTGCAGCGTGCTGACGATGCCATCGCTGGGCGCGCGCAGCACCAGCCGGCGCTTCGCCTCAGTCTCCAGGCCCAGGGCCTTGAGGCTGGCGAGGTCGCGGCTGATCTCGCCCTGCTGCACCTGCTGGCGCAGCGGCAGCTCGCGCTGCTGGGCTTGCAAGCTCAGCAACTCCCTGTGCAGGCCTTCGCGCTGTCGCGCCAGGGCCTGCTGCTGAGCTTGCAAACCCAGCAACTCCTCGCGTTTGGCCTGCACCTGGGCGCTGGATGCGAACTGGTCGCGGCCCAGCGCCTCCAGGCGGGCCTGCGCCTGTTCGGCCAGGGCCAGCCGCTCCTGCTGCAGCTTCGCCTCGGTGCTGATCTGCGCCAGCTCGCGCTGCAGGCCGGCGACGCGCAGCTCCAGCGCCTGCGCCTGCGCACGCGCGAGCTGCTGCTGCTGGCCCGCGGCCTGACCCAGCGACTGCTCGCGCTCCGCCAGGCTTTGCGCGATGCCCTCGCCGGTCTGGCTGGCACTGTCCAGCGCGAGCACGAACAGCACCTCGCCGGCCTTGACGCTCTGGCCCTCGCCAACCGGCCTGGCCAGCACCGTGGCACCCTGCGGCGGCGCGATGCGCAGCACCCCGCGGTCGGGCACCAGATAGCCGCTCACGCGGGCCTTGCGGGTGTATTCGGCGGTGCAGAGAAACATGCCCACCAGCACCAAGCTGCCCAGGGCCGCGGCCGTGAGCAGATGGAGGGGCAGGGGGCGATGCAGGCTGATGCTGCCCAGCCCGGTCTGTTGTGCGACTGCGAGCGCCTGTGCTCTGAACAGCTTGGCCATCGAGAATTTGCGGGCGCGAAACGGCGCCTGCGAGGGCCTTACCAGCCTTGGCGCGGCGTTTCGATCGGGCCCGAACCACCGCCCACCTGCTCCAGCAGCTCCAACGGCAATTCCTGCAGCAACTCGCGCGTGACGCGGTCTTGCTCGGTGGCTTCAGGGCGGGGTGAAGGCAGATGTTGTGCGAGCTGTTCCATGCGGGACTCCTGTTTGGTGCAACGCGAGAGGGGCGTTGATCAAATTGGAGCAGTGCGTCTGGAGGCTCGTAACTGTCAACTCTTACAGGGACAGCGCCGCTGGCGCAAGGGAGAAATCAACGGATCAGGCCAAGGCGCAGGGCCTTCAGCACGGCCAGATGCTTGTTGCTGCAATCCAGCTTGTGCATGGCATTGTTGATGTGCAGCACGGCGGTGCGTTCGCTGATGCTGAGGATGGCGCCGACCTCCCAGGCCGTCTTGCCCTCCATGGTCCAGCGCAGGGCTTCGAGCTCGCGCGGCGTCAGCCGCGCGCCACTGTTGGCCGATTCGCTGATCGCGGGCATCAGCACGCGCCATGCCGCCTCCTGCGCATGCACGGCGAACAATTGCAGGTCGGCCACCATGCGCGTGAGTTCGCCGCTGTTGCGCGGCAGGGCCTGGTCGCGCTCCACGCCCAGAATGAAGTGGCGCCCCTCCGGCAAATGCAGCGCCATGGCGATGCCGGTGCGGAAACCGAAGGGTGCCTGTTCTTCCCAGAGATCGCCCAGCCCGTTGCCGACATAGGTGCCCTGATCCCAGACGATGGGCACGCTTTGACGCTTGCAATGCTGCATCACCGGGTCGACGTGCCAGCTTTCCTGGTCCACGAAGGCGTCGGAGAAGGTGCTCGGAATGTTGTCGACGGTGACGAACTGGGTTTCGCTGACGGCGTGGTCGATCACCGCGGTTGCCGCGACGGTCTCGAAGCCCAGGCCGCCGGCGAAGCGCACGACCTCCCCGCGGAACTCATCCCGGGTTCGCGCCTCCAGCACCGACTGGTACACACCCTGCAGCATCGCACCTTCCACGTTCGCAAAGCCCATTGACGGGCACAACTGCAGCCCTCGCGTGCATCTCCCTGACAAGGTTTACAGCTATCGGCGAAGTGAGCAAGTTCCGAAACTGCCCGGACGGGTCGCTCAGACCTAACCTCTCAACTTCAACGAAGCAGATGACGCCAGCTTGGATTGTGTACGCATGGCCGCGGATATTGTGCGAAGCAGAGCGAGCACCTTGCCTGCAGTTCGCTCATTTAAGTACCCGGGTGTTGGTCGCGGGCGACGCGGCGCGGCCTTCCACCGGGCAAACCCTGTGGTTTGGCGAGTCGGGCCATGGGGCCGCCGGGGTGGCCTGGGATTGGGTGCGCCTGCCCTATGGCGTGGTGGCGATGGCCGATCCGATGGCGCTGATCACCAATCTGCAGCTGATCAACACCGCCGGCGAGGTGCTGGCGCCGATGGAATCGGTGCGCCAGCTCAACGAGATCGTGCACGCGCTGCCCTGGCAGAGCGAGGTGCAGCGCGCGCTGGGGGTGCATTGACGCTGGGGGTGCATTGACGTTTAGCGCGACACCGCGTTGCGCATGGAGTGCGCAACGTAGCTGAGGCAGGCCACCGTCAGCGCCACGCCCACCAGCATCGGTGGCAGCAGCTTGGCCAGGTCCAGGGTCTCGCCCTTCAGCACCAGCATCATCTGGGTGTTCTGGGCCAGGCCCGGCACCCAGTAGTACCAGGCCGCCTCGCCGCCCGGGTTGAGCAGGCTCACCATCGGCGCCAGGCCCACCAGGGTGATGATGATGGTGCTGCTGGCCTGCGCCTCCTTGAAGGTCTTGGAGCGGATCGCGATCGCCATCAGCGCGGCGCCCAGGCCGGCGGCCAGCGGCAGCTGCAGCAGCAGGAAGCTCGTCACTTCGTGCCAGCCGAACTGGAACATCGCCTGCAGGCTGTCGCTCTTGATGAGCTGCTGCGCCGGGATGAAGCTCAGGTTGGCGAGCAGCGCCACGGCCATGCCCAGGAGCGCCACCGCGCCCCATTTGCCCAGCACCAGCGCCATATGCGGCGCGGGGTTCATCAGCAGCGGCTCGAGCGAGCCGCGCTCGCGCTCGCCGGCGGTGCTGTCCAGCGCTGCGGTGAGCGCGCCATAGAGCACCGCCATGATGATGAACATCGGGATGATGCCGGTCAGGCGTGCCGCGCGGGCCTGGGTGCTGGCGAGGTCGCGCTCCTCCACCGTCACCGGCTGCAGCAGCTCGGCCGGGACGCCGCGCAGCGCCAGCTGGGTGCGCGCGCGTTCGCGGCCGAAGCCCTGCAGCAGGCGGCTGAGCGTGCCCACCCCGGCGCTGGCGCGCTGGTTGGCGCTGTCGGTCACCAGGGTCAGCGTGGGTTGGTCGCCGGCGGCAAGCTCCTGCTCGAAGTCCTTGCCCACCACCAGCACCGGGTCCAGCAGGGTGGTGGCGCGCAGCTGGGCCTCGTAGTCGGCGGGGGCCGGCTTGATGGTGTAGGTCTGGCGCTCGAGGAAGTTGCGCAGCGTGGGCGCATGCTCGATGCCCACCACCTGGATCTGGCGCAGCTCGGCGCGCTCCTCCAGCGAGGCGATCAGGCCCGAGAGCGCCAGCAGCAGCAGCGGCCCCATCAGCACCGAGGGGATCAGCAGGCGCAAGAGGGTGCGGCGGTCGCGCAGCGCGTCCACCACTTCCTTGAGGAACACCACCTTGAAGGGGCGCATGAATGCGTGGAGCTTGGTGCTGCTCATGCCTGAGCCTCCTGGCTGTGATCGGGGTGGAAGGCAAGCCTGACGAAGGCGTCCTCGAAGCGGCTCTCGCCGGCCTGGGCCAGCAGTTCGGGCACCGTGCCCTGGGCCACCGAGCGGCCGTGCGCCACCACCACCACGTGGTCGCAGAGCTGTTCCACCTCCTGCATGATGTGGCTGGAGAAGACGATGCACTTGCTGCCGCCGGCGGGCGAGCGCAGATGGCGCAGCGCCTCGCGCAGGGCGCGCGTGGCGAGCACGTCGAGGCCGTTGGTGGGCTCGTCCAGCACGATGTTGGCGGGGTCGTGCACCAGCGCACGCGCCAGCGCGGTCTTCATGCGCTCGCCCTGGCTGTAGCCCTCGCTGCGGCGGTCCAGGATGTGGCGCATGTCCAGCAGCTCGGCCAGGGCCTCGGCGCGCGCGTTGGCGGCGTCGGCCTCCATGCCCTGCAGCTGGCCGAAGTAGACGATGTTCTCGCGCGCCGAGAGGCGCGGGTAGAGCCCATGCGCATCGCCCAGGATGCCCATGCGGGCCAGTGCCGCGCGCGGCTGGCGCTTCACGTCGATGCCGTCCACGCCGATCTCGCCCTGGTCGGGCGGGAACAGGCCGCCCAGCATGCGCAGGGTGGTGGTCTTGCCGGCGCCGTTCGGGCCCAGCAGGCCGGTGATGCGGCCGTTGGGTGCGTCCAGGTCGACCTGGCGCACCGCGTGCACGATCTGCTTGGGGGCGCGCTTGAACACCGAGCCCCCGGGCCGGGTGACGAATTGCTTGCTGAGTTGGCTGATCTTGATCATGGCTTGCTGGCCTCCGTACCGGTGGCCGACTTGGCTGCCTGCACCGGCAGGAAGGGGGTGGGGCGGGGGATGCGGGTGGCGCAGCCGGCATCGACCTTGAGCGCCTCGGCATCCGCCTTGGCGTCGATGAAGCGGGTCAGCACCTCGCCCATGCAGCCGATGCCCATCACGCCGTGGCCGGCCTCGGGCACCACCACATGCAGGGCCTGCGCGCCCAGCGCCTTGGCCACGCGCTCGCCATGGCGTGGCGGTGTCGCCGGGTCGGCGCCGCCGCTGAGCAGCAGCACCGGGGTCTTGGCCGGCGGCAGGCTGTAGAAGGCCGCGGGCACCTCGCCGCGCGGCCAGTGCTTGCACACCTGGCCGTAGAGCTCGGCATCGCTGCGGCCGAAGTCGCTGCCGGGCTGGTCGCTGCTCTGCGCCAGGCGCGGCATGTCCTCGGCGCAGACCACCGAGAAATGCATGCCCATGGCCAGGCGCGTGCCCTTGCCGGCGATCGCGCCGCCCAGGCCGGCAATGCCCTCGAAGCGGCCCTGGTGCGCCGCATGGATGGCGGCGGGCAGGGCGGCCGCCTGGCTGGGCACGTAGAGCGGCATGCGCACTGCGCGCAGCAGCATCTCGCGCGTCAGCGTCAGGCGCTCGGGTTCGCCGCTGAGCGGGTGCTGCAGGCTGATGCTGCGCGGCAGGCCTTGCAGCAGGCCGGCCCATTCGGCGCGCAGGCCGGGGTAGCGCGCCTGGCAGGCGGCGTCGCCCTCGCAGCTCTTGAACACCGCGTCCAGCGCCGCCTGGCCGTCGGTGGAGAAGCTGGCCGGCAGCACCATGTCGGGCGGGGCCACGCCGTCGATCACGCTGCGTCGCACCTGCTGCGGGAACTGGCGCAGGTATTCAAGCGCGGCGCGCGTGCCGTAGGAGGCGCCCACCAGATTCCATTGCGCGACGCCCAGCGCGGCGCGCACGGCGTCGAAATCCTGCATCGCGATGACGGTGGTGTACTGGCGCAGATCGCCCTGCGGCAGCTTCTGCAGGTCCGCGCGGCATTGCTCCAGGCGCTGCTGCATGGCCTTGCCGTCGAGCGCCTCGGCGGTCGGCAGCTTGCTGTCGTCCGCGCATTGCAGGGGGGCGGAGCGGCCGGTGCCGCGCTGGTCGATGAAGACCAGGTCGCGGCGGTTGTTGAGCCGCGCCAGGCGCGGCAGCACCAGGGGCGCCACCTGGATGGCGCTCTGGCCGGGGCCGCCGGCCAGCAGCAGCACCGGGTCGGGGAGCTTGTTGCGCGCCATCGCCGGCACCACCAGATAGTGGATGGCTATCTGCGTGCCCTGGGGCTTGGCGGGGTCCAGCGGGCGCGCCAGCTGGCCGCATTGCAGCTCGGTGGGCACGCCCTCGATGCGGCAGGGTGCGGTGCCTGCATGGGCCGCCGTGCCCAGCGCCGCGATCAGAAGCGCCAGCGCCTCTTGGGCCTTATTCTTGGGAAACATATCCGTCCTCCTTGGTGGGGCGGATTATGTTCAGCGCGGCCTTGCGCCGCCTCGGTCATGTCCCGAATGGCAAACGGCGCCGACGAGCTGCCGGATTCAGCCGGCGGCTGGCGGCTGGCGCAGGCCGAACATGCCCCAGCCCTCCATCGTCATCACCGGCTCGCCATGCTGGTTGAAGACCTCCCAGCCCGAGCGCACCAGGCCGATCTGGGGTCGGGTCTTGCTCTGGCGCGCCTCCAGCACCGTCATGCGCACCTTGAGGGTGTCGCCCGGCCGCACCGGCTTGAGCCAGCGCAGCGCGTCGATGCCCGGCGAGCCCTGGCTGGTGGAGTCCAGCAGATAGGCGTCGCACATCATGCGCATGGTCATGGCGCAGGTGTGCCAGCCGCTGGCCGAGAGCCCGGCCAGCACCGAGGCCTCGGCGGCGGCCTCGTCCAGATGCAGGGGCTGGGGGTCGTAGGCGGCGGCAAAGCGCAGCAGTTCCTCGCGGTCTACCACGCGCTGGCCGAACTCGAAGCTGCGGCCGGGCTGGAAGTCCTCGAAGGCGTAGGTCGGTGTGTTGCTCATGCCAGCGCTTCTAGCACAGCCCGGCCGCAGCCGCTGTCACCGGGTTATCAACAAGCGCGTATCGTCCGAGCTCCCATCGAATCCAGAGAGGAAATGTCACTATGAAGCTCTATCACAGCCCCGGCGCCTGCTCGCTGTCGCCCCACATCGTGCTGCGCGAAGCCGGTCTGCCCTTCGAGCTGGTGTTGGCCAGCACCAAGACCAAGAAGCTGCAGGACGGCACGGACTTCTACACCATCAATGCCAAGGGCTCGGTGCCCGTGCTGGAGCTGGACAACGGCGAGCGCCTCACCGAAGGCCCGGCCATCGTGCAGTACATCGCCGACCAGGTGCCCGCCAAGAACCTCGTGCCCGCCGCCGGCACCTGGCCGCGCTACCGCCAGCAGGAATGGCTCAACTTCATCACCAGCGAGCTGCACAAGGGCTTCTCGCCGCTCTTCAACCCCGACGTGCCCGAGGCCTCCAAGGCGATCTCGCGCGCCAAGCTGGGCGAGCGCCTGGCCTGGGTCAACGAGCAGCTGGAAGGCAAGCAGTACCTGATGGGCGACACCTTCACCGCCGCCGACGCCTATCTGTTCACCGTCTCCAACTGGGGCCAGTACGTGGGCGTGGATGTGAGCGGCCTGGCGCACCTGGTGGCCTACCGCGCGCGTGTGGCGGCGCGCCCCGCCGTGGTCGAAGCCATGAAGGCCGAGGGTTTGCTGAAGTGACGGGCCAGCGCGCCGAAGCAGCCGGGCAGCTCGCAGGCTATCTGGCGCGCTACCCCGACGAGGCGGCGCGCCTGGCCGCGCTCGCGGCGCAGCTCGCCGAAGACGGCGGCGATGTGTTCGGCCGCGCCAATATGCGCGGCCACATCACCACCAGCGCGATCGTGCTGGACGCCAGCCTGAGCCGGGTGCTGCTGATCCATCACAAGACGCTGGATCGCTGGTTGCAGCCTGGCGGCCATTACGAGGCGCCGGGCTCGCTGTGGGACTCGGCGCTGCGCGAGGTGGCCGAGGAGACCGGCGTGCAGGGCCTGCGCGCCCACCCGGCGCTGCAAGGCCTGCCGCTGGACATCGACAGCCATGCCATTCCCGCCAACCCGCGCAAGCAGGAGGGCGCGCACTGGCACCACGACTACGCCTATCTGGCGCTGGCGAATCAAGACGCTGCCGCGTCGCAGGCACTCAGCGCCCAGCTGGACGAGGTGCATGCGGCCGCCTGGCGGCCGCTGGCGCAACTCGGTAACCTGCCCAGCGACAGGTTGCGCACCGTGCTGCGCAAGCTGGCGTCCCTGCTGGCTTAGCCCTTCTTCGCCGGCGCCTTCACCAGGCTCTCGCAGGTCTCGCGCTGCTTGTCGGCCGCGTCCACCTTGGCGCAGATGCCGTCCAGCTGGCTCTTCAGGCGCGCCAGCACGGCGTCATGCTGGCCGTTCGCGTTCCACTTGGCGAGCGAGCCGCCCACCTTCTGCAGCGAACGCGCGCTGCGCTCGTAGAAGCTGCCCTTGTCCTGCGCGGCCTCGCTGAAGAGCTGGGCGGCGGTCTTCTCGATGCGGGCGGCATCCTGCGGCGCCAGCTCGGTGAGGGCGGCGAAATAGCCCGAGCCCCATTGCAGGCGCGTGGCCGGGCCCTCGCTCTTGTTGAAGGCCTCCTCGTACCACTTCAGCGCCTCGTCCTTGCGGCCCTGCTTCTTGGCATTGCCGCCCAGCGAGCTCATCAGGTAGTAGGGCGAGTGGCTCTTGGTGAGGCTGGCCTTGAGCAGCTCGTCGCTGTCCTTCCAGAGCCCGGCCTGGCCCAGCACATGGGCGGCCGAGGTGATCACGGCCTGGCGCTCGTAGCCGTCGGTGATCTCGCGGTCGGCGCGCGCGGCATGTTGCTTGACCTCGTTCACCAGGCCGGCGCTGAGCTTGGGATGCAGCTCGCTCGGCGCCACCTCCAGGCGCGCCAGGTCCACGCGCGCGATCAGCGCGGTGATGCGGTCGGCGCGCGAGAGCGTGGCATCGGCCTCCAGGCGCTTGAGCGTGGTCTCGAAGGCGGCCACCAGGGCCTTGCGTTCGGCGCCGGCCGCGGGCGTCAGGGTCTTGACGATGTCGGCCGCGCCATTCGTCAGCACATCCATGTGCAGGCGCGACTCGGCCGGGTTGGCCAGCACCGCCCTGACCTTGTCGCCCAAGGCCTTGTCGGGCTTGACGCCCTTGCCATCATCGCTGGCGGCCAGGGTCTTGAGCCACAGGCGCGTGGTGGTCTCGCCGTCCACGCCCTGGCTGGCCGCGGCCAGCTGGGCCAGCAGGCCGGCGCGCTCGGCCACCGGCACCAGCTGCTGCTCGTCGGTCTCCCAGGAGTAGAAGCTCAGCAGCTTCCATTCATTCGCTGATAGCTTCTTGCCGGCCTTGGCATCGGCCAGCACCGCCTTGATGGGGCGGCCGCCGGCCAGGCCCAGCTGCAGCACCTTCAGCACCTGCGGCGCATCCGCCTCGCCGGGCAGGCGCGTGAGCTCCTGGCCGTCGGGGCTGAACAGAATCATGGTCGGGTAGCCGCGCACCTTGAAGCGGGTGCCCAGCTTCTGCGCACCGGGCACGTCGCCGTCGATATGCACCGGCACGATGGCGCGGGTCTGCTCGATGAAGTCCTGGCGGTTGAACAGCGTGGCCTTGAGCTGGTTGCAGGGTGGGCACCACTTGGCGCCCCAGTAAAGCAGCACCGGCTTCTTCTCGCCGCGCGCCTGCGCAAAGGCCTTGTCGACATCGCTGTCGCCGGCGGCCTCCTGCCAGGCGATGCTGGCGCTGGCGGCGGCATGCGCTTGCGGCGCGGCCAGGCTGAGGGTGACCGCGAGGGCGATGGGCGTGAAGAGTTTCATCATGGTGCGTGAGTCCCCGGGGCCGCCCTTGTGAGCCGGCCATGGTTGGCTGGAAAGAGGCTGATTGTCCGCGTTGGCGCCGGCTGCCGATAGTCGGGCTGCGCCTGAGCTTATGCTGCCAACTCATTCTGCTCCGCCCCCGCCCGATGGCCGAAATGCATCCCTCCGTGCCCCTGGCGCAGCGCCTTCAAGAGGCGCTGGCGGCCCTGCGGGCCCAGGCGCGCCCCGATCAGCTGGCCGGCATGGCGCGCTTCGGCCTGACCGGCGCCGGCCGGCTGGGCCTGGCCGTGCCCAGCCTGCGTGCGCTTGGCAAGCGCCTGGGCCCCGACCATGAGCTGGCGCTGGCCCTGTGGGACAGCGGCATTCCCGATGCCCAGATCCTGGCCTCGTTGCTGGCCGAGCCCTCACGGTTCACGCTGGCGCAGCTGAACCATTGGGTCGCCGGCATGCAGGCCTGGGATGTGTGCGACCAGGCCTGCCTGAACGCCCTGCGCCGCTCGCCGCTGGCCTGGGCGCGCATCCCGGTGTGGGCGCGCCGCCGCGAGGAATTCGCCAAGCGCGCCGCCTTCTCGCTGCTGGCCGTGCTGGCGGTGCACGACAAGGCGCGCCCCGATGCCGATTTCGAGGCCATGCTGCCGCTGATTGACGCGGCCGCCGGCGACGCGCGCAACTTCGTCAAGAAGTCGGTCAACTGGGCGCTGCGCCAGATCGGCAAGCGCAACAGCGCGTTGTGCAGCGCCGCCATCGCCGCCGCCGAGCGGCTGCGCGAGCGCCCCGAGCCCAGCGCGCGCTGGATCGCGGCCGACGCGCTGCGTGAGCTTCAGCGCCGGCGCGGCGCCTGAGCTCAGGCGGCCGGCCAGCTCAGCCGCACCTCCAGCCCGCCCAGCTCGGCGCTGCGGCCCAGCTCGATGCGGGCGCCCTGGGCCTGGGCGATGCGGCGCACGATGGACCAGCCCAGGCCGCTGCCGTCGCGGCCGCTGCCCAGCACGCGGAAGAAGCGCTCGCCCAGGCGCTGGCATTGCACCGCGTCCAGCCCCGGCCCGCTGTCGGCCACCAGCAGCCGGGTGGCGCCGGCGGCCTGGTCGACGCTGACGCGCACGCGTGCGCCGGCCGGGCTGTAGCGCAGCGCGTTGTCCACCAGATTGCGCAGCAGCACCGCCAGCAGGGTTTCGTTGCCCGCCACCGGGCAGGGGGTTTCGCCCTCCAGGGCCAGGTCTTGCCCCTGCTGCAGGGCCGCCGGTGCCAGCTCGGCCAGCACGCGGCGCGCCAGCGCCAGCAGGTCCACCGGCGCGCCCGCCGGCGCCTGCTCGGCCTCCAGCCGGGCCAGCGTCAGCATCTGTTCCACCAGCCGGCCGGCGCGGTCGCAGCCCTGCAGCGTGGCCTGCAGGGCATGGCGGCGCTCGCCGTCCTCGCTCGCACCCAGCGCCACCTGGGCCTGGGCGCGGATCGCGGCGATCGGGGTGCGCAGCTCATGTGCGGCGTCGGCGGTGAAGCGGCGCTCGGCCTCCAGCAGCGCGGCGATGCGCTCGAACAGGGCGTTGAGCGCGTCCAGCATGGGCCGCATCTCTGCCGGCGCGTCCGGCAACTGCAGGGCCAGCAGGCTGTCGGGGCGGCGCTGGCGCAGCTGTGCCCCCAGGGCGCGCAGGGGCAGGGTGCCGCGCCGCACCGCCCACCACAGCGCCAGGGCCAGCAAGGGCAGGGCCAGCAGCATCGGGCTCAGCATGCCGCGCAGCACCGCCCAGACGATGGAGGCCCGCGAGGCGAGCTGCTCGCCCACATAGACCTGCACATCGCGCTCGCTGCCATGGGCGGCAAACACGCGCCAGGCCTCGCCGCCAACCCGCACGCTGCGCAGGCCGCTGCGGAAGCCCTCGGCGGCGTCGACCAGCGGCGCCGCCGGCGCATTCGCCGAGCGCAGCACCAGCCGGCCCTCATGAAAGACCTGGAAGGCCACCTTGGGTGCGTAGCGGTGCAGGCTGGGCGCATCCACGCCCGCGCCATGCTCGTCCGCCATCTCGTGCACCTGCTGGGCCACCAGCAGGGCGGCCGCCTGCGCCAGGTGGGCGTCCAGCAGCTCGTCGAGTTCGTGGCGCGTGTCCAGCCACACCACCAGCGCGCTGGCCAGCCAGGCGCCCAGCACCAGGCCCAGGGTCAGCGCCAGCAGCCGGGCCTGCAGCGAGCGCGGGCGCGGCCAGGTCGGCCTCATGGCTTGGCTGCCTCGCGCTGCAAGAGATAGCCGACGCCGCGCACCGTCTGTATCAGGCCGGCGCCGAGCTTGCGGCGCAGGTGGTGCACATGCACCTCGACGGCATTGCTCTCCACCTCCTGGCCCCAGGCATAGAGCTGCTGCTCCAGCTGCTCGCGCGAGAGCACGCGGCCGGCGTTGAGCATCAGCAGCTGCAGCAGATCGAACTCGCGCGTGGCCAGCGTGACGGGCTGGCCGTCCAGGCTGACGCTGCGCCCGGCCGGGTCCAGCACCACGCCCTGGGCGCGCAGCAGCTCCTGCGGCTGGCCATGGGCGCGGCGCACCAGCGCGCGCAGGCGTGCCGCCAGCTCGTGCAGGTCCACCGGCTTGAGCACATAGTCGTCGGCGCCCAGGTCGAGGCCGCGGATGCGCTCGGGGATGGCGTCGCGCGCCGTCAACACCAGCACCGGCAGGCTCACGCCGGCGCGCCGCACGCTGGCTAGCACCTCCATGCCGTCCAGGCCGGGCAGGCCCAGGTCCAGCACCGCGGCGGCATAGGGCTCGGCGCGCAGCTCGCGCTCGGCGGCCGGGCCGTCGCGCACCCAGTCCACCGAGAAGCCGAGCTGGCGCAGGCCGGCGCGCAGGCCGTCGCCCAGCAGGGGGTCGTCTTCGGCAAGCAGGATGCGCATGGGGTGATTATTGGTGGTTCAGCGCGGCACGCGCACGCGGTGCTCGCTGAAGTCGCCCTGCTCGGCGCCGGTGTGGCAGGCCGCGCAGTTGGCCGGGCTCTTGATGGCGGGGCGCTGCCAGACGCCGGCCGGCAGCTCGTCGTGCTTGCGCTGGAACCAGGCGGCGCGCGTGATGCGGTCTTGCTGCGGTGCCTCGCGGGCGCGCTTGCCGCTGCCGGCGTTCAGCAGCAGCCAGCGCGTCAGCGTCTGCGTGGTGGCTGGGTCCAGCGAGGCATCGCTGCCGTAATGCTTGCCGAGGTCGGCGGTGATGCGCTGCCACGAGGCGGCCGGCAGCAGGGCGGGCGGGTAGGCCAGGTGGCAGCCGCCGCATTCCTGCTGGTAGCTGGGGTTGGCGGTGGCGGGGCGCAGGCGCTCGCCATCGGCGCGGGCGGCGGCGGCGGGCAGCAGGGCCGCCGCCAGCAGCAGCGCAAAGCTCTTCATGTTCATCATCGGTCCTCAGGGTTTGAGCGTGATCAGCCAGGCCAGCACATCGGCCTTCTCGCCGGCGCTGCATTCGCGGCCCAGCACGTCCTTGCAATTGCGGCGGAACCATTTCTCGCTCTTGGCGGCATCGCCGAAGCGCTCGGGGTTGAAGGCCGGCGCCAGCGGCGCGATCGGCTTGCCGGTGCTGGCATGGCGGCCCGCCTGGGTGGGCAGGGCGCCATGGCAGGACGAGCAGCTCCACTCGGCGCCATGCTTGCTGGTGAAGAGGCGCTGGCCGCGTGCCGGGTCGCCGGCGGTGCCGGCCTGGGCGCTCAGCGCGGCCAGCTGTTCGGCCGCGGTGGTGGCGCCGGCCGTGCCGCTGGCCAGTGCCAGGGCCAGCAGCGCCGTCGGTATGAGGTGCCAGGTCTTGCTTCGCATGTCGACTCCTTGATGTCCGACATGCTGGGCCGTGCCGCTTAGCGCTTTCTTAACGCGGGCGGCTCGCATAATCGCTGCACCATGGCAGCCAGCGACACGACGCCCCGAGGACTGAGCGCCGCGCAAGCGGCCGCGCGCCTGGCGCAGGACGGCCCCAACCAGCTCACGCCGCCGCGCCCGCGCACGCTCTGGCACATGCTGGCCGAGTTGGTGCGCGAGCCGATGCTGCAGCTGATGCTGGCGGCCGGCCTGATCTATCTGCTGCTGGGCGACCGCCGCGAGGCGCTCATGCTGCTGGCCTTCGTGGTGCTGATGGTGGTGATCAGCCTGGTGCAGGAGCAGCGCACCGAGCGCGTGCTGGAGGCGCTGCGCGATCTCACCAGCCCGCGCGCCCTGGTGCTGCGCGATGGCGCGCCGCAGCGCATTGCCGGCACGGCGGTGGTGCGCGGCGACGTGCTGGTGCTGGCCGAGGGCGACCGCATCGCCGCCGATGCGCGCCTGCTCGAGGCCTACGACCTGCAGGCCGACGAGTCCCTGCTCAGCGGCGAGTCGCTGCCGGTGCTGAAGGCGCGGGGCGAGGCGGTGCTGGCCGGCTCCATGGTGGTGGGCGGCCAGGGCCTGGCCGAGGTGACGGCGATCGGCGCGGCCAGCGAGATCGGCCACATCGGCAGCGCGCTGGCCGAGATCGCCAGCCCCGATTCTCCGCTGCGCAGCCAGACGCGCCGGCTGGTGCGCGTGTTTGCGCTGCTGGGCCTGACGCTGAGCGCCGGCCTGGTGCTGCTCTACGGCCTGGCGCGCGGCGACTGGCTGGCCGCCGTGCTGGCGGGCATCTCGCTGGCGATGTCGATGCTGCCGCAGGAGTTCCTGCTGATACTGACCGTCTTCATGGCGATGGGCGCCTGGCGGCTCTCGCGCCAGCGCGTGCTGACGCGCCGCGCCGCCACCATCGAGACCCTGGGTTCGGCCACCGTGCTGTGCACCGACAAGACCGGCACGCTCACGCTCAACCAGATGGCGGTGGCCGAGCTGCAGCCATGGGGTCAGGTCTTGCCGGCCGAGCTGCTGGAGTTTGCCGTGCTGGCCAGCGAGCGCGAGCCCTTCGATGCGATGGAGCGCGCGCTGCTGGAGCGCGCGCGCGGCCAGCAGCCGCCCGTGCCCCTGCACCCGGGCTGGCGCCTGGTGCATGAATACGGGCTCAGCAGCAGCCTGCCGGCCATGACCCATGTCTGGCACGACGAGGTGGGCGCCGCGGTGGTGGCGGTGAAGGGGGCGCCCGAGGCGGTGCTGAGCCTCGCCCGCCTGCCCGCCGCGCAGGCCGAGGCGCTGGCGGCGCAAGCGCAGGCGATGGCGGCGCGCGGCCTGCGCGTGCTGGCGGTGGCGCGCGCGGGCTGGCAGGGGCAGGAGGACTGGCCGGCCGCGCCGGACGGCTTTGCCTGGCAGCTGCTGGGCCTGGTGGCCTTTGCCGACCCGCTGCGCCCCGAGGTCCCGGCCGCGATCGAGGAATGCCGAGCCGCCGGCCTGCGCGTGCTGATGATCACCGGCGACCATGCCGAGACCGCGCGCGCCATTGCCGCGCAGGCCGGGCTGGCGGCGACGGCCGGCGTGCTCACCGGCCCCGAGCTGGCCGAGATGGGCGAGGCCCAGTTGCGCGCGGCGGTGCGCAGCCACCAGGTGTTTGCGCGCATCCGGCCCGAGCAGAAGCTGCGCATTGTGGCGGCGCTGAAGGACCAGGGCGAGGTGGTGGCGATGACCGGCGATGGCGTCAACGACGCGCCCTCGCTGAAGGCCGCGCACATCGGCATCGCGATGGGCGGGCGCGGCACCGACGTGGCGCGCGAGGCCGCGGCCCTGGTGCTGCTGGACGACAACTTCGCCTCCATCGTGCAGGCGGTGCGGCTGGGGCGGCGCATCTTCGACAACCTGCGCAAGGCCATGGCCTTCGTGCTGGCCGTGCATGTGCCGATCGCCGGGCTCTCGCTGCTGCCCCTGCTGCTGGGCTGGCCGGTGCTGCTGGGGCCGGTGCACATCGCCTTTCTGGAGCTGCTGATCGACCCGGTGTGCTCGGTGGTGTTCGAGGCCGAGCGCGAGGAGGGCGATGTGATGCGGCGACCGCCGCGCGACCCGCAGGCGCCGCTGTTCTCCGCCGGCCTGATGGCCTGGAGCGCGGCCCAGGGCCTGCTGGTGCTGCTGGCCGTGGCCGGCCTGTTCGGCTGGCTGCTGGCGCAGCAGTTCAGCCCCGAGCAGGCACGCAGCCTCGCCTTCGTGGCCCTGGTGGCCTGCAATATCGGCCTGATCCTGGCGAACCGGAACCTGCGCAGCAGCCTCCTGCAGGCCTGGTTGCGGCCGAACGCGATGCTGTGGAGCATGTTGCTGGCCACCGCCGCGCTGCTGGCCGCGACCCTCGGCCTGGCGCCGCTGCGCGAGGTGTTCCGCTTCGCGACGATGCCGCCGCCGCAGCTGCTGGCGGCGCTGGGCCTGGGCCTGCTGGTGTGGCTGCTGCTCGAGGCCATGAAGGCCTTGGCGCGCCGGAGGCTGTGATAGCGTGATGGCGATGTGGACGAGCGCGCTGCGGGCAAGCGAAAGAAGAAGCGTCGGCAGGGCTTGGGCCCTGGCGCTTTGGTGCGCACTCGCGGCCCCGGCCTGCCCGGCGGTGGAGGTGACGATGGCCTTCGGCGAGAAGATCCCGCCCTTCTGCTTCCCGCAGACCAACTCGGGCATCGAGGTCGAGGTGATACGCGAGGCGCTGGCCTACAAGGGCCACCAGCTCAAGCCCAGCTACTACCCGTTTGCGCGCGTGCCGCTGGCCTTCAAGGACCGCTCGGTCGACGCCACCATGACCGATCTGGGCCAGGACCTGGGCGCGCATGGCGGCCATTACGGCGACACCGCGGTGCTCTACGACAACGTCTTCATCAGCCTGCACAGCCGCGGGCTCAACATCCGCAAGCCGGCCGACCTGGCGGGGCTGTCGGTGGTGTCCTTCAGCGGCGCCGCGACGCGTTTTCCGGAATGGCTGGAGCCGGTGAAGCGCGCCGGCCGCTATCTGGAGGTCAACGACCAGGCGGCCCAGGTCAAGACCCTGATGCTGGGTCGCTACGACCTGGTGCTGAGCGACCGCAGCATCTTCAAGTACTTCGCCCTGCAGCTCAAACGCGAGGGCGTGGCGATCGCGCCGGTGGACGAGCATGCCTTCACCGTGCCCAACCCGATGGACTACCGCCCGGTGTTCCGCAGCCGCCAGGTACGCGACGATTTCAATGCCGGCCTCAAGCACATGAAGGACGCCGGCCGGGTGCAGGCGATCTACGACAAGTATTTGAAGGAGTAGGCGGGATTCAATCCGGCTCGGGCGCCGCCACCACCACCGCCGCATGTGGCGCGAACTGCGCCAGCGCCACGCCGGAGAGGGTCAGCGCCGCGCCCGCCAGCTTGACGGCGGTGAAGCTCTCGCCGGTGCTGAGCCAGGCCGCCAGGCCGGCGATGGGCGGCATCAGGTAGATCAGCGGCGCGGTGCGCGCCACGCCGCGCTGCGCGTTCACCCAGCCCCAGCCCAGCCAGCTGACGAAGCCGATCATCACGATGGCCCAGGCCGCGCCCAGCCACAGCCAGGGCGAAACGCCGGCCCAGTCCACCCGCAGCGCGACGGGTGTGGCATAGGCCAGCACCGGCAGGGTGGTGGCCAGGCTGGCGTAGCACATCACCAGCACCGCGCCATGGCGTTCGATCAGCGGCTTGGCCGCCACCGTGTAATAGGAGAACAGCGCGGCCGCCAGCAGCAGCACCAGATCGCCGCCGCTGGCGCGCCATTGCCCGCCGGCCAGCTTGTCGGACATGAAGACCAGGGCGCCCAGCGCCGCCAGCGCGATGCCGATCAGCTGGGCGCGCTGCAGGCGCTCGAGGCCGTAGGCGCGCAGGATCAGCAGGGTGAACACCGGCCCGCAGGCCAGCAGCACCGAGCTGGAAAAGGGCGTGGAGAAATGGATGCCATAGCTGGAGAGCGCCAGGTGCAGGCCCTGGCCCAGGCAGCCCAGCCGCGTGAGTGCCCAGGCATCGCCGCGCGACACGCGCGGCCAGGCCAGGCCATAGCGCTGCAGCAGCAGGCCAAGCACCAGCAGCGGCATGAGTGCAAAGCGCAGGAACAGAAAACCCTCGGGCTGCATGGCCGTCAGCAAGGCCTTCTGGATCGGGAAATTCAGGCCCCAGATGATGACGATGAGCAGGCCGGCGATGAGCGAGCTGCGGCCGGCGGGCGTGGGCGTCGGGTTATGCATCGCGGCATCATGCCGCAGCTTTCGGGGACGCGCAGGGCCGGGGCCATCCATAAGGGCCTGTTCACACTACGCCAATGGGTCGCGAAGGCTCGCCTTGGCGGGCCACGCTAGGCGCAGCGCGCCGCCCGCACTCGCGTGCGGGCCAGCGTTGCAACGACGCGTGGCCCGCCAAGACGAGCCTTCCCGCAGGGTTGTGGCCAGAAAGACCGCAGGCCGCGTTGCAAATCCTCGCCGGGTGTGCAACCCGGCTGCGGTTTGCGCCTTGCCTGCGGCCTTTCTGGCCGACAACGCGGCCTATTGACGTAGCGCGAACAGGCCCTAAAGTCGCTAGCTTTCCGAGTCAGCTCCCTAGCCAACCGCCATGCAACGCAAGCTTTCCCTTTCCCTCCTCGCCCTGAGCGCGCTGGCGCTCACCGCCTGTGCCACGCCAGATGCCGGCAAGCCGCCGATGACGATGGGCGGCCGCATGGCCGTGGCCTCGCTCACCCCCACCCAGGGCAACCAGGTGCGCGGCCTGGTGATGTTCCACGCCATGGACGGCCACCTGATGGTGCATGCCAAGCTCAGCGGGCTCAAGCCCAATGGCGAGCATGGCTTCCATGTGCATGAGAACGGCAGCTGCGCCAGCACCGACGGCAGCAGCGCCGGCGGCCATTTCAACCCCGATGGCCAACCCCATGGCCCGCAGCAGACCGCCCACCATGCCGGCGATCTGCCGGCGCTGAAGGCCGATGCCGAGGGCGCGGTGGACCAGAAGTTCATGCTGATGGGCCCGACGCTGGGCCAGGGCGCCGGCAACCTGATCGGGCGCGCGGTGATCGTGCACGCCCAGGCCGACGATTACGCCACCCAGCCTACCGGCAACTCGGGCGCGCGCATCGCCTGCGGCGTGATCGCCGGGCATTGAGGCGTCGTTCAGAACAGCTGGTAGTTCAGCGCGCCGCCGTCCTGTGCGCGCACCGAGGCAAAGCGCGCTGAGAGGCGCGATTGCACGTTCACCGTCAGCGGCGCGAAGCCGGTGCCGCGGGTCAGCTCGTCGCCGTGCAGAAAGCACCAGTAGAGGAAGCGCATCGTCATGGCGGCGCTGTCGGCGCGCTGCGGGCGCGCATCGAAGAGCACGAAGCTGGTGAGGGTGATGGGCCAGCTGTCGGCGCCGGGGCGGTTCAGCAGGCTGGCCGTGTCCTTGCCCTGGGCGGCCAGGTCGCTGTGGCGGATCGCCGAACGAAAGCCCTGGTCCGAGGCCGCCACCCACTGGCCATCGGCATTGCGCAGGCTCACGCCGATGAGCTTCTCGCGTACCACGCGGTCGTAGCTGACATAGCCGATCGCGCCCTCGTTGGCCTTGAGCGCGGCGCTGACGCCGTCGTTGCCCTCGGCCGCCAGCACCTCGCCGGGCCAGTGCGGCAGCTGGCTCGCGCCCACACGCTCGGCAAAGGCCGCCGAGCTCAGCGCCAGGTAGCGCGTGAAGCCCTCGGTGCTGCCGGACTTGTCGGCCCGCACCACGCGCCGGATGCGCAGCGCTGGCAGGGCCAGGCCGGGGTTCTGCGCGGCGATGCGCGCATCGTTCCAGCGCAGCACCTCGCCGGCCATGATGGCGGCCAGCAGCTCGCCGCTCAGCTGCAGGCGGTTCGCCGCCACGCCGGGCAGGTTCACCACCGGCACGATGCCGCCCACCAGCATGGGGATCTGCACCAGGCGGCGCTGCTCGAGCTCGCTGGCGGACAGCGGGGTGTCGGAGCCGCCGAAATGCACCGCGCGTGCGCTGATCTTCTTGAGCCCCTCGCCCGAGCCGGTGGCGCGGTAGTCCACCCGCACCCCGCTGTCCTTTTCATAGGCCTGGGCCCAGCGCTCATAGACCTTGGAGGGGAAGCTGGCGCCGCTGCCCTGCACCTGCGCCTGGGCGGGCAGGGTGCACAGGGCGAGCAGCAGGGCGAGGAGGGCAGTTCGAAGCATGGGCTGGACAGGGCACACCGGCAACCGGCGGCGCGATGCTAGCCATGGCATATGAAAGCTTGATGTCCGGTGTGCCCGGCAAGAAAAAACCCCGCGTCGCAGGGCGATCGCGGGGCGAAGAGGAGTCGGAGCAGGGCTTAGCGCTCGCGCCGCAGCGTGCCCAGCATATTGCTGGCGCCGCCCATCATGAAGACGCTGTAGACGCCGCTGGAGAGCACCGGCAGGCTGGCGATGCTGAACACCGGCGTGCCCGAGGTGGGCGAGCTGACGCTCAGCAGCGAGGCCGTGCTGGACGGGATGCTGCTGTTGGCCGAGCTGGTGCCGGGCACCACATTGGTGGCGATGGCGCTGTAGTCCACGCTCATGGTGAGGCCGGTGTTGAGGCTGGCCACGCCGTTGATGAGGCGGATCTTGGCGGTGCTGAGGGTGGTGGGCAGGCGGTTGTCGTCGGCCAGCACGCTCAGCTGCGGCGCGGCCGCGTCGCCCCACACCAGCAGGGTGTAGTCCCCACCGGCCTTCAGGTTGGGGCTGGCCACGGCCATGGCCTGGCCGTTCACCGTCAGGCCCAGGTTGGCGCTGCCGGCCGCCACCGTCTTGTACTCGCCGATGGTGGGCGCCACCGAGGTGGGCAGCAGGCTCACGTCGCCCAGCAGGCCGCTCACGCTGGCATTGCCCGAGACGGCGGCCACCACGCGGGCACGCGCCACCGCGCCGGGGTAGTTGGTCACCGCGCCCTGCTGTTTCACATGCAGGCCGTTCACCAGCACGCCGCCCTCGGTGGCGGTGATCAGCAGGGTGGAGACGCCGGTGGATTCCAGCGTGATGCTGGGGATGTCCAGGCGCACATCGCTCTTGTTGCCATAGCCGGTGAGGCGCACGCGGTAGCTGCCGGCGTTGATGCTGTTGTAGCCGCTGCCGCTGCCGCCGGCCAGGTTGGTGGAGATGGGCGTGGCGTTGTCGAGGCTGTCGGTGGCTGGGGTGACGTAGACGTCCAGCGCGCCGGCGTCGGTGGCCAGGTTCAGCACCAGCAGCTTGCTCTTGCCGCTGTCGGCGGCGGTCTCGGCCTCCTGCAGCAGGGTGGTGTGCAGGGCGCCAGCCCAGCCGTAGGCGATCAGGCTGTAGTGGCTGCCGCTCGCCAGCGAGGGGGTGGTGCTGGCCACCGTGGTGCCGACGCCGCTGGCCAGCACTTGCGAGCTGGTGGCGCTGGTGCTGACGCTGGCATAGCTGCCGGCGTTGGCATAGGCGACGTTGCCGTTGACGCTGACGCTGTTGACCGTCAGGTCCAGCGAGCCGTAGCCGCTGCTGGCGTTGAGCAGGCGCAGGCTGGTGTCGTTGCCACTGCTGCTGCCGCCGCCGCAGGCGCTGAGCAGAAGGCTTGCGCCCGCCATGGCCAGGCCAAGGGCCCAGGGTTTGAATCGCATCTGATGACTCCGCAAGGAAAGGGTTCGAGAGGGTTCGGGCGATTCCAACCGGGGCGCGTTGCTGATCGGTGTGCCAGCGTGTCGCAGCGGTGAAGAACTGTGTCTGGGCGGGGCGGGCGTGCGAGTAGTGCAAGCTCTCCAAAGCGGGGTTTGCCAGCATCGGCGCCGCGAGGGCCGCTGCTAGCATGGCCCGCACTTTTCACGAGATCCGCCCCGCCCATGAGCTATCCGCACCTGCTTGCCCCCCTGGACCTCGGCTTCACCACGCTGAAGAACCGCGTGCTGATGGGCAGCATGCACACCGGCCTGGAAGACGGGCGCAAGCATTTCGAGCGCATGGCGGTGTACTTCGCCGAGCGCGCGCGCGGCGAGGTGGGGCTGATCGTCACCGGCGGCTATGCGCCCAATATCGAGGGCTGGGCCAAGCCCTTTGCCGGCACCCTGGCCACCTCGGGTGCGGCCAAGCGCCACAGCATCATCACCAAGGCCGTGCATGCCGAGGGCGGCAAGATCGCGCTGCAGATCCTGCACACCGGCCGCTATGGCTACCAGCCCTTTTGCGTGGCGCCCTCGCGCATCCAGTCGCCGATCTCGCCCTTCACGCCGCGCGAGCTGAGCGCGCGCGGCATCGAGCGCCAGATCCGCGCCTTCGTGCGCTGCGCCAGGCTGGCGCGCGAGGCCGGCTACGACGGCGTCGAGGTGATGGGCTCCGAGGGCTATTTCATCAACCAGTTCCTGGTGGAGCACACCAACCAGCGCCAGGACGAATGGGGCGGCAGCTACGCGAACCGCATGCGCCTGCCGCTCGAGATCCTCACGCGCATGCGCGAGGCGGTGGGGCCGGACTTCATCATCATCTACCGGCTCTCGATGCTGGACCTGATCCCCAACGGCAGCAGCTGGGACGAGGTGCTGCAGCTGGCGCGCGGCGTGGCCAAGGCCGGCGCCACCATCATCAACACCGGCATCGGCTGGCACGAGGCACGCATCCCGACGATCGCCACCTCGGTGCCGCGCGCCGGCTTTGCCTGGGTCACGCACAAGCTGCGCGAGCAGCTGCGCGCCGAGGGCATCACGACGCCGCTGATCACCAGCAACCGCATCAACACCCCCGAGGTGGCCGAGAACGTGCTGGCCGAGGGCGCGGCCGACATGGTCAGCATGGCGCGGCCCTTCCTGGCCGACCCCGACTTCGTCAAGAAGGCCAGGGAGAACCGCGCCGACGAGATCAACACCTGCATTGCCTGCAACCAGGCCTGCCTGGACCATACCTTTGCACAGAAGATCTCCACCTGCCTGGTGAACCCGCGCGCCGCCTTCGAGACCGAGCTGAAGATCGTGCCTATCGCCGCCGGCGGCCAGCGCCGCAAGAAGATCGCCGTGGTGGGCGCCGGCCCGGCCGGGCTGGCGGCCTCCACCACCCTGGCCGAGCGCGGCCACGAGGTGCATCTGTTCGATGCCGCCGGCGAGATCGGCGGCCAGTTCAATATGGCCAAGCGCATCCCCGGCAAGGAGGAGTTCCAGGAGACGCTGCGCTACTTCGGCCGCCGCATCGAGGTGACGGGCGTGCAGCTGCGGCTGAACACGCGCGTCGGCGTCGAGGCGCTGAAGGGCTACGACGAGGTGCTGCTGGCCACCGGCGTGACGCCGCGCAACCCGCGCATCAAGGGCCAGGAGGAGGGCGCGGCGCGGGGTCAGGTCTTGAGCTATATCGAGGTGCTGGCCGGGCGTGCCCAGGTGGGCCAGCGCGTGGCCATCGTGGGCGCCGGCGGCATCGGCTTCGATGTGGCCGAGTACCTGCTGGAGGCCGGCCATTCGCTCACCCTGGACGCCGCCGCCTGGCGCCGCCACTGGGGCGTGGGCGACCCCACCGAGACGCGCGGCGGCCTGCTGCGGCCGGCGCCCGAGGCGCCCACGCGCGCCATCACGCTCTTGCAGCGCAAGGCCGGCAAGCTCGGCGCGGGCCTGGGCAAGACCACCGGCTGGATCCACCGCGCGGCGCTGAAGATGAAGAACGTCGACATGCTGGACGGCGTCAACTACGAGGCGATCTCGCCCGAGGGCCTGTGGGTCAGCTATGGCGAGAAGCGCGCCGACACCCAGCTGATCGAGGCCGACACCATCGTGCTGTGCGCCGGCCAGGAGCCGCTGCGCGAATTGCAGGCCCCGCTGCAGGCCGCCGGGGTCTCGGTGCACCTGGTGGGCGGCGCGCTGGAAGCCGGCGAATTGGACGCAAAGCGTGCAATTTTGCAGGGAACGCGGCTGGCGTCGTCGCTGTAAACCCTAGCCAGTATCAAGCCAGCTCACGACACTCCGAAAGGCCGAGAACGAGGGGACGCCCGCAGTGCAGGGGTGATCGACGAATGGCCTGCGCCGCGCCAGCGGCGCCCGAGGTTTCCTGGGACTTATGAGCTTGACCTTGCACCGCCGCATCGTGCCGTTGGCGCTGGCTTGGCCCTGGTGGGCCAACGCGCAAACGTCTGCCGAAAGCATCGCCAACCCGCTGGGGCTCAGCGGTGGCAGCGCCATTCTGTGGCTGAGTTCGCTGTGCGTGGCCGGTGGCGTGGCCATGGGGCTGGTGCTCAGCCTGGTGCTGAGCCAGCGCGTGCGCCTGCGCCGCCGCCGTGAGGAGCTCCTGCGCCTGCGCCGCGACCGCGCCAAGCTGCGCGCCCTGCTCAACGCCATCCCCGACCCGATGTATTTCAAGGACGCCCAGGGCGCTTACGAGGGCTGCAATCCGGCCTTCGAGAGCGTGGTGGGCGCCGGCGAGGCCCAGCTGATGGGCCGCCGCGATGCCGATCTGGCCAAGCCCCCCACCTGGACCAAGCAGACCAGCGCCAGGCGCGTGCTCAACTGGGTGGAGAAGCCCGATGGCCAGCGCCTGTGCCTGGACGTGGTGAAGGCCGAGGTGTTCGACGACGACCATTACCTGGGCCAGGTGGCGGTGGCGCGCGACGTCACCCAGCTGCAGCAGGCCATGGAGCAGGCGCGCCGCGCCGCCACCGTGTTCGAGCATTGCGGCGAGGGCATCATGGTCACCGATGCGCGGCTGCAGATCTGCGATCTCAACCCGGCCCTGTGCGCCATCACCGGCTACAACCGTGCCGAGCTGCTGGGCCAGGTGCCGCGCCTGTTCCGCGACGGCGAGCAGGACCCCGAGAAGCTCAAGGCCCTGTGGGCCGATGTGGAGCGCTGCGGCAAATGGAGCGGCGAGCTAGTGGACCGCCACAAGAACGGCGACACCGTGCCCGTTTGGGTGACGGTGGTGCGCGTGCCGGCCGATGAGTCGCAGGCGCAGGAGGTGCAGTACCTGAGCGTGCTGACCGACATCTCGCGCATCAAGCAGACCGAGGCCGAGCTGCTGCACCAGAGCCTGCACGACCGCCTCACCGGCCTGCCCAATCTGGCCCTGCTGCGCGACCGCATCGCGCGCCAGATCGGCATTGCCCAGCGCGACCATACCTGCGTGGCGGTGCTCTATATCGATCTGGACGGCTTCCGCGACGTCAACGACATCGCCGGCCATACGGCGGGCGACCAGGTGCTGCTCACCACCACCGAGCGCTTCGTCAACGTGATGCGCGCCAGCGATTCGGTGGCGCGCGTGGGGGCCGACGAGTTCGTCGTGGTGCTCAGCGGCCTGGTGGACGAAGAGACCGCGATGCGCCTGGGCGACCGCCTGATCCAGGCCATGGACGAGCCCATCGTGGTGGGCCAGCAGCGCTTCAACCTGGGCGCCAGCATCGGCCTGGCGCTGTTCCCCACCGACGGCGTGGCGGTGGACGATCTGCTGCGCAATGCCGAGGCCGCGATGTGCCGCGCCAAGGTGCATGCCCGCAACACCGTGCAGGCCTACCGCCCCGAGCTGACCCAGGTGGTGCAGCAGCGCTTCGAGCTCACCCATGCGCTGCGGCATGCCAACGAGGCGGCGCAGTTCCGCCTCGAATACCAGCCCCAGGTGCGCCTGTCCGACGGCCATCTGGTCGGCGCCGAGGCCCTGCTGCGCTGGCGCCACCCGACCCGCGGCCCGATCTCGCCGGCCGAGTTCATCCCGCTGGCCGAGGACACCGGCCTGATCATCCCGATCGGCCGCTGGGTGCTGGAGCAGGCCTGCGCCCAGGCGGCGCGCTGGCAGGGCCAGCCCGGCAAGCCCCAGCAGGTGGCGGTGAACGTATCGGCGCGCCAGCTGCGCCAGTCGGACTTCATCGACACCGTCGACTTCATCCTGAAGGAAACCGGTTGCCCGCCCCAGGCCCTGGAGCTGGAGGTGACCGAGAGCCTGCTGCTGGAAGACGCGGAGCAGGCCATCGAGCTGCTGGGCCAGCTGGCCAGCCGCGGCGTGCGCGTGGCGATCGACGATTTCGGCACCGGCTATTCCTCGCTCTCCTACCTGAAGCGCATGCCGGTGCAGACGCTCAAGATCGACCGCAGCTTTGTGCAGGAGCTGGGCAGCGACAGCAACGTCGCCGCGATCGCGCGCACCGTCATCGTGCTGGCGCGCAGCCTCAACCTGGACGTGCTGGCCGAGGGCGTGGAAACCGCCGAGCAGGCCGAATGGCTCAAGCGCGAGGGCTGCGACTGGGCCCAGGGCTGGCACTACGGCCGCCCCATGCCGGCCGAGGACTTCGTGCTGCCCAAGCAGGAGCCGGCGCGCAAGCCCCAGCTCAAGCATCTGCATCTGGCCTGAGCGTTTAAGCTCGGCCCATGCTCGCAAACCCTGGGTCTTCGCCGGACTTCTTCTGGCCCCTGTTGACGCGCCTGGGCGAGGCCCAGCTGCTGCTGCCGCTGGCCCTGGCCGGCGCCGCCTGGCTGGCCTGGCATGGCGGGCAGGGCACTCTGGCACGACGCTGGCTGCTCGCCTTGGCGGCGGCGGTGGCGCTCACCACCGCCAGCAAGCTGGCCTTCCTGGGCTGGGGCCTGGGCCTGGCCGAATGGGACTTCACCGGCTTCTCGGGCCACGCCATGTGCGCCGCGGCGGTGCTGCCGGTGATGGGATGGCTGGCGCTGCGCGGCCGGCCCTGGGGCTTTGGGCTGGGCCTTGGCCTGGCCGCCCTGGTCGCCTATTCACGTGTGCAGGTGAGCGCACACTCGGCGTCTGAAGCCTTGTCTGGCTTGGTGCTGGGTGCGGCCGTCAGCCTGTGGGCGCTGCGCGGCCAGTTCTGCCTGAGGCTGGTGCTGCCGGCCTGGCTGCCCGCCGGCGCGCTGGCCTTGCTGCTGCTGGCGCCGGTGGCCGCGCCGCGCGCCCGCACGCATGACTGGGTGGTCCAGCTGAGCCTGCAGCTCTCCGGCCGCGACCAGCCCTATACCCGGCTGCAGCTGCAGCGACGCATCCATCAGCCAGAGCGCTGGCAGGCGCCCCGGCCTTCGTGAGCCGTCGCTCATGCCGCAGGGCATGAACTCGGTGCTCACTCAGTGCAAGGCAGCGGGGGCCGGCTTGAGCTCGCTCCACAGCGCCAGCAGCTCCAGGTCCGACAGCTCGTGCACATCCAGTCCCTGGCGCAGCTCCAGGCTGGAGTCAAACCAACCGCAGTGCGGGTGTTGCGGGTGTTGGCGTTGCAACTGGCTGGCGGTGGTTTGCATGGTGCGGCTCCTGGACAGCGGCTTGATGTGAGATCCAGTTTGGGCGCTCGTGCCTCGGCTTCCCATCACACGCGGGTGGGATCGAAGGGGGTGCACCCCCCGATGGGGGAGTCGCTTGAAATTCCTAAATGGGCAGGGCGGTGGTGTTCTTCACCTCTTCCATCACCGCATAGGTGCGGGTCTCGCGCACGCCCGGCAGGGTCCAGATCACGCTGCCGATGAACTCGCGGTAGGCGCTCATGTCCGAGACGCGGGTCTTCAGCAGGTAGTCGAAGCCGCCCGCCACCAGATGGCATTCGAGGATCTCGGGGCGGGCCTGGACGGCGGCCTTGAAGTTGTCCATCACGTCCTGCACCGTGCGGTCCAGCAGGATCTCGATGAAGACCAGCATGGCCGCGCCCAGCTTGGCGGGGTTGAGCCGCGCCTCGTAGCCAAGGATATAGCCCTCGCGGGTGAGGCGCTTGACGCGCTCCAACACCGCGGTGGGGGAGAGGTGCACCGCCTCGGCCAGCTTGAGATTGGAAATGCGCCCATCCTGCTGCAGCACGCGCAGAATGCGGGCATCGATTTTGTCGAGTTCGTTGGCTTCGCTGCCCATCTGGATTTCTCACTAGCGATCAGTTGATCATCGGAATTTAATCCAAGAGGCGCGCGAATAAAGTTCAGGTCTTCACTAGATGACCGCCCTTTCCGGGGGATGCCATGACCGCCTTCGCCTTGCCGCCCGAGACCGCCCGCCTGCCCAACCCCTACCGCGACGAGACCGAGGTCCTGCGCGCCCTGGTGGCCGCCTTCGGTGCCGGGCCCGACTGGACGGCGGTGATCAACCAGGCCACCCCCTGGGTCCAGCATGTGCGCGACAACCCCGCCCCCTTCTGGGCGATGGAATCGCTGCTGCGCGAGTACCCCATCACCAGCGCCGAGGGCCTGGCCCTGATGCGCCTGGCCGAGGCGCTCCTGCGCGTGCCAGACGCGCCCACCGCGATCGCGCTCACGGCCGACCAGCTCGGCCGCGCCCAGTTCGAGGGCGGCTCCGACGGCCCGCACAAGATGCTGGCCAGCCTCTCGGCCAGCGCCATCTCGCTGTCCAAGAAATTCCTGCCCGACGCCGATGGCGAGGGTGGCCTCTTGACCCGTCTGGGCGCGCAGACGGTGGTGGCCGCCACGGTGCGCGCCATCCAACTGCTGGGCCGCCAGTTCGTGCTGGGCCGCAATATCAAGGAGGCGATGGCCGAGGCCGACAGCGAGCGCAAGGCCGAGCCCAAGCTCAGCTTCAGCTACGACATGCTGGGCGAGGGCGCCCGCACCGAGGCCGATGCGCGCCGCTACCACGCCGCCTATGTGAGCGCCATCGAGGCCATCGCCAGCGGCCGCAAGGCCGAGGCGCCCGAGACCGCCGACGGCATCTCGATCAAGCTCAGCGCGCTGTTCTCGCGCTACGAGGTGCTGCAGCGCGAGCGCGTGTTCGCCGAGCTGCTGCCGCGCGTCTGGCAGCTGATCGAGAAGGCCGCGCAGGCCAATATCAACCTCACCATCGACGCCGAGGAGGTGGATCGCCTGGAGCTCTCGCTGGAGGTGCTGGACGCGCTGGCCGCGCGCATCGCCAGCCATTTCCCGCAGTGGCGCGGCTTCGGCCTGGCGGTGCAGGCCTACCAGACGCGTGCGCTGGAAGTGGTGGACGAGGTGGCCCGCATCGCGCGCCAGCACGGCCTGCACTTCATGGTGCGGCTGGTGAAGGGCGCCTACTGGGACGGCGAGATCAAGCGCGCCCAGGAGCAGGGCCTGCAGGCCTACCCGGTGTTCACGCACAAGCAGCACACCGATGTCTCCTACCTGGTCTGTGCCCAGCGCCTGATCCGGCATGCCGACGTGATCTACCCGCAGTTCGCCAGCCACAACGCCGGCACCATCGCGGCGATCCTGCAGATGGCCAAGGCAGCGGGTGCCAACTTCGAGCTGCAGCGCCTGCACGGCATGGGCGAGGGCATCCACCGCGAGGCCATCAAGGACGGCACCATCGCCTGCCGCGTCTACGCCCCGGTGGGTGAGCACCGCGACCTGCTGGCCTATCTGGTGCGCCGCCTGCTCGAGAACGGCGCCAATTCCTCCTTCGTGCACCAGCTGGCCGACCCCAGCGTCAAGCCGGCCGAGCTGCTGGCCTCGCCGCTCACCCAGCTGCAGCAGCATGGCGCCCTGCCGCTGCCGGTGCGCCTCTACCAGGACCACCAGGGCCTCGGCCGCCGCAACTCCAGCGGCGTGGACCTGACCGTGCTGGCGCAGCGCGCGCCGCTGGCGCAGGCGCTGGCCGGGTGCCAGGTCTTGCCGGTGGCCGAGGCCACGCCGGCCGAGGTGGATGCCGCGATGGCACGCCTGCAGGCCGGCTTCGGCGGCTGGAACGCCACGCCGGTGGAGCAGCGCGCCGCCATCCTGCGCCGCGCCGCCGACGCGCTGGACGCGCGCCTGCCCGAGTTCTGCGCACTGCTGGTGCAGGAAGCCTTCAAGACCCAGGGCGATTGCGTGGCCGAGGTGCGCGAGGCGGTCGACTTCCTGCGCTACTACGCCGACGAGGCCGAGCAGCATGGCGGCGCCATGCAGGGCCGCGGCGTGTTCGTCTGCATCAGCCCCTGGAACTTCCCGCTGGCCATCTTCGCCGGCCAGGTGGTGGCCGCCCTGGTGGTGGGCAACACGGTGGCCGCCAAGCCCGCCGAGCAGACCCCCTATGTGGCGCTGAAGATGGTGGAGCTGCTGCACGCCGCCGGCGTGCCCGAGGATGCGCTGGTGCTGCTGCACGGCCCAGGCGAGACCGTCGGCGCCCGCCTCACCGCCGCGGCAGAAACAGCCGGCGTGTGCTTCACCGGCTCCACCCAGGTGGCGCAGATCATCAACCGCACCCTCGCCGCCAAGCAGGGTCAGGTCGTGCCCCTGATCGCCGAGACCGGCGGCCTGAACGCCATGCTGGTGGACTCCACCGCGCTGCCCGAGCAGGTCTCCGACGCGGTGGTGCAGAGCGCCTTCCGCAGTGCCGGCCAGCGCTGCTCGGCGCTGCGCCTGCTGTGCGTGCACGAGAGCATTGCCGATGGCGTGATCGAGATGATTGCCGGCGCGCTCAAGGAGCTGTGGGTGGGCAAGCCCGCCGACCTGGCCACCGATGTGGGCCCGGTGATCGACGACGAGGCCTTCGACAACATCGCCCACCATGTCGAGCGCCTCAAGCGCGAGGCCAGGCTGATCGCCGAGGCCCCGGTGCACGACGCCGTGCCCCGCCTCATCAAGCCGGTGGCCTTCGAGATCCGCAAGGCCAGCGAGCTGGGCGCGGAAATCTTCGGCCCGGTGCTGCACGTGCTGCGCTGGAACGGCGAGCCCGATGCGGTGATCGCGCAGATCAACGCGCTGGGCTATGGCCTGACCCTGGGCATCCAGACCCGCATCGACAGCCGCGCCCTGCGCCTGGCTGACAAGGCCCGCATCGGCAATGTCTATGTGAACCGCAACATCATCGGTGCGGTGGTGGGCGTGCAGCCCTTTGGCGGCGAAGGCATGTCGGGCACCGGCCCCAAGGCCGGCGGCCCCAACTACCTGTGGCGTTTTGCGGCCCAGCCGGATACCGGCGCCGCGGCCGCCGGCCAGCCCGAGCCGGTGCCGGCCAGCGGCCAGGTGGATCTGAGCGCCGTCAACACCCTGCGCGTGGGCCATGCCCATTGGAGCGAGGTGGCGCTGGAAACCCGCGTGGCCGCGGTGCAGCGTGCCACCGCGGGCCTGGACGAGGCGGCGGCGCGCGCCCTGCGCGCCCATGCCCAGCAGGCCCAGCGCGGCCTGGCCACCAAGGTGCTGCCCGGCCCCACCGGCGAAAGCAACGAGCTGCGCCTGCATGGCCGCGGCGTGATCGCGGTGCTGGCCCAGGGCGCCAGCCCGGCCGAGGTGGCCGGCGCGGTGGGCGCGGCCCTGCTGGCCGGCAATGCCGTGGCCCTGCTGGGCGCCGCCTCGGGCGACGCGTTGCGCCTGGCGCTGCTGCGCGGTGGCGTGGCCGCCGAGGCCCTGGCGCTGCTGCCGGGTGATGGCGGCACCCAGCGTGCGCTGCTGCAGCATCCGGAGCTGGCCGGCGTGTGCATCGCCGCCGCCAGCAACGGCTCGGCGCGCGCCCTGGTGCAGGCCCTGGCCGAACGCAAGGGCGCCATCCTGCCCCTGATCAGCGCCGCCGAAGCCGCCAACCCGCAGCACCAGTACCGCTTCGCCGCCGAGCAGACGCTCACCATCAACACCGCGGCAGCGGGCGGCAACGCCGCCTTGCTGGCTGGCATGCACTGAGCGAGGCTGCCGCACAGGCCGCCTACACTTGCCCCCCATGAACAGCACCCTGGCATTCATCGGCGGCGGCAATATGGCCAGCGCCATCATCGGCGGCCTCATCAAGGCCGGCCGCCCGGCCGACTCCATCCTCGTGGTGGAGCCCTTCGAGGCGCAGCGTGCCAAGCTGCAGGCCGAGTTTGCCGGCCTGCGCGTGCATGAGGCGGCCGCCAACGCCGGCCTGGCCGAGGCCGCGCTGCTGGTCTGGGCCGTCAAGCCGCAGCTGTTCGGCGCGGCTGCCGCACCCTGCGCCGCTCATGTGTCCCAGGCCCTGCAGCTCTCGGTGATGGCCGGCATCCGCAGCGAGACGATCGCGCGCGCCACCGGCGCCGCGCGCGTGGTGCGCGCCATGCCCAACACCCCGGCCCTGATCGGCCAGGGCATTGCCGGCCTCTACGCCAATGCGGCCGTCTCGGCCGCCGACCGCGCCCTGGTGGAGGCCGTGCTGGCACCCACCGGCCGCACCCTGTGGGTGGACGCCGAGGCCGATCTGGACGCGGTGACCGCGCTCTCCGGCTCGGGCCCGGCCTATTTCTTCTATGTCGTCGAGGCCATGACGGCGGCCGCGCAGCAGATGGGCCTCAGTGAGGCCCAGGGCCGCGAGCTGGCCCTGGCCACCTGCGCCGGCGCCGCCGCGCTGGGCCTGCAGTCCAGCGAATCGCCTAGCGTCTTGCGTGAGCGCGTCACCTCCAAGGGCGGCACCACCTACGCCGCCATCACCAGCATGCAGGCCGCCGGCGTGGGCGAGGCGATCCAGCGCGCCGTGCTGGCCGCCCAGCATCGCGCCCGCGAGCTTGGGGACGAGTTCGCTGGCTGAGCTGCGGTGGGGATCGCTAGTCGTTCAAGCCTGCGCGCCTGGCTGCGCGCGCCCGGTTCGCTGAGCCGGCGCCTGGCGCGCCTGGGCGAGCGCTTCGAGGTCGAGGTGCTGCGCCAGGCCGTCACGCCGCTGCGCGCGCAGGAGCGCCTGGCCCTGGGGCTGCCGCGGCGCGGCTGCACGGTGGTGCGCGAGGTGCTGCTGCGGGTGGATGGCGTGCCCCTGGTGTGGGCGCGCTCGGCCCTGCACCAGAGCGCCCTGGCCGGGCCCTGGAAGGCGCTCAAGGGCCTGGGCGCCCGGCCGCTCGCGCATCTGCTCTACGACGATCCGCGCATCACGCGCAGCGAGCTGCAGCCGCGCCGCCTGGCCCGGCATGGCCACACGCGCCGGCAGATGCTCAAGCAATGGCGCCAGGCCACCGGCACCGAGGCCTCGGCCCAGATGCTGTGGGCGCGCCACTCGGTGTTCAGGCGCGGCGGCGCGCAACTGCGCGTGCTGGAGTTGTTTGCGCCGGAGCTGGCGGGGCGGGCGACGCCGGGTGCTCGTGCCACACGGATACGGCGTCGCGGCGGCGGTAGTGCCTAGCGTTCCCTGCGCTTGGGTACGCTGGCCGGCACGCGCACGACGTCCGGGTAACGGTTCAGGCCCTGGTCGAACTTGTAGGGGTCGGGCTGCAGATTGATCTCTACCTCCAGCTCGTAATCGCCCTCGGCCACGCCGGTGACGTCGATCCACTGGCCGGGCAGCTGCTTGTAGTACCAATCGCCCCAGCCGCTGGTGATGCCCTGGTAGCCGCAGTGGAAGCCGGCGCTCTTGTTGCCGCTGTACTTGAACGAGTCCTCGAAGCAGAAGCCCTGCTTGCGGCCGATGGTGGAGACATTGCCGTCGGACTTGTAGCGCAGCCGGTACTCCGAGAATCCGGCCATGTGATAGTGGCCGTGGCAGGCGTCGAAGTAGAACGCGCCGGCATAGGGGTTGGCCGGGTCGCTGCGGTCGCCCACCACCAGATCGCCGTCGCCGGCGTTGACGATCACCACGTCGAACACCATCAGGCGGCGCCAACCATAGCCGCCGACGGCCCCTTCGAGCACGGCGCAACGGTCGCCCGCGTCGTTCGGGTCGAAGAAGCGGTCGATCACGCTGAGCTGGGATTTGAGCCTGATCGGGTCGACCGTCAGGTCGGGCCTGCCGCCGTTGGGGTAGACGGCGATGTCGTAGCGGTTCTCCAGCGAATCGCGCGCCGCGTGCGCCGGCAGCTGGGCCGCCAGCAGGGCGCCCAGCGTGGCCAGGCAGAGCGCCAGGCGGCTGCAGGCGCGGCGTGCGCGCATGACGGTGGTCTCGGTGATCATGGCAGGTCCTCCGACATCGGTGGCGCGCGCAGCGCGCCGTGCTCGCAGCCAATTGCCCGTTGACTTGACCGGTTGGCTGCCTCACCGGCGCCCCAGTCTAGGGGCGCGCGCAGGGCGCTCCTATCCCTTGGCCGTGGGCCCAGCTACCTGCTTGCCGTGACCTGGGCGAGCACGATCCGCCCCTCTTCGAGATTGCGCCGCTGGTTCTGCGCCATGGCTTGAAAATCGGCGCCAAGCAGGATGTGAAAGCCCAGCGGCGGCAGGCCTTCCCGGCCGATCTTCTGCGCCAGCGCCACGAACCAGGCGCGTGCCGCGTCGGTCGTGTCCGACCAGTCCGTGATCGTGAAACCGGCCGCTTCGAGCAGCGCGCGCAGTTCATCCGGCCGCAGCAGAAAGCTCGCATCGGGCGTGCGCGCCCAGGGCACGGGGAAGTGAACGGGTCCGGTCGGGCCGGCCAGAACATCGTAGATCGCGAGCCTGCCGCCCGGTTTCAGGACGCGGTGCATCTCCCGATACAGGCGCGCCTTGTCCGGGATGTTCATTGCCGCGTGCTCGGTCCAGACCACGTCGAACGACGCGTCGGCGAACGGCAGCTGGGTCGCGTCGCCCTGGCGGTAGTCGACGAGGTGCGCGAGCCCGGTCTTGGCGGTGAGCAGCTCGGCGGCGCGGCAATAGTCTTCGGTGAGGTCGATGCCGGTGACGCGGCAACCGAACTCCTTGGCCAGGCAGCGCGACGTGCCGCCGACACCGCTGCCGACATCCAGCACGCGCTTCGCCGCATCGAGGCTCGCGGCCCGGGCCAGCTCAAGCGTCGCCGCCCGGCCACGGATGTGAAATTCGTCGATCGGCGCCAGGTCCTCGGGCGTGAGCCTATGGATGTCTTTGCCGGCTTTTTCCAGCGCCGCGAGTATGAGCGTGCCCAGCTCGGAACGGGCGTAGTGCGTCTGGACGGTTTCGTTGACACGAGTCGGTGTGGCCATGACTGCTCCGCATGTTGGCTGCTACTTTTTACCACCACGTACTTGCCGCCCTTGCCCTTGCGGTTGTCCATCGCCTCGCCTCCCAAGCGTAAACGCTTCAGAATCTGGACTGGCCTTGGCGGCCTGTCGCGCGCATGCTGTCGATGTCGTTCTTCAAGGAGGTCGATGATGGCAATCAAGCTCACACGCATGGATGGCGGGATCGTGGATCTCGCGCCGGAGGCCTTGCAGTCCTTCAAGGCGGCATTCAAGGGCCGGGTGCTGACCGCGGAAGACGCAGAGTACGAGGAGACGCGCAAGGTCTGGAACGCGATGATCGACCGGCGCCCCGGCCTGCTGGCGCGCTGCACCGGAACGGTCGACGTGGTGCAAGCCGTGCGCTTTGCGCGCCAGCACGGGCTGCTGTGCTCCGTGCGCGGCGGCGGCCACAACATCGCCGGGCTGGCGGTGTGCGAGGGCGGCCTGATGATCGACATGTCGCTGCTGCGCGGTGTCTGGGTCGATCCGGTGCGCCGCACGGCGCTGGCGCAAGCGGGCTGCACCTTGGCAGACGTCGACCGCGAGACGCAGTTGCACGGGCTCGCGGCCGTGCTGGGCTTCGTCTCCGCGACCGGCATCGCGGGCCTGACCGTCGGCGGCGGCTTTGGTTACCTCACGCGCCGCCATGGCTGGACCTGCGACAACCTCGTCTCGATGGAGGTGGTGACGGCCGATGGCCGAGTCCTGCGCGCCTGCGCGGACGAGCATGCAGACCTGTTCTGGGCCCTGCGCGGCGGCGGGGGCAACTTTGGCATCGTCACCTCCTTCGAGTACCGGCTCCATCCCGTCGGCCCCGAGATCCTGGGCGGGGCGATCGCCTGGCATGGCGAGGACGCCGCGCAGGTCCTCGAGGCCTATCGCAGCTTCAGCGCCGCGGCGCCACGCGAGCTGACCAGCGTGGCCGTGCTGCGGATCGCGCCGCCGGCGCCCTGGCTACCGAAGGAAGTGCACGGCAAGCCGATCGCCGCCATCTTCGTCTGCCATTCGGGCAAGGTCGAGGATGGCGAAGCCTTGCTGGCGCCGCTGCGCGCGACCGGCCGGCCGATCGCGGATATCGTGACGCGCCGCCCCTATGTGCAGATGCAGAGCCTGCTCGATGCCACGCAACCGAAGGGTAGACGTTACTACTGGAAGTCGCACTACCTGCCCGGCATCGATCGCCCGTTCATCGACCTTGCCGTGGCGCACGCCGCCCGCATCGCGTCGCCACACTCGGCCATCCTGATGTTCCAGATCCAGGGCGCGCTGGGTGAGCTGCCCGCCGGGCATTCGCCGGCTGGCAATCGCGATGCTGCCTATGTGTTGAACATCGCCGGCTCCTGGGAGCGGCCCGAGGACGACGCCGTCAATGTCCAGTGGGCGCGCGACTGTTTCGAGGCCACGCGAACATGCTCGACGGGCGGCACCTACATCAACTTCCTGACCGAGGAGGAAGGCCGCGATCGCGTGGAGGCGGCCTATGGCCGCTCGAACCTGGACCGGCTCGCGACGCTGAAGCAGGTCTACGACCCGGACAACTTCTTCCGCCATACCAAGAGTGTGAGCGGCTGATCGGGCCGGCTTCGCGACAGGCTCCCCCGTTCGCTCATTGCGCGGCAAACTCCTCCAGCACGGTGGCAATGGCGGCGTCGAGCAGCTGCAGGCCCTGCGCGATCTCGTCGGCGGTGCTGTTGAGCCTCGGCATGAAGCGCAGGCAATGGGGCCGGGCCGAGTTGACCAGCAGGCCCCGGCGGCGGCATTCGCGCACCACCGCGGCCGCGTGATCGCTCCCCAGCTCCAGCGCCCACAGCAGACCCAGCCCGCGCACCTCGCCCAGGCCGTGGCGCGCGGACAGCGCCTGCAGACCGCGCTGCAGCAGCGCGCCCTGTGTCCGCACCTGTTCCAGGAAAGCGCTCTGGCTGAGCGTTTCCAGCACCGCCAGCCCCACCGCGCACATCAGCGGGTTGCCGGCATAGGTGCCGCCCTGGTCGCCGTGGGTGAAGACGCTGCAATGCGCCTGCGCCAGCAGCGCCGAGATCGGCACGCCGGCGCCCAGGCCCTTGCCCAGGCTCATGATGTCGGGCATGACCCCGTAGTGCTGGTAGGCAAACAACTGCCCCAGGCGCCCACAGCCGGTCTGCACCTCGTCGAAGATGAGCAGCAGGCCGTGGCGATCACACCACTGGCGCAGTGCGCGCACAAAGCCGGGGCTTGCCGGGCGCACGCCGGCCTCGCCCTGCACGGGCTCCAGCATCACCGCCACGGTGCGCTCGCTGAGCAGCGCCTTGACCGAGGCCATGTCGTTGAAGACGGCCTTCACAAAACCCGGCATGCCGGGCGCAAACAGGGCCTCCCAGCCCGGCTTGCCACTGGCGGCCATGGTGGCCAGATTGCGGCCGTGGAAGGCGTTGTCGAAGGTGATGATCTCGTAGGCCCCGCCCCGATGCAGCTGCCCCCACTTGCGTGCCAGCTTGATCGCGCCCTCGTTCGCCTCGGCCCCGGTGCTGCCGAAGAACACCTGGTCAAAGCCGCTGAGCGCGCACAGCCGCTCGGCCAGTTGCAGCGAAGGCAGGTTGTAAAGCGCAGGGCTGGGCGTGAGCAGCAGGCTCGACTGCGCCCCCAAGGCCAGGCTGACCTCGGGCGGGCAATGCCCCAGGGCATTCACCGCCCAGCCCTGCAGCCAGTCCAGGTAGCGCGTGTCGGCCGCGTCCCACAACCAGGCGCCCTCACCACGCACGAATACCTCGGCAGGGCGATCGGTCACGGGCATGAGCGCATCGAACCGCGGCGAAGAAGCACAAGAAGCGCTGGGGATTTGCATGGAGAAGTTCCTTTCACTTGGGGGTCGGACAAAGAAAAAGGCCACGGGGGTGAGCCGTGGCCTTGGGGGAGAAACCGGGGATTGGAGGGTGTTAGGTCGTCCTCTTCCTTGTCTCGCGCCAGGCACACGGCAGCGCACGACGGGCTCGTGCGGCTCGTGCAGCTCGTGCGGCGGACAAGGACAGGGAGGCGGTGAACATGATGGGGGCCATGCTACAGGAACTTGAGTCGGCGCCGACAGCTGATGCGGCCGCCCACGCGCCCGACGGCGCGGCTCAGCCGCCGTAGGCCTTGATGTTGAAGCCCTCGGCCGGATCAGGCGCCTCGAAGAACGACGAGACGTAGCGGAAGTCTTCTTCGCTCAGCTGATGCGAGCCCTCCGGCCGCTCCAGGTTTCGCTTGGCGATGCGCTCCAGGCATTGCCAATCGGGAGTCTGGACATAGTGCAGCACATGCGCGGCCGCCGCCTGCTCGAACACCGAGCGAAACCAGCGGCGGCCGGCCCTGGTATTGGCCTGGAAGTCCAGCACCACCGATGGCACGCCGGTCCGTAGCAGGTCCACCACCAGCGGGCCGATGACGGACTTCAACTTCTTCGAGCAGCGGATGTAGTCGTCAAAGACCGTCATCTGATCGCCATACAAGCGCATCAGCCAGACGTCCTCGGAGATCAGGATCGCCCCAAGATCCTTGGCCAGCGCGCTCGCGACCGTGCTCTTGCCGGCGCCGGCCTTGCCGCAGAAGAAGTGGAGGGTGGAAGTTGAAGACATGGGAACAGCTCCCCCGAACATCACCGTTGCTGCTGGGGTCGTGGCGCTATGGGCAGGCCGGATGGCGCCGGAAAGCCAGGCCATGGATGGCAAATCTAGCACCTTGTCGGTCGGTCTTGCTGAACCGACAAGGACGTTCTGTACCCGCTGGCCGAGAGCATCGAGAAGCTGCTGAGCTAGGGCGGAGATTCAGTGGCTGAGGGCCGCCGGGCTTACTCACACTGCCGGGCATGAAGCAGCCGTTGGGTCCGAGCAAAGGGCGATGGCCCGAACGGCCGCTCTACGGGGTGCTGCGGCCGTAGAACTCAAACGAGGCTGTTCTCGTCGCGCCCATGTCTGCTTTGCTGCGGCTCGAAATGGCGCTTCCAACCCAATCCTGTCGGCTGGGCTGGCAAGCTCGACGACTGCTTCGCAGCGGAAGCAGACGTAGACGTAGACCAGCGCTGGCGTGCGCTATCGTTGCTACATGCGCCGACGACCAGCCTCTCGCCTTCTTGTCTTGGATCCCAAGGGGCGTCTTCTGCTCTTCCGGTTTGTGCACACCGAGGGAGCAATGGCAGGAAATGCGCACTGGGCTACTCCCGGGGGCGGGGTGGAGGCCGGCGAGAGCTTTGAGCAGGCTGCCGTGCGTGAGTTGCGCGAGGAGGTCGGTCTCGACATCGAGCACCCTGGGCCGCAAGTTGGTAAGCGGGTCTTCCCCCTAGGCTTACCCGATGGAGAAGTGGTCGAGGCCGACGAACGCTTTTTCATCGTAAAAGCCAAAGACTGCGAAGTACTAGACGAAGAGCGGACGCCACAGGAGCAACGTGTGATTGTTGAGCATCGCTGGTGGACGATGGCGGAGCTCAGGTCAACGAACGAGACTGTGTGGCCGAAGAACATTGCGGACATGCTTCGGGACGCCTTCGCCGGTTGAGCGGCTGGACAAAGACCGCTCTGGTTTCCGTCAGTGGGACGAACAGACGACCGCTTCCAGCCTAGAACTGTCTCCTGCATCGGATGGGCGAACTTCCGCTCCCGGCCGCGAGTGTGACCCCTGCAGGGCCCCGAGAGCCGTCATATGGGGACTGCAACGGGGAGTTGCGCGGCGTCATCCCCCGCCGCTCAAGCCTTCACTTCGACCACCTGTTCGAAGCCGCCAAAGATCATGCGCTTGCCGTCGAAGGGCATGGGCGGGTTGCCGGGTGTGGACGGGTCCATGCGCGGGTCTTCCGTCATCTTCTTCATGGCGGCATCGCGCGTGGCCTTGTTCGGCCATTCGACCCATGCAAAAGCCACCGTCTCCTCGGCCGTGGCCTGGACTGCGCGGCGGAAGTCGGTGACTTTGCCGTCGGGGACGTCGTCGCCCCAAGCTTCGATCACACGGATCGCGCCAAGCTCGATGAATAGCGGGTCGAAATGACGCGCGTGCTCGATGAACTGCTGCTTGTTGGCGGTGGGGACCGCGATCACGAAACCATCGATGTATGACATGTCTTCACTCCTGTTGAGTTGACGGGTCGGCGCGGCAGCAACGCCGCTGCGGAATGCCCCCGCCGGGTCAGCCGCTGCGGCGCTCTCAGCGTAGACGCCTTGGCCTCGCAAGTCACGCCCACGGGCGCCAGGCGTCACTCTCGATCGGGGAGCCGGCGGGCTGCGGTCGACTGAGCGGTGTATCGTCCGCCCCATCGCCAACCAAGACCGGATGAGCACGTTGTGAGCACCTCGCCATCGACCCCGCCAAGCACGCCGCCATACCCGATCGGCACCCCCGGCACGCCCTGGGGCGCGGCCGAAAAGGCCGCCTGGCTGGCGCGCCAGAAACCGCAGCGCAGCTATGCCGAGGAGGTGCTTGCGCCGCTCATGGCCAAGCTGCCCGCGCAGGCCGAGCTGTTCCAGTACGGCAGGCTCGACTATGGGCGCCTGGGCCTGGGCAGCTACCCGCTCTATGCGGTGCGCAGCCGCGCGTGGAAGGCGGATCGCCCGGTGGTGCTGGTGACCGGCGGTGTGCATGGCTACGAGACCAGCGGCGTGCATGGCGCGCTGCAATGGTTGACGCACGAGTTCGATCGCCACGCCGAGGCCGCGTTCAACCTGCTGCTGCTGCCCTGCATCAGCCCCTGGGGCTACGAGACCGTCAACCGCTGGAACCCCGATGCGCTGGACCCGAATCGGCAGTTCAAGCAGGACAGCCCGGCCGCCGAGTCGGCGCTGGCGATGGCCTGTGTGGCCGCCTGCGGCGGCCGCGTCGATCTGCATGTCGACCTGCACGAGACCACCGACACCGACAACAGCGAATTCGGCCCCGCCAAGGCGGCACGCGACGGCGTCGCGTTCGACTGGCACGCCATCCCCGATGGCTTCTACCTGGTGGCCGACACCGAGCGGCCGGTGCCCGAGTTCCAGCGCGCGCTGATAGCCGCGGTGCGCCGCGTGACCCATATCGCCGCGCCCGATGCGCAGGGCCGCATCATCGGCGAGCCGCTGCAGCAGGCCGGCGTGATCAATTACGCCAAGCGCGCGCTCGGCCTGTGCGGCGGCATGACCGATGCGCGCTTCGTGACCACCACCGAGGTCTACCCGGACAGCCCGACGGCCAGCCCCGCCGAGTGCAACCAGGCCCAAATGGCGACCATCACGGCGGCGCTCGACTATCTGAGGCGGGCGTGATGAGCATGCACGCGCGGGCAGCGGCCTGCCTGCTGGCCGGCGCCGCGCTCGGTGCGCAGGCCAGCGAGCCCTGCGGCACGCTCCACAGCCTCGCCACCCACGCCGGCACCAGCGCCCGCTATGCCCTGGCCATGCCGGCCGGGGCCAGGCCGCCGCTCACCACCCTGGTGCTGCTCGCCGGCGGCAGCGGCCATGTGGACCTGGACGAGCGCAGCGCCTGCGCGCGGGCGCTGAAGGGCAACGCGCTGGTGCGCAGCCAGCCCCTCTTCGTGGCCGCCGGCTTTGCCACCGTGGTGCTGGACGCGCCCTCGGACCAGCATGGCGAGGACGGCCTGGCCGGCTTTCGCAGCGCGCCCGCGCATGCGCAAGACCTGGCCCTCTTGATCGCCGCGCTGCGCCAGCGCATGGGCGGCGGGCCGGTCTGGCTGGTGGGCACCAGCCGCGGCACGATCTCGGCCGCGAATGCGGCGGCGCGGCTGAGCCCCGAGGCGGGCCCCGACGGGCTGGTGCTGAGCTCGGCGCTGATGGCCGGCCAGCCCGGCGCGCGCAAGCCCTGGGTGGCGCAGTCGGTGTTCGATCTGCCGCTGCAGGCGATCCGCCAGCCGCTGCTGCTGATCGCCCATGAGGGCGATAGCTGCCCGCGCTCGCCGCCGGCGCTGATGCCGCGCCTGGCCGAGCAGGCCGTGGCGGCGGCGCGCGTGCAGCAGGTGCTGCTGCGCGGCGGGCCGGGCGCGGCGGCGGGCTCGGATGCCTGCGAGGGGCGTGCGCCGCATGGCTTCGTGGGCCAGGAGGCCGAGCTGGTGCAGGCCGTGCGGCAATTCATTGTGGACGCCGGCGGCCAGCGCGCTGCGCCCTGACACGCTGAGGCCCTGAGGCGGCCGGGCGCTTGCCGATCCGCGCTCAGGCTTGCGGCCGCTCCGCCGCGACGATCAGGTACTCGGCGGGCACGTGGTAGCCCTGGCCATCGCGCCATGGCGCAAGCGCCGCGAGGTAATGCGCCTGCACGCGCGCACGCACCGCCGCATCGAAGCGAGACCAGGCCAGCGCCACGGGCCCGCCCGCAAAGGCCGCGGCGCAGGCCGCATCGGCATCGGCATAGTGCAGCGCGTCGCTGCGTCGCCGCTGCGCGCTGACCCGCAGGCCCGCCGCGGCGCAGCAGCGCGCCAGCGCCTCGCCCTGGCCCAGGCCGAAGAACAGCGGGCAGACCTCGCTGCGCACCTCGGCATCGACGATGCCGAACAGCGGCGCCCAGCCGCAGCGCGCGCGTTCGCCCCACACCGCCAGCAGCGCCCGGCCACCGGGGCGCAGCACGCGCCGCAGTTCGCGCAGCGCGGCCGCCGGGTCCGGCACATACATCAGGCCCAGCACGCACAGCACGAGGTCGAAGCCGGCGTCGTCGGGCAGGGCCAGCTGCTCGGCGTCCATGCGCATGAAGCTCGCCTGGGCGAGGCCGAGCCGCTGCGCCTGCTGCCGCGCCGCCTGCACCATCGCCTCGGCGAGGTCGACGCCCAGCACGCGCCCGCCCGGGCCAACGGCTCGCGCCGCGGCAGCCGCGACGACACCGGCGCCGCAGGCCACGTCGAGCACCGCCTCGCCGGGGGCCGGGGCCGCCAGCGCCAGCAGCTCGGCCTGCAGCCCGGCCAGCGGCCCATGCCAGTGGCGTGCGTAGGCATCGGCGGCGCGCTCCCAGCCGTAACGCTGGATGCGGCGCTGCAGGCGGGCGTCCATGTGCGGGCTCAGGCGCGCGTGACGACGATCTCGAGGTACTCGCTCGGTACCACCAGGGCGCCGGGGCCGGCGCGGTTCAGGTCGTCGAGCAGGCCGCTCAACTCGGCGGCCAGCGTCTCGGCGCGCTCGGGCGTCTGCGCGGCAAAGGCCTTGTTCACCGGGCCGTACCAGAGGCGGAAGGTCTCGACGAAATGCGCCGCCGAACGGTAGCGGAAGGTGAACTGGCGCGGCGTGGCCTGCAGCGCCGCGGCGCTGGCGCCGAACAGCGTGCGCAGATGCGCCTCGGTGCCCCACAGCGAGGGCGGCTGCACGCCCGCCGGCGGCGGCACATAGCGGCCCAGCACCTTGAACATGCGGCCGATCAGGCTGTCGGGCGTCCAGTTGGCCAGGCCGATGCGCCCGCCGGGGCGCACCACGCGCGCCAGTTCGGCGGCGGCCCTGGCATGGTCGGGCGCGAACATCACGCCGAAGGTCGAGAGGGCGGCGTCGAAGCTGGCATCGGCGAAGGGCAGCGCCTCGGCATCGGCGGTCTGGAATGCGACCTCGAGGCGTTCGGCGCGCGCCCGCTCGGCGCCGCGCTCCAGCATGCTGCCGACATAGTCGGTCGAGGTGACCCGGCAGCCGCGGCGTGCCGCCGCCAGCGTGGCGTTGCCGTTGCCGGCGGCCACGTCGAGCACGCGCTCGTCGGTCCTGAGGTCGCAGGCCTCGGCCAGGTTCTCGCCAACGATCTGCAGCGTGGTGCCGATCACGGCGTAGTCGCCCGTGCCCCAGGCGGCTTGCTGGCGGGTCTTGAGGGCGGCGAAATCGACAGGTGCGTTCATGGTGCGTATCTCCGGTGATGGGTGGCCGGCCATGCGGCAGGGAACCCCAATGTCGGCGCGGCGGCGCGGGGCGTCCTGACCGAGCGTCCGCAGCTCTCGTCCAAGCGTCCGCCATCGGCCCGCGGCGAGGTCTGCCCGCTGGTGCTCAAGCCGCCGCGCCCTCAGAATCGGCGCAGCGCATCAAGCGCAAGGAGCCAGGCCATGGGCACGGAACAGATTGCTGCGTCAATGGAGCGGGTCGCCTCGGTGCTGCGCCGCAAGCCGCAGGCGGGGCTGAGCGACGATTCGGTGGCCAGCGCGCGCTGGGAGGGCGGCTTGCGCGCCAGCGTGCACAGCGACGCCGGCCATGCGGTGCAGACCGACATGCCGGCCGAGATCGGCGGCGAGGCCGGCGCGGTGACGCCGGGCTGGCTGCTGCGCGCCGGCCTGGCCTCCTGCGCGGTGACCCGCATCGCCATGGCCGCCGCCGCCGCGGGCATCACGCTGCAGACGCTGGAGGCGCGCGCGAGCAGCCAGTCCGACGCGCGCGGCCTGCTGGGCATCGCCGAACCCGATGGCAGCACGGTGCCGGCCGGGCCGCTGACGATGGCGCTGCATGTGCGCATCGCCGCCAGCGGGGTGGCGGCCGAGCGCCTGCGCGCCCTGGTCGCCTCGACCACCGGCTGCTCGCCGGTGACCTGCGCGGTCGAGCAGCCGCTGCCGGTGGCGCTGCACATCGATGTGCTGAGCTGATGGACGCGCTCTCGCAGACGCTGCGCGTGGTGCGCCTGGTGGGCGCGATCTTTCTGCACGGCCGCTTCACGGCGCCCTGGTGCTACCAGTCGCCGCAGGCCGATGCCGCGGCGCCCTTTCTGGAGCCCAGCGCCGAGCGGGTGGTGATCTTCCACCTGATCACCGAGGGCGAATGCTGGGTCGAGCTCGGCGATCTGCCGCCGCTGCGCCTGGCGGCCGGCGATGCGGTGCTGTTCCCGCAGGGCGATGCGCACCGCATGGGCTCGCAGCCGGGCCTGCCGCCGGCCTCGGGTGCGCGGCTGCACGAGGTGCTGGCGCGCCGGCCGCGGCTGCTGGCCTATGGCGGCGGCGGTGCCACCACCAAGCTGGTCTGCGGCTACCTGGCCTGCGACGCGCGCCTGGCCCGCATGCTGCTGGCGGGGCTGCCGCCCATCGTCAAGGTTAGCGTGCGCGGCTCCAATGCCGGTGTCTGGCTCGAAGCCTCGCTGCGCTACGCGCTCGCCGAGGCGCGCTCGCCGCGGCCCGGCGGCCAGGGCGTGCTGGCCAAGCTGGCCGAGGTGCTGTTCATCGAGGTGCTGCGCATCCACATGAACGAGCAGGCCGAGGGCCGCACCGGCTGGCTGGCCGGCGTGAACGACCGTATCGTCGGCGCCGTGCTGCGCGCGCTGCACGCCGAGCCCGCGCGGCCCTGGACGCTGGAGGAGCTCGCGCGCGTGGCCGGCACCTCACGCTCGGTGCTGGCCGAGCGCTTCCAGCAGCTCGTCGGCCAGGCGCCGATGCAATACCTGGCGCAGTGGCGCATGCTGCTGGCCTCGAACCTGCTGGCGCGCAGCAATGCCCCGCTGGCCCGCATTGCCGAGGAGGTCGGCTACCAGACCGACACCGCCTTCAGCCGCGCGTTCCGGCGCGAATACGGCATGCCGCCGGCGGCCTGGCGGCGCCGCCAGGCACCCCAAAGCCCTAGTGCATGAACTGCCGGATCGAGCCGCACACGGACAGTAACTGCGGGCCGTCCATGCGCCCGATGATCTGGTGGATCACCGAGGCCATCAGCTGCTGGGCGCCGAGCATGCCGAGGTTCGCCGACTGCTCAACCATGAAGCCCGGCTTGGCGAGCTTGAGCGGCTCCATGAAGTACTGATCCAGACCGCAGTTGGTGAGTTCCACGACGAGATTGCCAAGCGCGTCGCGATGCTTGGTGACATCCGGTGACTGCTCGATCGTGCCGAGCAGCGCCAGCGTCTTCTTGCGCAGCGCCTCGGAGTGATAGAAGCGAAGGAAGGGTTTGGATGCCGGCGCTGGCGCGCGCTTTGCCGAGGGAGAAGACGGGCGCTTCGCGGGGGTGGCCATGCGCCGCATGATACGGGCTGCTAGAGCGCCTTCTCGTAGATGGCCAAGGCCTTGCCTTCATGCGTGATGCGTTCCAGGACTCGCCAGCCGGCGCGTTCCAGCAAGGTGGCCGCGGTGCTGGTGCCGCAGTAGATGCGCGCAAAGCCCAGCTGCCTGGCCTGCTGCTCCAGCGCAAGCAGCAGCTGCAGGCCGATGCCTTGCCCGCGCAGCGCGGCCGGCACGAGCCCGGCCGCGGCCCAGGGCGACAGATGCCGGTGGCTGGGGATGGACTCGGCCTTAAGCGCCGCGACGCCGCACACCGCCCCCGCGCGCAGCGCGAGCACGCCGACCGGTAGCGCGCCCTTGTGGGCATAGGCCTGCAGGTCTTGCCGGGCGTTGCCGCGGCCGCCGCGATACCAGGCCGGCCACTCGGCCTCGAACAGCTCGGCCAGCTCGGCCAGCGCCTCGGGATGATGCGCCAGCAGATCGAGCACCAGGCCGTCAGGCATGGGCGAGCTCCGGCGCCCGTTCGAAGCGGTCCAGCTCCATGACCTTGTGCCAGGCCGCCACGAAGTCGCGCACAAAGGCCGGCTGGGCGTCGCTGCTGGCATAGACCTCGGCCAGCGCGCGCAGCTGCGAGTTCGAGCCGAACACCAGGTCCACCACCGTGCCGGTCCATTTCGGCGCGCCGCTGGCCCGCTCGCGTCCCTCCAGCAGACCTTCGCTGCCGGCCAGCTTCTGCCAGCTGGTGCCCATGTCGAGCAGATTCACGAAGAAGTCGTTGCTCAAGGCGCCGGGGCGCTGCGTGAACTGGCCATGCGGGCTGCCGCCGACGTTGGCGCCGAGCACGCGCAGGCCGCCGATCAGCACCGTCATCTCGGGCGCACTGAGGCTCAGCTGCTGGGCCTTGTCCAGCAGCAGCTCGGCCGCCACGCCCTCCAGCCCCGGCTGCACATAGTTGCGGAAGCCGTCGGCGCGCGGCTCCAGCACGGCGAAGGAGGCCACATCGGTCTGCGCCTGCGTGGCATCCATGCGGCCGGGGGTGAAGGGCACCGCCACCACCTGCCCGGCCTGCAGCGCCGCGGCCTCCACGGCCGCGCAGCCGCCGAGCACGATCAGGTCGGCCAGCGAGACCTTCTTACCGCCCTCGGCCTTGGCGTTGAAGTCCTGCTGGATCGCTTCCAGCACCGGCAGCACCTTGGCCAGTTCGGCCGGCTGGTTGGCGGCCCAGTCCTTTTGCGGCGCGAGGCGGATGCGCGCACCATTGGCGCCGCCACGCTTGTCGGAGCCGCGGAACGTCGAGGCCGAGGCCCAGGCGGTGCCGACCAGCTGCGCAATGCTCAGGCCTGCGCCCAGCAGGCGGGTCTTCAGCGCGGCGATGTCCGGCGCGGCTATCAGCTCGTGGTCGCGCGCCGGGATCGGATCCTGCCAGATCAGTTCCTCGCGCGGCACCAGGGGGCCGAGGTAGCGTGCGCGCGGGCCCATGTCGCGGTGCGTCAGCTTGAACCAGGCGCGCGCAAAGGCGTCGGCAAAGGCCTGCGGGTCGGCATGGTAGCGGCGCGAGATCTTCTCGTAGGCGGGGTCGAAGCGCAGCGAGAGATCGGCCGTGGTCATCATCGGCGGGTGCTTCTTGCTCGGGTCATGCGCGTCCGGAATCAGGTGCTCGGGTCGGACGTTCTGCGCCACCCATTGATGCGCACCGGCCGGGCTCTTGGTGAGCGCCCATTCGTAGCCGAACAGCATGTCGAAATAGCCCATGTCCCAACGCGTCGGGTTGGGCTTCCAGGCGCCCTCGATGCCGCTGGTGGTGGTGTGCTGGCCCTTGCCGGAGCCGAGGCCGTTCTTCCAGCCCAGGCCCTGTTGCTCGATCGGCGCGCCCTCGGGCTCGGGGCCCACCAGCTTGGGATCGCCCGCGCCATGGGCCTTGCCGAAGGTATGGCCGCCGGCCACCAGGGCCACGGTCTCCTCGTCGTCCATGGCCATGCGGGCAAAGGTCTCGCGCACATCGCGGCCCGAGGCCACCGGGTCGGGGTTGCCGTTGGGGCCCTCGGGGTTCACATAGATCAGGCCCATCTGCACGGCGGCCAGCGGGTTCTCGAGCTGGCGCTCGCCGCTGTAGCGCTGCTCGCCCAGCCAGCTGTTCTCGGAGCCCCAGTAGATGTCTTCCTCGGGCGCCCAGATGTCGGCGCGGCCGCCGCCGAAGCCGAAGGTCTTGAAGCCCATCGATTCCAGCGCGACATTGCCGGCCAGGATCATCAGGTCGGCCCAGGAGAGCTTGCGGCCGTACTTCTGCTTGATCGGCCAGAGCAGGCGTCGCGCCTTGTCGAGATTGCCGTTGTCGGGCCAGCTGTTGAGCGGCGCGAAGCGCTGGTTGCCGGTGCCGGCGCCGCCGCGCCCGTCACTGACGCGGTAGGTGCCCGCCGCATGCCAGGCCATGCGTATCATCAGGCCGCCGTAATGGCCCCAGTCGGCCGGCCACCAGTCCTGCGAAGTCGTCATCAGGGCATGCAGGTCCTTGACCACGGCGTCGAGGTCCAGGCTCTGGAATTCCTTGGCGTAGTCGAAGTCCTCGCCCATCGGGTTGGAGCGGGGCGAGTGCTGGTGGAGGATGCTCAGCTTGAGCTGCTGCGGCCACCAGTCGGCGTTGGACGGGGCACCGGCGACGCTGTTGTGGCGGCGGGCTTCACCCGCGAACGGGCACTTCGATTCTGCTGACGACATGGCTGACTCCTGCTTGCGATTGGCGGTGGAGGCCAGTCTAGGAGTGCGTTAGCGCAGCGGCAACGCAATTGCGCCTATGGCGGCCATAGCCGGGCCCGGCCTGCGCACCATGACGAGTCGCCTTGGCTTCAGGCTTGCGGCAAGATGGCCGCATGAACATCATCGCCACCCGGATCGCACCGCTCTGCCTCGCCCTGGCGCTGGCAGTTCCCAGCCTGCCGGCCCGGGCCCAGCTGCCCGTGCAGGCCAACCCCGACCACGCCGCCCTGCTGGCCAGCGCCGATGCCCGGCTCGCCGCCAACAAGCAGCTGGTCTACGACTTCTGGCGCGAGGTGCTGGAGGCCGGCCATCTGGAGCTGGCCGCCAACTACCTGGCCGAGGGCTATGCGCAGCACAACCCCAATGTGCCGACCGGGCGCGAGGGCTTCGTCAAGTTCTTCGGCCAGTTTGCCAAGCCGACGGAGATTCGCCCGCGCGTGGCCGCGCCCCTGGTGGCCATGGTGGCCGAGGGCGAGCTGGTGATGCTGAGCTTTGTGAGCGAGCGCCCCGACCCCAAGGACAAGACGCTCAAATACACCACCACCTGGTTCGACCTGTTCCGTGTGCGGGACGGGCGCATCACCGAGCATTGGGACTCCGCGCCCAAGCAATAGCAGGGAGCAAGCGGCCATGAGCGAGATCTACACCTTGTTCGGTACCCAGGGCTCGGGTTCGGCGGCGGTGGAGGCGGCGCTGCTGCTGGCGGGTTGCGAGCACCGCCTGGTGCAGGCCAGCAGCTGGGGCGAGGCCGATGCGGCCCAGGACGAGCTGCGCCGCCACAACCCGCTGCTGCAGATCCCCACGCTGCTGCTGCCCGATGGCAGCGTGCTGACCGAGAGTGCGGCGATCCTGATGCATCTGGGCTTGCTGCATCCGGGCTCCGGCCTGCTGCCGGCCGAGACGATGGCGCGCGCCCAGGCGCTGCGCGGCCTGGTCTTCATCGCGGCCAACTGCTACAGCGCCATCAGCATCAGCGACTATCCCGAGCGCTGGACGCGCAGCCGCGATGCGGCGGCGATCGAGGCGCTGCGCCAGGGCACGCGCGATCAGCTGCACCGGCATTGGGAGATCTTTGCCGACCAGTTTCCGCCCCGGCCCATGTTCCTGAGCGGGGCGGCGCCCGGCGCGCTGGACCTGCTGGCCGCGGTGGTGTCGAAATGGTCGGGCACGCGCCCGCATCTGCAGGCGCAGCGGCCGGCCTTCTACGCCACCCTGCTGGCGATCGAGCAGCACCCCAGCGTGGCCGCGGTGTTCAAGCGTCACTGGCCCTGAGCGCGCGCGCCAGCGCCTGGGTGCGCGCCAGCCAGGGCGCCAGCAGGGGCGGCACGGCGGGCGCGCCGCTCTCGCCAACCTCCGGGCCCACGCCCCAGGCCTGCAGCGCCGCCTGCACCAGGGCCAGGGCCTGGGCGCGCTGCGATGCGCTGGCCTGGGCCTGCTCGGTCAGCGCCATGGCCTGCAGCCAGCGGCGCGAGGCGTTGTCGTCGCCCGCGGCGGGGGCCTGCATCAGCGCGGCGGCCTCCTGCGCCAGGCCGGCGGCGCGCGCCGCATCCGCAGGCAACCAGGCGCGCGCGGCCCACAGCAGGGCCTCGGCGCGCGGCCGGCGCAGCGCGAAATCGGCGCTGGCGGCCTCGGCGGCCGGGCCCGCGGGCGGCGGCAGGCGCGGCAGCAGCGCCGCCGCGGTGGCGCGCGCCTGCGCCACATCGCCCGCCATCACCTGCAGGGCCAGCGCGCCGGTGTCCAGCGCGTCGAGGCGGCGTTGCCCGCCCTCGTTGCCATGGTCCATCGCCACGGCCGCGCGCATCTGCTGCTGCGCCGCGGCCAGCAGGGTCGCGGCCTCGGCATGCCGGCCCTGCAGGGCCAGCGTGCGCGCCAGCTGGCCGCGCGCCACCGCGCGCTGGTAGCGGAAGTCCATGTCGTCGGGCATCTTGGCGGCCATCTGGTCGCGCAGCTCGATCTGGCGCTTGAACAGCGCCTCGGCCGCGGCCCAGTCGGCCTGCATCAGCTTGCACTGCGCCAGCTCGCCGAGGGTGAAGGCGATGGTGTCGGGCAGGTAGACGTTGGCGGGGTCGGCCGCCAGCGTGGCGTCGGCGGCGCTGCGCGCGCGCTCGGCGCTGCTGCAGGCCTCGCGCCAGCGGCCCAGGCTGGCGTGGCCCAGCTGGTTGCCGAGGATGCGCGCATGGATGCCGTGCAGGCTGATCGCGCTGGCCAGCGCCCAGGTGTCCTTGGCGTCGCGCTGCAGGGCGCGCTCCAGCAGCGGCAGGCCCTCGCGCAGGGCCGCGTCGGCCTGCCCCATGCGGCCGCGATGCTGCCAGACCTCGCCCTTGCTGGCATGCATGCTGATGACGCTGCTGAGCTCGGTGATGCTGGTGTCGGGCCGCGCCGCATAGCGCCGCGACAGCGCGATGGCCTTGTCGAGATTGGCCTCGGCGAGCGCATGCTGGCCGGTGTTGATGGACTGGTCCACCCCCTGCAGGCGGCTGATGCGGTAATAGGTGTCGGCGAGCTCGCGCGTCAGCGCCAGGTCGTCCTGCGCGGACCGGCTCAGCTGGTCCAGAAAGGCGGCGGCATCGGTGAGCAGGGCCTCGCGCACCTTGGTGGCGCCGGGCAGGGCCTCGATCTGGTCGTGGTACTTGAACACCAGCTGCTTGGCGAGCTGGCGCACCTGGGTGAAGCGCTCCTGCGCCGCGCGCGCCTGCTGCCAGGCCAGGCCGGCAAAGCCCAGCACCGCCGCCAGCGCCGCGCCGCCCAGCGCCGTGCCGATGCGATGGCGCTGCACGAACTTCAGCGCCAGGTAGGCGGGCGAGGGCGGGTGCGCGCTGACCGGGCGCCCGGCCAGAAAGCCGCGCACATCCTCGGCCAGGGTCTCGACGCTGGAGTAGCGCTGCGCGGCATCCTTCTGCAGGGTCTTGAGCAGGATGTTGTCGAGGTCGCCGCGCAGGCGCCGGCGGCGCGCCAGCCAGTCGGGGTCGGGCACCAGGGCCGGCGAGAGCGCGCTGGGCCGGGTCGGCGCCTCCTGCAGCACGCTGTGGGCGGCCTCGCGCGGCGTGCTGGCCTCGCGGCCATAGGGGCGCACGCCGGTCAGCATCACATAGAGCAGCACGCCCAGCGAGTAGAGGTCGGTGGCGGTGCTGACGGGCTCGCCGCGCACCTGCTCGGGGCTGGCGTAATGCGGGGTGTAGGGGCGCTCACCGGCGAGCGTCTGGCCATCGCCATCGCCTTCCAGCGGGTCGAGCGCCTTGGCGATGCCGAAGTCCAGCAGCTTCACCTGGCCCTCGGCATTCACCAGCACATTGCCGGGCTTGAGGTCGCGGTGCACCAGCAGATGGCGGTGCGCATAGGCCACCGCATCGGCCAGCTGCAGGAACAGCGCCAGCCGCGCCTCCAGCGCCAGGCCGGCGCAGGCGCGGTCGATGGGCTGGCCATGCACCAGCTCCATCACGAAATAGGGCAGGCCCTCGGGGCTGAGGCCGGCATCCAGCAGGCGCGCGATATGCGGATGGTCGAGCCGCGCCAGCGCCTGCTGCTCCTGCGCAAAGCGGCGCAGCACGGCGGCCGAGTCCATGCCGCGCTTGAGCAGCTTGACGGCCGCCTCGCCCTGGTAGGCGCCATCGGCCCGGCCGGCCCGCCAGACCTCGCCCATGCCGCCGCTGCCAAGCTGCTCGCGCAGCGCCCAGGCGCCCAGGCGCAGGCCGGGCTGGGCCGCGGAGGCGAAGGAAGATGCGGGCTGCGGGACGGGCGTGGCCAGGAAGCCGGTGTCGGGCGCCATCGCGGTGCTGTGGGCCAGCAGCGAGAGCACCTCGGCCACCACCTCGGGCTCGGCCTGCTGGGCGTGCAGCCAGGCTTCGCGCTGCGCGCCGGGTTGGGCCATGGCGGCCTCGAACAGGGCCTTGATGCGGGGCCAGAGTTGGGCATTCATGGGCGCTATCTTGTGCAGCGTGGCGGGGCCTGGCTATGCGCATTTGCCCCCGCGCCGGCCGGCACGGGGGCATGACCTGACCCCTGTTTCTGGCTCAACGCGGCGCCTTCGTGACCGCGATCAATTCCTGCGTGCTGATGACCGTGCCGACCGGCGCCGCCAGCGTCATCGTGGTCACGCTCTTGGGCAGCATGAAGGGCACGGCATTGCTGGTCCACAGCGTGGTGTTGGTGGGCACCGCGAAGCTGGATTGCAGGATGGGCAGCATGGTGGCCAGCAGCGGGCTGCTGGCGGCCGGGCCCTGCACCTGGAAGTCCTTGAGCGCGAACTCGACGCGGAACTTGCAGGCGTTGGCAAAGCTGCCGGCCGCGGTGCTGACGCTCTCATTGGCGTCGCGGTTCACCACGAATTCGTACTTCATCACGATGGCGCTGGCGCCGCCCAGCGGTGCGAAGGCATCGGTGACGCTCTTGCCGGTGATGGTGGCGGTGACATTGATCTTGCCGCTGCTGCCGCCCGGGATGCCCGCATTGGTGAGGCGCTGCTGCCAGTCCGGCGGGTCGTAGCTGGTGACGGTGTCGTTGGCGCCCGCCGCGGCGGCGTCCTGGCCCAGCGCCACGCCGGTGACGGGGTCCAGATAGAAGTTGCCGACGCCCGCCTGCGCGGCCGTCACGCCCACAACGCTGACCGTGCCGACGGTGGCCGCCTGGCCCTTGTAGCTGCCGGCGCTGAAGTCGTACTTGACCGTGTAAGGCGTGGAGCCGGCCTGGTTGGCGCTCTGGCGGTAGGTCACCGAATCGCCGGCCTTGGCCACCAGGGGCGTGCACTCGGTGCTGCCGGTGGGCGCGCCTTGGGCGCCGGCCTTGGGTGCTGAGCCCTGCATATAGCGATTGCCGCTGCTGCCCAGGTCGCTGCCCGAGGTGTAGAGCCCGCTGAAGGCGGGCGAGAAGAAGTCGATGTGGCGGTTGGCGTCGATCACCGCCACCACGCCGATGGCCTTGCCGCTGGCATCGGTGTTCTCGCACACCGCGCTGACGGTCGCCGATGCCGCCGTCGAGCCGCTGAGGCCGGCGGCGGGGGTGAACTGCAAGGCGCTGCCGCTCAGCACCAGCGTGCCGCCGCCCAGTTCGCTGAAGCTATTGCCGTCGAACACCTTCACCGCGTAGCTGCCGTCAAAGGCGGCCAGGGCGCTGGCACTGAGGGTCTTCATGCTGCCGCAGCTGGCCGGGGAGGGCGCGGGCGCCGGGGCAGGCGCAGGCGTGGGAGCGGGTGCAGGTGCAGGTGCAGGTGCAGGTGCAGGGGCAGGGGCAGGGGCAGGGGCAGGGGCAGGGGCAGGGGAGGGCGCGGGAGCCGGAGCCGGAGCCGGCGTGGCGGGCGCTTCGGGGTCGCCGCCGCCGCAGGCGCTCAGGGCCGCGGCCCCGAGTAGCATGGCGATGCGGGCGGCGAGTTGATGATGATGATGTTGCTTTGCGTAAGGGCGTTGCGTCTTGGACATGGCGGGCTCCTGAAGCGAGGGAACAAAAAGAAAATCGGACCTGTACGCTTACGCCGCGCCGCACACGCAAAAAGCTCATCACCCCCGAAAAAAATCTGAGCAAGCCAAAAGTGAACCAGGGCAGCCCCACACCGGACCTGAACGAGTTGACGCTCTGGCTCAGCCAGCAGCAGGCGCTGACGCCGGAGCCGCGCCCCGAGCTGGGCAACCAGCTGTTCGCGGCCCTTTACGGCGAGCTGCGCCGCCTGGCGCGCGGCCATCTGCGGCGCGAGGACGCCGGCCATACGCTCTCGGCCACCGCGCTCTCGCACGAGGCCTGGTTCCGCATGGCCGAGCAGGTGCGCACCCAGTGGCGCAACCGCAGCCACTTCCTCGCCGTGGCCTCGATGATGATGCGCCGCATCCTCGTCAACCACGAGCTGGCGCGGCGCGCCGAGAAGCGCGATGCCGAGCTGGTGGCGCTCACGCTCTCCGGCATGGAGCAGCTGGCGCTGCCGGCCGACCGCGATGTGGTGGCGGTGCACGAGGCCCTGCTGGCGCTGGAGGCCTTCGACCCGCGCGCCGCCAAGGTGGTGGAGCTGCGCTTCTTCGGCGGGCTGGAGAACGAGGAGATCGCCGAGGTGCTGGCGCTCTCGCTGGCCACCGTCAAGCGCGACTGGTCACTGGCGCGCGCCTGGCTGCATCGCGAACTCAGCGCAACGCCAGGTCCGCCACCGTGCCCGCAAACACCGCCAGCCCCAGCCAGTGGTTCTCACGAAAGGCCCTGAAGCAGCCCTCGCGGCTGCGGCCCTTGATGAGCTGGTAATGCCACAGCACCTGGGCCGCCGCGGCCGCGATGCCCAGCAGGAACACCCGGCCCAGGCCCAGGCGCAGGCCGAGGAAAGCCCAGCTCAGCAGGTAGATGGCGTAGAAGCCCATCACCGCGGCCACGTCCCAGCGGCCCAGCGTCAGGGCCGAGGTCTTGATGCCGATCTTGATGTCGTCGTCGCGATCCACCATCGCGTACTCGGTGTCGTAGGCCAGCACCCAGAACAGATTGCCCAGCAGCAGGGCCCAGGCGCTCTTGGGCACGGCCGCGCCGATCGCCGCCAGGCTCCACTCGGTGCCGCCCAGCGAGGCCGCGAAGGCCATCGGGATGCCGAAGCTGAAGGCCACGCCCAGGACGGCCTGCGGCATGCTCAGCACGCGCTTGGCATAGGGGTAGAGGCAGGCCACCGCCAGCGCCGCGAAGGAGAGCAGGATGGTGGGCGCATTGGTCGTCAGCACCAGGCCGAAGGCCGCCAGCGCAAGACCTGCCCCCAGCAGCAGCGCCTCCTTCACCGACACCGCCCCGCTGGTGACGGGGCGCTGCGCGGTGCGCTTGACATGCTTGTCGAACTCGCGGTCGGCCACATCGTTGATGCAGCAGCCGGCCGAGCGCATCAGCAGGGTGCCCAGCGAGAACACCAGCAGCAGATGCCAGCCGGGCCAGCCGTCCGCGGCGATCCACAGCGCCGCCAGCGTGGGCCACAGCAGCAGCCAGGTGCCGGCCGGACGATCCCAGCGGATCAGGTTGAGGTAGAGCTGTAGGCGAGTGGGTGCAACAGGCGCGGCGGAACTCATGCCGCCATTGTCACCGCGGCGCGGGGCAGGCCGGCTGTGTTGCCGGCGCCACCGTCACAGCACAGGGCGCTGTGCGTCCAACTGTATTGGTGCTGTACTGTTTGAGGCATCAGACTGTAGACATTCCCGCCAGCCTGCTTTTTGTCACCATGATGGATCTGCCCACCCTGCTCGCCGTGGCCGCGTTTGCCACCGTCACCTCCATCACGCCCGGCCCCAACAACATGATGCTGCTGGCCTCCGGCGTGAACCATGGCTTCAAGGCCAGCACGCCGCATATGCTGGGCATCAGCATCGGCTTCATGGTGCTGCTGGCCGCCACCGGCCTGGGCCTGGGCGCGCTGCTGCTGCAATGGCCCCGGGTGGGCCTGGCGATGAAGGCCGTGGGCATCGCCTATCTGGTCTGGCTGGCCTGGCGCCTCTGGCGTGCCGAGGCGCCGCGTGCCGGCGTGGACGCTGAAGCATCGGCAGTGGCCGCCGGGCCGCGCATGGGCTTCTGGGCCGCGGCCGGCTTCCAGTGGGTCAACCCCAAGGCCTGGATGATGGCCATCGGGGCGGTGGCGGGTTTTCTGGCACCCGGCGAGGGGGCGCTGGCGGCCTGCCTGCTGGCGCTGGTGTGCGCGCTGGTGAACTTCCCATGCATCGCCGTCTGGACCTATGCCGGCGCCCGGCTGAGCCGCCAACTGGCCGAGCCGGCCAAGCGCCGCGCCTTCAACACCACCATGGCCGTGCTGCTGTTGGCGAGCATTTGGCCCATGCTCAAGGCTTGAGGGTGTATAACCCTGCGCCATCAAGAAACCGGAGTTTAGGAAGAAAAACATGGGCGCACAGTGGAAGGCCAAACACAAGGACATCGCGGCCAATGCCAAGGGCCGCATGTTCACCAAGCTGTCCAAGGAAATCATGCTGGCGGCGCGCAATGGCGCCGACCCCGACATGAATGCGCGGCTGCGCATGGTGGTGGAGCAGGCCAAGAAGGCCTCGATGCCGCGCGAGACGCTGGAGCGCGCCATCAAGAAGGGCGCCGGCCTGCTGGGCGACGCGGTGAACTTCGAGCGCGTCACCTACGAGGGCTTTGCGCCGCACCGCGTGGCGGTGATCGTCGAATGCCTGACCGACAACGTGAACCGCACCGCGCCCGAGATGCGCGTGCTGTTCCGCAAGGGCCAGCTGGGCGTGAGCGGCTCGGTGAGCTGGGATTTCGACCATGTGGGCATCATCGAGGCCAGCCCCACCCGGCCCGATGCCGACGCCGAGCTGGCCGCCATCGAGGCGGGCGCGCAGGACTTCGAGCTGCTGGAAGCGGATGAAGCAGAGAGCGGCGAGGGCGGCGGTGCGCAGTTCTATACCGATGCGGCCGACCTCGACCTGGTCTGCCGCGCGCTGCCGGCGCAGGGCTTCAACGTCAACTCGGCCAAGCTGGGCTACCGGCCCAAGAACCCGGTGACGCTGGGCGCGGCCGAGCTGGAAGAAGTGGAAGCCTTCCTCGCTGCCATCGACGCCAACGACGATGTGCAGGAGGTCTACGTGGCCCTGGCGGGCTGAGGCCCGGATTGCGCGAACCCAAACCACATCAAGGTCAGCGCCGCCCGGATCACCGATATTGCGAAATTGGCTTGCTTGCGATTTGCAAGGCCTGTTGCGCAAACACCGGGGAGATCCCATGCCCATTGCCCGCCGTTCCCTCCTAACCGTCGTCCTGCTGCCCGCGTTGTTGGGCGCGAAGCCGGCCCTGGCCCAGGTCAAGGATCTGAACGACGCCATCAACAAGGCCGGCCGCCAGCGCATGTTGAGCCAGCGCTGCGCCAGCGCCTGGCTGGCCCTGGGCCAGGGGGTTCGGACCGAGCAGGCCGAAAAGGTGCTGGCCGAATCGATGGCGCAGTTCGACCGCGCGTTGGTCGAGCTGCGCGCCTTTGCCAGCGCCAGCGGCCCGCGCGCCGTCTACGCCGAACTGGACGCGGGCTGGAGCGCCTACAAGCTCACCCTGGTCGGTCAGGCCCCCCGCAAGGCTGCCGCGGACGCGCTGCTGGCCGCCGGCGACAAGGTGCTGGCCCTGGCCCATCAGGGCACCGAACAGCTGGAGCAGCTCTCAGGCAAGCAGACGGTCGGCCGCCTGGTCAACCTGGCGGGGCGCCAGCGCATGCTCAGCCAGCGCATGGCGGCCAGCTATCTCGCCGCCAGCTGGGGCGTTGCCCATGCCGATGCGCAGGTCAGGGTGCTGGCCCAGGCCCAGCAGGAATTCCAGGCCGCGCATGCCCAGCTCAAGGCGGCCACCGACAACAACGCCGCCATCCGGCAGGGCCTGGAACTGGTGGAGCAGCAGTACGCCTTCTTCAGCGCCGCGCTACGCGGCCTGCGCCCGGCCCAGGCCGACGCGCGCGCGCAGGGCGAGGTGTTCACGGCCAGCGAGCGCATCCTGCAGGTGATGGACGGCGTGACGGGGCAATACGCCCGGCTCTGAGCGGGCGCTGCCGGCGCTACCGAAACGAGACGGCCGCTTTCTGACTCACTCGAACACCGGCCGGAAGAAGCTGCGCTCGTAGCTGAGGAAGCAACGCGTTTGCTCCGCATACCTGAAGGCGGCCTGGCATTCGGGGTCGCCGAAGGACTTGTTGCGGTAGTCCTCGTAGGCCGCGAGCGAGGGGAAAGAGAACGAGGCCAGCGCGATATTGCTGGCGCCCTCCGAGGGCAGCAGATAGCCGTGGTGGATGCCGCCAAACTTGCGCACGAGCGGAATCCAGAGCTTGCCGTAATGCTCGAACTCCTTGATCTTGCTCGGATCGAGGACGTAGCGGAGATGGCAGGTGATCATGGGCTGGATGCCTTTCTTTCTTTCTGTCTTCTTTCGTTAAGGCCTTGAACGCCAGACCGCTGCGCTCCACGTCGGCGCCGCCGCGTCGATGAGCTTGAGGATCTCGGGCGGCAGGTCGGCCGCACCGGTGAGCTGGCGAACCTCCAGGATATCGTCCGAGCCGAAACCGGACGGCGCGCGCAGCGCCCATTGGATCGCCTCGTCCAGCGAGCCCACCTCGATGAGGTAGAAGCCGCCGACCAGCTCCTTCGACTCCGCGAAGGGCCCATCCACCACATAGCGCCTGCCATCGGCTACCGCGATGCGGGCGCCCGGCGCAGCGGGGTTGAGGCCCTCGGAGGCGACCAGAACGCCGGCACTGTGCATCTCCTCGTTGAAGCGCATATAGGCCTTGAAGAGTTCCGCGTCGAAGCCCGCGGGCTGCTCGGCCGTCTTCGTGTCCGCACTTGCCTGTGCCGTGATGATGAATCGCATGGCCTTTTCTCCTGATGTGGGTGGATCCCGATAAGGCGACGACGAAGCAGTGCCAGACAAATCGACAGCTAGCGCAAACGGCTGAAGTAGTTGGTGCGCATGAAGGGGCGGCCGTCATCGCCGAAGTTGGCCGCGGTCTCGATCATGGACTTTCGATCGGCGGCCACCGTGTAGACGCGCGTCGACCCCGGCACCCCGCTTCTGGCCAGCTGCATGATCAGCACGCCAGGCGCTGGCATCGCTGCGGCGGCCGTGTCGGCTTCGAGGTTGCCCTTGACGGCCACGGGGCTGCCATTGAGTTCGGCCACGCTCTCGGCGTAGCTGATGGCGCCGGCAGCGTCCACCACCTCGACCCTGGTCGCCAGGCGGCCGCCTGCCGCTTCCGCAAACGTGAGCGTGACACTTCGCGGGCGCACTTCGGCGGGGATGGGCAGGCGCGAGACATCGACCGCCCACTGGCCAGCCAGCGTCGATATGGCCGATGGCTCGGCATGCGCGGCATGTGCCTGGGCAAGCATGAGGGCGATCAAGATGGCGGGCAGTAGTTTCATGTGACGTTGACCGGCTGTGAGGAAGGGAGTACGAGCTTGGATGCGAGGCGGATCGAGCGGCGGTTCGGGCTCACGTTCGCCGCGGGTGGCGACGCATGCAAAAAGGCCGTTTCTAGAGTGGCAGTTTGTTCTCTGGTCAGTCCTTCAAACGTCGGCGTGTGCAACAGCGATCAACCAGGGTCAGGTCTTGATGAGAATAAATTCAATGCGACGGTCTTGACGCAGCGGGAAGTCCCTGTAATTGGTCGGGCCGCACTTTATGGGCCGCAAACTGATTGCTCACGTTCACTTCCGAATCGGTTTGACATCACCATGGATCCGGCCGGCCAATTGCGCGGACATGCCCATCATGAAGCTGAAGAATTCGTTCACTACGAAAGAGTCCGCGATGTCTATTGCGTCAGTATGTGAATCCCAGGACACACCTGCAAATGGGTGAAAGGCCTCAAATGCCTTTCGCCTCCTTCTGAATTCGGCGCGCTGGCCAAGTTTGGCGTGAGCGACCGAGTCTCGTATGTGCTCGTACGCCTCGAACTCTTGCAACTCAAGTTCAGTCATCCATTCTTTAAAGTCCGGCGGAAGGTGTGCTTCCCAGATGGCGAACAGATACAGAAGTAAAGATCCCTTGAGCAACGCTCTCGTCCGTTGCGATGCTTGAGGTAATGACGATGGATCCGCCAACGCCTCAATTCTCTGAACGATTAACGACTCGCTAGATTCAAGCCAACCAAGCTCTTCCGCGGTCGCTCGCAGGAGCTCCGGAGTGAGGTCAAGAGTTTTTTGGACTGATGGCACCATCTCGTCAGCGGCCTAGCGTTGAAGCTAATCGTCCCGCAACGGCATGATGCCGGAGGGCCAGAATGGAATTCGACCCGAAAGCAGCATGCCGTTGCGGGTCCGGTTTAGCGGGAGGTTAGGCCTCAATTGCACAACTTCTCTCACTTGTTTGGAATCGACGTGGCTAGATACTCCTCTACCTTGCCGCAAACGCGCGTCGTCCAGGCCTCTACTTCCTTGCCATCCGCAACTGTCGCCCTAACCTCAAGAAGTTCGGCCATGGGACACGGAGACTTGCTCACTACCTTTGGGAGGGTTAGCAGCAGCATATGCACCCGTTGAATATTGGCGGGCAGTTTCGACTGTGCTAACACTGAAATGCTTTGCTCGGTCCAGTTCGCCTTGATATAGGCAAATGGGTCCTCCTGCGAAGCGACATTTGCCGTGGCGGACCTCTCCTGTTTGGCAGGACCGTTGCTGGCACTCTCGGTCTTCGGGGTAGTCTGGCATGCGCTGAGACTGAGGCACAGAAGGCTGAGTGCAAATGAGAGCTTGATGGGCATGTTTTGCTGCGGTGGTAGTGTGAATAGGGTGAGCGATCTTGAGGCCCAACTAGGTTCCAGGGCGCAGTTTTTCTGCATCACACGGTCGCGCTCCCTGCCATCGGCCGTGTGCCTGAGCCGCACCGCGCGCCCCTATTTGGTTTCCATGGCTCGCCCGCCAATCCACGCCTCAATCTCAATATCAGCCCGGCGAATACGGCACCCCGCAAGTTTCGCTGCTGACGCCGATGGCCGCCTCAGGGTATGCGCGTGCCCGAGGCGTTATGGCGATGGGGTGATCTGGAGGCGCATGGGCGCTGACGATCGTCAGCGCCCATGCGGCGTCAGGTCGGGCAGCGGGGCGCGGTCGCGTACGTAGCGGTCCAGCCAGTCGCGCGCGGCGAGGTTGTAGTCGTCGGGGCGTTCGCTGAAGGTGTGGTCGGCGCCCTCGACGATCAAGAGCCGGAACGGCCGCTGGCTGGCGAACAGGGCCTGGGCCATGTCCATCGAGTCGCGCGGGTTGACGCGCTTGTCGGCGCTGCCGTGCATCAGCAGCATGGGCACGTTCTTCGGCAGGCGCTCGACGAAGCGCAGCGCCGAGCGCTCGGCGATGGCCTTGCTGCGCTGCGTGGCCCATTGCGGCACCAGCTCGGCCGCGACCTCGCTTTCCATCTCGGGCCGCTCGCGGATCCAGCGGGCCAGGTCGGTCGGCCCCGCGCCGACGATGGCGGCGCGGATGCGGTCGCTGCGGGTGAGCGCCAGATAGGTCATCATGCCGCCGCGCGAGTGCCCCCACATGCCGATGCGCGCCTGGTCGGCAAAGGGCAGCTGGTCGAACACGCGCAGCCCGTTCAGCACATCGTTGACATCGGCGCCGCCGAATTCCTCGCGGCCCTCCGAGCCCGGCGCGCCCCGGTAGTTGGAGGCGAACAGCACATAGCCCCAGCTCGCCAGGCGCGCGGCCCGCGCGAGGAAGAAGGCGGGCGTGATGGCGCCGAATTCGCGGTTGCCGCCGCGGTTCCAGATCACGCAGGGCAGCCGGGCCGGCCCGGCGGGCGCGGACTTGGGATAGGACAGAAAGCCGGCGATGCGCAGCCCGTCCGACTCGTAGATGATCTGCTCGGCCACATAGGGCGCGTCCGCGGGCACGGCCATGGTCGTGCGCGCGAGGATGTCGCCATCCGCGGCCCGGGCGGCGCCGGCCAGCGCGAGCAGCAGGGCGGCCAAGAGAACAAAGCTGGATGAGCGGCGCATGGGGGCGGCAGACTGTTGGTCTATGCCGCGCCGCGGCCCTGCTGGCTGGCGAAGTACACCACCTTGCGCGCGCGCTGCACCTCGCCCAGCGGGCGGTGTGCGGCCAGGGCCTGCCAGGGGTCGAACACGCCGGCCTCGGCCTGCTGTGCCAGCGCCTGGCCGGCCGCGGAGCCGCTGTCCTGCTGCGGCAGCAGCAGGCGCGCCACGGTGGTGTAGGGCGTGTCCCAGTTCACCGAGGCGTCCTCGATCGGCGTGTGGCTCTCGTTCACGAAGGGCTGCAGCTGCAGCTCCCAGGCCAGCTCCTGGCTGGCCAGGCGGGCGGCGAAGTCGGCGCCCCAAAAGTCAGCTGCCTTTTTCTTCGCCTTGGCGCCCGGCTTGGCGCCGCCATTGGACGCGGCCGGCACCAGGCGCACGCGCACCGCGTAGGGGCCGCAGGCGATCGGCAGCACGCTGTGCAGGGGCTCGGTGGCAAAGCCGCCGAAGGGCCGGCTCACGGTCTTGAGCATGCTGGCCAGCTGCGCCACGCCGCCCAGCGGGCCGTAGCGCTTGAAGAGGTGCTTGAGCAGCGCGCCGCCGCCATCGGCGGCCGCCTGCACGAAGGCCACGAACTCGTCGCTCCTGGGGAAGGCGAACTTCTCCTGGTTGATGAGCAAGAAGTCCTGGCTCTTGGCGGGCCCGTTGCCCAGCGCCGCCTCGCCCTGCACGCCCAGCACCTTGATGGCGAGGCCGCGGATGTCGGGGGTCTTGTCGGGCGCGTGGTCGAGGCCGCCGTTGGACAGGCGCAGCCAGGTCTCATAACGCCCCGGTGCAGCGAACAGGCCATGGCGCGCGAACTCGGGCAGATCGCCCAGCACCTCCAGCAGGCCGCGGGCGGCCGTCAGCTGCTTGCGGTGCAGGGTGCGGCCGGCGCCGTATTTGCGGGACTTGCGCGCCTGGATGGCGCGGAAGATCTCCACATAGGCGTCGAAGCGCTGGGCCTCGTCGGCGGCGATCTGTTCCTTCCAGCCTGTGCTGGGTGCGAGCGTATGAGGCATGGCGGCGGCGGTAGTTGGCTAACGCGGACGCGCCGATGCTACGCCTGAACTTGCCTGCGGTACTGGCTGGGCGTGATGCCGAGCGCGCGTTTCAGGCTGTGGCTCAGATGGCTGGGGCTGGCATAGCCGCATTGCAGCGCGATCTCGGCCAGCCCCATGCGACCATGGCGCAGCAGTTCCTGCGCGCGCCGCAGGCGCCGTTGCGCGATCCATTGCTGCACCGAGCAGCCCATGGCGACACGGAACATGCGCGCGAAATGGAATTCGGAGAGATGCGCCAGCCCGGCCAGGCGGGCCAGGCTCAGCGCCTCGCTGGGGCCGGCCAGATGCGCTTCCACATAGGCCAGCAGCTGGCGCCGCGTGGCGCTGGCGAGGCCGCCCCGGGGCCGCAGCGCCGCGCCGCGCTGTGCCGGGGTGGCGGCCTGCAGCAGCAGGCGGTCCAGCGCGGCATGGCTGAGCTCCTGCGCGCGCAGGCGCTGCAGCGGGTCGGCCCAGTCCAGCGCCGTCACCGCGTGGGCCCAGCCGGCCAGCGCGGCATCCTGGGCAAAGATGCGCGTCTGCAAGCTCATGCCGCGCGGCTCGGCGTCGAGCAGCTGCACCACGCGGTCGGCCCAGGCGCTGCCGCTCCAGTACAGGTGCACGAAGCGCTGCGGGCTGCCGATCAGCCATTGCGACTCATGCTCGGCCGGCAGCAGGCAGTGGCAGCCGGGCGAACCATGGGCGCCGGGCTGGCCCAGCAGCTCGGTCTGCCAGCCACCTTCCAGATAGACCGAGAGCGTGTGATGGCCGGGCTGCAGATAGGCGGTGCGGTCATGCGCATTGGCCCATTGCACCAGCTCCAGGCCGTCGCCCAGCGCGCCGCGGCGCTCGGCGCGGGCGCGCGAGCGGCTCAGCACCTGGTCGACGCGTTCGGGCAATAGCGGGCGAGCTGGCATGGTGCCGCCATGCTAACCAAGGCCGGCGCGCCGTGCCGGCGCGGCAGGCTGCAAAGCGCAGGATCGTGCAAGTTTCCGGCGCCTTGCCTGCCATGCTGGCGGCCATGAATGCAATTTTTCTCTACCCCCTGGTGGTGCTGATCTGGGGCACCACCTGGATCGCGCTGAAATGGCAGCTCGGCGTGGTGGCGATCCCGCTCTCGATCGCCTACCGCTTCGGCCTGGCCGCGCTGATCCTGTTTGCCTGGCTGGCCTGGCAGCGGCGCCTGCAGCCGCCGCGCGGCAAGGCCGCGCTGTGGGTGCTGGGCCAGGGCCTGTGCCTGTTCTGCTGCAACTTCGTGTGCTTTCTGCAGGCCAGCCAGACCCTGGCGAGCGGCCTGGTGGCGGTGGTGTTCTCCAGCGCCACGCTCTGGAATGCCCTGCTGGCGCGCCTCATCCACGGCCGCGTGCTGGCGCCGCGTGTGTTGGCCGGCGGCCTGCTGGGCCTGGCGGGTTTGCTGGCGCTGTTCTGGCCCGAGATCGGCCGTGCCAGCAGTGCGAGCCTGCAGGGCCTGGCCTGGGCGCTGGCCGGCACGCTGTGCTTTTCCACCGGCAATCTGCTCTCGGCCGCGCTGCAGGGCCGTGGCCTGGCGCCGGCGCAGACGAATGCCTGGGGCATGCTGGTGGGCACGCTGGTGCTGCTGAGCTACTGCCTGCTGGCCGGCGTGCCCTTCAGCTACGAGCCGGGCTGGCGCTACAGCGCCGCGCTGCTCTACCTGGCCATCCCGGGCTCGGTGATCGGCTTCACCGCCTACCTGACCCTGGTGGGTCGCCTGGGCCCGGAGCGCGCCGCCTATGCCACCGTGCTGTTCCCGGTGGTGGCGCTGAACGTCTCGGCCTGGGCCGAGGGCTATGCCTGGAGCGCGCCGGCGCTGCTGGGGCTGGCGCTGGTGATGGCGGGCAATGTGCTTGTCTTCGCGCGTCAGCCGAGCAAGCCGGCCGCCAAGGCCTCGATGGCCGGCTCGTCCAAGGCCTCGGCGGCGAGCTGACGCCGTTCGCCCCAGTGCTTGAAATTGCTGGCCTGCGAGCGCGCGTAATGCGGGTCGTAGTGCAGCTGGGTGAGCTCGGCGAACAGCGGCGCCAGTTCGCCGGCGCGCGCCCAGGCCTGCCAGCGGTTCACCACCTCATGACCATGGGTGGTGCGCAGGCGGTCGAGGATGGCGGCCAGGGCCTCGCGGTCTTCGCCCAGGTAGGCGTAGTCGCGCAGCAGAAAGGCCTGGCGCGCCGCGTCGCTGGCGGCAATCTCGATGCATGGGCTTTCGCGCAGGCGCTCCAGCAGGGCGGTGGGCAGGCTCAGCTTGCCGATCTTGCGGCTCTCGGCCTCCACGAACACCGGGCGGCCGAGGTCGAAGCCCTCGATGGCATCGGCCAGCGTGGTCTCGAAGGCTTTCTGCGAGGGCTGCGGCTGGCCGGGCAGGGCCCCCAGCATCGAGCCCTTGTGGCAGGCCAGGCCCTCCAGGTCCAGCACCTGGGCGCCCTGGCGCTGCAGCGCCTGCAGCACGCGCGTCTTGGCGCTGCCGGTGGCGCCGCACAGCACCTGCAGGGGCAGCTGCGGCGCCAGGCGGGCTAGCGACTCGATCACATGGGCGCGGTAGCGCTTGTAGCCGCCCGCCAGTTGCTGGGCATCCCAGCCCACCAGGCGCAGCCACTGCACCATGGAGCCGCTGCGCATGCCGCCGCGCCAGCAATAGATCAGCGGCTTCCAGTCGTGCGGCTTGTCCTTGAACGCGGTCTGCAGATGGCGCGCCAGATTGGCCGCCACCATCGCGCCGCCCACGCGCCGCGCCTCGAAGGCGCCCTGCTGCTTGTAGAGCGTGCCGACGACGATGCGCTCGGCATCGTCGAGCACGGGGCAGTTGATGGCGCCGGGAATGTGGTCGAGCGCGTACTCGGCGGGCGAGCGGGCGTCGATCAGGGCATCGAACTTGGGCAGGTCGGCGATCTGGGCCGGGCCGCGGGGAGGACTCATGGGCGGGATTCTGGCATGCGGGCCGGTGCGGCCCGCCGCCCATGCGGCCGGGGCTAGGAGGCGCGGGGTGCGCGCAGCTTCTCCCACAGCGCCCAGGCCTCGCCCACCACGCCGCGGCGGAAGGCCAGCACGCAGACGATGAAGATCAGGCCGGTCACCAGGCTCACCGATTCGCCCAGGCCGTTGAACCAGGCGATGCCGGTGAGGTTGGCCAGCGCCTGGCCCAGGTCGCCGATCTTGTTTTCCAGCGCGATGATGATCAGCGCGCCCACCATCGGGCCGATCATGGTGCCCATGCCGCCCACCAGGGTCATCAGGATCACCAGGCCCGAGGTGGTCCAGATCGCGTCGGTGAGGGTGGCAAAGCCCAGCACCAGGGTCTTGGTGGCGCCGGCCAGGCCGGCCAGGGTGGCCGAGAGCACGAAGGCCACCAGCTTGAAGCGATCGACGTCGTAGCCCAGCGAGATGGCGCGCGGCTCGTTCTCGCGGATCGAGGTCAGCACCTGGCCGAAGGGCGAGTGCACGGTGCGGTAGATCAGCCAGAAGGCGGCGATGAAGATCCCCAGCACCACATAGAACAGGGTCAGATCTTGCGTCAGGTCCAGGCCCAGCAGGCTGCCGCGCGGCACCGATTGCAGGCCGTCCTCGCCGCCGGTGAAGCTGGCCTGCAGGAACACGAAGAACAGCATCTGGCTCAGCGCCAGCGTGATCATCGAGAAGTAGATGCCGGCGCGCTTGATCGCCAGCAGGCCGAACAGCAGGCCCATGGCGCCGGCGCAGGCCGCGCCCAGCAGCACGCCCAGCGGCGCGGGCAGACCCCAGACCTTGAGCGCATGGCCGGCCACATAGGCGGCCGTGCCCAGGAAGGCGGCATGGCCGAAGCTCAGCAGGCCGGTGTAGCCGATCAGCAGGTTGAAGGCGCAGGCGAACAGGGCGTAGCACAGCACCTTCATGACGAAGATGGGGTACACGCCCAGCAGCGGCAGCGCCGCGATGGCGATGAACAGGGCGGCGTAGCCGGGCAGGGGGTTTCTTCCGTTCATTTCTCTTTTCCGAACAGACCCGCCGGGCGGACCAGCAAGACGATGGCCATCACCACGAACACCACGGTGTTGGAGGCCTCGGGATAGAACACCTTGGTCAGGCCCTCGATCACGCCCAGGCCCAGGCCGGTGAGGATGGAGCCGAGGATGGAGCCCATGCCGCCGATCACCACCACCGCGAACACCACGATGATGAGGTTGCTGCCCATCAGCGCCGAGACCTGCAGGATGGGCGCGGCCAGCACGCCGGCAAAGGCGGCCAGCGCCACGCCGCCGGCGTAGGTGAGGGTGATCATGCGCGGCACATTGATGCCGAAGGCCTGCACCAGCTTGGCGTTCTCGGTGCCGGCGCGCAGCGTGGCGCCCAGCGAGGTCTTCTCGATCAGGGCCCAGACCGCGATGCAGACGGTGATGGAGGCCACCACCACCCAGGCGCGGTAATTGGGCAGGATCATGAAGCCCAGGTTGGTGGCGCCCTGCAGGGCCTCGGGCACCGCGTACTGCTGGCCCGAGACGCCGTAGAAGCTGCGGAAGATGCCCTCGGTGACGAGGGTGATGCCGAAGGTCAGCAAGAGGCCATAGATATGGTCCAGCTTGTAGAGCCATTGCAGCAGCGCGCGCTCGATCACGATGCCCAGCGCGCCCACCACCAGCGGCGCCAGCAGCAGCATGGCCCAGTAGTTGATGCCCAGGTATTCCAGGCCCATCCAGGCCAGGAAGGCGCCCATCATGTAGAGCGCGCCGTGGGCGAAGTTGATGATGTTGAGCATGCCGAAGATGACCGCCAGGCCCAGCGACAGCATCGCGTAGAACGAGCCATTCACCAGGCCCAGCAGCAGCTGCCCCAGGAGGGCGGGCAGCGGTATGCCAAAGAAATCAGTCATCTCGGTTCAGCCTGCTCAAGCCTTCAACATCACTTCTTCACGGCCGGGCACTTGGAGTCGGCCAGCTTGGTAAAGGCCTCGTCGCCCGGGATGCGCGTCACGACCTTGAAGTAGTCCCAGGGTTCGGTGGACTCCTTCAGGCTCTTCACCTGCAGCAGGAACATGTCGTGCACGCCGCGGCCGTCTTCCTTGCGGATCGTGCCCTTGGTGTAGAAGTCGTTGATCGGCGTGTCCTTCATCTTGGCCAGCACCTTGTCGGCGTCGTCGCTCTTGGTGGCTTCCACGGCCTTCAGGTAGTGCATGGTGGCCGAGTAGTCGGCGGCCTGCAGCGAGGAGGGCATGCGCTTCATCTTCTCGAAGAAGCGGCGGCTCCAGGCGCGCGCTTCGGGCGTCTGGTTCCAGTACCAGCTGTCGGTCAGGTACATGCCCTCGGTGGTCTTCAGGCCCAGCGAGTGGATGTCGTTGATGAACATCAGCAGGCCGGCCAGCTTCATGGTCTTGGTGATGCCGAACTCGTTGGCCGCCTTGATGGCGTTGATGGTGTCGCCGCCGGCATTCGCCAGGCCCAGGATCTGCGCGCCCGAGCCCTGCGCCTGCAGCAGGAAGGAGCTGAAGTCGCTGGCGTTGAGCGGGTGCTTGACGGCGCCCTTGACGGTGCCGCCGCTCTTGGTGACCACCGCCGAGGTGTCGTTCTGCAGCGAGGCGCCGAAGGCATAGTCGGCGGTCAGGAAGTACCAGCTCTTGCCGCCGCCCTTGGTGACGGCCGCGCCCGTGCCATTGGCCAGCGCCACGGTGTCGTAGGCGTAGTGGATGGTGTAGGGCGTGCAATCCTCGTTGGTCATGCGCGAGGTGCCGGCGCCGATCGAGATGAAGGGGCGCTTCTTCTCGGCCGCGATCTTGGCCATGGCCAGGTTGGTGCCGGAGTTGGTGCCGCCGATCAGCAGGTCCAGGCCCTGGGTGTCGATCCACTCGCGCGCCTTGGAGGCGGCCACGTCGGCCTTGTTCTGGTGGTCGGCGAACAGCACCTCGATCTTCTTGCCGGCAACCATGCCCTTCATGTCAGCGATCGCCATCTTGATGGCCTCGACGCCGCCAGCGCCGTCGATGTCGGCATAGACGCTGGACATGTCGGTGATGATGCCGATCTTGACCACATCCCCCGAGATCTGGGCCTGGGCCGCGCCGCCGCAGGCAAGCAGGCTGGCCAGGGCGATGCGTTTGAAGCTGCTGGATTTCATGGACTGTCTCCTTCTAGGTGATCGTTGATCAATCAATCAGACACTGAGTAGCTCGTCGAGCTTGGCTTGTTTGGTGGGCAGTTCCGACGCCGGGAACGACTCCACCACCTCGCCATGCTCGATGACGACGAAATGGTCGGCCAGCGGCGCGGCGAAGCGGAAGTTCTGCTCCACCATCACGACGGTGAAGCCCTCGGCCTTGAGCGCCCTGATCATGCGCGCCAGCGCCTGCACGATCACCGGGGCCAGGCCTTCGGAGATCTCGTCGAGCAGCAGGATGTCGGCGCCCACGCGCAGGATGCGCGCCACCGCCAGCATCTGCTGCTCGCCGCCCGAGAGCCGCGTGCCCTGGCTGTGCTTGCGCTCGGCCAGATTGGGGAACATGGCGTAGATCTGCTGCTCGCTCATGGGCGTGGCGCGGCCGCCCTTCAGCAGCGGCGGCAGGCGCAGGTTCTCCTCGGTGCTGAGCGAGGCGAAGATGCCGCGCTCTTCCGGGCAGTAGCCGATGCCCAGGTGGGCGATCTTGTGGGTTGGCAGGTGGATGCTCTCCACGCCATGCACCTTGATCGAGCCCTTGCGCGCGCCGGTCAGGCCCATGATGGCGCGCAGCGTGGTGGTGCGGCCGGCGCCGTTGCGGCCCAAGAGGGTCATGACCTGACCCTTGGGCACGGCCAGGCTGATGCCGTGCAGGATGTGGCTCTCGCCGTACCAGGCGTGCAGGTTCTCTATTTGCAGCGCGATCTCGCTCATGCTCAATGCGCTCCTTGCAACTCGGCGGCTTCGCTGCCCATATAGGCTTCCAGCACCGCGGGGTGCTTGGAGACGGTGTCGTAATCGCCCTCGGCCAGCACCGCGCCGCGCGCCAGCACGGTGATGCGGTTGGCGATGCGCGAGATCACGCGCATATTGTGTTCAACCATCAGCACGGTGCGGCCCTCGGCCACGCGTTTGATGAGGTCGGTGACGCGCTCCACGTCCTCATGGCCCATGCCCTGGGTGGGCTCGTCCAGCAGCATCAGCTCGGGCTCCATGGCCATGGTGGTGGCGATCTCCAGCGCGCGCTTGCGGCCATAGGGCAGGTCGCCCGCCTTCAGCTGCGCCATCTCGCGCAGGTCCACCAGCTCCAGCAGGGCCAGCACGCGCGCGTCCAGCTGCTTCAGGCCGGTGAGGCCCTTCCAGAAGTGGAAGCTGGTGCCGGTGAAGCGCTGCAGGCCGATGCGCACGTTCTCCAGCACGGTGAGGTGCGGAAACACGGCCGAGATCTGGAACGAGCGGATCACGCCGCGGCGCGCGATCTCGGCCGGCTTCTCGCCGGTGATGTCGATGCCGTTGAAGAGGATCTTGCCGCGCGTCGGCTCGAGGAACTTGGTGAGCAGGTTGAAGCAGGTGGTCTTGCCGGCGCCGTTGGGGCCGATCAGGGCGTGGATATGGCCACGCTGGACCTGCAGGTTCACGCTGTCGACCGCCGTGAAGCCCTTGAAGTCCTTGCTGAGCCCTGTTGTCTCGAGTATCAGTTCGCTCATGAGGAAACGCTTTTCTTTTTTCTCGCTCGCTGTTCTACATGCCGCGGCAGTGCAGACCGAATGACGAATGTAGGTGGGCTCAGCCTAGCGCAGGGACGGGGCCTACCTTTACGTAGCATTGCGCAAGGGTTTGCCCGGGGTGGCCTGACACCTGGGCGACATGAATGAATCCATGAAAACCTGGGGCTGCACAAGGATGCGGCAGGATTGCTATCCTGCCCGCCACTTGCAACCCAAAGGAGATCACCATGTCCTCCATGTCTCGTCTTGCCGTGCTGGCCCTGGCGCTGGCCACCGCTGGTGTACAGGCGGCCGCGCCCCAGGTCAAGAGCCAGGCGCCCGGCTACTACCGCATGATGCTGGGAGACTTCGAGATCACCGCGCTCAACGACGGCACCCTGGACCTGCCGGTGGACAAGCTGCTGAAGGAAAACCAGCCGGGTCAGGTCTTGCGCGCCCTGCAGCATGCCTACCTGGGCACGCCGCTGGAGACCTCGGTCAACGGCTTCCTGATCAACACCGGCGGCAAGCTGGTGCTGGTGGATACCGGCACGGCCGGCGCCTGGGGGCCATCGGCGGGACGCCTGCTGGCCAATCTGAAGGCTGCGGGCTACCAGCCCGAGCAGGTGGACGAGGTCTACATCACCCATATGCACGGCGACCATGTCAGCGGGCTGATGCTGGACGGCAAGCCGGCCTTCCCGAACGCCGTGGTGCGCATGGACAAGCGCGAGGCCGACTACTGGCTCAGCGCCGAGCAGATGGCCCAGGCGCCGGCCGCCGCGCAAGGTGGCTTCAAGGGTGCGCAGGCGGCCACCAAGCCCTATGCCGAGGCAGGCCGGCTCAAACCCTTTGACGGCGCCGTCGAGCTGGTGCCGGGCGTGAGCGCCCGGCCGGCCTACGGCCACACGCCGGGCCACACCGTGTACGTGGCAGAGAGCAAGGGCCAGAAGATGGTCTTCGGCGGCGACCTCATGCATGTGGCCGCGGTGCAGTTCGCCGACCCCACGGTGACGATCAGCTTCGACAGCGATTCCAGCGCCGCCATGCCGCAGCGCCAGAAGACCTATGCTGAGGCGGCAGGCAATGGCGAGTACCTGGCCTTCACCCATGTCGCCTTCCCCGGCATCGGCCGTCTGCGGCCCGATGGCAAGGGCTACATCTGGCTGCCGGCCAACTACAGCATCAAGCCGTGAACTGAGGGGTGGAATCGGCCCTATCCTTGCGTCTGCAAGGACTTCACTCGTGGCATCCAACCCCTTTCTTTCGCCCGCGGCGCGGGCCGGCGGCCTGGAGCTTGGCCGGCTCAGCGCCCTCATCATCGACGAGAGCGAGCTGCTGCGCTCGGTGCTGAGCCGCATGCTGCGCGACCTGGGCATCCCCGCGGTGCAGGCGGCGCGCCGGCCCGAGGAGGCGCGCCGCATGATCAAGGCGGCGCTGCAGCCCTACGACATCATCCTCAGCGAGTTCCACTTCTCGCGCCAAGCGGCGCATGACCTGAGCGGGCAGGACCTGCTGGACGAGCTGCGCCAGTCCAAGGGCCTGCCGATGCAGACCGCCTTCATCATGGTGACCGACGAGGCGCGCCACCCGCAGGTGGCCGCGGCGCTGGAGGGGGCGCTGGACGACTACCTGCTCAAGCCCATCACCAGCGGCCAGTTCGAGGAGCGCCTGCGCATCGTGCTGGAGCGCAAGGCCGCGTTCAAAGAGGTGTTCCAGGCCATCGATGCGGGCGATTACGCCGGCGCGGCCGAGCGCTGCGAGCGCATGTTCCGCGAGGGCGGGCCCTACAAGGTCTACGCGGCCCGCATCGGCTCGGAGCTGTATCTGCGGCTCAAGGAACTGGAGGCCGCAAGGCGCATGCTGGAGTCGCTGCTGGCGCACAAGGCCGTGCCCTGGGCGCGCCTGGGCCTGGCCAGGATCGCGCTGGAGGGCGCCGATCCCGAGCAGGCCTGCCGCTCGCTGGAGACCCTGCTGGCCGAGAACCCGGCCTATGTCGATGCCTACGACGTCTATGGCCGGGCGCTGCTGGAGAAGATGGATTTCGAGGCCGCCGCCGAGGTGTTTGGCAAGGCGGTGCAGATCTCGCCCGGCAATGTCTCGCGCCTGCAGAAGCTGGGCTCGCTGCAGCTCTATCTGGGCGACAGCGGCGCGGCGGCCGAGCACCTGGGCGCGGCGCTGGACATCGGCGCGCATTCGCGCGCGCTCGACTACCAGGGCGTGGTGGCGCTGGCCGTGGCCAGCCTGGACGTGGGCGGCAAGCAGGGGCTGGCCGACATCGAGCGCGCGCACAAATTCCTGCAGGAGGCGCTCACCCTCCATCCCGACAGCGCGCGCCTGCGCATGCTGATGAAGGCGCTGGACGTGGTGCTGGCGCTGCAGCTGCGCCAGGCGGAGGCGGCGTCGGCCGGGCTGGCCGAGCTGGCGGCCCAGCTGGCCCGGCCCGAGTGCAGCTTCGAGATGGGCGCCTGCCTGATCCAGCTGATGGCGCGCGCCGCCGGCACCCAGGCCCTGCCCGGCGCGATGGACTGGGCGGCCCGCGCGACGCAGCGCTTCAGCGTCTCGCACCAGCGCACCCGCTTGCTGGAGCTGGCGGCGGCGCGCCTGCCGGCCATGCAGGAGCTGGTGCGCGAAAGCGCCGCGGCCATCAACGAGCAGGCGCGCGAGGCGATGGGCCATCTGGTGAACCGCCAGCCCGAGCTGACCCTGCGTGCCCTGGTAGCGCTGGCCGTGCGCAGCCTGAACGGCCGCATCATCAAGCTGGCGCAGGCCACGCTGGAGCACCATGGCCAGCACCTGAACGCCGCGCTGGCGCAGCGCCTGGGCGCCGAGATCGCGATGCTGCAGCCCGAGGTGGCGGCGCGCCCGATCGTGAACCGCCGGTCTTAGCTGGCCGAGTGCAGCGACCAGTCGTCGCGCGTGATCTGGTAGACGCTGCAATCCATCTCGTACCAGCGCTCCTCGCCCTTGTAGACCATGCCCAGGCGCTGCATCACCGTGGCCGAGGCCTTGTTCTCGTGGTGGCAGACGGCGCACAGCAGCGGCACCTGCAGCTCATCGAAGGCAAAGGCGGCCATGCGCTTGGCGGCCTCCGAGGCATAGCCCCGGTGCCAGTGCTTCGGATGCAGGCGCCAGCCGAGTTCCAGCGGGTTGGCCGGGTCGCGCGCCAGGTGCTGTACGCAGCCCATGCCGATGACTTCGCCGCTGCTGATTTCGATGAAGGCCCACCAGCCGAAGCCGAACTGGGCCCAGCGCTGCTGGATGCGCTCGATCATGGCCACGGTGTCCTCGCGGCTGTCGGGCTTGCCGGTGATGTAGCGCATCACCTCGGGCAGGCTGTTGAGGGCGTACAGGCCCTCGAGATGGGTTTCGTTGACGGGCTCGAGGCGCAGGCGGGCGGTGGTGAGGGTGCTCATCGTCGGGCTTTCAGCAGGGAAGCCCCGACTCTGCCACGGCCCGGCCGGCCCGCCATCCGTCACCCATCCAGGCGCTGCTGGAACACCAGGCCGGCGTGCTCGCGCAGCGCGTGGAACTTGATCTTGGGCCAGTTACTCTCGATCGCGCGCAGCTCGGGCGCGTATTCCACCAGCACGGTGGGCGCGTCCACCGCGTCGTAGGCCATGCGGTGGTCGTTGGCGGCGATGAAGCGCTTGAGCTCGGCCTCGTCGTCGCAGGTGACCCAGCGCGCCACCTGGAAGCGGCTGGGCGCGATGCGCGCCTTCACGCCGTACTCATGCTCCAGGCGGTGCGCCACCACCTCGAACTGCAGCTGGCCCACCGCACCGAGCAGCAGCACGCTGCCGGCGATCGGGCGGAACACCTGGATCGCGCCTTCCTCGCCCAGCTGGGTGAGGCCGGCGCGCAGCTGCTTGGTCTTGAGCGGGTCGGCCACTTCCACCGAGCGGAACATTTCCGGCGCGAAGAAGGGCAGGCCGGTGAACTGCAGGGCCTCGCCCTCGGTGATGGTGTCGCCCAGCTGCAGCACGCCGTGGTTGGGGATGCCGATGATGTCGCCGGCAAAGGCCTCGTCCAGCAGCTCGCGGCGCTGCGAGAGGAAGCTCACCACCGTGTTGGGGCGCAGCTCCTTGCCGCTGCGCACCACCTTCAGCCGCATGCCGCGCTCGAAGTGGCCCGAGGCCACGCGCAGGAAGGCGATGCGGTCGCGGTGCGCCGGGTCCATATTGGCCTGGATCTTGAACACCACACCGCTGAACTTGGGCTCCTCGGGCTTGACCACGCGCTGCATGGCGGGGCGGTCGGAGGGGGCGGGCGCCAGTTCCACCAGCGCGTCGAGGATTTCCTGCACGCCGAAGTTGTTGACCGCCGAGCCGAAGAACATCGGTGTCTGCTGGCCGGTGAGGAAGTCTTCCAGATTGAACTCGGGTGCGGCCTCGCGCACCAGCTCGATCTCGCCCTGGGCGTTCTCGTACTGCATGCCGAAGCGCTCGGCATAGGCGGGGTTGTCCAGGCCGTCCAGCACCTCCTCGGTGCCGGCCACGCGGTCCTCGCCGGGGGCGAACACGCGCATGCGCTGCTGGCGCAGGTCCATCACGCCATGGAATTGCTTGCCCATGCCCACCGGCCAGGTGAAGGGCACGACCGTCATGCCCAGCTCGCGCTCGATCTCGTCCATCAGCGCCAGCGGCTCTTGCACCTCGCGGTCCATCTTGTTGACGAAGGTGAGGATGGGGGTGTTGCGCGCGCGGCAGACCTGCAGCAGGCGGCGCGTCTGCGGCTCCACACCATTGGCCGCGTCGATCACCATCAGCGCCGCATCGACGGCGGTCAGCACGCGGTAAGTGTCTTCCGAGAAGTCCTGGTGGCCCGGGGTGTCGAGCAGGTTGATGACGCAGTCGCGGTACTCCATCTGCATCACCGACGAGGCCACCGAAATGCCGCGCTGCTTTTCGATCTCCATCCAGTCCGAGGTCGCATGCCGCGAGGCCTTGCGCGCCTTCACCGAGCCGGCGATCTGGATCGCGCCCGAGAACAGCAGCAGCTTCTCGGTGAGCGTGGTCTTGCCCGCGTCGGGGTGGGAAATGATGGCGAAGGTGCGGCGGCGGCGCACTTCGGATTCGATGCGCGGAACGACGGGGGACGGCTGGTCGGCGGACATATGGGCTCGGTCGGCGCGGCCAAGCCTCATGGGCGGCGCGCGTGTCAGGGGAAGGGGCGGATTATCGCAGCGGGTGGGGGGCGGGCCGCTGGCGGCCCCGCGTGCCTGCTGTCGCGCCGGGCTCAGTGCTCGCCGCCGGGCCCGATTCCCTCGGTCGCCTCGCTCAGGCGGCGCATGCCGGCACCCAGGCTGGGCACGCTGACCCAGTGGTATTCGGAGCCTGGCGGCAACGCGGCCATCAGGCGCCGATGGGCCTCCGCCAGGGCGTGATACGGCAGATATGGGGCGACATGGTGGAGGGCATGAAAGCGCAGCCCCACCGGACAGAGCAGCTGTGTCAGCAAGCCGGCGTTGTCGATGTTGAGCGAATCCAGCATCTGGCCGCGCGCGCCGCGCCCGCCGGCCTGCTCCACATACAGGTGCGTGGCGCACAGCGCCCGCACCGTGTTGAGCGTGGCGATGGCGATGACCAGCGTCGCCCACCAGCTCAGCAGCGCCCCATGCCCCGTCAGCGCCAGGGCGATCAAGCCCCATCCGAAGGCGGCGCAGAAGAACTCCACCCGCATCGCTTCGGGGCGCGCGCTTTCCTTGATGTCGGGTGCGCGGTAGGGCATGCGCAGGGCCATGTGGACGAAGTTGGGTATCACCTCCTGGCGCACCTTGGGGAACACCAGGGACAGGGGCGTCAGCAAGGCGAAGCGCAGCAGCAGGGCCAGGGGCAGCGCGACGTTCAGCGCATAGAGCTTGGTCGACATTTCCCGGCAACGGCCCAGAAACTGCTCGTACTCGCCATCCTGGGGCGTGCCATAGGTCTTGGCATTGTGGTGTGCCTGGTGGATGGGCAGATAGAGCAGGAAGGGAATCAGCAGCGGAACGCCGGCCAGCGCATGCCACAGCAGCCGGAAACCCGTCATGGCCTGCTGGTGGAAGATCTCGTGAATGAAGGCGAGTGCCCGGAAAAGCAGCAACGCGGCGCCGGCGAACGCCAGCAGCCGGCCGACCCAGCCCGCGCCCATCACCGCATAGGCAAATAGCGCCCAACCCACGCCGGCGCTGAGCAGCAGATCGATCAGGTAGATGGCGGGCTTGGCGTCCCGCAGATCGCTCACCAGGTCCTTGACCCGGTCCATGCTCACGGGTTCCAACGGCGAGTCAGTCATCGTCATGTCTCCAATCGTGGCTGGTTTGCACAGCCTTGCGCATCTTCGCACCAAGCCCCCGTCCCTTGCCAGTCTCTGCCGCGACCAGACATGGCAAGAACCGGGTGGCCGTTGCCGGCGCTGTTGCCTAGCATGGCCGCCTGTACCCGCCAAGACCATCAACCCATGCAGCCCATTCCCTACCTCATCACCCCCATCCGTGCGGGCTTCGTGCAACGCGCCCGCGCCGCGGGCCTGGACGATCTGAACCAGCCGGTGGAACGCCACATTGCCGAAGGCGGCGAGCCCTGTCGCGATGCCTTGCGCCGCGCGCGCCCCGGCGAGGCCTTGCTGCTGGCCAGCTATTGCCCCTTCGAGCAGGCCGGCCCTTATCGCGAGTACGGGCCGGTGTTCCTGTTGGCCGACCCGTCCGATGATGCAGAGCCGGTGCAGGGCCTGGATCGACTGCCGCTCGCCGGCGAGCACCCCTACCTAAGCCCGAGCTTCCTGCTGCGCGCCTATTCGGCCGCCGAGCGCATCCTGGAGGGGGCGGTGGTCGCGGCGGCCGAGGCCGAGGCGCATCTGCAAAGCCTGCTGTCACGCGCCGAGGTGGCCTTTGTGCTGGCGCGCTTCACCGGCCATGGCTGCTACGCCTGCCGCATCGAACGCGCCTAGGCGGAATACCGCGCCACCTGCGCCAGCAGCCGTTCCACATAGGACTCTTTCTCGCCCACCGGCGCCACATAGTGCAGGGCCTCGCGTGCGGCGGCCTCACCGGCGCGTCTCAGCATCACCCAGGTGGCGAGGTATTGGGAGGCCAGGCAGCCACCCGCGGTGGCAATGGGGCCGCGCGCGTGGAAGGGCTCGTCCAGCACGCGGGCGCCGGCCGCGACGACCCAGGGCTTGGTGATCAGGTCGGTGCAGGCGGGCATGTCGCCCAGCAGGCCCAGGCGCGCCAGCAGCAGGGTGCCCGAGCATTGGGCGCCGATCAGCTGCTTCACCGGGTCGAGCTGCAGGCGATCGAGCAGGGTCGAGTTCTCGGCGATGGCGCGGGTGTAGATGCCGGAGCCGAACAGCACCACCTCGGCCTCGTTGGCCCATTCCAGCGGGCGCTGCAACTGCACCGTGACGCCGTTCATCGAGGTCACCGCATGGCCGGGGCCGCACAGCTCGGCGCTGAAGCCCTGGGCCTTCAGGCGGTTCAGCAGACCCAGGGCGACGAAGCTGTCGAGCTCGTTGAAGCCGTCGAAGGTGAGGATGGCGATCCGGGTGGGATGCGGCGTGGGGGTGGGGGTGATCTCACTCATGGTGCGATGGTGGCCCGGGGGCTACAGTCCGCGCCATCTTACGTTGGGCCTTTCCTCCATGTCCTCCATTTCTGTGAGCTCGGTGCCGGACACGCGCCGCTGGGCCTGGCTGCCGCGCGTCGGCAGCTGGCGCTATTACGCCCTGCTTGGCGCCATCGGCATGCTGGTGCTGGGCCCGCTGGGCGGCATCACCGCGGCCTTCATGAACTTCTCGATCGGTTTCTTCGTCGGCGGCCAGGTGCTGGCGGGCATCCTCGGTTCGGTGGTCACCTACGGCTACGGTTCCGAGGGCAAGCATGGCGCCAACTACATCCAGACCACCGCCGCCTCGGTGGCCGGCATGATGGCGATGAGCACGCTGATCCAGGCCATGACCTGGATGGGCATGCCGCCGGTGCCCAACTGGCAGCTCGTCACCTACATGCTTTGCATCGGCATGATGGCCGCCGGCATCGGCATGCTCTACACGCCGATCCTGGTGGAGCGCATGCAGCTGACCTTCCCCTCCGGGCTGGCGGTGGCCAACATCCTGCGCGCGCTGACCGACCCGGTGCTGCTGAAGCGCTCGGTCTCGCGCCTGTTCGGCGGCATGGCCGCGGGCCTGGGTACGGGGTTCGCGGCGGCCAAGATCCCGCTGCTGGAGGCCGTCGAGCTCTCGGCCTCGACCTTTGGCGCCGGCCTGATCGTGGGCGCGCGCGTGGGCATTCCGGCCATCGTGGGCGGTCTGGTGTTCTGGGCCCTGGGGCCCTACTTCATCAGCATCGGCTGGCTCAAGGCCGGCGAGCCCTTCCGCAAGATCGCCTTCCTGATCGCGCTGGGCCTGATCCTGGGCGCCGCCATCGTCGACCTGACGCTGATCTTCTGGCGCGCCGCGCGCCGCCTGCGCGACGTCAATGCCGTGCAGACCGAGGTGCCCGAGGAGCAGCGCACCGGACCGCGCGCGAGTACCCCGCGCCTGCTTGCCTGGGTCGCGGTGTGGACCGCGGCCACGGTGTTCTGCGGCGTGAACTTCTTCCACGAGCCGCTGGGCTATATGTTGCTGGCGGTGGGCCTGGTCTATGTGTTTGCCATCGTCAACGGCATCTCGCTGGGCCTGACCGATCAGAACCCGATCTCCTCGGCCTTTGTGGTGACGGTGCTGATACTGGCCAGCCTCGGCCTCAAGGACCCGATGCTGGGCCTGCTGGCGGCGATGGTGGTGTTCGTCTCGTCCAGCGTGGCGGGCGATATGCAGCAGGACCGCTCGACCGGCTGGCGCCTCGGCTCCAACCGCGCGCTGCAGTTCCGCTTTCAGGTGGCCGGCCTGCTGCTGGGCGCGATCCTGGCGGTGGTGATCGCCAAGCTCTTCATGTCGGCCTACCCGGTGCTGAATCTGGACCAGACCGCCATGAGCGCCGAGCAGGCCCCGGCGCAGTGGACCTCGGCGATGACCTACAAATTCGTCGGCGCGCTGCGCAGCCTCACCGACCCCGAGCCCTACCAGACCGATGCGATCTGGATCGGCGTGGCGATCGGCCTGGTGACCGAGCTGCTGCGCAAGCTGATCTGGGGCCACGCCGGCTACAAGCGCTGGGCGCGCAGCAGCAAGGGCGCCTTCGCTGCGGATTTCGTGCTCGATGCGGTGCTGCTGCCCAGCCCCTATGCCTCGTCCTTCGGCGGCTTCGTCAACCTCAGCACCTCGGCCTGGTTTGCCGGCGGCGGGGTGATCTCCAGCTTCATCAACACGGTCGCGCCCAAGCCGGCGGCGGGCGAGGACGAGCTGCCCGCGGACATGAGTTCCACCTCGCTGGTGGGCGGCGGCCTGATCGCCGGCGACGCGCTGGCGGCGCTGACGCTGGGCATCATCGGCCTGCTGTCGGTACTCTGAGCCGCAACGTCACTCGGACAACGGCAGGTGCTCGTAGCTGAGCACCCGCATCAGCTCCCAGCGCCCCTCGTCGAGGCGGTGCCAGACATGCACATAGCGGCCCTTGCCCTCGCAGCGGCCGCTGTCCAGCGAGCAGAACTTGTGCTCGCCCATCTGGATGGCGCCAAAGCCCTCCAGCGGGAACACCGTCATGGTGCCCGGCAGCGGCTCGCGCCGGAAGCGCTGGCAGACGTTCTTGCGCACGCTGTCCAGAAAGGCCTGGCGCGAACGCATCAGCCCGGTCTTGTCGTGGAAGAACTCCAGGTCTTCGGCCACCAGGCCGGCCAGCTGTTCGATCCGGCATTGGTTGAAGGCGCCGAAGAAGGCCTGGTCCAGCGCCTCGACCTGGCGCGTCAGCTCGGCGCGGCTGGGCTCGGCGACGGGCGCAGCACGTGCGCCGCCAAGCCCCAACAGCAGCAGCGCGGCAAGGGTGGCGGATGTCTTGGCCATGCGGGGCTCCACGGTTCGTTCAGGGCTTGAAAGCCTAACCGATCGCGGCCGCCCCGCCGGCCTTGCCGCGCTCAGGCGGCGTCGCCACCCTGGCGGCGTGCGCGCAGGAAGCCGCCGATCAGGCCGAAGCCCAGCAGCAGCTGCGCCCAGGTGGCGGGCTCGGGCACCGCGGCGGCCAGGCCGTCGAGGGCGAAGGCGCCGCTGCTGTTGATGCTGTACCTGCCATTGGCCAGCACGTCGAAGCTGGTGTTCCAGCCCATCGCGTCGAAGGCGGCGATGTCGTTCTGCGTGATCGCGCCCTGGTGGCAGGGCGAGGAGGTCGGGTCCATGATGCCGACGGCGCGCGTCTCGAACAGGCAGGCGCCGCCGGTGTCGGGATCGATGGCGCCGAGGTTGTCCTTCCAGTGCGAGGCCTGTTGGCCGTCGCCGTTGTAGCGGCCGGTCGAGAAGAAGCCGGCTTCCTGATCCACGTCGGGCAGGTTGAACACATGCTTGCCGTCGATCGAGAAGAAGGCCGCGCGGTTGGGCGCGGCCGACCATTGCAGCGCCAGGCTGCTGCCGTTCAGCGCATTGCCATAGCGGAACAGGTCCAGCGTGCTGCCGATGGCCCAGCCGTCGGTGTTCTTGTCGCCGTAGTTGCCGGCCTCGAAGTTGGCGGCCAGCGGGCCCTTGCCATGGGCCAGGATGTCGAAGGTGTCGGTGCCGCTGACGAAGCCCAGCGCATGGCCCAGCTCATGGATGGCGACGGCGGTGAAGTCGTACTTGCCCACGTCGATGCCGTTGCTGGGGTTGAAGTCGAAACCGAAGTTCGAGCTGAACTTGATATTGGCGTCGAACTGCTGGGCCGGGCCGGTCAGGCTGGTCAGGCCCAGGGCCTTCACGACCGACTGGTTGACGTCCAGGTAGCGGGTGCTGTCCAGATTGCCGGTGACCAGGCGGGTGGCATCGGCGGCGACGCCGATCTTGTTGGCCACGTCGTGGTAGTTGTTCATGCGCACCGTCAGGCCGCCGCTGGCCGAGAGCGCCGACAGATTCGCCACGGCGATATTGTCCAGCGCGCTGGTCTTGGTGGCGGCCAGGCGCGCGTAGGCGTCGGTCACGGCCACCACCTGGCTGGCGCTGCCGGTGGAGCCCAGCACGCCGGGGGCCAGGGCGTCGAAGGAGATCTGGATGTTGACGGTGACGTCGTTGGTGAGCGTCTTGTTCCAGTAGTTGGCGGCCTTCTGGAAGGCGAACAGCGCCTCGGCGCCATGCGGCGCCTTGCCGAAGCTGCCGCTGGTATCCCACAGCACGATGTTCAGGGCCTGCGCCTGGCCGGCGCACAGCGCCAGGGCGGCCGCAGCCACGGCGCCCAATACTTGCTTCTTCATCTTTGATCCCTCTCCTGACGGTTGGTCTTATTGAGGGTGGCAATGTAGGCGTTAGCTCATGCCGCGGCGGGAGCGCACCCCTTGGTTCAAGGGGGCGCATTTACCCGACTTCGGGTGACTACGCATGACTTATTGCATGTGCGTCAACAAGGCCTGGGCATGGGCGGCGATGGCGCGGCGCAGCGCCGCGGGCTTGACGATGCTGAAGCCGAAGGGCAGCTGGGCGAAGTCGCGCGCCATCGACGCCAGATCGTCGGCCTGGGCGCGCAGGCGCACGCCGCCGCGGCAGGGCTCCAGCACGCCCATTTCGGCATAGAGGGCGCGCCGCGCCGTGGCCAGATCGGTGTGCAGCAGGGCCTCCACCGCGTGGTTGCGCGGCAGCGTGGCGATGGCGTGAGTCAGATAGCCCAGCACATCGAAATCCGCCGGGCGGCCGAAGCTCACCGGCAGGGCCTCGACGGCCTGCACGCGGTCGAGCCGGAACGAGCGCACGTCCTGGCGTAGCTGGCAATAGCCCACCGCATACCAGGCGCCGCCCCGGTAGGCCAGGCCGTAGACATCGAGCTCGCGCGTGCTGGCCTGCCGGTGCAGATCCAGATACTGCAGGCGCACGCGCTGCTGGGCGCGCGCGGCGGTGCTCAGCGCCAGCAGCTCGGGGCTGGCGGCGCGCTGCTTGGGCGTCTTGAGGTCGAGGGCCACCACCGAGGCGATGCCCGCGACGCGCTTGCGCAGCGCCGTCGGCATGACGCGCTCCAGCTTGGCCTCGCTGCTGCTGATGGCCGGCAGGATGCCGTGCAGGCCCAGCTCGCGCGCCGCGCGCAAGCCCATCGTGAGCGCGAGCGCCTCTTCGGCGCTGAACATCATGGGCGGCAGCTTGTGGCCGGCCGCCAGCGCATAGCCGCCATCGCGGCCACGCCCGGCCTGGATCGGCAGGCCCAGTTCCACCAGCTGGGCGATGTAGCGGCGCACGGTGCGCTGGTCCACGCCGAGCCGCTCGGCCAGCTCGCTGCCGGGCAGGCGCACGCGCGACTGCAGCAGCTCCAGCAGGGCAAGGACACGGCCGGTGGGTTTGCTCATGGTGCTCGGTGGTCGATACAGGGCCGATTCTGTCCTATTTGCTTTCTAGACTGCGAGCCTTGAAGTCAACCACAAGGGAGCCGGCCATGGATGCCAGCCACAGTCTCTGGATGTTTTTTCTGCTCACCCTGGGCATCATCGTGCTGCCCGGCATGGACATGGCCTATGTGGCCGGCCATGCCCTGCAGTCGGGCTGGCGCGGCGGCCTGCTGGCGCTGGCCGGCATCGTGGCCGGCGGGGTGGTGCATGTGCTGCTCAACCTCAGCGGCCTCGCAGCCCTGCTGATGCTCTTGCCCGGTGCCTTTGCGCTCATGCTGGTGGCGGGTTCGCTCTACCTGGGTTGGATCGGCTGGCAGATGCTGCGTTCGGCCTGGATGGTGGCCGCGCCGGCCGGCGCCCCGCCGGCCGCGGCCGTGAAGGCGCAGGCGCAGGCGCCGGGTCGGGTGTTTTTCAGCGGCATGGCCAACTGCCTGCTCAACCCCAAGGCCTATGCCTTCATGCTGGCGGTGTTCCCGGCTTTTCTGCGCAGCCCGGAGCGCGCGCCGCTGGCGCAGGCGCTCTGGCTCACGCTGATCATCGCGGCCAACCAGATCGTCGTCTATGGCGCGGTGCTGCTGGCCAGCCTGGGCGCCTTGCGCGGCCAGCGCGCCGGCGGTGGCGCTGCTACTCAGCGCTGGCTGGCCGGCGGGGTGGGGGCCCTGCTGATGGGCATGGCGGCGGCCACGCTGGCGCAGCTGCGCTGAGGCGTTGCCGCGGCCGTAGACTGTGTCCCAGGCGGCCCCGCCCCTGCCGGGCGGGTGGCCGACCGCCATTTCATCCGCATACCGATGAGACACAGTCTGACGAGGCTTGGTTCGTGGCGTGGCCACGGGCGCGCGGGCATCGGCCAGCGCCTGGCGCTGAGCTATGGCGCCATCATCGTGCTGCTGGTGGCGCTGAGCGGCGCGGCGGTGCTGAAGCTCGGGGCGCTCAGCGAGACCACCCGGCAGGCCCTGCAGCAGGAATATCCCAAGACGGTGCTGATCAGCGAGGTCAACAGCCAGCTGGGCATTGCCGCGCGCGCGATGCGCAATGCGCTGATCTTCAACGAGGACGCCCAGCTTGCGCAGGCCCAGGCCGAGATCGCGGCCGCCCAGCAGCGCATGCAGGTCGCGCTCGCCACGCTGGGGGAGCGCGTCAGCGACCCGCTGGGCCGCGAGCTGCTGCGGCGCATGCAGGTCGTGCACTCGGCCTACAGCATCAACCAGGAGGACTTCATCGGCCTGCTGAACCAGCATCGGCTGGGCGAGGCGCGCAACCTGCTCATCGTCGACCTGCATGGCTACCAGACCGACTACTTCGCGCTGCTCGAGCAGTTCAACCAGCACCAGGGCGCGCAGATGCTGGCGGCGAGCCGCCAGGTGGAGCAGGCCTATCTGGATGCGCGCCGGCTGATCGTCGCGCTGGCCGGGCTGGCGCTGCTGCTGAGCGTGCTGGTGACGGTGGCGATCACGCGCTCGCTGCTGCACCGGCTGGGCGGCGAACCCGAGTACGCGGCCGACATCGCGCGCCGCATCGCCGCCGGCGACCTGCACTCGGTGATCCGGCTGCGGCCCGCCGACCACGGCAGCCTGCTCTATGCCATGGACCAGATGCGCGCGCGCCTGATCGAGCGCGACGATGCGCTCCGGCATGCCAATGCCGAGCTGCAGCACAGCGTCGATGTGCTCCACCAGATGCAGGGCGAGCTGGTGTCGAGCGAAAAGCTGGCGGCGCTGGGCGCCCTGGTGGCGGGCGTCGCGCATGAGCTGAACACGCCTATCGGCAACGGCCTGCTGGCGGCCAGCACCATCCAGGACGTCACCCGGGACATGGAGGCCAAGCTGGCGCATCCGCTCACGCGGCAGGCCCTGCATGCCTATGTGGGCGAGGTGCATGCCGCGGCCGACATCGTGCTGCGCAACCTGGGCCGTGCCGGCGACCTGATCACCAGCTTCAAGCAGGTGGCGGTGGACCGCGAGAGCTCGCAGCGGCGGCGCTTCCTGCTGCACGAGGTGGTGAGCGAGATCTGCCTGACGCTGCAGCCCTCGCTGCGCAAGACGCCCTTCCTGCTGCAGGCCGAACTGCCGCAGGACCTGGAGATGTACAGCTTCCCGGGGCCGCTCGGCCAGGTGCTGACCAACCTCATCAACAACGCCGTGCTGCATGCCTTCGAGGGCCGCGATGCCGGGCTGATACGCATCGGCGCGCGCGGCCTGGAGAGCGGCTGCGTCGAGCTCTGGGTCAGCGACGACGGCTGCGGCATACCGGCCGAGCATCTGACACATGTGTTCGAGCCCTTCTTCACCACCAAGCTGGGCCATGGCGGTTCCGGCCTGGGCCTGCACATCGCATTCAACATCGTCACCGGCGTGCTGGGTGGCAAGATACGCATTGTCAGCCAGCCCGGCGAAGGCACCACGCTGCGCATGACGCTGCCGCGCCATGCGCCCGGCGCCGACGTGGCGGACGCGGTGCCGATCGCGGCCCGGCCCTGAGGACATCGCGGAGGTCAAGCTCATGCCCTACACATGCATCTTGTCGCGGCGCCGCTGTCTGCGCCGGTTTGCCGGCTTGCCCCTGCTTGCGGGCGGCTGGCCGGTGGCGGCGCAGCTCGCACCCGCGCCCTTGGTGGCCTATCTGACGCCGGGCCTGGATCTGCCGTTCTGGCGCACCCTGGGCCGCGGCGTGCAGGCGGTGGTCGAGACCGCCGGCATGAGCTTCGAGGCGCTGGACAGCCGCAACAGTGACGAATTGCAGCTGGCCCATGCCAGCAGCGTGCTGGCGCGCGGCGCCGCCGGCCTTGTGCTCTCGCCCACCAGCAGCAAATCGGCGGTGGCGGTGCTGGACTTGGCGAGCCGCGCCAAGGTGCCCGCGGTGGTGGCCGACATCGGCAGCAATGGTGGCGACTACCTGTCCTACATCAAGTCCGACAACTACAAGGGCGCCTACGGGGTGGGCGAGGCGATGGCGCGCGCCATGGGCGAACGCGGCTGGCGGGGCGGACAGTACGGCCTGTGCACGATCGCGCTGGACCGCAAGAACGGCCAGGACCGCACCAACGGCTTCCGCGATGCCATGCGCGAGGCCGGCTTTGGCAAGGAGGTGGTGCTGCGCCAGATGAAGAGTTATTCGACCGAGGAGACCTACGGCTTCGTGCGAGAGATGCTGGCCGCCTTCCCCAAGCTGCGGGGCCTGTTCGTCGAGGTGGACCAGCCCACGCTGGGGGCCCTGCAGGCGGTGCGCGACGCCCGGCGCAGCGCCGAGCTGCTGGTGGGCTCCTTCGACGGCATCCCGGAGTTCGTCGATCTGCTCAAGAGCAAGGCGCTGGTGGCCGTGGGCATGCAGCAGCCCTACCTGATGGGCCAGCGCGCTGCCGAGGCTTTGCTGGCGGGCCGGGCTGGCAAGCCGCCGGCCAAGCAGATCCTGGTGCCGGTGCTGATCGCCACCAGCCGCAATATCGACGAATGGCTGCCCACCGCGCGCAAGACCGTGTTCGGGCAGGAGGGTGGCATCTAAGAAACGCTCAGGAGGCGTGCCGCGCCAGCTCCAGCCCCAGGAGCGCACGCTTGGTCTCCGGCCCCCAGCGGTATTCGCCGAAATCGGCATTCGCGCGTATCACCCGGTGGCAGGGGATCAGGTAGGCGATCGGGTTGGCGGCCACGCAGCTGGCCACCGCGCGCACCGCCTGCGGCGCACCGGCCAGCCGCGCCAGCTGGGTATAGGACAGGACCTGGCCCTCGGGGATGCGCAAGAGCGCCTCCCAGACCTTGAGCCGCAGCGGCGTGCCGCTGAGCAGCAGGCCGATCGGGTGCTGGGGCTTGAGGCCGGCGAGGCGGCGCTGCACCTCGGTGGCCAGCGGGCGCAGGGGCTGCGCGGCCTCGTGCCAGCGCGCCTCGGGCAGCAGCGTGCGCGCCTCGTCCAGCAGCGCGGCGCTGGAGGCCTCGCGCATGAAGGCCATGCGCAGCACGCCGCGCGCGGTGCTGGCCAGCCAGACCGGGCCCAGCACCGAGTCCAGCGCCGTCCACTGCACGTCCAGGCCGCGCCCGGCCTGCTTGAACTCGCCCGGCGTCAGGCCCTCCAGGCTCAGAAACAGGTCGTGCAGGCGCGAGGGCCCCGAGAGCCCGGCGGCCAGCGCCGCCTCCAGCACCGACTCGGCGCGCAGCAGGCTCTGCTTGGCACGCGCCAGCGCCAGCGCCTGGGCAAACTCCTTGGGCGTGACCCCCGCCATGCTGACGAAGCTGCGCTGGAAGTGGAAGGGGCTGAGCCCGGCGGCATCGGCCAGTGCCTGCAGCGAGAGCGCCTCGGGCGCCGCGGCCAGCTGCTGGATGGCCTGGCGCACGCGCTCGAAGCGGAGATCGGGGGGGGTGGCGTCTTGCATCATGGAGACAGTCTGAAGGCACGCGGCGCCAGCGGCCACCCGCTTCTTGCTACGAAAGCCTGGTCACCCCATCCAGCTTGCAGGCATAGATGGCGTTGCGCAGCGCCGCGATCGCCTCGTAGCGCGTGAAGGTGCGGCGCCAGGCCAGCACCACGCGACGCGTGGGCACGGGGTCCTCGAAGGGCACGAAGCGCAGATGCGGCGTGGGGTCGCGCGGCACGCTTAAAGAGGGCACCACCGTCACGCCCATGCCCGAGGCCACCATGTGCTTGATGGTTTCCAGCGAGCTGCCCTCGAAGCTCTTGCGTATGCCCTCGGCATCGGAGGAGAAGCGCGCGAACTCCGGGCAGACCTCCAGCACATGGTCGCGGAAGCAGTGGCCGGTGCCCAGCAGCAGCATGGTCTCGTTCTTCAGCTCCTGGGTGCTGACGCTCTGGCGCTGCGCAAAGGGGTGGGGGGCAGGCACGGCGACCACGAAGGGTTCGTCATAGAGCGGCGCGATCGCCAGGCCGGTGTCGGGGAAGGGCTCGGCCATGATGGCGCAGTCCAGCTCGCCGGTGCGCAGCATCTCCAGCAGCTTGACGGTGAAGTTCTCCTGCAGCATCAGCGGCATCTGCGGGTACTGCTCGATGGTGTGCTTGACCAGCTCGGGCAGCAGATAGGGGCCGATGGTGTAGATGATGCCCAGGCGCAGCGCGCCGGCCAGCGGGTCCTTGCCGCGCTTGGCGATCTCCTTGATGGCACTGGCCTGCTCGATCACCGATTGCGCCTGGCGCACGATGTCTTCGCCCAGCGGCGTCACCGAGACCTCGGCGGCACCGCGCTCGAAGATCTTCACGTCCAGCTCTTCCTCGAGCTTCTTGATCGCCACCGAAAGCGTGGGTTGCGAGACGAAGCAGGCCTCGGCGGCGCGGCCGAAGTGACGTTCGCGCGCGACGGCGACGATGTAGCGCAGCTCGGTGAGCGTCATGCGGTGGGGCCTCCTAGGGGTGCGAGCCTACATTGTCCCCGGCTTGGTGCAAACCCGCATCGGCCCGCTACACTGCGCTCGCCCTTGACCTTCGAGCAGCAGCCATCATGAACACCGAGCGCAAACCGATGAGCCTCCAGCGCCTGCTGGACATGCATGCCAGCGGCGACAAGATCGCCATGCTGACCTGCTACGACGCCGCCTTCGCGACCCTGCTGGACGAAGCCGGCGTGGACGTGCTGCTGATCGGCGATTCGCTCGGCAATGTGCTGCAGGGCCAGAGCAGCACCGTGCCGGTGACGCTGGAGGAGATGGTCTATCACACGCGCTGCGTGGCACGCGGCCGCAAGAGCGCCTGGATCATCGGCGACCTGCCCTTCGACAGCTACCAGGCCAGCACCGCCGAGGCCTGGAAGAGCGCCGCCGCGCTGGTGAAGGCCGGCGCCCATATGGTGAAGCTGGAAGGTGGCGGCTGGACCGCGCCGGTGGTGCGCTATCTGGTGGAGCGTGGCATTCCCGTCTGCGCCCACCTGGGCTTCACGCCGCAGACCGTCACCGCCCTGGGCGGCTACAAGGTGCAGGGGCGCGACGAGGCCTCGGCCGCGCTGCTGAAAAAACATGCACAGGAGCTGGCCGACGCCGGCGCGCAGATGCTGGTGATCGAGATGATCCCGGCCGCGCTGGCCGCCGAGCTGACGCAAAGCCTGGCCATCCCGGTGATCGGCATCGGCGCCGGCGTGGGCTGCTCGGGCCAGGTGCTGGTGCTGCACGACATGCTGGACGTGACGCCCGGCCGCCGCCCGCGCTTCGTCAAGAACTTCATGCAGGGCGCCTCCTCGGTGCAGGACGCGGTGCGCCGCTATGTCTCGGAGGTGAAGGCTCAGACCTTCCCGCAAGACGATCTCCACGGCTACTGACATGGCACTGCAAGTCATCCACACCATCGCCGAACTGCGCGCCGCCCTGGCCGGCAGCACGGGCACCGGCTTTGTGCCCACCATGGGCAATCTGCACGAGGGCCATCTCTCGCTGGTGCGCCAAGCGCGCGCCGCGGTGGGGCCTGAGGCGCCGGTGGTGGCCAGCATCTTCGTGAACCGCCTGCAGTTCGCGCCGCACGAGGATTTCGACCGCTACCCGCGCACGCTGGCGCGCGATTGCGAGCTGCTCGAAAGCGCGGGCTGCGAGCTCGTGTTCGCCCCCGACGAGCTCGAGCTCTACCCTGAGCCGCAGGGCTACAAGGTGCATCCGCCCGCCGAGCTGGCCGACATCCTGGAAGGCCACTTCCGCCCCGGCTTCTTCGTCGGCGTGTGCACCGTGGTGGCCAAGCTCTTCAACATCGTGCAACCGCGCGTGGCGGTGTTCGGCAAGAAGGACTACCAGCAGCTGATGGTGCTGCGCCGCATGGTGCAGCAGCTGGCCTTGCCCATCACCATCCTGGCGGGCGAGACCTCGCGCAGCGCCGAGGGCCTGGCGCTGTCCTCGCGCAACGGTTACCTGAGCGATGCCGAACGGGCCGAGGCCCTGCACCTCTGCGCCACCCTGAAGGCGCTGATCGCGCGCTGGCAGGCCGGCGCGCGCGATCTCGAGGCGATGGAAGCCGATGCCATGCAGGCCCTGCGCGCGCATGGCTGGCAGCCCGACTACGTGACGCTGCGCCGCCAGCACGACCTGGGCCCGGCCCAGGAGGGCCAGCCTCTGGTGGCCCTGGCGGCGGCCCGCATCGGCAACACGCGCCTGATCGACAACCTCGAATTCTGAAGACCGGCTGAAGTAACAGGACGTCAGCCGGTCAACGCCCGCGGCCGGGCCGGCGTTGCAATTCCCAACCAAGGGAGTTGCGATGCGTTCTATCTATGCGGGCCTGCTGGCCCTGGCCACCGCCCTGAGCCTGGCGGCCTGCGGTGGTGGCGGCCATGACGATGGGCATGGCGGTGTGCAGTACCCGACGCCCAACCCCAACCCCAATCCGCCCACCAACAGCTGCAGCGCCACCGGCCTGGCCAAGTCGGCCGAGAGCCAGTACAGCACCGTCTGCATGCTCACGAGCAGCGGCGAGATCGTGCTGGAGCTCTATACCAGCTACGCGCCGATCACGGTCGCGAACTTTCTGCGTTATGTGGCGGACGGCTTCTACACCAATACCCTGTTCCACCATGTCGACCGCGACTTCGTGATCCAGGGCGGTGCCTATGCGCCGGGCATGCGCTTCAAGCCGCCGACCTATGCCCCCATCGTCAGCGAAGCCAACAACGGCCTGGGCAATCTGCCCGGCACGATCGCGATGGCGCGCCGCAGCGATGCCAACAGCGCCACCAGCCAGTTCTTCATCAACGTCAAGGACAACCCGAGCCTGGACTACCAGAGCGCGGCCAAGCCCGGCTACACGGTGTTCGGCCGCGTCATCTCGGGCATGGCCACGGTGGAGGCCATCAATGCGGTGCCGGTCTACTTCTACAGCGATGCCGACATCCAGCCGCGCCAGGAGGTGCTGGTGTACTGGGTGCAGCGCTTGAAGTGAGCCTGGGGCTCAGTTGACGGCCAGCAGCTCGACGTCGAACACCAGGGCGGCGTTGCCCGGGATGGTGGGCAGGCGGCCCGCCGTGCCATAGGCCAGGGCGCTGGGGATCAGCAGGGTGCGCTTGCCACCCACCTTCATGCCGACAAAGCCCTGGTCCCAGCCCGCGATGACCTGGCCGGCACCCAGCACGAAGGTGAACGGCGTGCCGCGGTCCACCGAGCTGTCGAACTTCGTGCCCTTCTGACCGGCGGCCTTCTCGTCATACAGCCAGCCGGTGTAATGCACCGTCAGCGTCTTGCCGGCCGCCGCGGTGGCGCCGGTGCCCACCAGGGTGTCGGTGGTCTTCAGCACGATGACGGCGGCCGAACCCGAGGTATCGGCCGGGCTGCTGCTGCCACCACCGCCGCAGGCGCTCAGCAGCGCGGCGCTGGCGCCGAGGATCAAGGACAGGGCGGCACGGCGCTGGAAGGACAGGGGGTTCATCATGAGCTGGGTTTCGTGGGAAAAAGTTCCGCGGACTATAGCGAAGCCCGCCTCGGCCTAGCGTTGGTCATGCCGGTTTGTGCGAACTACGCCTTGAGGAACTCCGCCTTGCTGCCCAGCCAGCGCTCCACCTGGCGGCGTGCGGCCGCGGGGTGGTGGTCCAGCAGTTCGGGGGCCAGCCGGCGCGCCGCCTGCAGCAGGGCTGAGTCTTCCTGCAGGTCGGCAAAGCGCAGCAGTTCGGCGCCGCTCTGGCGCGCGCCCATGAACTCGCCGGGGCCGCGGATGTCGAGGTCGCGGCGCGCGATCTCGAAGCCGTCGTTGGTCTCGGCCATGGCCTTGAGACGCGACTTGCCGGTGTCCGAGAGCGGCCCGGTGTAGAGCAGCACGCAGACGCTGGCCACCGCGCCGCGGCCCACCCGCCCGCGCAGCTGGTGCAGCTGGCTGAGCCCGAAGCGCTCGGCATGCTCGATCACCATCAGGCTGGCGTTGGGCACGTCCACGCCCACCTCGATCACCGTGGTGGCAACCAGCACGCTCATGCGGCCGCTCGAGAACTCGGCCATCACCGCGGCCTTTTCGGCCGGTGGCATGCGGCCGTGCAGCAGGCCGACACTCTTGCCGGCCAGCGCCGCGCTCAGCTCGGCGTGCGTCTCGGTGGCGTTCTTCAGGTCCAGCGTCTCCGACTCCTCGATCAGCGGGCAGACCCAGTAGACCTGGGCGCCGCGTGCCACCTCGTCGGCGATCTTGGCCACCACCTCGAGGCGCTTGCTGTCGGCAAACACCTTGGTGACGATGGGCGTGCGGCCGGGCGGCAGCTCGTCGATGGTCGACACATCCAGGTCGGCGAAATAAGTCATCGCCAGGGTGCGCGGGATGGGGGTGGCGCTCATCATCAGCAGATGCGGTTCGAGCGCCTGACTGGCGAGCTTCTTGCGCAGCGCCAGGCGCTGCGCCACGCCAAAGCGATGCTGCTCGTCGATGATGGCCAGACCCAGCTTGGCGAAGCTCACCTTGTCCTCGATCACCGCATGCGTGCCCACCACCAGCTGGGCCGCGCCCGAGGCGGCGGCGTCCAGCATCTTCTGGCGCGCCTTGCCCTTGACGCTGCCGGTCAGCCAGGCCACCGTGATGCCCAGCGGCTCGAGCCAGACTATCAGCTTGCGGAAATGCTGCTCGGCCAGGATCTCGGTGGGCGCCATCAGCGCGCATTGCCAGCCGGCCGCCATCGCCACCGCGGCGGCCAGCGCCGCCACCACGGTCTTGCCCGAGCCCACATCGCCCTGCAGCAGGCGGTGCATGGGCTGGGGCCGTGCCAGGTCTTGCGCGATTTCCTCGCAGACGCGCTGCTGTGCGCCGGTGAGGGTGAAGGGCAGTGCGGCCAGCAGCTGCTCGTGCAGGCCGCCACGCCGGCCGCGCAGGGCCGGCGCCCGCAGGCGCGCGCGCTCGCGCTGCGCCTGCAGCTGGCTCAGCTGCTGAGCCAGCAGCTCCTCGAACTTGAGGCGCTGCCAGGCCGGGTGGCTGTGGTCCTCCAGCATCGACAACCTGGCCTGGGGCGGCGGGTGGTGCAGGAACATCAGCGCCTCGCGCAGCGCGGGCAGCTGGCGCGGTACCGCCTGCTCGGGCAGGATCTCTTCCAGCGGCGCGCGCTGCAGGGCCGAGCCCACCGCCTTGCGCAGATAGGCCTGGGGCAGGGCGGCGCTGGTGGGATAGACGGGGGTCAGCGAGTCCGCAAGCGGCGCGCCCTCGTTCACTAGCTTGAATGTGGGGTGCACGATCTCGCGGCCGAAGAAGCCGCCGCGGATCTCGCCGCGCACGCGCACCCGGGCGCCGGCCGCCAGGCTCTTCTGGTGCGAGGGGTAGAAGTGCAGAAAGCGCAGCAGCAGCTGGGCGCTGCCGTCGTCGATGCGCACCAGCAGCTGGCGGCGCGAGCGCAGCTCGATATGGGATTCGACGATCTCGCCCTCGCACTGCACCGTGTCGCCATCGCGCGCCTCGGCGATCGGGGTCAGGCGCGTCTCGTCCTCGTAGCGCAGCGGCAGATGCAGGGCCAGGTCGATGTCGCGCAGCAGGCCCAGCTTCTCCATCGCCTTCTGGGGGGCTGACTTGGCTTTGACGGGAGCGGGGAGGGCCTCGGGCATGGGCGCGATTTTGCCCGCTTGCTGCAGGCGGCTTCAGCTGAAATAGCGCAGCTTCAAGAGCTCGTAGCGCCCATCGCGCTTGGTGGCGTCCAGCGCGGCCTGCAGACGCCGCACCAAGGCCGGGTCGGTGTCGGGCGGCAGGCCGTACCAGTAGGACTTGCTGTTGTCGTAGTCCAGCACCGCCTGCAGGGTCGCGTAGGGCAGCTTGAGCTGGCGCAGGTTCCAGGCCGCGGCCCAGTCCAGCAGCATCACGTACTCCATGCGCCCGGCCAGCAGCTTGCGCACATTGGTGGCGTCGTCCAGCCCGAATTCGAGTTCCTCGCCGGGCTTGAAGCCCTCGGCCAGCAGCTGCCGCGCGGTGGCCGATTCACGCACCACGCCGATCTTGGCGCCCTGCAGCTGGCGCAGCTCGGACAGGCTCAGCTCGCTGCGGCTGGCCAGCTTGTAGACCACGATGCGGCGCGGGCTGATGGGCCCCACCCACTTGAACAGCGCCTCGCGCTCGGGCGTGCGGGTGAGCGAGAACAGGATGCTGTTGGGTGTGGCCTCGGCCGATTGCATGGCGCGCACCCAGGGCAGCACCTGAATCTCCAGCTTCAGATTGGCCTGCAGTGCCACCATGCGCAGCAGCTCGACGCTGAAGCCCTGCGGCCCGGTTTCGTCCTGGTAGTTCAGCGGCGGCAGGTTCTCGGTGAAGCCGGTGAGCATGGGCTCGGCGGCCCTTGCGCCACGCAGGCCGCCTGCCAGGCAGGCGAGCGCCAAGCCGTGCAATTGGCGGCGGTTCACCTGGGTGGCTCGGCAGCGATCACAAGGCGAGTCTAGCCAACTGTGGTCGCGCTCCAAGGGCACCCGTGCGCCATGCGTCCATTGCCACCGGGCTTCGTGCAGAATGCCCCAAAAATAAGTCACAACCCAGGGAGGGTTACATGCAGCGAAAGACGCAGAAGAAATGGCGCGCGGCCGCGGCCGCGCTTGTCGTCGGACTACTGAGTGCTTGCGGAGGAGGTGGCGATGGCGCCAGCATCGCGCCGCCGGCGCCCTTGCCGGAGGTGCTCAGCATCTCGGCACCGGCAGCGAGTGATCTGGCCGCGGCGGTGCAGTTCGGCAGCAGTGCTGGCAGCGCCGCCGGCTTGCGCTATGAATGGAATTTCGGCGATGGCAGCGGCAGCACCGAGGCCAGCCCCAAGCATGCCTACGCCAAGGCCGGCGATTACGAGGTGCAGCTGAAGCTGAGCAACGAGGCCGGGCAAAGCCGCAGCAGCAGCTTCAAGCTGAGCCTCAGCAACAAGGCTCATCTGGCCGGCCGCATCTGCTCGGGCGCTGAGGCTTCCGGCTGGTGCTGGCAGGCGCCGCTGCCGACGGGCGCGGCGCTGACGCAGGCGAACTTTGTCTCCGCCCAGCTCGGTTGGGTACTGACCGACGAGCGGCAGCTCAGCAAGACCGCGGACGGTGGCCGCAACTGGCAGTTGCTGCGCCTGCCCGATGCCGGCAAGCTGCACAGCTTTGCCCTGGTCGATGCCAACAAGTCCTGGGTGCTGGGGGCGGACGGTGGTGTCTGGCGCAGTGACGATGGCGGCGCCGGCTTCCGCCGCGTTGGCCGGCTCTCTGCGCCATTGGGAAGCAGTCCGCTGCGCAACCACGGCGGCGATTTGCTGTCGGTGACAAGCGTGAGCGCCGACCTGGCGACGACAAGCCTGTGGGTGAGCGCCGATGGCGGCGCCAGCTGGTTCGCGTCGGCGCAGCGCTACGACTCGCAAGCCAAGGATGGCAGCCTGTACCGAACCGAGTGGACGGGCGACGGCAAGAGCTTGCAGGTCGTGCGATCGCTGGATCTGGGCCTGCATGAGTCCGTGGCGGGGGAGTTGCCCGCCGCTTGTCAGGGCAGCGCCACGGGTTGGCGCTTGATACAGGCGGCTTCGCGCAGCGAATTGCTGAGCGTGAGCTGGCAGATTTCTGCCTCCAACGAAGGCGGCTGGCAGCATTTCGTGGATCAGGTGGTGTTGTGCACCAGCACCGATAGCGGCCAGACCTGGAAGCGGGTTGCGTCCACCGGCATTCCCCAGCTGCTGTATTCGCGGTTCAGTCTGAGGGGCGACGTGGCGTTCTGGCCGGCTGGCGCTGGCCAGTATTGGGCGAGCCACAGCAACGTGGGCGGTGGCGGCGCGACCTTGTACCGGAGCGTCGATGGCGGCGAGACCTGGACGGCCGTGACAGCCCCGGAGTCAGGCGCCTCGATCCGCCATGTGGTGAATGCAAGCACGCTGCTCGTCACGAATGACGCAAGGAACTCCTGGGTCAGCGCCGATGCGGGCGCCAGCTGGCAGGCCTTGCAAGTGGGCCTGGGCGGATTGCCCGAATCCCTGAGCTCATTGGCCGGCCAGGGCGTGCTGCTCAGCGGGCGCCCTTTGCGTTCGTACGATGGCAAGGGGGCTTGGCAGCTGTTGGTCCCGCATTTCGGCTCAGCAGATCTGGCCCTTGGCTTTGGTGGCGGGGCACTGGCGGGCGCTATCGGCTCGGCCGCGATGCCGACGCCGGGCCGCCTGTTCGCCTACAGCGGCAGTCAGCTGCTGCGCAGCAGCGACTACGGCCGCAGCTGGCAGGCGCCGCCGATGTTTGCGATGGGTGATATCGGCAGCCTGCAATTCGTCTCGGCCAACACGGGTTGGGTGGTGGCCGACTTTGGCCTGCTGTTCCGTACCCGCGACGGCGGCGCCAACTGGTCGCAGGTGTGGGCCGTGCCGAGCGGCGGATCTGAATTTGGCGGTGCGCTGCAGGCCCTGCGTTTCAGCAGCGAAACCGAGGGGATCATGGCGGTGAGCAACTGGCAGGGCAGCATCGTCTACCGCAGCAGCGACGGTGGTCAGAGTTGGGCCATGCGCGCCACACTGCCGGTTGACGTGAGGCAGCTGCTGACGCTGGAGAACGGTGAGGTGCTGGCGGCGGGCGGCAATGGGCTGCGCACCGGCGGCCTCTTCCTCGTCAAGGCGGACTCGGCAGACTTCAGCACCGTCTACAGCGCCGACTCCGATTCGGTGTCCGGGCCTGGGCTTTACGTGCGGCGCCTGCATCGCCAGGCGGGCGGCAAGATCTGGGCGGTGGGCAGCAAGGGGCTGGTGCTCAGCAGCGCCGATGCAGGCAGGACCTGGCTGCGGCAGGACGTGGGTGCGGCCGGCGCACTGAACGATGTTCAGTTTGCCGACGCGCTGCACGGCTGGATCGTTGGCGATGCTGGCCTGCTGCTGGCCACCGATGACGGCGGCAAAAGCTGGAAGCAGCAGGCGCAGTCGACGCAGCAAAGTCTGCTGGCGCTGCTTATCCAGGACGCCAAGACGGTCTGGGCCTTTGGCGAGAATGGCATCGTGCTGGCCACCGGGACCGGCGGTTTCTGACAGGAGCGAGCGGCGTGGGGCATAGCTTGAGTCGAACTACTCTGCCGTGGCCAAGGGCCTGGACTGCTGTTGCCGTGCTGGCCCTGGCGGCCTGTGGTGGCGAATCTGGCGGCCCTACGCCCTTGCCCGCCACGCTGCAGATCCAGGCGGCCGCGACGGCCGATGTGGCCGCGCCGGCCCAATTTGGCAGCACGGCGGCCGAACTGGCCGGCTTGAGCTTTGCCTGGAGTTTCGGCGATGGCGGCGTCAGCCAGGCGCCCAAGCCCAGTTACCGATTCGCCCGTGCCGGCGACTATGTGGTGCGCCTGCGCGTCAGCAATGAGTACGGCGAGAGCCGCGAGGCCAGCTGGCCGGTATCGGTCCAGCATCAGGCGCCGGTGCTGGGGCTCGATTGCAGCGGCCCGGGCTCGAGCGCCTGGTGTTGGCAAGCGGGCGGCAATGCCGCGCAGGCGATGCAGTTCGTCGACGCCCAGACGGCCTGGCGCGTGGGCGACGCGGGCGATATTTTCAAGAGCGTGGACGGTGGGCTGAGCTGGACACGGCAGCCGAGCGGCGTGGATGCCGACCTCTATGCCCTGCAGTTTCTCGACACGCAGCAGGGCTTTGTACTGGGCCAGCCGGGCACCCTGTTGTGGACGGCCGACGGTGGCAGCAGCTGGCAGCGCCGTGCCGCGCCCCTGCCGCAGGAGAACCCGCAGCTGGTGCTGCGCGCGCTGGATGCGCAGCGTCTGCTGCTGCTGGATCGCTACAGCTTCTGGGTCAGCGAGAACGCCGGTCTTGACTGGCAACGCGTCGAGCGCCGCCCCGACGCCGTGGGGCCGGCAGGCACGGTCTGGACCGAGGAGCATGGCCGGGTCTATCGCGCGCGCTCGCTGGGCCGCCAGCCCGAACTGGTGCTGACGCTGGCGCACGAGGACTATATGTTCCAGTACGCGGCTCAGCTGCTGGTGCTGGACGAGCAGCAGATCCTCGTCAACGCGGTGGGCGAGCGTTACGACATTAACCAGGGCTGGATGCGCAAGAACATGCTCTGGCGCAGCCGCGACGGCGGCCAGAGCTGGCAGAAGATCGTGCCCAGCGGCATCGTCTCGCCGGCTTGGCTGTGGGAATGGCTCAAGTTCGAGCGCTTCAGCGCCAGCGACGATGTGATGATCGCGAGCCACAACGGCACGCCTTACATCAGCCGCGATGGCGGCGCTCGCTGGGCTGCCATGCGCGATGAGATCTCCTGCTGCAGGTACGGCGAGGATCTGCTGGCCCTGCAGGGTCAGGGTTTGCTGTTCAGACGTTTTGGTGAGGTCTGGCTGAGCCCGGACTGGGGCGTGAGCTGGCAGGCGGCCCAGCATCCGCCCGGGCGCAAGGTGGCCTGGCTGGAGCTGCAGTCGCTGGGCCCGCAGCGCTATCTGCTGCGCGACAACGACGGCCAGTTCTTCCTCAGCAGCGACGGTGCGCAAAGCTGGCAACGCCTGGCCGGCAGCGCGAGCGACCGCAGCGAAGCCGCGCCGGCGCTTTCCTTTGCGGACGCCCAGCATGGCCTGCGCCTGAGCGCAGGTGGCGAGCTCTGGGCCACTGGTGATGGCGGCAGGACCTGGCAGCTCAGGCGCAGTGACCTGACGGCCGGCACGGTGCAGCTGCAGATGCTGTCCACCGCCGCGGTCTGGATGATTGCCGGCGATGGCAAGCTGCAGCGCAGCGCCGACGGTGGCGCCAGCTGGGCCCAGATGCTGAGCGCGAGCAGCGACTGGGTACGTGTCGAGTTTGCCGATTCCCAACTGGGCTGGGCCATGGCGGCGCCGCTGCGGCCGCGCTTTGTGGCGACGCAGGACGGCGGGGCCAACTGGTCCGCGCTGGCCGTGCCCGCGGGCACGCAGGCGCTGCGTCAGCTGGATGCCCTGCATTGGTGGGCGCTGGGCGAGGGCGGCCTGCTGGCCGAAAGCCTGGACGCAGGCAAGACCTGGACCCGGCGCAGCAGCGGCACCGCCGAGTGCCTGCACCAGTTGGTGGCCAGCGATGCCCAGACACTCTGGGCCGTGGGCGATGCCGGCGTGGTGCTCAAGTCCGACGATGGTGGGCGCCAATGGCGCAAGCTGAGCCTGTCGACGGACCTGCCCGCGCTGCGCGACATCTTCTTCCTCGATGCGCAGCAGGGCTGGATTGTGGGCGCGCGAGGCACGGTGCTGGCAACGCGCGACGGCGGCAAGAGCTGGGTCGCGCAGCGCAGCGGCACACGCCAGCTGCTGGGTTCGATACGCTTTGCCGACGCACGCCTGGGCTGGATCACCGGCACGATGGGAACCGTGCTGGCCACGGGCACCGGCGGCAAGTAGCGGCGACGGGCATGGGACAATCGCTGCCCCTGCTTGGCACGGGTCCGTCCGGCCCTCAACACCATGTCCCGTCCCCCCTTCAACGTGAGCGACTTCGACTTCGCGCTCCCGCCCGAACTGATTGCCCAGCATCCCGCCCCCGAGCGCAGCGCCTCGCGTCTGCTCGACGGGCGTGCGGATCACCCGGTGGACCGGGTGTTCCGTGAACTGCCCGGCCTGCTGAACCCCGGCGACCTGCTGGTGTTCAACAACACCAAGGTCATCAAGGCGCGGCTCTATGGCGCCAAGCAGACCGGTGGCTCGGTCGAGGCGCTGATCGAGCGCGTGCTGCCCGGCACCCTCGAAGTCTGGGCCCATCTGCGCGCCAGCAAGAGCCCCAAGCCCGGCAGTGTCGTGCGCTTCAACGAGGCCTTCGATGCCAAGGTGCTGGGCCGCTGTGGGCCGGACGGCGGCATGTTCCACCTGCGCTTCCCCAGCGACCCCTTTGCCCTGCTGGAGCAGCATGGCCATGTGCCGCTGCCGCCCTATATCGAGCATGCCGACGAGGCCGACGATGTGCGGCGCTACCAGACCGTGTTCGCGCGCGAGCCCGGCGCGGTGGCGGCGCCCACCGCGGCCCTGCATTTCGACGAGGGCGTGCTGGCCGCTTTGGCCGAGCGCGGCATAGGCACGGCCCATGTGACCCTGCATGTGGGCGCCGGCACCTTCCAGCCGGTGCGCGTGGAGCGCCTGAGCGATCACAAGATGCACAGCGAGTGGTTCGAGGTGCCGGCCGAGACGGTGGCGGCGATCGCCGCCACGCGGGCGCGCGGCGGCAAGGTGGTGGCGGTGGGCACGACCACGCTGCGCGCGCTCGAGTCCGCCGCCCAGGACGGCACGCTGCAGGCCGGCGCGCGCGAGACCGCCATCTTCATCACCCCGGGCTTCGAGTTCCGCGTGGTCGATCGCCTGGTCACCAACTTCCACCTGCCCAAGAGCACGCTGATGATGCTGGTGAGCGCCTTTGCCGGCTACGAGCCCGTGATGGCGCTGTACCGCCACGCGATCGCGCAGGGCTACCGCTTCTTCAGCTACGGGGATGCGATGCTGCTGGAGCGCACGGCGCCCTGAGGCCGCGCGCGGCCGGCATGTCACAAGCCGGCCGGCCATCTCGTCTTGTGGGGGTGAACAGCCCTGGAGACGACGATGGTGAAGAGGTTCTTGCGGCCGCTGCTGGCCCTGGCGCTGGCGGCCAATGGTGCCAGCATGTTGCTGGCGCCGGCCGACTGGTACGCGGCCATGCCCGGCGTGTTCTACACCGGCCCGCTGAACCTGCACTTTGTGCGGGACATCGGTTGCGCCTATCTGGTGGCCGCGGCCGGCCTGCTCTGGCGTGCGCTGCGGCCGCAGCCCGGTGCCGCGGCCGCACTGTGCGGCGCCGGCTTTCTGCTGCTGCATGCCGGCGTGCATGCCTGGGAACTGGCGAGCGGCCGCTGCGGCTGGGGCCAGTTCCTGCGCGATGTGCCGGGCGTGCAGCTGAGCGCGCTGGCGGCGCTGTGGCTGGCCCTGCCCGAGCGGGAGCTGCGCCATGTTTGAAGGGCTGCTGCGTCCCATCGTGCATTGGCGCCTGGCGCGCTTCGAACGCCGCTACCGCTATGACATGAGCTATGCGCGCGAGCTGTTCGAGCTCAGCCCGCGGGCCTTTCTCCAGTTCAGCAAGCTGTTCGGCCTGGCGGCCTTTGCGCAAGACCTGCCCCCGGCCCTGCTCTATGCGGCCAAGTTCGCCGCCACCCGGCACGAGGACTGCGGCCCCTGCAGCCAGCTGATGCTGGACATGGCGCTGCAGGCCGGCGTGCCGCGGCCGGCCCTGCAGGCCCTGCTGGCCGAAGACGAGGCCGCGATGCCGGCCGAGATGCGCCTGGGCTGGCGCTACGCCCGCGCCGCGCTCGCCCACGCGCCGGCATTGGCCGAGCTGCGCGAGGAGCTGCTGCGCCTGCATGGCCCCCGTGCGCTGGCCAGCCTGGCGCTGGCGGTGGTGGTGGCGCGCAGCTTCCCGGCCCTCAAGCACGCGCTCGGGCGCGGGCAGAGCTGCACCCGGCTGGAGCTGGGCGCAGCGCCCTGATGTCACAAACGCCCAAGCCGCCTCGTCTTATGTGCACAGCCCCCATTCATTCATCACTCATTCAACAAGCAACCCAAGGATCTCGCCATGAGCAGCCCACGCCTCAACCACACGCAGCAATCCCCCACCCTGTTCAAGAAGTTCCTGGACTTCAGCCTTGCCATCCAGGACAGCAGCCTCGACCCGGTGCTGTCCCATCTGATCGACATCCGCGCCTCGCAGCTGAACGGTTGCGCCTTCTGCCTCGACATGCATGTCAAGGAGGCCAAGCTGCACGGCGAGCGCGAGCTGCGCCTGCACCATCTGGCGATCTGGCGCGAGTCGGCCCTGTTCAGCGCCCGCGAGCGCGCCGCCCTGGCCTGGACCGAGGCGCTCACCCGCTTGGCACCCGAGGGCGTGCCCGACGAGCTCTATGCGCTGGCGCGCGCGCAGTTCTCCGAGCCCGAGCTGGCCGACCTCACCTACCGGGTGATGGCCATCAATGGCTGGAACCGCGCCAGCATCGCCTTCCGCACCGCGCCGGGCGCCTACGATGCGGCCTACGGCCTGGACAAGGCTGGATTGTCCTGAGCACAGGGAGCCACGGAATGAACGTTACCGCCCTCCACCAAGCCGCCTGCAGGGCCCAGGGCCCATGGCCTGGGTGTGCCCACGCGCGCATCCTGATCGGGCTGGAGCAGGCTTGATGGACGAGGGCCTGGACCTGAGCCCGGCGGCACGCGCACTGCGCTTTGACCGCGCGCATGCGCGCAGCCTGCGCGCGCTGGCCTACCGCATGCTGGGCTCGCGCGCCGAGGCCGAGGACATCGTGCAGGAGGCCTGGCTGCGCTGGGCCGAGGTCGATGAGGGTCAGGTCTTGCATGCGGGCGCCTTTCTCTCGCGCCTGGCCACCAATCTCTGCCTGGACAAGCTGCAGTCCGCCAGCAGGCGGCGCGAGCTCTATGTGGGCACCTGGCTGCCCGAGCCGCTGGTGGACGAGGCCGAGGCCTGGTCGCCCGGGCCCGAGGCGCGCAGCGAATGGGCCCAGGATGTCTCGATGGCCTTTATGCTGGCACTGGAGCGGCTCACGCCGCTGGAGCGGGCCGCCTTCCTGCTGCACGATGTGTTCGAGCTGGATTTCGACGAGCTGGCCACGCGCCTGCAGCGCAGCCCCGCCGCCTGCCGCCAGCTGGCCAGCCGCGCGCGCGCCCATGTGAAGGCCGACTATGCGCGCGTGGAGGTGCAGGAGGAGGAGCGGCAGCGCCTGCTGGCCGCCTTTGCCGGGGCCCTCATGCGTGGCGACGTGGAGGCGCTGGCCCAGGTGCTGGCCGACGACGCGGTGCTGCTCACCGATGGCGGCGGCATCGTGAACGCGGTGCCGCGGCCGCTGCACGGCGGCGCGCGCATCGCCAAGGCCCTGGTGGGCTTTGGCAAGCATCTGGACCTCAGCCAGCTCCGCGTGCGCCCGGCGCAGATCAATGGCCTTGCGGGTTATCTGGTGTTCCAGGCCGATGGCACGCCGGTGCAGGCGGTGGCGCTGGCGCCGGCGGCCCAGCCCGGGCGCCTGGGCGCGGTCTACATCATGCGCAATCCCGAGAAACTTAGGGCTCTGTCCGCAACCAGCCCACCCGACCCTGACCGCTCTCGTTGAGCCGGGCCACGAAGCCGGCCGCGGCCGGCTCGGCCAGGGCCAGGTGGAACTCCACCTGGGCGCCATGCTGGACCTCCAGCAGCTGCGCCTGGGCCAGCTCGATCTCGCGGCGCAGCAGCCCCTCCAGCGCATAGGGCACGGTGCAGCGCAGCTGGGCGAGGCGCAGCAGCGGCACCTTCTCGGCCTTCAAGAGGGCCTGGGCCACCGCATCGGTATAGGCGCGCACCAGGCCGCCGGCGCCCAGCTTGCTGCCGCCCCAGTAGCGCACCACGGTGGCCAGCACGCCCTCCAGATCCTGGTGGCGCAGCACCTCCAGCATGGGGCGGCCGGCGGTGCCGCCGGGTTCGCCGTCGTCGTTGGCGGCCGACTGCCCGCCTGCCATCAGGGCCCAGCAGACGTGAACAGCACTGACGTGCTGTTCACGAAGTTCATTCACTCTGCGCAAGGCTTCAACGCGACCCGCACAGGGCTCCACACAGCCGATGAAGCGGCTTTTCTTGATCACGACTTCGCTGTGGACGGGGGCGGCAAGGCTGAAGGGCATGGTGGCGCGATTGTCCCCTGCGACAATCGCCCCATCATGCTGAAGTTCGAACTCCTCAAGACCGAGGGCCGCGCACGCCGTGGCACGCTCACCCTCAACCATGGCGTCGTGCAGACGCCCATCTTCATGCCCGTGGGTACCTACGGCACGGTGAAGGGGGTGATGCCGCGCTCGCTGGAGGAGATGGGTGCGCAGATCATCCTGGGCAATACCTTCCACCTCTGGATGCGGCCGGGCCTGGACATCATGAAGCAGTTCGGCGGCCTGCATCAGTTCGAGAGCTGGAACAAGCCCATCCTCACCGACAGCGGCGGCTTCCAGGTCTGGTCGCTCGGCGAGATGCGCAAGATCTCGGAAGAGGGCGTCAAGTTCGCCTCGCCGGTGAATGGCGACAAGCTCTTCCTCACGCCCGAGATCAGCATGCAGATCCAGACGGTGCTGAACTCCGACATCGTGATGCAGTTCGACGAGTGCACGCCCTACGAGACCAAGGGCCACATCACCACCGAGCTGGAAGCGCGCAAGTCGATGGAGATGAGCTTGCGCTGGGCCAAGCGCTGCCAGGACGAGTTCGCGCGCCTGCAGAACCCCAACGCCCTGTTCGGCATCGTGCAGGGCGGTATGTTCGAAAAGCTGCGCGATGAATCGCTGGCCGGCCTGGCCGCGCTGGACCTGCCGGGCTACGCCATCGGCGGCCTCAGCGTGGGCGAGCCCAAGGACGATATGCAGCGCGTGCTGGCCCATATCGGCCACCAGCTCCCCAGCCACAAGCCGCGCTACCTGATGGGCGTGGGCACGCCGGAGGACCTGGTGGAGGGCGTGGCCCAGGGCATCGACATGTTCGATTGCGTGATGCCCACGCGCAATGCGCGCAACGGCCACCTGTTCACCCGCTTCGGCGATCTGCGCCTGCGCAATGCGCGCTACAAGACCGATGCGCGCCCGGTGGACGAGACCTGCGGCTGCTATACCTGCAAGACCTTCAGCCGCGCCTATCTGCACCACCTGGACCGCTGCGGCGAGATGCTGGGCCCCATGCTCACCAGCATCCACAACCTGCACTACTACCTCAACCTGATGCAAGAGGTGCGCGAGGCGCTGGACGCGGGGACCTTCGAGGCCTTCCGCCTGCAGTTTGCGGCGGACCGCGCGCGCGGGCTCTAGGCGTGCCGGCCGTGCCCTTTGGCAGGGCATCCACTTAGGGCCATGATGGCCTCATGCTGAAGAAGCTCATGGCTCCCCTGCGCTGGCTGGCGCGGCTGCTGCTGGCGCTGATCATCCTGTTCGAGGAATGGGGTTGGACGCCCTTGCAGCGCGCCATGGCCTGGCTGGGCCGCCTGCCGCTGCTGCGCCAACTGGAGGCCGGCATCCGGCGCCTGCCGCCCTATGCGGCGCTGGCCCTGCTGCTGGCGCCGGCCCTGCTGCTCTTGCCCGTCAAGCTGCTGGCGCTGTGGCTGATCGCCCAGGGCCGCGCCCTGCTGGGCCTGGCCGTGATCCTGATCGCCAAGCTGGTGGGCACGGCCGTGCTGGCGCGGCTCTTCATGCTGAGCCAGCCGGCGCTGATGCGGCTGGGCTGGTTTGCGCGCCTGTATGCGCGCTGGACGGCCTGGAAGGAAGGCCTGCTGGCCTGGGTGCGCAGCAGCCTGCTGTGGCGCCAGGCGCGCGCGCTGCGCTGCTTGCTGCGGCGGCGCCTGCGCGCGTGGCGGCAGCTGTTCTCGCAACAAGCCTGAGCTGGGCCTGAGCTTGGCGCTCAGCTCGCCAGCAGCGCGCTGACCTCGTTGCGCAGGCGCTCCGGGCTGACCTCGGCCGCCGCCAGCGGCGCGCCCGCCACCAGCCCGACGCGGCTGAACAGGCCGCGGCGGAAGGGCTTGACCATGGCCTCGCCGCGCTCCACGCGCGAGAAGAAGGAGCCCCAGAGGTTCTGCAGCGCCAGCGGCACGACCGGCACATCCGGGAGGCCTTCGACGATCTTCATCACGCCGCCCTTGAAGGGCTGCAAGCTGCCGTCGCGGGTGATGCCGCCCTCGGGGAAGATGCCCAACAACTCGCCATCGGCCAGCACCGCGCGCGCCTGCGCGAAGGCGGCCTCGTAGGTGGCGGGATCGTCCTTCTGCGGCGCGATCGGGATGCACTTGGCCAGGCGGAACAGCCAGCCCAGCACCGGCGTGGCGAAGATGCGGTGGTCCATGATGAAGCGGATCGGGCGCGGGCTGGCGGCCATCAAGAGCACCGCATCGATGAAGCTGACATGGTTGCAGACCAGCAGGGCCGGGCCGCTAGTGGGGATGTGCTCGTCACCGCGCAGGCGGTAGCGGTACACCAGGCGCGAGAGCATGAAGGCGATGAAGCGCAGCAGGTACTCGGGCACCACCAGGAAGATGTAGGCCGCCACCACCGCATTGGCCAGGCCCACCGCCAGGAAGATCTCGGGGATGGAGAGCCCCGCGCCCAGCAGCGCGCCGGCCAGCACCGAGCTGGCGATCATGAACAGGGCGTTGAGGATGTTGTTGGCGGCAATGATGCGGGCACGGTGCGTGGGCTGCGCGCGCAGCTGGATCAGCGCATACATGGGCACGCTGTAGAGGCCGGCGAACAGCGCCAGCAGGCACAGGTCGGCGAGCACGCGCCAATGCGCGTGCTGGGCCAGGAACTCGGCCAGGCCGAGCTGCTGCGTCACCGGCGGCAGCGCATGCGCGGCGACATAGAGATCGATCGCGAACACGCTCATGCCGATCGCGCCCAGCGGCACCAGGCCGATCTCCACATGGCGCTTGGACAGCACCTCGCATAGCAGCGAGCCGACGCCGATGCCGATCGAGAACACCACCAACAGCAGCGAGGCCACCTGCTCGTTGCCATGCAGCACCTCCTTGGCAAAGGACGGGAAGTTGGCCAGGAAGACCGCGCCGAAGAACCACATCCAGGAGATGCCCAGCAGCGAGCGGAACACCGCCAGCTGCTCATGCGCCAGCTTGAGATTGCGCCAGGTCTCCGAGACCGGGTTCCAGTTGATCTGCAAGCCGGGGTCGGTGGCGGGGGTGAGTGGAATCGCCTGCGCCGTCAGCCGGCCCAGCAGGGCCACTCCCAGCGCGGCCATCGCCACATGGCTGGCGCCCACCTGCGGCGTGGCGATCAGCAGGCCGCCGGCCACATTGCCCAGCAGGATGGCCACGAAGGTGCCCATCTCCACCATGCCATTGCCGCCGGTGAGTTCGCGCTCGTTCAGCTGCTGCGGCAGGTAGGCGAATTTCACCGGCCCGAACAGGGTGGAATGCAGGCCCATCAGGAACACGCAGGCCAGCAGCACCGGCACCTCGGCCTGCATGAAGCCCCAGCCGGCCAGCGCCATGATGGCGATCTCGAGGTTCTTGACCCAGCGCATCAGCAGCGTCTTGTCGAGCTTGTCGGCAAGCTGGCCGCTGGTGGCCGAGAACAGCACGAAGGGCAGGATGAAGAGCGCGCCGATCGCCAGCCCCGCCTGGGCCGGCGGCAGCCAGCTCACCTGCAGCTGGTAGGTCACCATCACGGTGAAGGCGAACTTGAACAGGTTGTCGTTGCCGGCGCCGAGGAACTGGGTCCAGAAGAAGGGCGCGAAGCGGCGCTGCGCGAGCAGGGCGAACTGGTTGGGGTGACCTGGTGAGCTCATGGGTGGACTTTCACTGTTCTTTCACTTCTTGCATGGCGCCGCCCAGGCCCGCACGGGGCAGCCAGGCGAAGATGGAATCGACCGTGACGGTTTCGATATGGCCGGCGAAGCGCCGCGCCGAAGGATGATCGTCGAATGTGACATTGGCCATGCCGATGCGCGCGCCCAGGCGCGTGGCGGTGGACAGGCGCAGGTCGCTGGGCTGGTAGCCCCGGGCCTTCAGCCAGCCCTGCGCCAGCGCGCGCGAGCGGTTCTGCGCATCGGCCGCCAGCGCCAGGGTTTCCAGCGCCCATTGGTTGCTTTGCTGGTAGCCGCCGCCCCAGGGATAGGCCACCATGTTGTAGCGCGGCTCGTGCAGGCGCGGCAGCTGGGCGTTGTCGTGCAGCAGGGGCAACAGGGCCTGCTGCAGCGCCGGCGTGAGCACCACGAAGGCGGCCTCGTAGCGGTACGGCCGGTCCATGAAGAACTCGCCCAGGCCCTGGCGATACAGATCGCTGCGCGCCGTGCCGCATTGGTTGAGCTTGTGCAGCACCCGCCATACCGGCCTTGTTCGATCACCGCCGCTGCCATCGCGGTAGGCGAAGCCCAGGTGCGACCATTGCAGGCCGTATTTGCCGAGGTCCTGCCCGGCGCGCGCCAGCAACACCACCTCGGCGCCGCTGGCATCGAGTTGGCGCGCGGTGGTCAGGGCCAGGCCCATGCCGCGCTCGACCTGCTCGGGCCTGAGCGGCTTGTCCTCGCAGGGCCGGCCGGCCTGGGCGGCGCCCGCGCCCAGCAGCACCAGCAGCATCGGCCAGCGCCTCATCGTGTCAGCTTCTCGTTGTAGAGCAGCGAGGCCCCGATCTCGTTCGGGATGAAGGCGATGGCCTCGCCGGCGGCCGAGAGCAGGGTGCCAGTGCTGATGACCGCCACCGTCACCACCGTGCCCACCGCCAGCGCCGCGCCGGCCAGTGCCTGGCTGGCAAAGCGCACGCTCAGGCGCGCGCCATCGGAGGCGCGCTGCAGCACCCAGACGGTGCCGCTGGCGCTGGCCTCCACCGCCACCACCGTCAGCATCGCGCCGGCCGACAGCAGCAGCGCCGGCGCCGCCACCGAGACCGCCACCGGCAGCATCGAGAGCGCGCTCGCCTCGGAGGCGGTGGTGGATTGCGCCCGGGCCTGGCCCAGCAGGGCGAGGCACAGCAGGCTGGCTTGCAGCAGATGTTTCGTCATGGCGTTTCGGTCCTCAAGCGGCGTCGGGCAATTCGCGGCTGGCTTCGCGGCGGCCCTGCTGGCGCGCCTCCTGCAGGTCGGCCTCGTGGGCGTCGCGCAGCATCTTGGCGAGGGTGAACACATTCGAGATCAGGTAAAGCCAGCACACCAGCAGATAGGCCTTCCAGACCGGCTGTATCTCCATGCGCCAGAGGTCCCAGCCGGTCAGCGACATGGCCAGGACGAAACCGCCCCAGACCACCAGCTGCCACATCGGCGTGTCGACCACGCGCTCCTGGTTGTCGCGCACGAACTTGGCGAGCGCAAAGGCGGTGGAGAGGCAGAACACATAACCCATCACCATGAAGGCACGGTCGAGGTCGTTGCCGGGCAGCCAGGCCAGGCCGATGGCGCAGAGCGACAAGCTGATGCCGAAGGAGATCCAGACCTGATAACGCCAGGCATTGGTGTCGCGGCGGACCTTGTTGAACTGTTGGTGCATGGCTTTCATCCTCCCTTTGTTTTGAATGGCGCGATCATCGGGCCATTGGGCAAGGCCGGCCTCGGTAATTGCGCTTGGTATCCGCAGGCCGGCATGGCTGAATGCTGATCGCGACCAGACGTTCTGTCCGCGACGGCCGGCCGCGGTGGCGCCTGCCGCGCCCGCCGGTAGCAAGATGCGCTACCGTGCCGGCATGAGTACCTCTTCCGCCCTCGTCGATCTCATCAAGGCCGAACTCAAGCAGGCAGGCATCAGCTATGCCGCGCTGGCCGTGGAGCTGAAGCTGTCGGAGTCCAGCGTCAAGCGCATGTTCGCGGCCGGCGGCGAGATGCCGCTGTCGCGCGTGGATGAGGTCTGCCGCGTGCTGAAGACCGACTTTGCCGAACTCGCGGCCCGCCTGGCGCAGCGCCAGCCGCAGCGCCGCGAGCTCACGCTGGCGCAGGAGCGCGCGGTGGTGGCCGATGCCAAGCTGCTGCTGACGGCGATCTGCTGCCTGAGCCAGTGGAGCGCCGAGCAGATCCTGGCCAGCTACCGCGTCAGCGAGGCCGAGCTGACGCGCTACCTGGCGCAGCTGGACCGCCTGGGCATCATCGAGCTCAAGCCCCTGAACCGCTACAAGCTGCAGGTGGCCAAGACCTTCCGCTGGCGCCCGCAGGGGCCGGTCATGCAGTTCTTCCGCGAGCAGGTGATGGGGGATTTCTTCTCAGGCGGCTTCGACGGCGAGGCCGAGCTGCTGATGCTGGTGCATGGCCAGCTGGGCCATGGCGCGGCGCGCGAATTGAAGGAGCGGCTGCAGCGCGTGGCCGAGGACTTCGCGCGTCAGCACCTGCTGGACCAGCGGCTGCCCGAGGCAGAGAAGCGCGCCTACAGCCTGGTGATGGGCATGCGCGCATGGCTGTTCGAGCATTTCCGCCATCTGCAGCGTGCGCCTACCAGAACTGCCACTGCCGCGTCTGCACCACCCAGATCCCCAGCGCGCCGTTCGTGACCGCATGCGCCAGCACCGCGCACCAGAGCTTGCCGGTGCGGATGTAGAGCAGGGCATAGGCGAGGCCGGCGATGATGGCGGCCAGCCAGAGGGTGTGGGCGAGCATGAAGACGAAGGTGGAGAGGGCGATGGCCTTGAGCCCGACGCGCTGCGGCGCCACCGCCTCGAACTGCGGGCTTTCCAGCCAGCGCATCAGCCAGCTGCGCCAGAACAGCTCTTCCATCACCGGCACCAGCAGGGCCGCGCCCAGCCAGCGCACCAGCACCAGGGGCCAGATCAGCGCGCCGCTGGCGTCCACCGGGAAGAAGCTGGCGGTGGGGCTGGTGAGCTGCATCCAGGGCGCGTCCAGCTCGATCCAGAGCGCAAACACCACCAGGCCGATGGCGGCGCTGAAGCCGGCCTCGCGCGCCGTGGGCAGGTTCTTGCGGTAGAGCTCGCCGTACTCGCGCCAGTACCAGGCCAGCAGGCCGCCGACGATGAGCAGGTTGAGGCTGTAGATCCAGCGCGCATCGAGGCCCGGCAGCTCCGGCAGCATGCCCCGCAGGCCCAGCAGGGCCATGAAGGCGGCGAAGGGCAGGATGCGGGCGAGGGCGGCAGGGCTGGGAGGCATGGGATTAGCGCAGCGGGTCGCGCAGTTGCGCATTGTGCTCACCCAGGGCGGGCGCCAGGCTGCGTATCGACCCGGGGGTGTCGCTGAGCTTGGGGCAGATGCCGGGCACGTCCAGGCGCAGGCCGCCGGCGGTGGTGATGGTTTCGATCATCCGGCGTGCGCGGTAGTGCGGGTCTTCGGCAATGTCCCTGGCCGTGTAGATGCGGCCCACCGGCACGCGCGCGGCCTGCAGCAGCGCCACCACCTCGGCCACCGGGCGCTGCACGGTCCAGGCGGTGATGGCGGCGTCGAGCTCGTCGACGCGCGCGGCGCGGCCGGCGTTGCCGGCGAGGGTCGGGTCTTGCCCCAGGTCCTCCCGACCGATCGCCGTCATCAGGCGCTTGTAGATCGAATCGCCGTTGCCGCCGATCACCACCTGGCCGTCGGCGCAGCGGTAGGCGTTGCTGGGCGCGATGCCCGGCAGGGCCGAGCCGGCGGGCTGGCGCACCGCACCGAAGGCGCTGTACTCGGGCAGCAGCGACTCCATGCAGTTGAACACCGCCTCGTAGAGCGCCACGTCGATCTCCTGGCCGCGGCCGGTGCTGGCGCGCGCCTGCAGCGCCAGCAGCACGCCGATCACGCCGTGCAGGGCCGCCAGCGTGTCGCCCAGGCTGACGCCGGCGCGCACCGGGGGCCGGCCGGGTTCGCCCATCAGATGGCGCAGGCCGCCCATGGCCTCGGCCACCACGGCAAAGCCGGGCAGGTCGCGGTAGGGGCCGGTCTGGCCGTAGCCGCTGATGCGCAGCATGATCAGGCGCGGGTTGGCGGCGCTCAGGCCTGCGTAGTCCAGCCCCCATTCCTCCATCAGGCCGGGGCGGAAGTTCTCGATCAGCACATCGGCCTCGGCGGCCAGGCGGCGCGCGATGGCGCGGTCGGCCGGCTCGCGCAGGTCCAGGGTGATGCTCTGCTTGTTGCGGCTCTGCACCTGCCACCAGACGCTTTCACCCTCGTGCAGCATGCGCCACTGGCGCAGCGGGTCGCCCCCGGGTGAGTCAGAGCTCGCGGGCGGCTCCACCTTGATGACCTCGGCGCCGAAATCGCCCAGGGTCTTGCCGGCAAAGGGGCCGGCGATGAGCTGGCCGAGTTCGAGGACCTTCAGGCCGGTGAGGGGGCCGTTCTTGAGTGCGTCGTGCTGGTTCATGCGGAGGCGAGGTGTTGTTGCAGGGCCTGGATCGCGTAGCGCACCTTGGCGGGCTGGGCGTCGCGTTGCGGGGTGAGGGCGTAGATGGGCAGGGGCGGCAGCTGCAGGCCGGGCATGAGCGGCAGCAGGCGGCCCGCCAGGCTGGCCTCGCGCACATCGTCATGGCCCAGCATGGCCAGGCCCAGGCCGGCTTCGCAGAGCTGCTGCAGGCTGAGCTGGTTGTTGCTGCTGGCGCGCGGGCTGATGCGCAGGGTCTGTGGCGCTTCCTGGCCCTGCTGCAGATGGAGGGTGTGGACGCTGTCGGTGCCGGGGCGCAGGGCCAGCCAGTCGTGCCGGGTGAGGTCGGAAACATTGGCCGGCACACCATGGCGGGCCAGATAGGCCGGGGCGGCAAAGAGGGACAGGGCCTGTGCGCCGATGCGCTGCGCCACCCAGCTGCTGTCGGGCAGGCGGCCGAAGCGGATGGCGAGGTCGATGCGCTGGGCCACCAGATCGGTGAAGCCATCCTCCACCTCCAGATGCAGGCTGAGGCCCGGGTGGGCGGCCAGCAGCGGCGCCAGGGCCGGCCCGAGCTGGCGCGCAAAACCCACCGGGCAGGCGATGCGCAGCTCGCCCTCGGGGGCATCGCGCAGCTGCAGCAGCTGAGCCTGTGCCCCCTGCGCGGCCGCCAGCATGGCGGCGCAGCCCGCGTGAAAGCGCGCCCCCGCGGGCGTGAGGCTGAGCTTGCGGGTGGAGCGGTGCAAGAGCGTCACACCCATGTCGCGCTCGAGCGCGCGCACCTGCTGGCTCACCGCCGAGGTGGTGGTCTTGAGGCGCTTGGCGGCGGCCACAAAGCTGCCCTGGTCCACCACCGTGGCCAGCACCGCCATGCGCTTGAGTTGGTCAAGCATGTAGATGATCTAAACAATGGATGGTGATTTTGAGGACTTATGCGGTGATTGTGAAGTCCATAAAGTTCAGGCATCGCAACAAGCGCCCGCAGGCCCACCTGCCAGGGCAGACACAGGACTCTTATGAAGATCGCTCTGATTGGTGCCACCGGTTTCGTCGGCTCGGCGGTGTTGAAGGAATTGCTCGCGCGTGGACACCAGGTGGTGGCCTTGTTGCGCGAGCCATCCAAATGGGCGCCACAGGCCGGCGTGGAGGCACGCCAGGCCGATGTGCTGCAGCCCGATTCGGTGGCCGCCGCGGTGCGCGGCGTGGACGCGGTGGTGAGCGCCTACAACGCCGGCTGGACCAACCCGAATCTGTATGAAGAATTCTTGCGCGGCTCGGCCGCCATCAACGCCGGCCTCAAGCAGGCCGGCGTGAAGCGCCTGATCGTGGTGGGCGGCGCCGGCAGCCTGTTCGTGGCAGCGGGCGTGCAACTGGTGGACACGGCGGAGTTCCCCGCGCAGTGGAAGCCCGGCGCGCTGGCGGCGCGCGAGGCGCTGAACCGCATCCGTGCAGAGAATGAACTGGACTGGAGCTTTGTCTCGCCGCCGGCGCATCTGGAGCCGGGCGAGCGCCGCGGCAGCTACCGCCTGGGCCGCGATGAGTTGCTGGCCGACGCCGAGGGCCATTCGCACATCTCGGTCGCCGACCTGGCGCTGGCCATCGTCGACGAGCTGGAAGCGCCCAAGCACCTGCAGCAGCGCTTCACCCTGGCCTATTGATCAAACCGCGCGCTGCTCCAGCACGAAGTTGGCGCCGTCGTACTGGCCCAGCTTCTCCACCAGATAGGGCAGGCAGGCCTGCAGATCGTCGTGCAGGGTGAAGGGCGGGTTGGCGATGAACATGCCGCTGCCCAGCATGCCGAAGCCGCGCTCGTCGGGCTGGTCCACGGTCAGGCGCACATGCAGCCAGCCCTTCTTGGCCGCGGCGTCGGCCGAGGCCTTGAGGCGCTGCGCCAGCTGGGTGGATTCCAGCAGCGCCAGCTGCGGATACCAGATCATGAAGACGCAGTCCGGGAAGCGCTGCAGGCCCTCACGCAGGGCGGCCAGCACCTTGGCGTAATCGGTCTTGATCTCGTAGGGCGGGTCCATCAGCACCACGCCGCGGCGCGAGGGCGGCGGCAGCTCGCCCTTCAGCGAGGCAAAGCCGTCCTTGTCGCTCGCCTGGGTGTTGGGCCGGGTGGAGAGATAGGTGTCGAGGATGCGGAAATCGGTGGGGTGCAGCTCGTAGCAGCGCAGGCGGTCCTGCTCGCGCATCAGCAGATTGGCGATGGCGGGCGAGCCGGGGTACTGGCGCAGCTGGCCATCGGTGTTGAACTGGCGCACCAGGTCCACGTAGTTGGCCAGCGGCGCCGGCAGGTCCTTGGCGTCGTAGAGGCGCGCCACGCCGCTGCTGTATTCGCCCTTCTTTTGGGCGTAGCGGCCCTCGATCGAATAGCCGCCGGCACCGGCGTGGGTGTCCACCAGGGTGTAAGGCTTTTCCTTTTCGCCCATGTAGCGCAGCACCTGCGTGAGTACCAGGTGTTTGAGAACGTCGGCATGGTTGCCGGCGTGGAAGGCGTGTCGGTAAGCAAGCATGTGCGGACTGTAGCGCCTCAGCCCTGCTGGAGGGCGCCGGGATCGCGCGCCGGGCCGCTCAGGGCCTGGGTCCGGCAGGGGTGCAGGTACTGATGCGTGGGCCGCCAGTCGGGCGGCAATGGGCCCGCCGTGCCGCGCAGCGGCGATGCCGGCGGTAGGGCATAGCCCTGCAGGTCCGCGAGGCCCAGCTGCGGGTTCGGGCCCAACTCCCAGCCGGCTTCGGCGGGCAGATGGCCCGGGCCGGCAATGAGGTTGTTGTGCAGGCCAACCGCCACCGTGCCGTGCGCGACCCGCAGCAGGGCGGTGTCGCCGGGGCGCCGGTTGACCAGGGTGTTGTGCACCAGGGTCAGTTGTTGCGCGGGGCTCCGGTAGCCCTCGGCGCCGAAGGAGATCATCAGCGGGTTGTCGGTTGTCGGGCTCTGTTCGATCAGATTGCCCAGCACCAGGGCCTGGCCGCCGTTCGGAAACTCAAGCTCATAGCTGGCACTGCCTCCCGCTTCGTCGCTGAGCCGGTTGTAGCGGACCAGGTTGCGTGCCGCGCGACTCTTCAGCAAATGACCCAGCTCGCCATGGTGGAAGTAGCAGGCGCTGACGCTCAGGCTGGCGATGCTGCCCACGTAGAGCAGGTGGCTGAAGCGACCCACGCGATGGCCATGGGAGAACTCGCAGCCCTCCAGCGTGAGTTGCGCGGCAGGGTCGTTGTTGCTCAGCAGACCCATCTCGCAGCGGGTGAACAGGCAGTCGCGCACGGTGAGGGAGCCGCGCTCGAAGCGGATGCCGGCGCCGTTCGTGTCGGGCACGCGTGCGCCGATGAAGTCGAAGCCGCTGATCTCCACGCCTTCGCCGCTGACGACGAAGATGCCCTTGCCGCGCGCATGCGCGCCTTCAGCTCGCAGGCGCACCCGGCCACCCACGGCCACCAACTGCAGGCGATGGCGCCCCCAGACGGCCACGTCGCCCACGTAGTCGCCGGCCTGCACCTCGATGCGATCACCGTCGCGTGCCAGGCTGGCGGCCTCGGCCAGGCTGCGGATGCGCTCGGCGGGCCCGACGCGCAGCACGCGCGCGTCGGCACGAGCGGGCAGCGAGGGGGAGAGCGCCAGGGCGCTGAGCAGATGGCGGCGGGTCAGCATGGGCGTGCGCGCGAGTCTAGCGGCTGGCGGCAAAGCTTGCCGGCGCGCAAGGCAAGGCAACAAATCGCGGGCGGCTGTCGCTCGCGTGGCGGCGCTGCGCGGCCAGCTTGGTTACGCTGGCGGCCAATCTTCTTCAGGACCCCGCCATGCCCAGCTTGTTCGACCCCATCCAGATCGGCGACCTCGCCCTTGCCAACCGCATCGTCATGGCGCCGCTGACGCGCAGCCGCTCCAAGGGCCTGCTGCCCGGTGAGCTGGCGGTCGAGTACTACCGTCAGCGCGCCAGCGCCGGGCTGATCATCAGCGAGGGCACCCAGGTGGCGCCCGAGGGCCAGGGCTATCTGGACACCCCCGGCATCCACACGCCCGCGCAGATCGCCGCCTGGCGCAAGGTCACCGATGCGGTGCATGCCGCGGGCGGCAAGATCGCCGCCCAGCTCTGGCATGTGGGCCGCATCTCGCATGTGGTGTTCCAGCCAGAGGGCCGCGCGCCGGTCTCGTCCACCGCGCGCCCAGCGCATGGCAAGACCTTCACCGCCGAGGGCTTTGTGCCGATCTCGGCACCGCGCGCGCTCGGGGCCGACGAGGTGCCCGCCATCATCGCGGCCTTTGTGCATGGCGCGCGCTGCGCCATGGAGGCGGGCTTCGATGCGGTGGAGGTGCATGGCGCGAACGGCTATCTGCTCGACCAGTTCATGCGCGACAGCATCAACGACCGCCAGGATGCCTACGGCGGCAGCATCGCGAATCGCGCGCGCCTGACGGTGGAGGTGATGACGGCGATCGTCCAGGCCATCGGTGCCGGCCGCACGGGCCTGCGCCTGAGCCCGGTGACGCCGGTCAACGACGCCGGACAGGACAGCGATCCGCAGGCCTTGTTCAACCATGTGGCCGAGCAGCTGGCGCCGCTGAAGCTTGCCTTCCTGCACATCATCGAGGGCCAGACCGGCGGCGCGCGCGACATCGCCGCCTTCGACTACCGGGCCATGCGCGAGCGTTTCGGCGGCCCCTGGATGGTCAACAACGGCTACAACCGCGAGATGGCCCTGAAGGCCGTGGCCGAGGGCCAGGCGGACCTGGTGTCCTTTGGCCGCGACTTCATCTCCAACCCGGACCTGGTGCGCCGCCTGCGCCTGAACGCGCCGCTGCAGCCGCTGGACCGCGCCACGCTGTACGGCGGCGACGCCCATGGCTATACCGACTATCCGAGCCTGGCCGCCTGAGTCGATTTCAAGTATGCTTTAGATATATTTATATCGAAAGCCTGCTTGTGAACCAGCTTCAAGCCCTGGCGGCGCGGCGCGCGCGCGTGTTCGCCGCGATCGGCGATGCCGCGCTGCTGCTGCCCAACAGCCATCTGCCGCAACGTGAGGACGATGCCAGCCGCTATCACGGCTGGCGCTATGGCTACGAGGCCTGGCGGCCCGACAGTGATTTCTACTACCTCAGCGGCTTCGAAGAGCCCGAGTCGCTGCTGCTGCTGACCGGTGGCGCCACGCCGCGCAGCATCCTGTTCTGCCGGCCGCGCGATGCGGCGCTGGAGCAATGGAATGGCCGCCGCCTGGGGCCCGCCGCCGCGGCCGCGGCTCTGGGCCTGGATGAGGCCTACCCGATCGCCGAGCTGGAGCAGCGCCTGCCCGAGCTGCTGAAGGGCCAGCGCAGCCTGCACTATCCCTTCGGCGTGGATGCGGGCCGCGACCAGCGCATCTTTGCCGCGCTCAATACCCTGCGCGGTGCGCGCGCGATCCGCCAGGGCAGTGTCTTCCCCATCACCCTGCACGACCCGCGCGCGCTGCTGCACGAGATGCGCGTGATCAAGGACGAGGCCGAGATCGCCCTCATGCACGAGGCCGCACAGATCTCCGGCGCGGCGATGACGCGCGCGATGCGCTTTGCCCGGCCGGGCCAGTACGAGTACGAGGTGGAGGCCGAGCTATTGCATGAGTACCGGCGCCGCGGCGCGCGCGGGCCGGCCTACAACCCCATCGTGGCCGGCGGCGCCAATGCCTGCATCCTGCATTACGTCGAGAACAAGATGCGGCTCAACGATGGCGAGCTGTTGCTGATCGATGCCGGCTGCGACTTCCAGGGCTATAACGCCGACATTACGCGGACCCTGCCGATAGGGCGGCGCTTCAACGGCCTGCAGCGCGAACTCTACGAGATCGTGCTGGGCGCGCTCGATGCGGGCATCGCCACGCTGCGCGTGGGTGAATCGCTGGAGCGCCTGCACCAGACCCATGTGCGCGGCGTCAGCCAGGGCCTGCTGGACCTGGGCCTGCTGCAGGGCAGCCTGGACGGCGTGCTGGAGAGCAAGGCCTATCTGCGCTTTCTGATGTGCGGCACCGGCCATTACCTGGGCCTGGACACGCACGACGCCGGCCGCTACCACCTGCCCGATGGCGCATGGCGCCCGGCCCAGGCCGGCATGGTGCTGACGGCCGAGCCGGGCATCTACATCAGCCCGGCCGCCGACATCCCCGAGCGCTACTGGCACATCGGCGTGCGCATCGAGGACGATGTGCTGGTCACTGCCGCCGGCCCGGAGCTGCTGACCGGCCAGGTGCCCAGGCGCATCGCCGACATCGAAGCCTTGCGCGATTAGGGCCTGCTAACACTACGCCGATGGGCCGCGAAGGCTCGCCTCAGCGGGCCAAGCTAGGCGCAGCGCGCCGCCCGCACTCGCGTGCGGGCCAGCGTTGCAACAACGCGTGGCCCGCTGAGACGAGCCTTCCCGCAGGGTTGGGGCCAGAAAGGCCGCAGGCCGCGTTGCAAATCCTCGCCGGGTGTCCAACCCGGCTGCGGTTTGCGCCTTGCCTGCGGCCTTTCTGGCCGACAACGCGACCCATTGGCGTAGTGTTAACAGGCCCTAGCCCTTCATCCTGGCGCGGAACAGCTCGGGGATGGATAACTCGCGCGGCCCCGGCAGCAGCTCGAAAGTCTCGCCGGCGGCCAGCTCGCCGGGGATCTTCACCGCCAGGTAGAAGCCGCACCAGAGGCTTTGCGCCATCAGCTTGGCGGCCTTGTTGAAGCCCATCACGGCGTTGAACTTGAAGCAGGGGAAGCGCGGCTCGCTCACCAGCAGCTCGACGCCGCCGGCAAAGCGCAGGGTGTCGCCGATGAAGGCGTCCTTCTCGAGCAGGCCGCTGAGGGTGAGGTTTTCGCCCAGCGACCCGGGCGGCAAGACCTGGCCCCAGGCCGCCACCTGGGCCTGGGCGCGCACCGTCTGCCAGAACTCGTAATGCTCGCTGGGGTAGGCGTAGACGGCCTTGGACAGGCCGCCGTGCACGCTGGGGTCGGCCTGCTCGTCGCCCTCGAGGCCGAGGGTGGCGAGCGCCACGGCGCCGCCGCGCGGCGTCTTGCGGATGCCGGTGAGCACGCTGCGGCCATCGATGTCCATCGCGCTGGCGCGGCCGGTGTTCAGGCTGAGTAGCTTCATGGGCGGGGTTCGGGTGGGTTGTGGGCGGCGGCATTGTCGCCAGTAGCCGCGCCGCCGCCGGAGGCAGCCAGGGCCTGGGCGGCACGCAGCTCGGTGATGTCGACGCTGGTGGCCAGCACGCAGGGCTGGCCCTGGTAGTCGAGCAGCACGGCGTCGACCAGCGAGTGCAGCAGCCTGCCGCTGCTGCTGCGCACCTGGCCTTGCAGGGAGCGCACCCGGCCGTCGCGCTTGAGCAGCTCATTGAACTGCGCCTGATCGGCCGGCAGCAGGCCCACGCCGAGGCTGGACAGGCGCTTGCCGAGCAAGGCCTCGCGCGGCAGCTCGTAGCGCTGGCAGAGGCGCTCGTTGAGCTCCAGCACCTCGCCCGTGTCGGCGCGCGCCAGCACCGCGGACACCGGCGAGGCGTGGAACAGCGCGCTGAACAGGGCCTGGTGCTGGCGGGCCTCGGCGAGCGCCTGCTCGCGGGCACGCTCGCGGTCGAAGTTGTCGAGCGCGAACGACACGTCGGACACCATCTCGTCCAGCAGGGCGAGTAGCGCCTCATCAAAGAAGCCGGCTTCCGGCGCCAGCAGGCTCAGCGCACCGATCGGCTGGCCGGCGCGGCGCAGCACCAGCGCTGCCATGGCTTCGACCCCGGGCGGTATCAGGGGCGCCGCGGGCTGCAGCAGCTGCGGGTCTTGCATGGCCCGGTTGCTGATCACATGGCGGTTCTGCGAGATCGCCTGGGTGCTCAGCGAGCTGGCGCCGAAGCGCGACTGCAGCGCCCAGCGCTGCGGCACGCCCGGCATCAGCAGTTCCGCCGGCCCATGCAAGGCGGTGCGCACGAATTCCTTGCCGTCCAGCAGGACCACGCTGGCCAGACTGGCGTGGCCGGTTTCGACGCAGATGCGGCACAGCCCGGCATACAGCGCCGACACGTCGGCGGCGCCGTGCACGATCAGCTGATTGGTCTCGGACAATGCCTTGTAAAAGCGCTGCAGGCGCAGGCGTGCCGCCAGGGCATGCGCCTGCTCGTCGGCATAGCGACGCCACAGGCCGTAGGCCATGGCCGCCCCCAGGGCGCCGGTGCCGAGCAGCAGGCCCAGCGTCAGCCAGGCGGTGCGCGCCAGCGCGTCCTGGCCATCCTCGGATTGTTGGCGCGCCACCACCAGCTGCACGTCGGCGAGTTCGCTCAGCAACCGCCCCAGCGGCAGATCGGCCTGGCGCAGCTCGCCTTGCAGTTGCCGGGCGGCTTCCGTCATCGCATCGCCGCGCGGCAGGCCGGCCAGCTTGTCGGCCTGCGCCAGCACGCGGGCCAGCAGCGGCTCGGCGCGCGCCACCAGCTGGCGCTCGCGCTCGACCAGCTGGGTGCGCTTGTACTCGGCCCAGTCGCGGCGGGCGGCCTGGCTGTTCACGGTGAGCTCACTGCGCGCGCGCTCGACGTCGTCGCCCTCGAGGAGGCGGCCGACGCTCAGCAGGTTCGCCGCCAGCAGGTTCTGCTGTATGCGCTGCAGCTGCTGCATCGGCAACAGCCGGTCTGCATAGAACGAATCCAGGCTGGCCGATAGCTGGCGCAAGCGCCACAGCCCCCCGGCGCTGAGCAGCGTCATGGCCGCGACGATGGCGACGAGCAATGCCGTCAAACGCCACTTGATGTCCAGACCCTTCACGCTGCTGCAATCTCCTGATGCGGTGGCGTGATTGTGATCGCAGTCGCGGAGGCGGCCGTTCGTGACAAATGTCGCCCAAAGCACGATTGCCGATAAGGGCCCCCGGAAGTGCGCATGAACTCATTCGGGAAATGCATAACCACGCCTGCTCGGGTGGTTACGGCATGGTTACATTGGGGTGACAATCCACTGTTCGGGCTCTTCACCGAGGCCCGGAACCCCGCCGGCCTCATCCAGGTCCGGCGTGCCTTCAGAGCAAGCTGCCCCATCTCAGGTAGTGCAATGAGCGGCATTGGGCCAGGCCCGGCCCGCGACGCCCGTCTTCCACGACGCCGGCAGCCGCCCTCCGAGCTTGGCCCAATTCTGCTTTTTATATTGAATGGGACTTGCCATGAACCAACCCGTGATGGAAGGGCTGCGCCTGAACGTGCCGGCCTATGTGAAGCACCAGCGCCTGATCGCCTGGGTGGCCGAGATCGCCGCGCTGACCCAGGCCCGCGATGTCTATTGGTGCGATGGCAGCCAGGAAGAGTACGACCGCCTGTGCCAGCAACTGGTGGATGCGGGCACCTTCAAGAAGCTCGATCCCGTCAAGCGCCCCAACAGCTTTCTGGCCTGCAGCGACCCCAGCGACGTGGCGCGCGTGGAAGACCGCACCTTCATCTGCTCGGCCAAGCAGGAAGACGCCGGCCCGACCAACAACTGGATGGCCCCGGCTGAGATGCGCGCCCTGCTGCAGACCGGCGAGAACGCCCTCTTCAAGGGCGCGATGAAGGGCCGCACGCTGTACGTCGTGCCCTTCAGCATGGGCCCGATCGGCTCGCACATCGCGCATATCGGCGTGGAGCTGTCGGACAGCCCCTATGTGGCGGTGAACATGCGCATCATGACCCGCATGGGCCGCGCCGTGCTGGACGTGCTGGGCAGCGATGGCGCCTTCGTGCCCTGCGTGCACACCGTGGCCGCGCCGCTGGAAGCCGGCCAGGCCGACGTGAAGTGGCCCTGCAACAAGACCAAGTACATCGTCCATTACCCCGAGACGCAGGAAATCTGGTCCTACGGCTCTGGCTACGGTGGCAATGCGCTGCTGGGCAAGAAATGCTTCGCGCTGCGCATCGCCTCGACCATGGGCCGCGACCAGGGCTGGCTGGCCGAGCACATGCTGATCCTGGGCCTGACCTCGCCCGAGGGCAAGAAGTACCACTTTGCCGCCGCCTTCCCGAGCGCTTGCGGCAAGACCAATTTCTCCATGCTGATCCCGCCCCAGACCTTCAAGGGCTGGAAGGTCACCACGGTGGGCGACGACATCGCCTGGATCAAACCGCATAGCGATGGCCGCCTCTACGCCATCAACCCCGAGGCCGGCTACTTCGGCGTGGCGCCCGGCACCAACACGCTGACCAACTTCAACTGCATGGCCAGCCTGCACCGCGACGTGATCTTCACCAACGTGGCGCTCACCGATGATGGCGACGTGTGGTGGGAATCGATGACCGAGACCCCGCCCGAGCACCTGATCGACTGGCAGGGCAAGGACTGGACGCCGGCCATCGCCAAGGAAACCGGCGCCAAGGCCGCGCACCCGAACGCACGTTTCACCGTGGCCGCCACCAACAACCCGGCGCTGGACCCGGATTGGAACAACCCCGAGGGCGTGGCCATCGACGGCTTCATCTTCGGCGGCCGCCGCTCCACCACCGTGCCCCTGGTGACCGAGGCGCGCGATTGGGTGGAAGGCGTCTACATGGCCGCCACCATGGGCTCCGAGACCACCGCTGCGGCCGCCGGCCAGCAGGGTGTGGTGCGTCGCGACCCCTTCGCCATGCTGCCCTTCATGGGCTACAACATGGCCGACTACTTCCAGCATTGGCTGGATCTGGGCAAGAAGCTGCAAGCCTCGGGTGCCACTCTGCCCAAGATCTACTGCGTCAACTGGTTCCGCAAGGGCGCCGACGGCAAGTTCGTCTGGCCCGGCTATGGCGAGAACATGCGCGTGCTGAAGTGGATGCTGGACCGCGTGACCGGCAGCCAGTCGGGCGAGGAGCATGCCTTCGGTGTGACCCCGCGCTACGAGGACATCAACTGGGACGGCCTGGCCTTCAGCAAGGAGCAGTTCGACGTCGCCACCCGTATCGACAAGGCCGACTGGGCCGCCGAGCTGAAGCTGCACGACGAGCTCTTCGCCCAGCTGGCCTACCACCTGCCGACCGAGCTGCCGGCCACCAAGGCCAGGATCGAGGCGCGTCTGGCGGCCGAATAAGGCCCGGCATGGCGGTTCGCGCCGCCACGCACGCGCAAAAAAGCCCGCTCAATGAGCGGGCTTTTCTTTTGCTGGGCCGGTGCCTGCGATCAGTCGCGACGGCAGTTGGCGGCGCGCAGTTCGGCGGCAAACGAGGGCATGCTCTGCTCGTATTCCTGGGCCAGGGCCAGCAGTTCGCGCTCGGCGCGGGCTTCGGCGGCGGCGGCCAGGCGGGCCTTGACCGAAGCGATCAGGCTCAGCCAGAGGCGGGCGCCGATGGAGGTGAACGAGGCGCCGTGGCTCACAGTACGGTAGGACGGCAGACCGAAAGTTTGGGTAGCGACGCTCATGGCGGTTCCTTGCGTTGATGACTCTGTTGGAGTCGATGGCGAGAGTATCGGGTTAACCCTAGACATGAGGCAAATGAATTGTCTGAATTTGCTATATAAACAGCGCGAATATGAGTTTCCGAAACCTCGACCTCAACCTGCTGCGCGTCTTCGACGCCGTGATGGCCGAGCGCAACCTCACCCGCGCGGCCGAGCGCCTGGCGATGAGCCAGCCGGCGGTGAGCCATGCGCTCAAGCGTCTGCGCGAGGCCCTGGGCGAGGAACTGTTCCTGCGCCAGGCCTTCGGCATGAAGCCCACCTCGCGCGCCGAAGGCCTGTGGCCCGAGGTGCGCCATGCGCTCGAGCGCCTGCGCGCCGTGCTGGACCCGAGCGAGTTCGACCCGCAGGCCGAGGACTACACCTTCCAGATCGCGATGGCCGACGCCACCGCCGCCCTGGTGCTGCCGCCGCTGGTGGCCGATCTGGAGGGCTCGGGTGCGCATGCCCGCATCCATGTGTTGCCGCTCACCACGCGCGACCCGCGCGGCCTCCTGGAGCAGGGCGAGGCCGATTTCGCGCTGGGCTACTTCCCGAACGCGGTGGCGGCCCTGCAGGCGCAGGGGCCGATGGCCTCGATACGCCAGCACCGCCTCTATGACAGCGCCTACGTCTGCGTGATGCGCCGCGGCCATCCCCTGGCCGGCGTGCCGCTGACGCTGGACGGCTACTGCGCCGCCCACCATCTGCTGGTGAGCTTTTCGGGGCGGCCGCACGGCTTCGTCGACGAGGCCCTGGCGGCGATGAACCGCAGCCGCCGCATCGTGCTGACGGTGAACCAGTTCTTCACCGCGGGCCGCATCGTGGCGCAGTCCGATCTGCTGACGGTGCTGCCGGCCTCCTTCGTGGAGGCGACCGGCTACAAGCAGGACCTGGTCGAGCAGCCCCTGCCGATTGCACTCTCGCCGGTGCATGTGGACATGCTCTGGCATCTGCGCAACGAGGACCGCAGCGCGCAGCGCTGGTTGCGCGGGCGGCTGATCGCCGCGGCGGCCCAAGCGGCGACAAACACGGCGACAATCGGGCGATGAGCAAGACCGCCGACCTGACCGATGCCGAGTTCGAAGAACTCGATGAATTGCTGGCCACCACGCCGGCCCCGCTGCAAGCCCTCGATGCCTCCATGCTCGACGGCTATCTCTGTGGCGTGTTGGTGCAACCCCGCCTGATCGAGATCGATGAGTGGCTGCCCAATATCTTCGACTATGACGGCGGCCTGCTGCCCGAGAGCGTCGATCCCGCCTGGCTGGCGCGCATCCGCGAACTGGTGGCGCGCCGCCATGCCGCGCTGAACCGCGCCATGGTGGAAGACGGCTGGTTCGACCCCGTCGTGCTGGACCTCGACGAGCAGGCCCCGGTGGACCCGCCGCCCCCCGAGGGCGAGGACGCCGAGCAGGCCCAGGCGCGCGCCACCTACGAGGCCATGGGCCCGATCTCGCGCACCCTGATGCCCTGGGTGGCGGGCTTCCAGCATGCCGCGCTGTGCTTCCCCGAACTTAGCGAGATGGACGATGACGCGGTGATGGCCTCGCTGGCCCGCCTGTACCGCCATCTGCCGGCCGAGACGCCGGAAGAGAAGGAAATCGTCGCCACCCTGGACCGCGAGCATCCGCTCAAGGATCTGGACGATGCGATCGAGGAGCTGGTGGTGACCGTGGCCGACCTTTGCGACCTCACCGAAGCGCACCGCTACAAGGTGGAGAGCATCCGCCGCGACACGCCCAAGGTCGGCCGCAACGATCCCTGCCCCTGCGGTTCCGGCCGCAAGTACAAGCAGTGCCACGGCGCCAACTGACGCCCGGCTGATGCGCTTGCAATTGCTCTCGGACCTCCACCTGGAGACCGAGACCTTCGAACCCCGGCCCGCGCCCGGCGCCGAAGCCCTGGTGCTGGCCGGCGATGTGGACAGCGGCTGGCGCGGGTTGGAGGCCTTCAAGGGCTGGCCGGTGCCGGTGCTGTTCGTGCCCGGCAACCACGAGTACGACGGCCGCGATGTCGACGAGGCACGGCGTGGCTTGCGTGCGCTCTCCGACCGCCTGGGCTTTCTGTGGCTGGACGAGACCGAGCTGCTGCTGAGCGATGGCCAGGGCCGGCAGCTGCGCTTTCTGGGCAGCACGCGCTGGAGCGATTTCGAGGTCTTCGGTGCCGCGCAGCGCGAACGCACCATGCGCGCGGCGGGCTACTTCCAGCGCGTCATGGCGGCCACGCGTGCGGGTCAGCCCTTCGACGCCGAGGCGGTGCGCGCCGAGGCCCTGCGCTGCAAGGCCTGGCTGCGCGAGAGCTTGCAGCGGCCGCCGGCCGGCGTTGCCGCGACCGTGGTGGTGACGCATTTCGCGCCCAGCCTGAAGAGCGCCGACCCGCGCTATGGCCGCCAACCCGGCACCGGCAGCTTCTGCAACAACGACGAAGACCTGCTGCCGCTGGCCGATCTCTGGCTGCACGGCCATCTGCACTGCCGCTACGACTATCGTTTCGACTATGGAACGGGCAGCACCCGCGTGGTCTGCAATGCGCGCGGCCTGGCGCACAAGGGTGAATCGCAGGGCTGCGACGCGCTGTTCTGTGTGGACGTCTAGCCACGCTGTCTTGAGCGGCGTCAAGGAGGGCGGGCCGCGCTGTGCCAGACTGAAGATGGTGGGCCTGCGTTCAGGCCCGGATGCAAGGAGAGGCCATGAAGATTTTGATCGCTGTCGACGGCAGCAGTTATTCCAAGCGCATGCTGGCCTATCTGGCCGCCCACGACGAATGGCTGGGCGATGCCCACCGCTACACCGTCGTGCATGCCGTGGCGGCGATTCCGCCGCGCGCCGCGGCGGTGCTCGACAAGGCCGTGCTCAAGGGCTATTACGAGGACGAAGCCGAGAAGGTGCTGAAGCCCATTCGCAGCTTCTTCGACAAGCAGCGCATCAAGGCCGAGTTCGTCACCAAGGTCGGCCCCGCGGCCGAAGCCATTTCGGCACTGGCCGGCAAGGGCAAGTTCGAAATGGTGATGATGGGCTCACATGGCCACAGCAGCATCGGCAACCTGGTGCTGGGCTCGGTGGCGACCAAGGTGATGTCGCAATGTGAAGTGCCGGTGCTGCTGATCCGCTGAACGTCGGCCCGCGCTCGCGATGAGCGCGGCGTGGCGTCAGGAGCTGCGGCGAGAGAGCCAGGCCAGCGGCGATTCGGTCGCGGTCTTGGCGCGCTCGGACTCCAACTCGTAGCTGGGCGCGCGGTAGTCCTGCAAGCCGGCATCGCCTTCCAGCGTGGCCTCCATGCCGAAGGCGGTGCCCAGATCGGCGGGCTCGGGGACATGGTGGGCGACCGGGGTGCGACGGAAGAAGCGCAGTGCTGGAGCGAATCGCATATCACACCTCGACAGGGCTGGATTCAGGAAGGCACGGCCCTAGTGTGCGCCGGACGCTGCCGCTACAAATCCCCAAATTGGGTGGTCATGTCCGCTTAGTTGGAAAAAACGCACGGCGCGTAAGACTTTGTGAAAGCCACTGCCAGCGGGGCCGTCCCGCCGGGGCGGCGCAAAGACATCACTACCCACCAACGTAGGATTTGCCACGGCCTTGCATCTGACTATGCTCGGCCTCCCGATGTGACTTGTTCACGGCTCAAGGGCCGCCTCATGAATCTGCCTGTTCTCAAATGTGTGGCTGCCACCGTCATCGCCTCGACGGTGGGCAGCGCGGCCTGGCTGGCCAGCCAGTTGCCCGGCATGGACGCCGCTGCCGGCCTGCATCTGGCCGATGCCGCTCAAGCCGAGCGCCGCTTGGCCTTGCCGCCGGGGCCGGCGGCGTCCGAACCCTCGGCCGGCCCGAGCGCGCGCTGAGCGCCACTGGCCAAGGCCTGGCCGATCTGATCCAGCAAGGCCACCCGCAAGGGCGCGGATACCAGCTCCGAGCCCAGCTTCCATTGATGCCAGTAGAGCGTGACGTCCACGCTCAGCTCGGGCCTCAAGGCCACCAGCTCACCGCTTCTTAGCAGGCTGCGCACCTGCAGTTCGGGCACCACGCCGATGCCCCAGCCCATGCACACGGCGCGCACGCGCGCCTCGCTGGAGGGCACATAGCGCTCCTGCAGCCGCGGCGCCTTCACGCCAAAGGCCTTGCTGACCCATTGCACCTGATCGTCATCCTTGCGGTTGAAGACCAGGAAGGGTGCCTGCGCAAAATTGGCCGCGGTCAGCCCCTGAGGCAGGCGCTCGCGCAGAAAGGTCGGGCTGGCCACGGCGATGTAGCGCATCAGCCCCAGCGGCCGCACCAGGCAGCCGCGCAGGGCCAGCTTGACGGTGCTGACACAGCCCAGCACCTCGCCTTGGCGCAACCAGTCGTGCGTGAAGTCCTGGTCGTCGACGATCAGCTCCAGGCCGAAGCCCTCCTGCAGCCCCGCCTGCACCAGCGGGTCCAGCGCTGGCAGCACCCAGGTGGCCAGGCTGTCGGCATTCACCGCGATGGCGATGCGCTCATGGGGCGCCACGCGCGTGCCCAGCTCGCGCGCCACGTCGGTGCGCAGGGCCTGCAGCTGGCGCGCAAAGCGCAGCAGCACCTTGCCCGGCTCGGTCAGGCGCAGCGGGCGCGAGCGCACCACCAGCAACTGGCCCACCTGAGCCTCCAGGCTGCGTAGGCGCTGCGATACCGCGCTCTGCGTGATGGCCAGGCGCTGGGCGGCGCGCTCGAAGCCGCGCTCATCGGCCAGCGCGGCCAGGCAATCGAGGCCGGCGGAGTCCAGGTCTTTCATAAGTACTTCTAATGTAAGACTAGAAATATGAATGTGGCTTCTGATAAACACGGAGCTTGATGACAATCCGCCGTCCCCTGATCTTGGTCAACGTAGCGCTCCAGTACGGAGCCGCCTTGGCCGAAACACAGATAGCCCTGGGTTCGCTGTAGGAGTCCCACATGAAAGTCGTCGTTCTGGGTGCTGGCATCATCGGCGTGAGCACCGCCTGGTATCTGCTGGAGCAAGGCCATGAGGTCACGGTGGTCGACCGTCAGGACGATGCCGCGATGGAGACCAGCTTCGCCAATGGCGCGCAGATCTCGGTGAGCTTCTGTGAGCCCTGGGCCAATGCCGGTGCGCCCTTCAAGGTGGCCAAGTGGCTGCTGCGCGACGACTCGCCGCTGCTGTTCCGCCCGCGCCTGGAGCCGGCGCAATGGCGCTGGGGCCTGAGCTTCCTGACCCAGTGCACCACGGCTGCCTTCGAGCGCAATGTCGAGCAGCTGGTACAGCTGGGCCGCTACAGCCATGAGTCGCTGAAGAGCCTGGTGGCCCAGACCGGCATCGAGTACGAGCGCCTGGAGCGCGGCATCCTGCATTTCTTCTCCAGCCAGGCCGACTTCGATGCCGGTGCGGCCGGCGCCGAGGTGATGCGCCGCCACGGCGTGGACCGTCGTGTGCTCAACCGCGCGGAGGTGCTGAAGGTCGAGCCGGCGCTGCGCAGCTTCGGCAACAATATCTTTGGCGGCACCTTCACACCCAGCGACGAATCTGGCGATGCGCGTGTGTTCACGCAGAAGCTGGCCCAGCTGTGCCAGCAGCGCGGCGCCACCTTCCACTACGGCCATGACGTGCTGGCCCTGCAGCGCGAGGGTCAGTCCATCGCCGGCGTGCAGATCGCCGATTGCCGTAGCGGCCAGAAGCGCACGCTCAAGGCCGATGCCTATGTGGCGGCGATGGCCTCCTACACCCCGGCGCTGCTGAAGCCCCTGGGCGAGTGCCTCAACATCTATCCGGCCAAGGGCTACTCGGCCACCCTCAAGCTCAAGAAGCCCGAACAGGCCAGCGTGGTGAGCCTGCTGGACGACACCCGCAAGATCGCGATCTCGCGCCTGGGCGACAGCATCCGCATCGCCGGTACCGCCGAGCTGGTGGGCATGGACACCAGCCTGGACACGCCCACCTCGCGCACCCGTTGCGATGCGCTGGTGAAGCGCTACGAGGAGCTGTTCCCCGGCGTGGCCGACCTGGGCGAGCGCAACTACTGGACCGGCCTGCGCCCCAGCACGCCCACCAACATCCCCTACATCGGCCGCAGCCGCAAGGCCGCTAACCTCTGGATCAACGCCGGCCACGGCACGCTGGGCTGGACCCATGGCGCCGGCTCAGGCCATGCGCTGTCCGAGCTGATCTGCGGTCGCCGGCCCGAGATCGAATTCAATTTCTACGGCGACGCGCTGCCGGCCCGCCGCATGCACAGCATGGCCCCGGCCTGAGGCCTGGAGGCGGGGCTCGCTACAATCCGCGCCCCGCTCTCCATCCGCCCGCCGCCATGCCATCGCCCGCTTCCTTCTGTGCCATCGACTTTGGCACCTCCAATTCGGCGATTGCGATCCCGCGCAGCGACGGCCCGGGCATGCGCCTGGTGGAGCTGGAGCCCGGCCATCTCACCATGCCCACGGCGGTGTTCTATTTCGTCGAGGGTCGGCACGATGCCGACGGCCCGCCGCGCGCCTTTGGCCGTGCCGCGGTGGCCGCCTATGTGGAGGGCACCGACGGCCGCCTGATGCGCTCGATGAAGAGCATCCTCGGCTCCTCGCTGATCGACCAGACCACCGATGTCGGTGGCGGCCGCGGCGTCAAATACTTCGACATGCTGGCCGGCTACCTCAAGCGCCTGCGCAACAGCGCGCTCGCGGCGGGCGCCCGCGCGCCGCTCAACAAGCTGGTGCTGGGTCGGCCGGTGTTCTTCGTCGACGGCGAGCCGGCGCGCGATGCCGCCGCCCAGGCCTCGCTGGAGGCCGCCGCCCATGCGGTGGGCTTTGACGAGGTGCATTTCCAGTTCGAGCCGATCGCGGCCGCCTTCGACTACGAGAGCCAGACCCAGCACGAGCAGATCGTGCTGGTGGCCGACATCGGCGGCGGTACCTCGGACTTTTCGCTGGTGCGCGTGGGCCCCGATCGCATGCAGCGCCTGGACCGCCGCGACGACATCCTCGCCAACCACGGCGTGCACATCGCCGGCACCGATTTCGACCGCCATGTCGAGCTGGCCAGCATCCTGCGTGAGCTGGGCTACCGTTCGCTGGGGCCCGAGAAGCCCGGCCAGGTGGCGCGCGAAGTGCCCAGCGGGGTCTATTTCGATCTGGCCACCTGGCATCTGATCAACACCGTCTACAGCCCGCAGCGCAGCGCCGAGCTGCGCAGCATGAAGAGCTTCTACGGCAATCCCGTGCATCACCAGCGCCTCATGACGGTGGTGGAAGACCGCCTGGGCCATGAGCTGGCCGCGCGCGCCGAGGACGCCAAGATCGCCGTGGCCGGCGGCGGCGATACCCAGATCGACCTGGGCCTGGTGGAGACGGGCTTGCGGGTGGAGCTGGGCGAGGCCGAGGCCCTGCAGGCCCTGCGCGCCGACATCGAGCGCATTGCCCAGGCCGGCCGCGAAACCGTGGCGCAGGCGGGCCTGCAGCCGGACGATGTGGATGCGCTCTACTTCACCGGCGGCTCCACCGGCCTGCGCGTGCTGGCCGAGCGCATCGCCGCCGACTACCCCAAGGCGCGCGAGGTGCGCGGCGACCGCTTTGCCTCGGTGGCCACCGGCCTCGGCCTGCACGCGGCGCGCTTGTTCACGCGCTGATCACCAGCCGAGCGCCGGCCTTAGAAGCGGCGCCGCTGCGGCGGGCCCTTGCGGGCCGGCGGCCGCTTCGGGCTTGGCTGGGCCGGCTGGGGCCTGGACACATCGGCCAGCAGCAGGGTGGCGCTCACCAGGCTTTCCACCGCCTCCTCCAGATCGGCGGGCGGCTCCAGGGTCTCGATCTCTTCCAGCAACTCGTCGGCGTCTTCCAGATCGTCCGCGTCCAGGTGCATATAGATCGCGGCCAGCGGCTCCAGCAGCTGGGCGGCATCCAGGCGCATCAGCTCGGGGAACAGCTCGGTGGCGAGCGCGAAGCCGGCCACCCAGGGGAACACCACCTCGGAAGGGTCGGCCTCGTCCTCTAGCTCGAACACCCAGGGGTCGAACCACTGGCGATCGACGATGGCCAGGTTGAGCTCGCGATGGCGGCGGCGTATCAGCTCGAACAGCTGCTCGCCGTTGTAGCTGGGCGGCGGCTTGCGGCCCTCGCTGTCCAGCACATGCGGCGCCCAGTCGGACATGGCAATGGGCTTGGGCTGCAGCAGCACGCCGATCAGATAGCCGTCCAGCATGCTCACGTCCAGGGGCTCCAGCGGCGCCGGCACCTTGTCGAGCAGGGCCTGCAGCTGCTCCAGCTCGCCGTCGCTGAGCGGCTCGGCGGGCTTGCGGGCTTGCGGCGCCGGCTTGGTGCTTGCGGTGGGCCGGGCCGGACGAGGCGCGGGGCTGGGCTTGCGTACGGGCGGCTTGGCAGCGTTCATGGCCACATTATCAAGGCTCGGCCATCCCACCTCGTGGGGATGGCGAAACCCAGGGTTGGGCCCTAGAGTTCGACCCAAGCAAGCCGCAAGGCGAGCAGCAGTCCCAACGACGTCCTTGATTCAAGGACTTTGCAACGCCCGAGCAGTTCGCTGCTTGGGCGTCCTTTTTTGTGCGCGTCAGAAGCCCTTGCCCAGGGCCGCGCGCAGGTGTTCGATCAGGAGCCGCACCGGGCGCGGCGTGGTGCTGCTCCAGGGGTGGATGGCGTAGATGCTGTCGCCGAAGAAGCCGGCCGGCCGCCATTGCGGCAGCAGCTCCTGCAGGACGCCGCTTGCCAGTGCCGGTGCGGCGCTGAAGTCGGGCAGCAGGGCCACGCCCAGGCCGGCCAGTGCGGCATCCCGGATGATTTCGCTGTTGCCGGCGCGCAGCGGGCCCTGCACGGGCACCCGCACGCGCTCCGGCGCCCTGGCCGAGCCATGTTCGAAGTGCCAGACCGCCGGGCCCGAGCGCAGATAGGGCAGGCAGGCATGGGCCGCCAGCTCGGCCGGATGGGCGGGCGTGCCGGCGCGGGCCAGATAGGCCGGCGCCGCCACCAGCATGGCGCGCGAGGCGCAGAGCTTGAAGGCCACATGGGTGTCGGGCGGCGTGCTGGTATGGCGGATGGCCAGGTCGAAGCCCTCCTGCGCCAGCGCCGCCAGCCGGTCCGACAGGTCCAGCTCGATGCGGATCTCCGGGTATTGGGCGAAGAAGCCGGGCAGGGCGGGCGCCACATGCTGGCGCCCCAGCGCCACCGGCGCGGTCACGCGCACCAGGCCGCGCGGCTGGCCGGCGGCGTCGCGCGCCGCACCGAGGCTGCGCGCAATATGGTTGAAGCTGGCCTCGGTGTCCTCGACCAGGCGCTGGCCGGCGTCCGAGAGCCGCACCGAGCGCGTGGTGCGCGCCACCAGGGTGACGCCCACGGCGCGCTCCAGCTCGGCTATGCGCTGGCTCACCGCGGCCTTGGACAGGCCCAGGCGCTGCGCCGCCTTGGTGAAGCTGCCGGTATGGGCGATCACGGTGAGGGCGTGCAGCTGGCCCCACAGCAGGTCTTCACGCAGGGCGGGCTTCGGCAGGGCTGGGCTCATGATTGTTCAGATTATCAAACAATCAAGTCAGCAAAAGCGGATTGGCAGGGCGGGGGGCCAAGCCTAGACTGGCTGCATTCGATTTCCATTGGAGTCCTGCCATGAGCACCCCCGCCTACAGCGCCAGCGCCGACCTCACCCACTACATCAACGGCCGCCCGCAGGCCGCCAGCTCGGGTCGCTCGCAGGCGGTCTACAACCCGACCACCGGTGCGGTGGCGCGCCAGCTGCAACTGGCCAGCAGCGAGGATGTGCTGAGCGCCGTGGCGGCCGCCAAGGCGGCCTTCCCGGCCTGGGCCGATGCGCCGCCGCTGCGCCGCGCCCGCGTGATGTTCAAGTTCCTGGAGCTGCTCAACCAGCACAAGGACACGCTCGCCGCCATGATCACCGCCGAGCATGGCAAGGTCTTCACCGACGCGCAGGGCGAGGTGGCGCGTGGCATTGACATCGTGGAATTCGCCTGCGGCGCACCGCAGCTGCTGAAGGGTGATTTCACCGAGCAGGTCTCGACCGGCATGGACAACTGGACGCTGCGCCAGCCCCTCGGTGTGGTGGCCGGCATCACGCCCTTCAACTTCCCCTTCATGGTGCCGATGTGGATGGCGCCGCTGGCCATCGTCACCGGCAATACCTTCATCCTCAAGCCCAGCGAGCGCGACCCCTCGCCCAGCCTCTTCATCGCCGAGCTGTTCAAGCAGGCCGGCCTGCCGGACGGCGTGTTCAATGTGCTGCAGGGCGACAAGCTGGCGGTGGACGGGCTGCTGAACCACCCCGACGTGAAGGCAATCAGCTTCGTCGGCTCCACGCCCATTGCCCAGTACATCTACGAGACCGGTGCCCGCAATGGCAAGCGCGTGCAGGCCCTGGGCGGCGCCAAGAACCATATGGTGGTGATGCCGGATGCCGACATCGAGCAGGCGGTGGACGCCCTGATCGGCGCCGCCTATGGCTCGGCCGGCGAGCGCTGCATGGCGATCTCGGTGGCGGTGCTGGTGGGCGATGTGGCCGACAAGATCGTGCCCAAGCTGGCCGAACGCGCGCGCGCACTGAAGATCAAGAACGGCATGGAGCTGGACGCCGAGATGGGCCCCATCGTCACCCGCGAGGCGCGCGACCGCATCGAGAACTACATCGGCATCGGCGTGGAAGAGGGCGCCAAGCTGGTGGTCGACGGGCGCGGCCACAAAGTGGCCGGCCTGGAGCACGGCTTCTTCACCGGTGGCACCCTGTTCGACGAGGTGAAGCCCAGCATGCGCATCTACAAGGAAGAGATCTTCGGCCCGGTGCTGGCCTGCGTGCGCGTGCCCGACTTCGCCCAGGCGGTGGAGCTGGTGAATGCGCATGAGTACGGCAACGGCGTGGCCTGCTTCACCAGCGATGGCAATGTCGCGCGCGAGTTTGCGCGCCGCATCCAGGTGGGCATGGTGGGCATCAACGTGCCCATCCCCGTGCCGATGGCCTGGCAGGGCTTTGGCGGCTGGAAGAAGAGCCTGTTCGGCGACATGCACGCCTATGGCGAGGAGGGCGTGCGCTTCTACACCAAGCAGAAGAGCATCATGCAGCGCTGGCCGGCCAGCATCGGCAAGGGCGCCGAGTTTGTGATGCCCACCAGCAAGTAAGAAAGCGCGCGCGGCCGCCACCGCGTGCGAATCTCGCACGGCGAGTGGCAAAGGTCATGGGCCGGCGGGTCGGGCCGGCGGCTTGTAGGGGAGGAATCGGCTACGCTCGCCGCTTGTGACCACCTGTAACCCGATGTCCAAGCCTGCCGAGCTGTCCGCCGAGCAAATCGCGCAATGCCTGGAGCAGGCGCGCGCGGCCCAGCGCGATGCCCGGCTCGAGGAGGGCCTGGCCCTGGCCGAGCAGGCCTGGGCCGCCAGCCAGCAGCAGGCCTATCTGGCCGAGCAGGTGGAGGCCGGGCGCCTGCGCAGTTTTTTCCGCTTCCGCCGCGGCGACCTGCCTGGCATGCTGGCGGCCGGCCAGGAGGTGCTGCCCCTGATGCGCCCGCTGGGCGCCCAGCCCGGCATCTGCGAGCTGCTGCGCTGGATGAGCCTGGCGGCCTCCGAGATCGGCGATTTCGAGACCGGCCTGGCCTGCGCCAACGAGGGCTGCGCGCTGGCGCAGGAGCTCGGCGAGGTGCGCATCCAGGCGGTGGCGCTGAACGCGCTGGGCGCCTGTTTCGAGCGCATGGGCGATCCCTGGCAGGCCGAGCGCCTGATGAACGAGGCCGCGGCCCTGGTGCGCGACCAGGCCACGCCCTACGAGCATGTGGTGACCTTCAACAACCTCTGCAGCGTCGCCCTCGGTGCCTATCACCTGATGCGCGACAGCGGCAACGATGCCGCCTGCCGGCAGGCGCTGGAGCGCGGCCTGCACTACGCCCGCGAGGTGCGCCCGCATGCGCGCGAACATGGCGACCGGTTCGCGCTCGCGCTCACCGACGGCAACCTCGGCGAGGTGCTGATGCTGCTGGGTGCGCTGGACGAGGCGCAGAGCTTTCTGGACGCGGCGCTCGAGCAGGCGCAGAGCCTGGGCTACCAGAACCTGGCCTGGCGCACGCGCTGCTCGCTCGCCGAGCTGATGCTGGCGCGCGGCGAGGTGCGCGAGGCCTGGCACATCGTGCAGGCCCTGCAGTCCGACGCCGCGGGCGCGCTGCCGGCCTTCATCGCGCTGCGCCTGCATCACAACGCCTTCCGCGCCGCGCGCGCGCTCGGCCGCAGCGACGATGCGCTGGCGCACCTGGAGTGCTACCAGCGCCTGGAGCGCCAGCGCAGCGTGGCCCAGCTGATGGCGCAATCGCGCTTCTTCGTGACCCGGCTGGAGGCCGAGCAGGTGCGTGCCCAGGCCGAGCTCGCCAACAGCGCCGTCGATGCGCTCACCGCCAAGGCGGTGGAGCTGGAGGCCCATGTGCAGCGCGACCCGCTCACCGGCCTGGGCAACCGCCGCTGCCTGGCATCGCGCATGCCGGCCCTGATGGCCGAGGCCGAGGCGCGCGGCCGGCCGCTCACCCTGGCGCTGATCGATGCCGATCACTTCAAGAGCGTGAACGACCGCCATGGCCATGCCGTGGGCGACCAGGTGCTGCAGGTGCTGGCCCAGATGCTGCGCGACAACACGCGCAGCAGCGATCTGCTGCTGCGTTATGGCGGCGAGGAATTCCTGGTGGTGTTTCCAGACACCGTGGCGGACCGCGCCTTCGAGGTCTGCGAGCGCCTGCGCGCGAATGTCGAGAACTATGGCTGGGACGAGCTGGCGCCGGGCCTGCAGGTCAGCCTCAGCATCGGCCTGGCGAGCGCGCCGCCCTATTCCACCGACATGCTGATCGCGCGCGCAGATGCGGCCATGTACCGCGCCAAGCACCTGGGCCGCAACCGCGTCGCGCTCGCCTGAGCGGCCGCGTCAGGCGCCGCTGGCCTGCACCACGTTACGGCCCTGCGCCTTGGCCTGGTAGAGCGCGCGGTCGGCGCGCATCAGCACCTGCTCGGCGCTGGCGTCCGCCAGGCTGGCCTCGGCCACGCCGAAGCTGGCCGTCAGGGGGCAGGTCTTGCCATCCCAGCTGAAGCCGCAGGCCTCCAGGTTCACGCGCATGCGCTCGGCCACCAGCAGCGCGCCCGCCAGCCCGGTGTCGGGCAGCAACGCGCAGAACTCCTCGCCGCCCAGGCGGCCGAGCCGGTCGACCGCGCGCACGCAGGGCTTGAGCGCCTGCACCAGGGCCTGCAGCGCGGCATCGCCGGCGGCATGGCCATGGCTGTCGTTGAGCTGCTTGAAGCGGTCCATGTCCACCATCACCAGCGCGTAGGGGGCGCCGCGCTGCAGGCGCGCATGCTCATGGTCCATCGCCTCGGCCAGGGCGCGGCGGTTCAGTGCGTCGGTGAGCGGATCGCGGCGGGTGAGGCGCTGGATGCGCAGGATCAGGCGCATCAGCACGAAGAAGGCCATGGTGGCGTTGAGCACCAGATTGAGTGCCAGCGTCGACCACAGCCAGGCGATGTTGAAGCTGCTGCTGGCGCGGATGTCGGGCGTCACGCCCGGCGCCAGCCAGGCCTCCAGCAGGCGCACGAGCAGCAGGCCGGTGACGATGAACAGCGGCGCGGCCAGCGTCGCCGAGAGCGCGCGCCGGACGCGCTGGCGCAGCAGCCGGTAGGCATTGCAGGCCGAACTCAGGCACAGCGCCGACATGCTGGCATAGACCACCATGCTGTGGCGGTGCAGGTCGCCCTCGTAGGGCATCAGCAGCAGCGCTAGCGCGGCCGCGCCCACCAGCAGGGCCGGCCATGCCATGCGCGGCGTTTCGTCCGAGATCCAGGGCACGGCCACGCAGAGCAGGCCGAAGCCCAGCAGGCCCAGCACGTCCGATCCCCAGTAGCTCAGCAGATCGGGCGCCAGGCCGCGCAGCGCATGCGTGCCCAGCGCCCCGGCCAGCAGCAGATTGGCGGTGGCCAGGCACAGCGAGGCGCGCGGCGTGACGCGCATGCCGGTGGCGAACAGCCACCACACCACCGCGGCGAAGAAGAACACCAGCACGATCGCCGCCAGCAGCGTCTCGGGGTCGGTGGCGGGCAGCGGCATCATGCTTGGGCGGCGCAGACGCGGTTGCGGCCCTGGGCCTTGGCCTGGTAGAGCTGGGCGTCGGCCAGCCCCAGCCCGATGCGGCCGCTGGCGTCGTCGCTGTTGCCGGCCGCCAGGCCGAAGCTGGCGGTGAGGGTCTGGCTGCGGCCCTGCCAGACAAAGGGATTGGCCTGCAGGCGCGCGCGCAGGCGCTCCGCCACCTCCACCGCGGCGGCCAGCGGGGTATCGGGCAGTAGCAGGCAGAACTCCTCGCCACCCATGCGGCCCAGCACGTCCACGTCGCGGATGCCCTGGCGCAGCAGCTCGGTCAGGTGCACCAGGGCGGCATCGCCGGCGGCATGGCCGAGGCTGTCGTTGACGCGCTTGAAATGGTCCACGTCCACCATCAGCAGGCTCAGCGGCCGGCCACGCCGTACCTGGGCCTGCAGCTCGACCAGGCGCTGCTGCAGCGCGCGCCGGTTCAGCGCGCCGGTCAGGGTGTCGGTGCTGGTGAGCTGGCCGATGCGGGTGATGAGGCGGTGCAGCAGCAGCGCGACCAGGCCCATGCTGATGCACAGGCACAGCAGCAACCAGAGCGCGGCCAGCAGCGGGCTTTGCTGGCGCGGATGCAGCAGCAGGGTGCTGCCGCCGCCCAGCAGGCCCCAGGCCGCCAGCACGCGCAGCACATTGACGCCCGCCAGCGCCGCGAAGGGCGCCGACATCAGGCTCGTCACCAGGGTGCTGAAGCCGGGCGCGGCGCCGATCAGCACGTCGCGGAAGATGATCATCGCCAGCAGCGCCATCGCCACCGAGGTCGGCACCAGGCTGGCCCCGCCCTCGCCGCTCAGCGCCTGCCACAGCAGCAGCAGCGCGGTGAGGCCGACGATGGCGATGATGTCCCAGCGCGCCTGGCTCAGCCGCATCAGCTGGCGCACGCCCAGCGCCAGCAGTGCAGTGGCCAGCAGCTTGAAGGCATCGGCCCACCAGCCCGACCACGGCGTGAGCGGCAGCGGCAGCAGCGCCGGCACCAGGCTCAGATGGGCGCCGGCCACCAGCCAGGCGGCGCGCGGCGCGAGCCGGAACAGCAGCGCCAGCGCCGCCCAGACCAGGGCGCCGAAACAATTGAACACCACCGTGACCATCAGGAGGGTGGGGGCGTCGAGGGGCTGCATGGAGACGGTGGCGGGTTGCGGACCATCATCGCAAAGTCCCATGCCGGCGTACAGCCCGCCGGGAGGCTTGCCGCAGAATACCGGCATGCCCACGCAAGCCCTGACCCCCATCACCCTGATCACCGGCGCCAGCCGCGGCATCGGTGCTGCCACCGCCCGCCTGCTGGCGGCGCGCGGCCACGATCTGGCGCTCAACTACCGGCGCGACGCCGGCGCCGCCGAGGCCCTGGCCGCCGAGTTGCGCGCGCAGGGGCGGCGCGTGCTGACGCTGGCCGCCGACGTGTCCGATGCCGGGCAGGTGCTGGCCATGTTCGAGCGCATCGATGCCGGGCTGGGCCGGCTCACCGGCCTGGTCAACAACGCCGGCATCGTGGCGCCGGCGGCGCGCGTGCAGGACATGAGCCCGGTGCGCATCGAGCAGATCTTCCGCGTCAACGTGCTGGGCAGCTTTCTGTGCGCCCAGCAGGCGGTGGCGCGCATGAGCCGCCGGCAGGGCGGGGCGGGCGGCGCCATCGTCAACGTCTCCTCGCGCGCCGCCCAGCTCGGCTCGCCCGGCCTCTATGTGGACTACGCCGCCAGCAAGGGCGCGATCGACACCTTCACCCTGGGCCTGGCGCGCGAGGTGATCGACGAGGGCATACGCGTCAACGGCGTGCGCCCGGGCATCATCGATACCGAGATCCATGCCAGCGGCGGCATGGCGGACCTGCTGCCCGGCGCCGTGGCCGGCATCCCGATGCAGCGCATGGGTCGCGCCGAGGAGGTGGCCGAGGCGATTGCCTGGCTGCTCTCGGACGCCTCCAGCTACACCGTGGGCAGCATGCTCGATGTGGGCGGCGGACGCTAGCGCCGCTCCACCACCACCGGCGTGAGCGCGAGCGCCAGGCGCACGCGCTCGGCCGCCGCCCGCGCATCCTCGCGGCTGGCATAGGGCCCGGCCTGCAGGCGATGCAGGCTGCTGTCCTTGAACACCGCCAGCAGCGGCGCCATCCAGTCCAGCTCCTTGACCAGCTTCTGGCGGAACTGCTCGGCGCCGTCCAGGCGCGCGAATGCGCCCAGCTGCACCCAGAAGCCCGGGGCGGCGGCGCGCGCCGGGGCGGCCGGCGCCGGGGTCAGGTCTTGCGCTGCGGCCAGCTGCGCCGTGGCCAGCCGTTCGGGTGCATCGCTGGCCTCGGCGGCGGCATAGACCGGCGCGTCGCCCTCCTTGCCGCGCTGCCAGGCGCCACTGCGGATGTCCTCGTAGGTGATGCGCTCCAGCTCCACCGGGGCGACGCCGCGCAGCAGGTCCAGCTTGAGCGCGGCGGTGTAGCTGAGGTCGATGATGCGGCCGGGGTGGAAGGGCCCGCGGTCGTTGATGCGCACGATCACCTCGCGGCCATTCGCCGGGTTGCGCACCCGCGCGTAGCTGGGGATGGGCATGGTGGCATGCGCGCCCGTCATCGCATACATGTTGTAGACCTCGCCGCTGGAGGTGGGCCGGCCATGGAACTTCTTGCCATACCAGGAGGCCAGGCCGCGCTCCACCAGCGGCTTGTCTTCGGTGATCGGCTCATAGCGCTGGCCCAGCACCTCGTAGGGCTTGTTGGGGCCGCCCTTGCGGATCGCCTCCAGCTGCGGCGCGGCGTCGGGCACGCGCTGCAGATCGGCGGGTGGGTTCGCCTCGGGGCCATCGCGGCCGGCCGGCCAGGCTGGCCCGGCATTGGGCGCCGGCGAGCGGCTGGCGCAGGCCGCCAGCAGCAGCAGCGGCAACAGGATCAGCGCATGGCGGTGCGGATTCAACATGGCCGCAACCCTAGCCGATCCCGCGCCGCTTGGCGAGTGCGGCATGCGTGCTCTCCACATGGCCGCCACGCCGCCCAGCCACTATGCTTTCGCGACTTCCCTGCCGGAGATCCCGAGACATGAGCGATTACATCTTCCCGCCCGCCCCCCAGCCCAGCGTGGCGGTGCACGGCAGCGAGGCCCGCTACGCGGTGGCGCGCATCTTCTGCGTGGGCCGCAACTACGCGGCGCATGCGCGCGAGATGGGCGGCAATCCGGACCGCGAGCCGCCCTTCTATTTCACCAAGCCGGCCAGCGCCTTGGTGGCCTCGGGCGCGACCATCGCTTACCCGCCCGGCACCAAGAACTACCACTACGAGATGGAGCTGGTGATCGCGATCGGCGCACCAGTCTTCAAGGTCACGCCCGAGGTGGCCAGGGCCGCCGTGTGGGGCTATGCCGCGGGCCTGGACATGACGCGCCGCGACCTGCAGGCCGAGGCCAAGGCCGCCGGCCGCCCCTGGGACACTGCCAAGGGCTTCGAGCAGAGCGCCGTGATCACGCCGCTGACGCGCGCCAGCCGGCTGGGCGAGCTGAAGTCCGGCGCCATCACGCTGGCGGTGAACGGCACCGAGAAGCAGCGCGGCGACCTCGCCGACATGATCTGGAGCGTGCCCGAGATCGTCGCCAACCTGTCGCAGTACTACCACCTCCAGCCCGGCGACCTGATCTACACCGGCACGCCCGAGGGCGTAGGGGCGGTCAAGCCGGGCGACGTGATCAGCGGCGAGATCGCGGGCCTGGACCGGCTGAGCCTGACAATAGCGGATCCCGAGTAAGCCCACATCGCCCATGTTTGACCACGACGAAACCCTGGCCGAGGCGCGCGAGCGCAATATCCGCGATGCCCTCTTCGAGGACATCGGCCGCTGCGACTGGACCGCCCAGCTGGTGCCGGCCGGGCGCCGCGTGAGCGCCCATGTGCGGGTGCGCGAGGATGCGGTGCTGTGCGGGCGCGACTGGTTCGAGGGCGTCATCCGTGCGCTCGACGCCGGCAGCCGCATCGAGTGGTGCTACGAGGAGGGTGCGCGCATGGGCGCCGACACCCTGGTGTGCCGCATCCAGGCCGATGGCCGCGCGCTCCTGAGCGCCGAGCGCCCGGCGCTCAATTTCTTGCAGCTGCTCTCCGCCACCGCCACGCTGACGCGCGCCCATGTGGATGCGATCGCCGGCGCCAGCCCGAATCCGCGCGGCTGCGCGGTGCTGGACACGCGCAAGACCATCCCCGGGCTGCGCCTGGCGCAGAAGTACGCGGTGCGCGTGGGCGGCGGCGCCAACCAGCGCCTGGCCCTCTATCACGGCATCCTCATCAAGGAGAACCACATCGCCGCCGCCGGCGGTGTGGCCGAGGCCCTGCGCGCGGCGCAGGCGCTCAACGCGGGCGTGGACATCCAGATCGAGGTCGAGAGCCTCACCGAGCTGACGCAGGCGCTGGACGCCGGCGCGACCAGCGTGCTGCTGGACAACTTCAGCGAGGCCATGATGATTGATGCGGTGCGGCTGAACGCCGGCCGCGCCCTGCTCGAAGTCTCGGGCGGCGTGGCGCTGGAGCAGCTGCGCTGGATCGCCGCCACCGGCGTCGATCGCATCTCGATCGGCCGCCTCACCAAGGACGTGAAGGCGGTGGACTACTCGATGCGGGTGGAGGGGCCGGTCGCCGCCTGAGGCCGCTCAGCCCGTTCAGCCCGACAGCACCTCGCGCAGCGCTCGCAGCAGCTCGGCCTTGGTGAAGGGCTTGTCCAGGCTGAGGCAGCGCGTCTGGTCGAGAAAGGCGCGTGCGCTGGGCGAGAGCGTGTCGCCGGTGACGAACACCATGCGCTGCGCCAGCTGCGGGTCGCGCGCGCGCACCGCGCGCCACAGCGCCGCGCCGTCCACATCGGGCATGCGCAGGTCCGAGACGATGGCGTCGAAGCGCGCCTCCTTCAGCAGCTCCAGCGCCACCGCGCCCGATTCGGCGATGGCCACCTCGTAGCCGGCGCTGTCGAGGAAGTCGTGCATCAGATCGGCGATCTGGCTTTCGTCGTCCACCACCAGCACGCGCGCGGTGCTGCCGGCGTCCAGTGCGTCCAGCGGCGCCTGCTCGGAGACCGGGCCGGCCTGGCCGCTCAAGGGCAGGCTCAGGCGGAAGGCGGCGCCCTGGGCGCTTTCCTCCAGCACCAGGCTGCCGCCATGCTCGCGCGCGATCGAGCGCGATACCGCCAGCCCCATGCCGGTGCCCACGCCCTCGGCCTTGGTGGTGAAGAAGGGCTCGAAGATGCGCTCGCGCAGCGCCGCCGGCACGCCCGCGCCGCTGTCCAGCACGCGCAGCCAGATGCGCGGCTCGCGCTCGCTGCGGCGTGCCTCCACCCCGGTGCTGACGCGCAGACGGCGCGGCCCGTCGCCGTTGACCAGCGCCTGCTGCGCGTTGACGAGCAGGTTCAGCACGATCTGGCCGATCTGGTCGGGGTCGGCGCTGACCTCGGGCAGGGCCGGCGCGAGCTCCAGCATCACCTCGATGCCGTGCGAGCGCAGGCCGTACTGCAGCATGTCAACCGCGGCCTGCACCAGGTCGTTGAGCGCCACCGTGGCGCGCGTGCTGGGCCGCTGGCGTGCCATATTGAGGAAGGCGCGCACGATGCGGCCGCAGCGTTCGGCGGCCTCGCGGATGCGCTGCGCATCGGCCGCCACCGCATGGCCGGCGAGCTTCTCCTCCAGCAGGCTGGCGCGGCCCATCACGATCGCCAGCGGGTTGTTCAGCTCATGCGCCACGCCGGCCAGCAAGCTGCCCATGGCGGTGAGCTTCTCGCTCTGGCGCAGCGCATCGCGCTGGCGTTCGATTTCGGCCTGGGCGCTCTGGCGCTCGGTGAGGTCGAACATCGAGGCGGTGTAGAAGGTCTGGCCGCCGACGCTGGTGCGCCACAGCACCATCTCGACCGGGAATTCGCTGCCGTCGGCGCGCAGCGCGGCCAGCTCCATGCGCTTGCCCAGCACGCGCGCCGGCCCGCCGCTGCTGACGCGCCGCATGCCCTCGTCATGCGCCTGCCGGTAGCGCGGCGGGATGATCACCTCGGACACCGGCCGCCCCAGCGCGGCGGCGCGCGCCACGCCGAACATCTGCTCGGCCGCCGGGTTGAACTCGACCACCACGCCGCGCTCATCGGTGGAGACCAGGGCCGCCAGCGCGTGGTCGACGATGGCCGACTTGAGCACCTGGCTGGCCTCCAGCTCCTGCAGCTTGGCGGAGAGCTCGGCCTCGCGCTGCTTCAGCGCCGTCCAGTCCAGGCTGATGACGATGGTGCACTGCTGCGGGTCATGCGCCGGGCCCACCGGGATCAGCTGCTCGCGCATATAGCGGCGGCCGCGCCCGGCCAGGGTGATCCAGCCCTCCCAGGAGGTGGGTTGGCCGCGCTGCAGGCGCGCGCGCAGCGGCGCGTAGGCGGCATAGGCCTCGTCGCCGATCACGCGCCGGATCGTCTGGCCCAGCACCTGCTTGGGATGCAGGGCGGTGAAGGCGAAGAACTCGTGGTTGGCGTAGACCAACTGCTCCTCGCGGTTGAGCAGCACCACGCGCGCCGGGATCGCCTCCAGCAGGGCCTGCAGCAGCGGCAGGCCGCCGTCCTGCAGCAGGCCCAGCTCGCCGGCGCCGGGAGCAGGGTCAGGTCGGGGCGTGAGAGGCTCGGTCATGCAGGGGCTCCATGGCGGGCCATGGGCCCATGCGCTTGGCGCTGCATTGTGCCCGCGCTGGTCCCGCTCATGGCCGGGCCCGGCGCTGCTGCAGCCAGCGATCCAGCGTGGCCACCGCGTTCAGCCGTACCGGCGGGCTGTAGCCGGGGCGGGGTTCGTCCAGCGCGGCGCGCAGCGCGCGCATGGCGGCGAGGTGGTCGCCGCCCAGGGCATCGAATTTCTCGGCCACCGCGAGCGCGCGCCGCAGCTGCGCGTCGAAGGCGTCGGGCTGCAGGGTGTGGGTGCGGCGCATGCTGTCGCGCCAATCCTCGGCCAGGCCCAGCAGGGCCTGCTGCACCGCCGGCATCAGGGCCCGGTTGTCGGGCGCGTCATTGCTTTCCAGATAGGTGAGCGCGTAGTCGCGCCAGCCGCCGCGCAGCATCTCGTCCAGCGCGCGGTTCAGGTCGGAATGGCTGGCCACCTTGGCGAGGGCGCGCGCGCGGATCGCCGGTGACTCGAAGCGCGAGGTCTGGTTCATCAGGCCGACGAGATCGCGCTCCACCTCGGCCCGCTCGACCTCGGCCATCACCCAGCGATCGCGTTCGGCATCGTCCTGCAGGCGCTGCTCGATGCGCGCCGCGTCGCGCTCGGCGCCGAGCTGCAGGGCCTGCACCAGCAAGCCGGCGGCGGCCAGCAGCGAGATGCTGCCCAGGGCCGCGAGCGGCAGCCGCCAGGCCCAGGCGGGCAGGCCGGCGCGCCAGGCGGGCCAGAGCGCCAGCGCCGCGCCGGCCACCAGCAGCGGCGCCCACACCGCGAAGGCCCAGCCGCGCAAGGGCCAGAGCGCCCAGGGCACCTGGCTCTGCGGCTCCAGGCGCAAGGCCGCGCTGCCCGCCAGCACCAGGCCGGCCGAGAGCGCCGCCGCCAGCACCAGCAGCCATTGCAGGCCGCGCGAACCCGGCGCCACCCAGCCGAAGCCATCGCGCGCCACGCCCAGGCCATAGCTGAGCAGCAGGCCGGCGGCCAGCGGCAGGCTCAGCATCAGGCACATGAGGGCGCGGCCACCGTCGCGGCCGGGGTCGGACGAGGCGCCCACCAGCAGCATGCCGAAGGCACCGAGAGCCAGGCCGGCCAGGGCGAGGATGTTGAGGAAGGAGGCGAGCAGGGCGTTCATGCCGTCATGCTGGGGCGCGCCGGTATCAGCGCGATGTCGGCGCCGGCCCGGCTTGTTTCATTCGTTGCGGCTCAGGCGAGCGCGGCGTACAGCGCCTCGAACTCCTGCGTCAGCTTGTGGCGCGCGTCCAGATGGATCATCGGGCGCGACAGCTCATGCGATTCCTTCATCTTCACGCTGGCGCTCAGATAGGGCTGCAGCACCGGCAGACCCTCGTCGATGAGGGCCTGCACGGTGCGCTGGGGCAGGGCGGCGCGGGCCTGGAACTGGTTCACCACGATGCCCTCCACCTGCAGGCCGGCGTTGTGGTCGGCCTGGATCTCCTGCAGGTTCTCCAGCAGCTCGTAGAGCGCGCGGCGCGAGAACTCGTCGCAGTCGAAGGGGATCAGGCAGGCCTCGGCGGCGATCAGGGCCGAGCGGGTATAGAAGTTCAGGGCCGGCGGGGTGTCGATCCAGATCTCGTCGTAGTCCTCGCCCAGCTCGACCAGGGCATCGCGCAGCTTGAAGATCTTGTAGCGGCTCTCCAGCTTGCCATGCAATTCGTCGAGCAGGGGGCTGGCCGGCATCAGGTGCAGGTTCTCCCAGGGCGTGGCGACGATGTAGTCGCTCGTGCGGGGCGCGCGCACGCTGAACTTGAGCGTGGTCTCGAAGAACTCGGCGGCGCCGGGCTGCGCCGCGTCGGCGGCCTCGCCCAGCAGATAGCGGCTGCTGTTGGCCTGGCGGTCCAGGTCCACCACCAGGGTGCGCCGGCCCTGCTGGGCCGCGATCGCGGCCAGGTTGGCGGTGATGGTGGACTTGCCGACCCCACCCTTCTGGTTGAACACCACGCGTCGCATGCCGGACTCCCGTATTGCTGCAATGCGTCTATTGTGCACTGCAGCAATTACGCCGCGCATCAGTTTTCGCGATAGCCGGCGTAGATGCGTTCGAGTTCGCCGCGCCGCGCCAGTTTTTCCAGCGCCTGCTGCAGGCGTTGGCGCGTGGCGGGCGCGAGTCTGGGGCTGCAAGCCAGGTAGAGCGCCTCGGACTTGAACACCGTGGGCAGCAGCCTGACCTTGCCCTCCAGGCCGCCATCCTCGATATAGCGCAGCAAGGCGTTTTCGGTGTGGTAGTAGAAGCGGCCGCGCTGCGCCACCAGCTTCTTCAGGTTGACGGCCGTGTCCGGGCTGCTGGCATCGATCTGCAGGCCGCCGGCGCTGCGCAGCAGGTCCTCATGGGCGGTGGACTTGTTGACGATCACCGAGGCCTCGGGCCCGAGGCGGCGGATCTCCTCCAGCGAGTGCACGTTCACCCCATCCTCGGCACGCACTGCGATGCGGTGGCGCACGGTGTAGATCGGCACCTCGATGAAGGCCATGCGCGCCTCGCGCGCCGGGCTGCGTATCAGGGCGCAGAAGATGTCCAGCTGGCCCTCGGCGAGCAGGGCCTCGATGCGGCGCAGCGACATCGGCTGCTCGGTGCCGCTGAAGTGCAACTCCGGATCGCCGGCCTCGATGGCCTGCAGCACCTCCACGCAGATGCCCGGCTTGGCCGCGTTCCTGAGGTCGTACTTGAGGGCGTTGTTGTCCTGCGCCGCGGTGCGCAGCGTCTCGGCCATGGCCGGCACGGCGCCGCACAGCAGACACAGGCAAACATGCAGGCACAAGCGCAACAACATCCGGCATCCCGTCATGCACCGAGCCCGGCGCCCCAGGCGCAGTGTGCGTCAAGTGCCGGCGGCTCGCCACCGGCTTTTCCTCGACGGTTGGCGCTCAGCCCCTGGCCGAGGCCTTGGGTGCCGGCCGGGCCGCGGGGCGGGGCTCGGGCTGGCTGTAGTCGGCGGGTGGCCGCATCAGCGCGGCATCGGGTTCGCCACGGCGGATGTTCCTGAGTCGGTAGTTGACCTCGCCGCTGCGCGGATCGAAGTCGCGCGTGGCCACCGTGATCATCAGCTCGGGCGAGCTCCAGACCTCGCGCGTGATGACGATGGGCTTCTCATTGCCGAGCTTGCCGGCGGCAATGGTCCAGCTGCTGCGTTCGCCGTTCACCCTCAGGCCCTCGATCTCCTTGGCGGGCAGCGGGCTCACGACCGCCGCACCGCGCGGTGCCAGCTGCAGGGCGCGCAAGTGCACGGCGGGCGGCGTCGGCGGCGCGGGCGGCAGCGGTGGCAGGGGCGGTGCCTGCAGGCCGGGCAGGGGCGGCAGCGGCGTGGGGCCGCTGCCCGGGCGCAGCACCTGCACCTCGATGCGGCGCTGCGTCTTGCCGTCGCCGCCGTCCAGCTCCTGCTGCGTGATCACCACCGGCTCGGGCGGCCTGGCCTTCAGCGCGGCGGCATGCTCCTTGAGGGCGAGTTCATGCTGCTTGAGCGCCTGCTCGCTGTCGCGCAGGGCCTGCTCGCGCAGCTTGCCGGTCTGCTCGCGCACCTGGGCACGGATCTGCTCGGCAAACTCGCGCCAGGCCTGGGCGTCGGGTGCCGCCATGCCGCCCAGGCGGCGTGCGCTCTTGCGCTCGGGGTCCAGCACCCAGCTTTCCTGCGCCACCGGATCGCGCAGATAGATGCTGCGCTGGCCGTTGCGCTCAAGCTCCTGGCGCGTGCGCCCCTCACCGTCGCGGCACAGGCGCGAGGTCTGGCTCTGCACGATGCGGTTGCCGTCGGCCAGGGTCTGCACGGTCTCGTGCTGGGCCTCGGCGCAATAGGGCGCACCCTTCACCACACGCTCCTGGCCCAGCTCATCGCCGGCAAAGCGCAGGCTCTCATGGCTCAGCAACTGGGACAGCTGCAGGGGCAGTTCCGGCTGTGCCTGGGCCGCGGCGCTGCATAGCAGCAGCAGGCCCTCGGCCACCCAGACTGCCAGCATCGGGTGCAAACGCTTGGTCATGACGGACTCCTTGATTGATTGACGATGACGACTCGGTTCAGCGCAGAAAGCGCACCGCCAGCACTTCGCCGCTGGGCTGCATCAGCAGCTCGGCGCGCACCGGCTGGCCGGCGCGGGCGGGATCGAAGGGCAGGCCCAGCAGGGCCATGCGCTCGCGCGGCATTTCGGCGGCCACCAGCCAGCCGGGGCGGCCCGCGCCGGCTTCCTGCAGATAGCTGGACCAGCGCTCGGCGGAGACCAGAGGCAGGAAGTCGCTGGCGCTGGCGGTGTCGGCGGCCGCGGGCGGCTCCAGGCTCATCAGCCAGCTGGCGCCCAGCAGCATCACGGCGCAGGTGCCCGCGCCGGACCAGGCCATCGGCCGCCACCAGCCCGACAGCCTGGCCGCCCAGCCGCTGCCTGCGGCGCGCGTCGGCAACGCGGCGCGCATGGCGCGCAGGGTGCGTTCCTGCAGCGGTGCCGGCACGGGCGTTTGCTGCAGCTGCGCCGCGCCTTCACGCAACAGTTCGGCCAGGGGGCGAATGCTTGGGTTCATGATGAGGCTGCGGCTCCGGCATCCGCGCCGGCCGCGTTCAAGAGCGCGGCCAGGCGCAGGCGCGCCCGGTGCAAGCGGGTGCGCAAGGTATTCAGTTGGATGCCGGCGATGGCGGCGGCTTCGGCATAGGGGCGTTCCTGCAGGTCCACCAGCAGCAGCGCCTCGCGCTGCGGCCAGGGCAGGGCACGGACGGCGGCCCACAGGGCGGCCTGGTCCTGTGCGCGCACCAGCAGGGCCTCGGGCGAGGCATGGGTCGCGGGCGCGCCCGGCGCGTCGTCCTCGGCCTCGGCCGCGGGGGCGTCGCGCCAGCGCGCCAGCAGGGCATGGCGGGCCATGCCGGCCAGGTAGGCGCCCAGGCTGATGCCGCGCGCCGCATCGAAACCCTGCGGCCGCGCAGCCAGGGCCACGAAGGCATCCTGCATCGCATCGGCCGCCCAGGCCGGGTTGCCGCCCAGGGTCAGGGCGTAGCGGTAGACGGCCGCTGATTCACGCCGGTAGAGCGGCTCCAGCGCACTGGCATCGCCGCGCGCCAGGCGCTGCAGCAGCGCCGGCGTGTCCTCGGCCGCGCCCGCGCCGAAGGGCAGAAAGCCTTTCATGCGGCGCACCGTGGCGGGCACGGTGCCGGGGCGGGGAGGGTGGGACATGGCTGCTTCATGCGCGGGGCTGCTTGATGTCTATTGCAGCGCGGCCGCGGGAAAGTTCCCGCCCCCCGAAAATAAATCAGCTGCCGCTGCTGAACCAGTCCTCGTCGGGCAGCTTGGCAAACACCTTGCGCAGGCCCTCGCCCCAGCCGCGCCGCAGCTTGCTGAAGTAGGGGTCGTCGCCGGTGACGCGGTGCGGCGCGGCGGGCGCGAAGCTGTCGGCGCGGTAGATCAGCAGGTCCAGCGGCAGGCCCACCGAGAGGTTGGAGCGTATCGTCGAGTCGAACGAGATCAGCGTGCACTTGGTGGCCTCGCTGAGCGTGGAGTCGTAGCGGATCACGCGGTCGATGATGGGCTTGCCGTACTTGGCCTCGCCGATCTGGAAATAGGGCGTGTCCTCGGTCGATTCGATGAAGTTGCCCTGCGGGTAGACATGGAACAGGCGCGGCCCCTCGCCGCGGATCTGGCCGCCCACCAGGAAGTTGGCGCCGAAGTCCACGCCCTGGCCCAGGGTGGCGTCGTTGGCATCGCGGGCGACGATCTCCTTGAGCGTGCGCCCCACCAGCTCGGCCGCCTCGTACATCGAGCCGACATTGTGCAGGCTGGCGCCGTCATGCGTGAGGCGCTGGCGCAGCAGGCTCAGCACGCTTTGCGTGGTGGCCAGGTTGCCGGCGTTGAGGATGACGATGAGGCGCTCGCCCGGCAGCTCGAACACATTCATCTTGCGGAAGGTGGCGATGTGGTCCACCCCGGCATTGGTGCGCGAGTCCGACGCGAACAGCAGGCCGGCCTTCAGCCGCATGGCAACGCAATAGGTCATGGCGCGAATTTACCAGCAGCGCTCACTGCTGCTGCAGCTGCTGCAATTGCTCTGGCGTCACGCCGGGGCCCGGTTTGACCTCCACCTTGGCGCGCATGCCCTCGACGCCGCCGCCCTGGCGCACGCCGCGCACCGGGCAGGCGTCGAGGTAGTCGGCGCCGATGGCCAGGCGCACATAGCGGCCGTCGGCCAGGCATTGGTTGCTGACGTCGTAACCCAGCCAGCCGCCGCCCTGCGGGTCGTGATCGGCGTCGGGCACGCGCACCTCGGCCCAGGCATGGCTGGCCACATGTTCGGCGTCGGCCGCCAGATAGCCGCTCACATAGCGTGCCGGCAGGCCCAGCAGGCGCGCGCAGGTGACGAACACCTGGGCATGGTCCTGGCACACGCCCAGGCCGCTGGCGAAGGCCTCGGCGGCCGGGGTGGCGGCGTCGGTGAGGCCGGGGGTGTAGGGCATCTGCACGCCCAGCGCCTCCATCATCAGGGCCAGGCCTTGCCGGGCGTCCTGGCGGCAGGGCTCGGCAAAGCGCAGCGCAAAGGCCTGCAGCGCCGCATCGGCGCGCGTCAGCGCGCTGTCGCGCAGGAACAGCTCGGGCGGCAGCGCGTCCTCGCGGTCCGGCTGGGGCGGGCCGTCGGGGGTGTCGACCTCGCCGCGCGCGAACAGGTGGATCTCGCGGCGCGGCCCGTCCAGGGTCAGCACATGCATGTGGTTGCCATAGGCGTCCAGGCAGGCGCTGGCCGGCGCGGGCAGCGTCAGCGCCCAGCTCAGCACGCGCAACCCCGGCGTGGGCCGCGGCGTGAGGCGCAGGTATTGGGTGCTGCGCGCCAGCGGGGCGTCGTAGTGGTAGACCGTCTCGTGCGAGATCAGCAGGTGCATGGTCACATGGCCTCGAAGTAGGCGCGGCGTATCGCGTCACCGAGGGTGGCGGATTCGGCCAGGAAGCCCGTCAGCCAGCCATGCAGGCCGGCGTCCAGGATCTCGTCCACCGCACCATACTCCAGCCGCAGCGCCAGCTGGCCGGCCAGCCGCTTGACCTCGCGCCCGGCATCCGCCGCGCCGGGGCGCGCCTCGATCTGCGGCAGGATGGCGCGGATCTCGTCACAGCAGGCGCGCAGCGAGCGCGGCACATCGGGGCGCAGGATCAGCAGCTCGGTGACGCGGCGGCCGTCCAGGCTGTCGCGGTAGGCGGCGTGGTAGGCCTCGAAGGCCGAGAGCGAGCGCAGCAGCGCGCTCCAGGCATAGAAGTCGGGCGCGCTGTCGCTGGGCGCATCCACCGGCACCAGGCTCGCGACGGCGGGCTCGATCAGCTGCGACTTCACGTCCAGCAGGCGCGCGGTGTTGTCGGCGCGTTCGGTGAAGGTGCCCAGGCGGATGAAGCAGTAGGCGTCGTTGCGCTGCAGCGTGCCATAGGTGGCGCCGCGGAACAGGTGCGAGCGCTCCTTGACCCAGTCGAAAAAGCTCGAGACGCTGGGGATGCCGCGCTTGGGCAGGGTGCGGCCCTCCAGCCAGGTGCTGTTGATGGCCTCCCACATCTCGGCGGTGATCTGGCCGCGCACCGCATGGGCGTTCTCGCGCGCCTGCTTGAGGCAGGACAGCACCGAGGAGGGGTTCTCCAGGTCCAGCGCCATGAAGTTGAAAAGCTGCTCGGCCTGCAGCTTTTCGTGGCGCTGGTGGTAGGCCTCCAGCGTGCCGGTGACGGCCAGCGGCGCGGCCAGCTCGGTCATGGCGCCGCGCGATTGCGGCAGCAGCGAGAGCGAATGCGTCACGTCCAGCATGCGCACCAGATCCTCGGAACGCTCGAGGTAGCGGCTCATCCAGTAGAGCTGGGCAGCGGTTCTTGACAGCATGATCAGCTCTCCAGGATCCAGGTGTCCTTGGTGCCACCACCCTGGGACGAATTGACGACCAGCGAGCCCTGCTTGAGCGCCACGCGCGTGAGCCCGCCCGCGACCATGCTGATCTCGCGCCCGGTCAGCACAAAGGGCCGCAGGTCGATGTGGCGCGGCGCGATGCCGCTTTCCACGAAGGTGGGGCAGCTTGACAGGCACAGCGTCGGTTGGGCGATGTAGTTGCTGGGGTTGGCCTTGACGCGCAGCTTGAAGTCCTCCACCTCGGCCTGGGTGGCGGCCGGCCCCACCAGCATGCCGTAGCCGCCCGCGCCGTGGACCTCTTTCACCACCAGCTCGGCCATGTGCGCCAGCACATGGTCCAGGTCGGCCGGCTTGCGGCATTGCCAGGTCGGCACGTTGTGCAGGATCGGTTCCTCCTTGAGGTAGAAGCGGATCATGTCGGGCACATAGGGGTAGATGGACTTGTCGTCCGCCACCCCGGTGCCGATGGCGTTGGCCAGGATCACATGGCCCTGCTTGTAGACCGAGAGCAGGCCCGGCACGCCCAGCATCGAATCGGCGCGGAAGGCCAGCGGGTCGAGGAAGGCGTCGTCGATGCGGCGGTAGATCACGTCCACGCGCTTGGGGCCCACGGTGGTGCGCATGTAGAGGAACTCGTCCTTCACGAACAGGTCCTGGCCCTCCACCAGCTCCACCCCCATCTGCTGGGCCAGGAAGGCATGCTCGAAGTAGGCGCTGTTGAAGGGGCCCGGCGTTAGCACCACCACATTGGGGTTGTCGGCCGTGCTGGCGTGGCGCAGGGTGTTGAGCAGGAGGGTGGGGTAATGCGCCACCGGCGCCACCGCATAGCGTGCGAACAGCTCGGGGAAGAGCCGCATCATCATCTTGCGGTTCTCCAGCATGTAGGAGACGCCCGAGGGCACGCGCAGATTGTCTTCCAGCACGTAGTAGCCGCCGTCCGAATGCCGGATCAGGTCCACCCCGGTGATGTGGGCGTAGATGCCGTGCGGCAGGTCCAGCCCCTGCATGGCGGGTTGGTACTGGGCGTTCGCGAACACCTGCTCGGCCGGGATCAGGCCGGCCTTGACGATGTCGTGCCCGTGGTAGATGTCCCAGAGGAAGCGGTTCAGCGCGGTGACGCGCTGGCGCAGGCCGGCCTCCAGCATGCGCCAGTCCTCCGCCGGCACGATGCGCGGCACGGTGTCGAAGGGGATCAGGCGCTCGGCGCCGGCCTCGTCGCCATAGACGGCGAAGGTGATGCCGACCTTGTGGAACAGCAGATCGGCCTCGGCGCGCTTCTTCGCCAGGTGCTCGGGCGTCTGCGCGTGCAGCCAGTTGGCAAAGGCCTGGTAATGCGGGCGGATCGCACCGCTGGCGAGCAGCATCTCGTCAAAGTGGCCGGGGGCGGGTAGGGTCAACGCGTGCATGGGGTCTCCGGCTAGGTCACACAGGCAATGCAAGCCCTGTGCCTGTGCAGTGTGGGCCAGAAATGCGCCTTGCGGGTGCACTGCTGCGGCCATGCCCGTTGCTGGTGCGCCGCGCCCGCACCGTGCCGGGGCACACAGACAACGGTGCTGCGCGTACAGTGCAGGCGCGCGGCATCGCTGCGTCCAGGAGATCTCCACATGACGCTTTGCCCCATTGCCCTGGCCGTTGGCTGCCAGAAATGCCCGGCCTTCAAGGTTTGCCCGCTGAAGAGCGTGATCGGCGATCAGAAACAGCCGAGCGCGCCACCGGCGGCGGCCAAGAAGACCAAGAAGCGCTGAGGTCCCTCAGGCCTCCAGCCTGAACTGCGTCGCCGGCTCGGCGCGCCCGAACAGCCAGCCCTGGCCCAGCACGCAGCCGAGCTGCTGCAGCACCGCCAGCTGGCCCTCGGTCTCGATGCCCTCGGCCAGCACCTCCACGCCCAGGTCGCGCCCCAGCTCGACGATCAGGCCGGCGACGCGGCGCGCGCGCGCGTCATGCTCGATGCCGCGCACCAGCGAGCGGTCCAGCTTGAGCTCGTGCACCGCGATCTCGGCCAGGCGCCCCAGCGAGGACTGGCCGGTGCCGAAGTCGTCGATCGAGAGCTCGAAGCCGGCTTCGGTGAGTGCGGCCAGCGCCGGCCCGACCTGCTCGCTGTGCACGGCAAAGGCGGTCTCGGTGATCTCCAGGCGCAGGCGCTCGCGCGCCACGCCATGCGCATCGCATTGCGCCGTGACCCAGGCGGCGAAGTCGGGTTCCTCGAGCTGGCGCAGGCTCAGGTTGACCGAGATGCGCAGGCGCGGATCGGGCCAGCTCGCCAGATGGGCCACCGCCTTCTCGACCATGCGCTGGCCGATCTGCACGATCGCGCCGGTGTGCTCGGCCACGGCGATGAAATGGTCGGGCATCACGAGGCTGCCCTCGCGCGTGCGCCAGCGCACCAGCGCCTCGGCGCCGACGCTGTTCTGATCGGCCAGGCGCACCTGGGGTTGCAGATACATCTCGATGCGGTCCTCGGCCAGGGCGGCGTCGAGGTCGGCCAGCAGGGCCATGCGGCGATGCACCTGCTCGCGCACCGCGGCCGAGAAGCTGGCGCTGCGCACCTGGCGGCCGGGCGCCTGGCGCGCCACCATCAGGCCGGCCTCGTCGATGGCCTGGTCCACGCTGGTGCCGCCCTGCGACCAACCCAGCGCCATCGGCAGCTGCAGCGCCATATCGCCGACGCTGAGCGGTTGCGCCAGCGCCGCCAGCAGGCGCTGCACCAGCGCATCGGGCACCGGGCCGGGCATGGCCAGCGCAAAGCGGTCGCCCTCCAGGCGCGCCACCTGGGCCTGGCCACCCAGCACCTGCTGCAGACGCAGGGCCAGGTCTTGCAGCGCGCGCCGCGCCACCGCCTCGCCGAGCACGCCGCGGATCTCCTGCAGATCGCCCACCGCCACCTGGGCGAACTCCAGGCCCGTGGCCGTGCCCAGCTGGGCCTTCAGGCCGGCGCGGTTGGCCAGCCCGGTCTCGCGATCGTGATGGGCGCGGTGCTGCAGCTCGATATAGGCCTTCACATCGTCGTAGGCCAGCGAGAGATTGACGGCGAACAGCTCCAGCAGCCCGGTGGCCACCTCGTCCATCGGCGAGGATAGCGAGAACAGCACCAGCAGGGCGTCGCCATCCTGGGCATGGGCGCGCACCACGCCATAGCCGCCATGGTGGGCCACGTCGGCGCCGTTGACATGGTTGAGCGCGCCGCGCAGCGGCTCGGGCAGGGTCTCGGCCTGGCGCCCGACCAGGCGCGCGAAGGCGCCGGCCCCGGCCACCACCTCGGCCGCCATCTCGCCATGGGCCTGCGGGCCCGGCGCTGCGCCGAGGCGCAGCACCAGCACGCCATCGGGCTGGCCATCGACGATGGTGCAGATCTGCGTCAGCACGCCGTCGGCAAAGGCCTGGAAGGAGCCGCGCTCGCTCATCAGCCGGCCCGAGGCGCGCACCACCTTCTCCAGGCCGCGCTGGTGTGCCTCGATGCGGCGCAGCTGGTGGAAGCCGCGTATCGCCACCGTCAGGCAGGTGAGCAGGCGCAGCTGGGTCAGCTCGGCCTTGGTCTTGTAGTCGTTGATGTCGTAGCGCCGTATCACCTCCAGCTCGGGGGCATAGCCGGCCTGGCCGGTGCGCAGGATGATGCGCAGCGCCTGGCGGCCGGGCAGGGCGCGCACGCGCTCCACCAGGCGCAGGCCGGCGTCGGCGGACTCCATCACCACGTCCAGCAGCAGCACCGCGATCTCGGCATCGGCCTGGATCAGCAGCTCGGCCTCGGCGGCCGTGCCGGCGGTCAGCAGGCTCAGCGGGCGGCCGTCGATGCGTTCGTCGCGCAGCGCGAACAGCGTGGCCTGCACGACGTCGGGTTCGTCGTCCACCACCAGCACGCGCCAGCTGCGCTCGGGCGCGGCGGCGCGGTGCAGATCGTCCACGATGTCGAGCGCGTCGTCCTCAGGCGGTGATGCTGGCATGGTGTTCCGGGGCGGCGCCCGCCGGGGCGCTCAGCGGCAGGTGTAGCAGAAAACGGCAGCCCTGTCCCTCGCTGCTGTGCAGCACGATGCGCCCGCCCAGCAGGCCCACCACCAGATTGCGCACGATCGCCAGGCCCAGGCCGCTGCCGCCCTGGCCCAGCCGGGTGGTGAAGAAGGGCTCGAAGGCGCGCGCCTGCACCTCGGCCGACATGCCGCGACCCTGGTCTTCCACCATCAGGTCCAGCGTGCCCTCGCTGCGATCGGCCAGGGCGATGCGCACCGCGCCGCCATGGCCATCGAAGCCGTGCAGCACCGCGTTCACGACCAGATTGGTCAGCACCTGGCCGAGCGCGCCGGGGTAGCTGTCCATGCGCAGGCCCGGTGGCAGCTCGTTGATCAGCTCGGTGCCATGGCGGCCGTAGGCGGGGCGCAGCGAGGCCAGCAGCTCGTCCACTGTCTCGCGCAGGTCGAACAGGCGCCGCTGCGCGCTGCTGCGGTCCACCGCCACCTGCTTGAAGCTGCGTATCAGCTCGGCGGCGCGCGCCAGATTGCGCGCCAGCAGCTGGTCTGCCTCGGTGATGCTGGCCAGCAGGCCGTCCAGCATGGAGCGCTTCAGTGGCCCCAGGGCCAGGTCTTGCTGGAAGCGCCGCACCTTGTCGGCCAGCCCGCTGGAGACCGTCACCGCCACGCCGATGGGGGTGTTGAGCTCATGCGCCACGCCCGCCACCAGCGCGCCCAGCGAGGCCAGCTTCTCGGCCTCCACCAGCTCGGCCTGGGCCTCGCGCAGCTGCGCCCCCAGGGCCTGTTCATGTGCCAGCAGCTGCTGGCGCTCGGCCACCGAGTTGCGCAGGCGGCGCAGCTGGTCGCCCACCTCGGCGTAGTCGCCGGACAGCTGGTGGGCCTCGGGGCCGAGCGCCAGCTCGCCCTCGGAGAGCCTGGCGATGCCGTCGGCCACCACCGCCAGCGGCCGCAGCACGCGCGTGAGCACCAGCCGGATCGCCAGCAGCATCAGCGCCAGGCCCAGCAGGGCCAGCAGCAGCCCCCAGGCCGAGGCCCAGCGGCCCCAGGCGCGCCCGCTGTTCAGCTCGCTGTCGGCGACGCGCACCTGCAGGTCCAGCAGGGCCGAGAGCGTGGTGTTGAGCGGGCGCAGCTGCAGCATGTAGCGGCTCGCGGCATCCAGCGGCCGCTCGGCCTCCAGCAGGGTCTGCAGCGCGCCCAGCTGCTGGCCGGCGGTCTCGGCCAGGGCGCTCTCTTCCGCCGTCAGGTAGGTGGCCAGGTATTTGCGCCAGAGTGCGTTCTGCTCGCGCACCAGTTCGTTCAGCAGCTGCTGTTGCAGCGCGCCGTCGGCGCCGCCGCCGAGGGTCACCGGCACGTCGACGTTGAGCAGCTGGCTGATGCGCTGCAGGTCGCGCAGCGGCACCACGCGATCGGCGTAGACGGTGGCCAACTGCCGCGTCAGCAGCTGGCTGGCGAGCAGGCCCGAGGCCACCGCCAGCAGCAGCAGCGCGCCCAGCCACCACAGCAGGCCCTGCAGGGTGCGCTGCACCGAGCGGTCGAGACTGCGTTGCAATACCACCATGCCCGGGCTTCCTGCGCTTGCGGATGTTCGATTCTGAGGCCTGGCCCATGCCAGTTGGCTTGGTGGGAACGAGTATGCTGCGCGCCCTTGAAAGTGCGAACATCGGCGGCCACGCCAGCCTTCATCCATGCCCATCCAGCCCGCCCGCAAATCCACCCATCGCCGCCGCGGCGCCGAGCGCGACGAGCTGCGCGAGCAGATCCTGCAGGCGGTGGGGCGCCTGCATCTGGAGGGCGGCTACGGCGCCGTGACGATGCGCGGCGTGGCCCAGGCGGTGGGCATCTCGGCGATGTCGCTGTATCGCTATTTCCCCAACAAGTCGGCGCTGCTGGAGCAGGTCTGGGGCGAGGTGCTGGAGGCCTCGCTGCAGGAGGCGCGCACGCGCAGCAAGGCGGGCGAGGCACCGATCCAGCGCCTGCGCCTGCTGTACGCGGCCTATGTGCGCTTCTGGATGGAGCGGCCACAGGACTTCAAGCTGGTGTTCGACCCCTGCAATGAGATTGCGCCCAGCTTCCTGGCCGCCGGCCCGGCCTCGGGCTTCCGGCGCGAATGCGAGACCCTGATCGATGCCTGCCTGGGGCCGGACGCCACGCCGGCGCAGCGCCAGCTCGCCCACGACCTGTGCCGGCTGAAGGTGATCGGCTATCTGTTCACCAATATCGGCATGTCCACCAAGCCCAGGCTGGCGCCCGCGCAGCTGCTGGACGGCGTGCTGGATGACCTCGAGCAGCAGCTGCTGCGCGCGCGCGTCGCGGCCGACGCGCCGGCCTGAACCCAAGCACCCCGCAGAGCGCACAAGGCCTTGCCAGGCCCGCACAAACCCTGAAGTGAACGTGTAGCGTACGCGTTACTATAAATCCGCGATCGGGTCTTGCCGCAACGGCGCGGCGGGCTCATGGGTTTGACAGGGAAAGGTTGTGCAGGTGAATCAGCTGAAGATATCGACCCGTCTCCACCTCCTGGTTGGCATGTTGCTGACCCTCATGCTGCTGGTGGGCGGCACCGGGCTGGCGGGGCTGACGCGGGCCGACGAGGGCCTGCAGCGGGTCTATGAGCGCAGCGCCGAACCCATGGCCCTGGTGGCCGAGATCCAGGAGCGCCTGTTGCGCAATCGCCTGGCGCTGGCGGTGGCCCTGGTGACGCCCGACGAAGCCACCATCGCGCGCAGCGTGGCCGAGGTGGAAGGCAATATCCAGGCCATCAGCGCGCTGTGGACGCGCTATATGGCCAGGGCCCATGAGCCCGAGGAGCGCGCCCTGGCGCAGCAGTTTGCCGAGCATCGCCAGCGCTTCGTCAGCGCGGGCCTGCTGCCGACGCTGGCGGCCCTGAAGGCGGGCGACATCGCCGGCGCCAACCGCCTGGTGGTGGAGGCGGTGCGGCCGCACTATGTGGCGGTGGGCACCGACATCCAGGCCCTCATGCAGCTGCTGCTGCGCGGCGCGCAGACCGAGCATGCGCAGGCGCAGCAGCGTCACGCCAGCATCCGCAACCTGTCCATCGGCCTGGGCCTGGCCGGGCTCTTGCTGGCGGTGGGCTTCGGGCGCCTGCTGGTGCGCAGCATCGGCGGCTCGCTGGAGCAGGCCATCGCGGCCTCCGATGCGGTGGCCCGCGGCGACCTGACGGCGCGCGTCGAGGTGCAGGGCCGCCACGAGATCGCGCGCCTGCTGGCCTCGCTGGAGCGCATGCGCGCCAGCCTGGCCACCGTGGTGGCGGGCGTGCGGCGCGATGCCGAGGGTGTGGCCACCGCCAGCACCCAGATCGCGCAGGGCAATAGCGATCTTTCCAGCCGCACCGAGGAGCAGGCCTCGGCGCTGCAGCAGACCGCCGCCTCGATGGAGCAGCTGGGCTCCACCGTGCAGCAGAACTCCAGCAATGCGCGCCAGGCCGACCAGCTGGCGCGTGACGCCACCGAGGTGGCGGTGCGCGGCGGCCAGATGGTGGCCGAGGTGGTGCAGACCATGCAGGGCATCAACGAGAGTTCGCGCCGCATCGGCGAGATCATCGCGGTGATCGACAGCCTGGCCTTCCAGACCAATATCCTGGCGCTGAATGCCGCGGTGGAGGCGGCGCGCGCCGGCGAGCAGGGGCGCGGCTTCGCGGTGGTGGCCGGCGAGGTGCGCAATCTGGCGCAGCGCAGCGCCCAGGCGGCGCGCGAGATCAAGGAGCTGATCCTGGCCAGCCTGGCGCGCGTGGACCAGGGCAGCGCGCTGGTGGGCAAGACCGGCGCGGCGGTGGAGGAGCTGGTGGAGGCGATCCACCAGGTCAGCGCCGTGGTGGGCGGCATCAGCGCCGCCAGCCTGGAGCAGAGCGCCGGCGTGGCGCAGATCGGGGCCGCGGTGGGCCAGATGGACCGTGCCACCCAGCACAACGCCGCGCTGGTGGAGGAGACCGCCGCTGCCGCCGACAGCCTGAAGCAGCAGGCACGCCAGCTGGTGCAGGCGGTGGAGGTGTTCCGGCTGGGCGACGCCCCCGCCCCCGCCCACGGGCACGGCGACTGAATGTCGGGCAGCACCGCCTGGCTGATCGCGGTGGCGCTGGCCGCGGCGCTGGCGCTGGCCTTGCTGCTGGTGCAGCTGGCCTACCGGGCCGGCCGGCGGCGCGCGCCCGAGGGCCCCAGCTCGCGCCTGCCGGGTCTGGAGTCGGGGGCCTCGGCACACCGGCGCGTGCGCCTGGCCATCTATGTGGTGCTGCTGGCCGCGGCCGGCCATGCGGCCCTGCTGGCCTGGCAGGCCGATGCCTCGCTGCAGCGCCGCCAGGCCGAAACCGAGGCCGCCAATCTGGCCGGCATGCAGCGCATGCACAGCCAGCGCATCGGCCGCATCGCCTCACTGCTGGGCCAGCTGCCGGGCGAGCAACTCGCCAGTCAGGCCGAGCTGCGCGCGGTGCTGGAGCGCGCCGATCGCGATGCGCGTGTGCTGCAGGAATTTCTGTACTCGGGTTCGTCCCAGCTGGGCCCGGCGCTGGCGCTGGATGCGGCCGTGCTGGCCGGCTGGGAAGAGACGCGCAGCGCGCTCTACCGCCAGGCCGAGGCGCTGCTGCAGGCCGCGCCGCAGCGCGGCAGCGCGCGGGTTGCGACCCTGCAGCAGGCGGTCGAGCCGGCGCTGCTGGCGGCCGAGCGCCTGGTGCTGGCGCTGGAGCAGGCCACCGAGGCCAGGCAGCGCAGCGCGGTGACCTTGGCCAAGGTCTGGGCCGCCGCCACCGTCAGCCTGCTGATCGCGCTGGCGGTGATCGTGGCCGAGCCCACCGCCCGCGCGGTGCGCTCGCAATACCTGAAGCTGGCGACGCAGGCACGCGAGCTGGAGCGCCTGGCCCTGGTGGCCGAGCTCACCACCAATGCCGTCATGATCACCGACGGCCGCCAGCGCCTGGTGTGGGTCAACGAGGCCTTTTCGCGCCTCACCGGCTACCGCCTCGGCGAAGCCCTCGGGCACAGCATGGCCGGGCTGCTGCAGAGCCAGCCGACCGAGCAGGCGGCGCTAGCCCGCCTGCAGACCGCCGTGCAGGCCGGGCGCGGCGCGCGCGCCCAGGTGCTGAACCGCCGCAAGGATGGGCGCGAGCTCTGGCTCGACATCGACATGCAGCCGCTGCGCGATAGCGCCGGCGCGGCCGAGGGCTTTGTGGCGGTGGCCGCCGATGTCACCGAGCGCCGCCGCGCCCAGGCCGATCTGCGCATCGCCGCGATCGCCTTCGATTCGCTGGAGGCGATCGCGATCACCGACGCCGCGCAGAGCATCCTGCGCGTCAACCCCGCCTTCACGCGCATCACCGGCTACAGCGCCGCCGAGGCGCATGGCCGCGTGGTGGGGCGCCTGCTGCGCTCGGGCCGGCACGAGCCGGCGTTCTACGAGGCGATGTGGCGCCAGCTGAGCGCCGAGCGCCACTGGCAGGGCGAGGTCTGGAACCGCCGCAAGAACGGCCAGGTCTATCCGGAATGGCTCAGCATCACCGCGGTGACCGACGAGGACGGCGCGGTGGCCAACTATGTGGCGGTGTTCACCGACATCACGCAGAAGAAGCTGGCCGACGAGACCATCCACAACCTGGCCTTCTACGACGCCCTCACCGAGCTGCCGAACCGCCGTCTGATGCGCGACCGCCTCGGCCAGGTGCAGGCCTCCAGCGTGCGTCACCTGCGCCCGGCGGCGGTGCTGTTCATCGACCTCGACCACTTCAAGGAGCTCAACGACACGCGCGGCCACGACGTCGGCGACCGCCTGCTGGTGGAGGTGGCGCGCCGCCTGCAGGCGACGGTGCGCGTCAACGACACGGTGGCGCGCCAGGGCGGCGACGAGTTCGTGGTGATCCTGCCCGACCTGAGCGAGACGCCCGAACAGGCGGCGGTGGACGCCGAGACGGTGGCCGAGAAGGTGCGCGCCGTGCTGACCCGGCCCTATGCGCTGGACGAGCATGAATGGCACAGCACCGCCAGCATCGGCATCAGCATGCTGTACGGCAACGAGGTCTCGCTGGACGAGATCCTCAAGCGCGCCGACATCGCCATGTACGAGGCCAAGCGCTCGGGGCGCAACGCGATCCGCTTCTTCGACCCGGCCACGCATGCGGCGATGGCGGCGCGTATTGCGCTGGAGGCCGATCTGCGCCACGCGCTGCCGCAGGGCGAGTTCAGGCTGCATTACCAGCTGCAGGTCGACCAATGGCGGCAGCCGGTGGGCGCCGAGGTGCTGCTGCGCTGGCAGCATCCGCGCCGCGGCATGGTGGCGCCGGGCAGCTTCATCGCGCTGGCCGAGGACACCGACCTGATCTCGCCGATCGGCCACTGGGTGCTGCGCGAGGCCTGCCAGCAGCTGCGCCGCTGGGCCGATGCGCCGGCCACGCGCGAGCTGCAGCTGGCAGTGAATGTCAGCGCCCGCCAGTTCAGGCAGATCGATTTCGTCGAGCAGGTGCGCAGCGTGCTGGAGAGCAGCGGCGCCAATCCGCGCCTGCTCAAGCTGGAGCTGACCGAGAGCCTGGTGCTGGTCAACCTGGCCGACACCCTGGCCAAGATGCAGGCCATCAATGCGCTGGGGGTGCGCTTCGCGATCGACGACTTCGGCACCGGCCAGAGCTCGCTGGCCTACCTGACCCGCCTCAGCCTGGACCAGCTCAAGATCGACCAGACCTTTGTGGCCAGCATGCTGGGCTCGCACACCGACGCGGTGATCGTGCAGACCATCATCGGCATGGCCAAGAGCCTGGGCCTGGAGGTGATTGCGGAGGGTGTGGAGACCGAGGAGCAGCTCGCCTTTCTGGTGCGCAACGGCTGCCGCCGCTTCCAGGGCTATCTGCTGGGGCGGCCGGTGCCGATCGAGCAGCTGGAGCTGCAGCTGGCCAGCGCGGTGCCGGCCGAGGCCGCCGATTGAGCGGCGGGCCGAGCGGCTGGCCGCCGGCCCCGCGCTCCCTCAGGCTCACTCAGGCGGCCTGCCGGAGCTCGTCGAACAAGCCCATGTCGGCGCGGCCCATCAGCGCTTCGATGTCGAGCAGGATCAGCATGCGCTCGTTGACCGTACCGATGCCGGTGATGAAGCCGGTGTCGACCAGTCCGGCGCTGAGCTGAGGGGGCGGCCGAATGGCCTCGCCGCCCAGGTCAAGTACGTCCGACACCGAGTCGACCACGGCACCGACGACGCGCTGACCGATGTTCAGCACCACGACCACGGTGAGGGCCGAGTACTCGGCCTGCGCGAGGCCGAACTTGAGGCGCAGGTCGACGATGGGCACGATGACGCCGCGCAGATCGATCACGCCCTTGAGGAAGGCCGGCGCATTGGCGATGCGGGTGGGCGCCTCGTAGGAGCGGATCTCCTGCACCTTGAGGATGTCGATGCCGTATTCCTCGGGGCCGAGCTTGAAGCTCAGGTACTCGCGCTTCTGGGCGGTGTGGCTGGCGATGGCTTGCATGCGGCGGCCCTCAGAAACTGGCCCAATCGGCGCCGGCCGTCGCCGGCACCGGCTGCTGGCGCGGCGCCGGGCGCGCCGCCGCCGGCTTGGCAGCGGCACGCGCGGGCGTGGCGGGCACGGCGGGCTTGTGCGGGGCGGGCGCGGCATGGCCCACGTCGAACACGGCGACGGTGTCGGCCAGGCGTGCGGCCTGCTGCTGCATGCTGTCGGCGGCGGCGGCCGATTCCTCCACCAGCGCGGCGTTCTGCTGCGTCACCTGGTCCAACTGCTGGACCGCGTCGCTGATCTGGGCCAGGCCCTTGGATTGCTCGACGCTGGCCTCGGAGATTTCACCCACCAGATCGTTCACCCGGCGCACCTGGCTGACGATGTCGTCCATGGTGCGGCCGGCTTCGGCCACCAGGGTGGCGCCGCTGTCGACCTTCTCCACGCTCTGCTGGATCAGGGTCTTGATCTCCTTGGCCGCCTGGGCCGAGCGCTGGGCCAGGGTGCGCACCTCGCCGGCCACCACCGCGAAGCCGCGGCCCTGCTCGCCGGCACGGGCGGCCTCGACGGCGGCGTTGAGCGCCAGGATATTGGTCTGGAAGGCGATGCCGTCGATCACGCCGATGATGTCGGCGATCTGGCGCGAGCTGTCGGTGATGCCCTGCATGGTGCTGACCACCTGCGACACCACATGCCCGCCTTTGGCGGCCACATCGGTGGCGCCGGCCGCCAGCTGCGAGGCGGCGCGGGCGTTGTCGGCGTTCTGGTTGACGGTGGAGGTCAGCTGCTCCATCGAGGCCGCGGTCTGCTGCAGATTGGAAGCCTGCTCCTCGGTGCGCTGGCTCAGGTCCACATTGCCGCTGGCGATCTGGGTCGAGGCGGTGCTGACGGATTCGACCCCGACGCGCACCTGGCCGACCACCTCGCGCAGCCGTGCCACCATATGGCCGAGGGCACGGGTCAGCTGGGCCACCTCGTCGCGGCCGGTGGCGTGCGGGCTGTGGGTCAGGTCACCGCCGGCCACGGCCTCGGCGAGCTGCACGGCGGCGGCCAGGGGCACGGCGATCAGGCGGCTGATGAACCAGGCGAAGGCCACGGCCACGGCGACGGCCAGCAGCACGGCGGCGATCACGCCATTGCGGCCGGCCTGGAACATCTGCCGGGCCTGCTCGGCGTCGTGCCGGGCTTGCTCGTCGTTGTAGTCGGCCAGCTTCTGCACGCGCGCCAGGGTGTCCTCGAAGTGGCGCAGGCCATCCTTGCCGGCGATGTATTCGCGCGCCTCCTCATGTTGGCCGGCCTGCAGCATCGGTGCCAGCTTGGCCGAACGCTCGAGGTAGGACTGCCAGCCGGCGATCGCCTCGTCGTAGAGCTTGCGCTCCTGCGCGTCGGCGATGGCCTCGGCGTAGGACTTGCGGGCCGCCTCGAAACTCGTCTTGACCTGCTCCAGGCGCGCCAGCATCTCGTCGCGCTCGGCATCCGTGCTGACCAGGGCGCGGTACTCGCGGGTGCGGTAGCGGTTCGCCGCCTCGGCCATCTTCAGGCTGTCGCGCACCCCGGCCAGGCGCAGGCTCAGGATCGATTCGGCCTGCCCGTAGACCTTGGACAACTGGACCACCGACAGGCCGCCCAGCAGCAGCATCAGGGCCAGCACGACGCCGAAGGCAAGGCTCAGCTTGCCGCGCACGGTGAGGGAGTTCATCAGCTTCATCACAGTCCTCTCAATCGCGCGGGCTCGCCGCGCCGGATGGGCGCTCGACCTGCGCCCGGGTGGTTGATGTGGATCAGTGTCGGCTGATGTGCTGTAAACGTACAGGAACTTTTACACGTAAACATACGGCAATGTTTACGCGCTAACGATAGACTGCCGGCATGACGACAATCAAAAGCAAGCCCGCACCCAGCCGCGCCCGGGTCAGGCGCGGCAATCTGGAAGACGCGGAGCAGCTGCGCAAGGAGCTGGTGGACGCGGCGCTGGCGCTGTTTGCCGATGGCGGGCTGGAGGCGGTGTCGATCCGCTCGGTGTCGGCTCGGGTCGGCGTGTCGCCCATGGCGATGTATCGCTACTTTGCCGACAAGGCCGAGCTGCTGAGCGGCGTCTCGGCCTTTGCGCAGCAGGGCAGCTACGAGTACACGCAGAAGGTGGTGACGCGCGCGCGCGGTGGCCGGGCCCGGCACCGCGCCGCCATCAAGGCCTTTCTGGACTACTGGGAGTCGCACCCCGACCAGTACTGCCTGGTGTACGGCTTCAGCGAGATCGGCCCGGCGCGCGAGGCCAAGTCCAGGCTCGGCCCGCCGCCCAAGTACGCCGACTACCTGGCCTACCAGACGCTCGTCACCGAGGCGCTGGCGCGCGAGATCGGCGCGCCGCTCACCCATGTGAAGCTGGCCCAGGATCTGCGCATCGCCATGCTGCTGGGCTATCTGCACGGCACCATGGTGTTCAGGCGCTACCCCTGGAGCGAGCCCGCCCAGCTGCGTGAGGCCTATGTGGAGCAGGTGCAGCAGGCCGTGGAGCGCTGCCTGCTGCACGGCCCGGCCGCGGCCTCGCGCTGAGGTGCGCGCTAGCGCTAGCATCCGGTTCATCACCAGGGAGCCCAGGGCTCGGACAGGGGAGGTGGCGATGAGGCACTGGGCACCGCGGCTGCTGATGGTTCCGCTGACCCTGGCGATCATGCTGGCGCATGGCGCCGAGTCGATCCCGGCCATCGCCGATGGCAAGCGTGGTGACTATGTGTTCCTCGAGAAGGCGCGCCAGCGCTGGCGCCTGTGCGCCGTGCTGCCCCACGCACTGGATCGCTTCTTCTGGGCGGTGGCCTACGGCCTGGACAAGCAGGCCGGCGCGCTGGGCGTCGACGTGGGCATCGCCCAGGCGGGCGGCTACGGCAACCTCGCGGAGCAACGCCGCCTGGTCGCCGAATGCGTGGCCGATGGCGCCGACGCGGTGCTGCTCGCGGCCATCGACCCGGCCGCCTTCAAGGACGAGCTGGAGCTGCTGGCCGCGCAGCGTATCAAGGTGATCGACCTGGTCAACGGCCTGGACGGCGAGTCGGTGGCCGCACATTCGCATCAGGACTACGCCGACACCGGCGCGGCGGTAGCGCGTTATGTGATGGCCCTCGCGAACGCTGATGGCGCTGGGCAGGCCTGGCGCGTGGGCTGGTTCCCGGGGCCTGGCAATGCGCGCTGGTCCAAGGGCTTCGACGCCGCCATTCGCAAGGCCTTTGCGGCGCAGCGCCCGGCCCGGCACGCCCTGGTCGAGGGCGGCTGGGGCGCCACCTCGATGCGGGTGCAGAGTTCGCTGGTCAGGGCCTTGCAGGAGGCGCAGCCGGTGGAGGTGATCCTGGCCAATGCGGTCGCCGCCGAGTTCTCGGCACGCTTCTACAAGGGGCGGCCCCGGGCGCCGCGCTACATCGTCTCGACCTATGCCTCGGACGGCGTGATCAATGCGATGAAGACGGGCGAGATCGCCGCCATGATGGCCAATGCACCGGTGACGGAGGCACGCATCGCGGTCGATCTGGCGGTACGGGCGCTGGAGGAGCGTGCGTTCCCGAGGCTGGTGAGCGTTCCGGCCCGGCTCGTCACGCAGGCCAATCTGGCCAGCTTCCAGTCAGAGGAGGCCGTGGCGCCGGTGGGCCTGCGCATCCCCCTCAAGAGGTTGCCTCCTAGGGCGGGGGCAGTGTCGCCCTGAGCGGGCGGATAGCAGGCGAGGGTGCTGGTGCGACCGGCAAGAATCGAACTTGCGACTAAGCCTTCGGAGGGCCCAATGATATCCACTTCACCACGGTCGCGGTGCAGGGGCGCATTCTAGCCGGCTTCCGCGCCTTGGCCGCACAAGCCGGGCCGGGCGCCGCGCGGCCGACGATATAATCCCGCGGTTTTGCCGCCTGCGTTTTGCAGGCAGCGCATTCCCAGCGCTTTCCATCAAGCCGACGCCAACGAGGATTTCATGAGCGGATCTCACGACCACGACGCCCCGCACGAAGGACCGATCAAGACGCCCAAGCAGCTGATCTGGGCCGTGTTCTTTGCCTTTGTGGTGCCCATCATCGTGATCGTGATGCTGGCCAACTACGTCACCACCGATGTCAAGCCGGCCGCCGGCAGCGTCGGCCTGGAAGAGCAGGCGGTGGCCGCGCGCATCCAGCCGGTGGGCGCGATCGAAATCAAGGACGCCTCCAACCCCGGCGCGATGAAAACCGGCGAGCAGGTGTTCCAGGCCCAGTGCTCGGCCTGCCACGCCACCGGCGCCGCCGGTGCACCCAAGCTGGCCGATGCGGCCGCCTGGGGCCCGCGCGTGAAGAACGGCTTCGAAGCCCTGCTGAACTCGGCCCTCAAGGGCAAGGGCAATATGGGTGCCCAGGGCGGCGGCGATCACAGCGATTTCGAGATCGCCCGCGCCGTGGTCTATATGGCCAACCAGGGTGGTGCCAAGTTCGACGAACCCAAGGCACCTGCCGCGGCCGCATCGGCCGCCGCGAACTGATCAGGCATCGCAAGATCAGCACAAACCGCCCGGGCGTCGAGCCCCGGCGGTTTTTTTATTGCGCCTCGGGTTGGCGCTGGAAGCCGAAGCGCGCGGGCAGCTCGGCGGCGTGGATGTCCTGGGGTGTCCACAGGCCTTGCTCCACCGCATCGGCTGCGGTCTCCATGTCCAGGCTGTGCACCAGGCCCGGGCCGATGTCGCTGTCCAGGTAGAGCCGGCCCAGCTCGTCCAGCCAGGCGCTGCGGAACTGGGCCGGGCGCCCGGTGTGGCTGCGCAGCTGCGGGCCCGCCGGCGTGGCGGCGAGGCGCCAGACCCAGGGCGTGGCCTCGAGTTGCAGGTAGACGCGCTGCGGCCCGTTCTGGAAGAACCAGCAGCCCTGCTCGTCGGCCTCGTAGTTGCGTTCGATGAACTCGCGCAGCTTCTCATGCACGATGCGGCTGCCCTTCACCTGCGGGAAGGGGCCGGCGGCCTGGATGCGCTCGTCGCGCATATACCAGTCGCCGCGCGCGTCCAGCGCCAGCCAGCCATAGCAGTGCGGGACGTTGGGCCACTTCTTCAGCGCGGCCTTGACGATGGGATCCATGGTCTAGTGTCGTTCAGAGCGCCTGGGACAGCCAGTCGCAGACCTGTTGCGGCATGCTCATCACATGGCCGGGCAGCGGGCCGGCGGCAAAGCCCACGTGGCCGCCATGCTCGGGCTGCCACAGCGTCACATAGGGCCCGGTCTCATGCTCGCGCGGCAGGCAGGCGGCCGGCACGAAGGGGTCGTTGCGTGCGTTCAGCACCAGGGCCGGGATGCGGATGCGCGCCAGGTGCGGCTTGCTGGAGGCGCGCTGCCAATAGTCTTCGGTGTTGCGGAAGCCGTGCAGGGGCGCGGTGAAGACATTGTCGAACTCGTACAGATCGCGCGCGCGCAGCAGGCGCTCGGCATCGAACAGGCCGGGGTGCTGCTTCAGCTTGCGCAAGGCCTTGGGCACCATGGTGCGCAGAAACATGCGCGTGTAGACCTGGCGGCTGAAGCCCTGGCCGATGGCGCGGCCCGAGGCGGCCAGGTCCACCGGCGAGCAGATCGAGCAGACCGCGCGCGCGGTGGCGGCGGCGCTCTGGCCATGCTCCTCGGCCCAGCGCAGCAGGGCATTGCCGCCCAGCGAGACGCCGGCGGCCAGCACCGGCCCGTCGTGCAGTTCCTTGAAGCGCGCCAGCATCCAGCCGATCTCTTCGAAGTCGCCCGAGTGGTAGGCGCGCGGTGCCAGGTTCAGTTCGCCCGAGCAGCCGCGGAAATGCGGGATCGCGAAGGCCCAGCCGCGCTGGCGCGCCACCGCGGCAAAGGCCTGGGCGTAATGGCTTTGCGAGCTGCCTTCGAGGCCGTGGAACAGCACCAGCAGCGGCGCCATGCTGCCGCGCCCGCCAATGCCTTCGCCAAACCGGCTTTCCTGGAACTCGGGCTGGCGCTTGGTGAACATGTCGTGCGACATCCACGCCGGCGTCTCCAGCCAATCCACGTCGATGAAGTCGGCGTCGGGCGTGGTCCAGCGCTCGCGCCGGAATTGCAGCGGCAGACCCTGATGGCGGCGCGCAAACAGCGCCGGCCAGATGGTCTGGGCATGGCCGCCGGGCAGCCATGAGGGCGCTTGGTACTGCATGGCGACGCGGTCAGTGTAGGGTAGCCGGCTCTTCAACCACCTCTTGTATGTCATGCGCGGTACCGGGGCTGGCATGGTGCACCACCATGCGCCAACCCATGGCGGTTTTCAGGTAAACATTGGTTGAGATGACCCAGGCGCTTTGCTGCCCCTCGGCGCCCTGCACGAGCACGCGCTCGAGCACCTGGTGGATGGCGGTGTCGCCGCTCACCATGCGGCGAACCCGCTCGGGATGCACGGCGATGGCGCCCTGCTGGAACACCGCTTCGAAGGCCGCGCGGATCGCGCCCAGGCCCACCACGCGCGGGCCGCCGGGATGCACGCAGGAGACCTCGTCCTCATCGGCCCAGACCTCCATCAGGCGGTCCAGATCGGCGCCCTGCAGGGCTTCGTAGAACTGCTGCTCGGTGTCCTCCGGGGAGGACAAGAGCGCGGCGGCCTGGGCTTTGGGTCGGTGCATCACGGCGGTCAGTGCGCGGAATGCAGCTGCTCGCCCGCCTTGAGCTTGTAGACCGTGCCGCAATACGGGCATTTGCCGCCACCCTCGTGGGTGATGTCGACGAACACACGCGGATGGTTGCTCCACAGCGGCATGGCGGGGTTGGGGCAGGCCACCACGCCACCGCCTTGCACATCCTTGGCCGTCACTTCAACGACGCTCTTGTTTTCTTGCGCACTCATTGCTTTACTTTCGCTTTCTCAGACCAGGCTCAGCCAGTGAGCATATTTGGGGTTGCGGCCATTGACGATGTCAAAGAAGGCCGATTGGATCTTCTCGGTGATGGGGCCGCGCGAGCCAGTGCCCAGTTCCACCCGGTCCAGTTCGCGGATCGGCGTGACCTCGGCGGCGGTGCCGGTGAAGAAGGCCTCGTCGCTGATATAGACCTCGTCGCGGGTGATGCGCTTCTCCACCAGCTTCAGGCCCAGGTCCTGGCAGATGTGGAAGATGGTGTTGCGGGTGATGCCGTTGAGCGCCCCGGCCGAGAGGTCGGGGGTGTAGACCACGCCGCCCTTGATGACGAAGAGGTTCTCGCCCGCCCCCTCGGAGACGAAGCCCGAGGCGTCCAGCAGCAGCGCCTCGTCATAGCCGTCTTCGGTGGCTTCCATATTCGCCAGGATGGAGTTGGTGTAGTTGCTCACCGCCTTGGCCTGGGTCATGGTGATGTTCACATGGTGGCGGGTGTAGCTGCTGGTCTTGACGCGGATGCCGCGCTTCATGCCTTCCTCGCCCAGATAGGCGCCCCAGGCCCAGGCCGCCACCATCAGGTGGATCTGGTTGCCCTTGGGGCTGACGCCCAGCTTCTCGGAGCCGATCCAGGTGAGCGGGCGCAGATAGCAGCTTTCCAGCGCGTTCTCGCGCACCACCTGCTTCTGGGCCTCCTCCACCTGTTCGATCGTGAACGGGAGCTTCATGCGCAGGATCTTGGCGCTGTTGAAGAGGCGTTCGGTGTGCTCGCGCAGGCGGAAGATGGCCGTGCCCTTGTCGGTTTTGTAGGCGCGCACGCCCTCGAAGGCGCCGCAGCCGTAGTGCAGGGTATGGCTCAGCACATGGATCTTGGCGTCGCGCCAGTCCACCAACTGGCCGTCCATCCAGATCTTGCCGTCGCGGTCGTCGAGGGACATGGGGCTTCCTTTGCACGCAGATTTGCCGAGTGGCAATTCTATGCGGCACGCCCCCGCGGCGAGAGCCCCGCGATCAGTCGTGACGGGCTTCACACATGCGCCGATTCCGATGCACACAAGCACCCCGAACAGGGGGGATATGCACGCGGCCATAGGGGAGAACCCATAAACAATCGCGTCCAGGCAGGTTCGGTTTGCAAACCTGCAACGTTTCAAGGGAGCACATTTTGTCGAACCGCCTTCAAGCCCGCCTCGGTATGGCCCTCGGTCTTTCGCTGCTGTCCCTCGCCGCCCAGGCGAGCACGGACTGCAGTTTCAATGACCTGTCGGGCATCAGCAGCACCGGCTTTGCCTGCGTAGGCTTCAACAACGGCAACCTGCTGAACACCAGCACGGGCGCCCTCAGCCAGGCCTCCAGCGCGCTGGCCAGCCTGGGTTACACCGGCAGCACGGCCTGGGCCGAAAAGATCGAACTGGGCGGCGGCCAGGCGGTGAACTTCAGCACCGTGCTGAACGGCACCACCTGGGTGGCGATCCACAAGGGCAAGGGCGGCGCAGCGGGCTTCAATGGCACCGCGTTCTACCGTTTCGACGCCGGAACGAATCTGGACAACTTCAACTTCCTGCTGGCCGGCTCGTCGGGCGCGGTGCTGTATGCCACCGGCCTGAACGGCGGTGGCAGCGGTGGTGGTGGTGTGCCGGCCGTGCCCGAACCCCAGAGCTATGCCCTGATGGCAGCCGGCCTGGCCGCCCTGGCCTTTATCGCCCGCCGTCGCGCGCGCCAGTAAACCGTCAACGCAAAGAAGAACAATGAACAACTTCCGTCTCACCATCTCCGCAGTCGCGCTCTGCGCCCTGTCCCTGGTGGCCCAGGCCAAGCCGGTGCAGCAGGTCAGCCCCAGCAGCCTGGATTGCGCAGCCAGTGACCTGGGTCTTGCCAGCGGCAACGGCTTTGCATGCGCCGGCTATGTCGAGGGCAATCTGCTCAATGAGGCTAATAGTGCGGCCGCGGCGGCCCTGCTGGCATCGCTGGGTCTGAGCGACTGGACGGGCCAGATCGCCGAGAAGATCGAGCTCGGTGGCGGCTCGGCGGTGGATTTCTCGACCCCGCTGTTCGGTACCACCTGGGTCGGCATTCACAAGGGCAAGGCCGGCCCGAATGGCGTGGAAGGCACGGCCTTCTACAAGTTCGACGCCGGTACCGATCTGAACAGCTTCAAGTACCTGCTGGCCGGCTCCTCGGGCGCGGTGCTGTATTCGACCGGCAAGCCCACCACGCCGGATGGCGGTTCGGGTGGTGGTGGCTCCGGCAACCAGGTACCCGAGCCCAGCAGCCTGCTGCTGTTGGCGGCCGCCCTGGGCGCCGCTGGCCTTACCGCGAAGCGTCGCCGTTCGGCGCGCTGAGCGCTGCGGCCTCCTCGGGGCGCAGCAGCTGCCACCGGCTGCAGGCCCCCTGCTTGAACTCCACTTCAACGGCCACCCCGCCGGCATCCGTCCAGACATAGGTGTCGGGCCGGCCGGGGACCTTGTGGCCCAGGCTGCGCGTCAGCGGGATCAGCTCCATCAGCTTCATGCCGGGCCTGAGCCTGGCATTCAGCATCACCGCGCTGTCCACATGACCTACCGGTGAGCTGTTGGCGATGCGCATCACCCGCATCAGCCGGGTGAACTGCATCAGCAGCCAGAACATCACCGCACTCAGCGCCAGGATCACGCCCTTCCAGTCAAAGAGCAGGCCGCCCACGATCAGCGCTGCCAAGGCCAGCGCTCCGCCTATCCATTTGTTCATGGCGGGATGCTACTTGTTTGGGCCTATTGCCGCGCTGCCAACAGGCCCAAGTCACGCGCTTAGCGTATTCTCTGGCTCTTCCCGGAACGGTGGCAGAGATGAGCAGGGACGGCATCAAGAACAAGCTGGGGTGGGCGGGCCTGTTGCTGTGTGGCGCGATGGCGGCTCACGCGGGCGACGGCCCCGACTGCGCGCGCGCCCTGACGCTGGCCCTGCACGACCACGGCCTGCTCTATTCGGCCGAGACCTCGACCGGCATCGACAAGGACATCGCGGATGAGTTGGCGCGCCGCAGCGGCTGCCGCCTGCATGTCTCGCTGATGGCGCGCGCGCGCATCTGGCAGCTGATCGAATCGGGCGGTCTGGACTTCAGCCTCTCCGGCATCGGCAGCCCCGAGCGCGACAAGTTCGCCGCCTTCGCCTGGTACTTCAGCAACAAGTACTACCTGCTGGCGCGGCGCGATGCCCAGCTGCAGCGCATCGAGGACTTCGAGCGCAACCCGGCCCTCAAGCTGGGCGTGATACGCGCCTTCCGCTACAGCGAAAGTGCCAACCGCCTGGTGGACCGGCTCGCCGAGCAGCAGCGCGTGATCCAGTCCTCCGGCCTCTCGGCCCTGTTCGCGGCGCTGGGCAGTGGCCAGATCCAGGCCATGATCATCGAACCCTTCGATTACCCGACGCTGGATTCGGCGCGCATCCGCGAGTTCAGCCAGATCCTCGAGTTCGGCGACAAGCCGATCCCGCACGGCCTCATCATGTCGCGCGCCAGCCTCAGCGAGAGCGAGCAGGGCAAGTGGCGGGCCCTGGTGGAGAGCATGTTGCGCGACGGCACGGTGCAGCGCATCTTCGAAAAATACTTCAAGCCCGACCTGGCACGCGCCATGGTCAGCTTCTGATCCCGCTCATGGCTTCCGGATCGCCAAGCTTCCCGACCTGGTTGAGCGGCCGTGCCTTGCCGCTGCTGGTGATGGCCGCCGGGCTGGCCCTGAGCCTGGGCCTGTGGCAGCGCGAGCATGCCGAGGCGCAGGCGCGGCTGCGGCTCGGCTTCGATGCCAGCCTGCGCGAGGCCAGCCTGCGCGTGGAGCAGCGCATGGCCGCGCACGAGTTGCTGCTGCAAGGCGTGCAGGGCTTTCTGCATGCCCATGGCCTGCAGGACCCGCAAGGCCTGCGCCTCTATGTCGACTCGCTGCCGCTGGGCGCCGATTTCGCCGGCCTGCAGGGCCTGGGCCTGGCCGAATGGCGCGCGGCGCCGGGGCGGGCGCCGATGATCCAGCTGGAGCCCGGCGTGCGCCGCAATCTGGCGGCCTTGGGCGTCGATCTGATGGTCGATCCCTTGATACGGCCGGCGCTGGAGCTGGCGCGCGATTCTGGCCGCATGGCTCTCAGCGATCGCTTTGACCTGCAAGGCATCAAGCTGGGCAAACAGGTCGGCTTCCTGGCCCTGCTGCCGGTCTATGCGCCCAAGCTCGCGCCCCAGAGCGTGGAGGAGCGCCGTGCCGCGCTGCGCGCCTGGGTGGTCGCGCCGGTCGCCATGCCCGAGCTGATGGCCAGCCTGTATGGCGAACTGGCGCCCGGCCTGCGGCTGGAGCTGTTCAGCGGCACCGAGCCGCGCGCCGCGCAGCGCCTGTTCGCCTCCGAGCGCCGGTCCGAGGGCGGGGCGCTGATGCAGGGTCAGGAATACCTGGTGCTGGGCGGCCAGACCTGGACCCTGCTGCTGCAGGCGGACGGCGCGTTTGCGCCCGCCCAGGGGCTGCAGGACGCGCGTCAGGTGCTGGCGGCGGGCGTGCTGGCCTCGCTGCTGCTGAGCCTGCTGAGCTGGGCCCTGGGCAGTTCGCGCGAGCGTGCCCATGTGCTGGCGCAAGACATGACGGCGGCCTTGCGCCGCAGCGAGCAGCGCTGGGCCTTTGCGCTGGAGGGCGCCGGCGATGGCATCTGGGATTGGGAGATACCCAGCCAGAAGCTCAGCACCTCGCCGCGCTGGAAGTCCATCATGAATCTGCCGGACGCCTCCGCCGAGCCCAATATGAGCCAGGTGCTGGCCAGCATCCATGGCGACGACCGCATGCGCGTGCAGGCCGAGTTCCAGCATTGCCTGGACGGGCTGGTCCCGGCGGTGGCGCTGGAGTACCGCATCGCCGATGGCCAGGGCGGCTGGCGCTGGGTGCTGGTGCGCGGCACCGTGGTGGAGCGCGATGCCCAGCAGCGCCCGCTGCGCATGCTGGGCACGCTCTCCGACATCCAGGCGCGGCGCGAATCCGAGGAACGCGTGCGCTTCATGGCCAGCCACGATCCACTCACCGAGCTGGCCAACCGTGCGCATTTCCAGGAGCGCATGAACTACAGCCTGGCGAACGCGCGCCGCTACCACGAGACCCTGGGCCTGATCCTGCTGGACCTGGATCGCTTCAAGCCCATCAACGACCAGTTCGGCCATGCGGTGGGCGACCAGCTGCTGCAGACCGTGGCCAAGCGCCTGAAGAACGCGGTGCGCGAGACCGACACCGTGGGCCGCATCGGCGGCGACGAATTCGTGGTGCTGCTCACCGGCCCGGTGACGCGCGACTCCGCCCAGGTGGTGGCCGACAAGATCTTCAACCAGCTCGCCATGCCGATGGAGATCGCCGGCGTGCACCTGGAGCTGACCTGCTCGCTGGGCCTGGCCATCTATCCCGAGGACGGGCAGGACGAGCTCAGCCTCACCAAGGCGGCCGACGACGCCATGTACCGCAACAAGCGCGCCGGCCGCGCCTGGATGGGCAACGGCGAACTCAGAGGCCCCTGATGATGGCGATGGCTTCCTCGATGCGCTCCACCGCATGCACGGTGAGCCCCTCGATGGCCTTCTTGGGCGCATTGGCCTTGGGCACCACGGCGACGCTGAAGCCCAGCTTGGCGGCCTCCTTCAGGCGCTCCTGACCGCGCGGCGCCGGCCGCACCTCGCCCGCCAGGCCCACCTCGCCGAAGGCGATGAAGCCCTTGGGCAAGGGCTTGCCGCGCAGGCTGCTCTGGATCGCCAGCATCACCGCCAGGTCGGCCGCGGGCTCGCTGATGCGCACCCCGCCCACCGCGTTGACGAACACATCCTGGTCGTTGGTCATCACCCCGGCATGGCGGTGCAGCACCGCCAGCAGCATCGCCAGGCGGTCGCGCTCCAGGCCCACCGAGAGCCGCCGCGGGCTCGGGCCGCCGCCGTCCACCAGGGCCTGCAGCTCCACCAGCAGCGGGCGCGTGCCCTCCAGCGTCACCAGCACGCAGCTGCCCGGCACCGGCTCGCCGTGGGTGGAGAGAAAGATCGCGCTCGGGTTGGTCACGCCCTTGAGCCCCTTGTCGGTCATCGCGAACACGCCGATCTCGTTGACCGCGCCGAAGCGGTTCTTGATCGCGCGCACCAGCCGGAAGCTGCTGTGCGTGTCGCCCTCGAAATACAGCACGGTGTCGACGATGTGCTCCAGCACGCGCGGGCCGGCCAGCGCACCCTCCTTGGTCACATGGCCCACCAGCACCATGGCGCAGCCGCCGGCCTTGGCGGTGCGCGTCAGCTGGGCCGCGCATTCGCGCACCTGGGCCACCGAGCCCGGCGCCGAGCTGAGCTGCTCGGAATACATGGTCTGGATCGAGTCGATCACCACAAAGCCGGGCTGCTCGACCTCGATGGTGGCGAGGATCTTCTCCAGGCTGATCTCGGCCAGCACGCGCACCTGGGTGCCGGCCAGGCCGAGGCGGCGCGCGCGCATCGCCACCTGTGCGCCCGACTCCTCGCCGGTGACATACAAGACCTTCAGCTGCTGCGACAAGGCATCCACCGCCTGCAGCAGCAGGGTGGACTTGCCGATGCCCGGATCGCCGCCGATCAGCACCACGCCGCCGGCCACGATGCCGCCGCCCAGCACGCGGTCCAACTCGTCCTGGCCGGTGGGGGTGCGCTCGAAGTCGCTCGCCTCGATCTCGCTCAGCGTCGCCACCGGCTGGCTCTTGGCCAGCGACTGGTAGCGGTTTTTCGCGCCGCCGCTGGGCTCGGCCACCGACTCGACCAGGGTGTTCCACTCACCGCAATGCGGGCACTTGCCCAGCCACTTCGCATTGGTGCCGCCGCATTCGCTGCAGGTGTAAATCGATTTCTCTTTCGCCATGGGCGCGATTGTGGCCCCGCCAGCGCCGGACTCAGCCCGGATGCTGGCGCAGATAGCTCAGGGTGAAGGCATGGTCCTGCGCCAGCGCGCGCTTCAACTGCTCGGCCAGCAGATGCTCCACGCGCCCACCCAGCAGGGGCAGGGCGGAACGCAGCTGCCAGCTCAGCTGCATGCGGCAGCTGCCGCCGGCGATTTCGCTGATCTGGCCATGGCCCTGCGCATGCACGGGCAGGCCCAGGGGTGCGATTTCCAGCTCGGCCTCCACCTGCGCCGGCCCGAGCCGACGCCAGCGGCTGCGCTGCCGCAAGTTCAGGGTGCTGCCGACCAGGCGGCGTGCCCAGGCGGGCATGCGTGCCGGGTCCAGCGGCAGCGCGCGCTCCAGCTCCAGCGCGATGAGCGTGGCGGAGCACTCGAAATGCAGCAGGCGCAGAGCACCCGCGCCCAGCGCCGCGTATTTCTGCTGCACATAGTCGGGCCGCCCGAACACCGCCCACAGCCTGTCCATGCCGGCCGGGAAGTCCTGCGTCAGGCTCAGCTGCATGGCGTTCTCAAGCGGCCGGCGCACGCACGCGCTGCCGCTGCGCCGTGCCGCTGCACAGCCACAGCCCGGCAAAGCACAGCGCCGCGTTCAGCAGCAGCAGTTCCAGCCCGATTTCATAGCTACCGAACCAGCGGCGCTGCTGGCTGTCGATCAGCCAGCACAGCGCCGGTGCGGCCAGGCAGACGAGCGGCACGGCCGGCCCGTGCAGGCTGCGCCGCGTCAGCATGCCGAAGGCGAACAGGCCCAGCAGCGGCCCGTAGGTGTAGCCGGCCAGCTTGAGGATCAGGCCGATCATGCTGGCGCTGTCGATGGCGCGAAACGCCAGCACCAGGGCCAGGAACAGCGCGGCAAAGCCCAGATGCACGCGGTGCCGCACCTGGCGGCGCCGGGCCTCGTCCCAGTCGTCGCGCTGCTGCAGGCCCAGCAGGTCGATGCAGGTGCTGGAGGTCAGCGCGGTGATGGCGCCATCGGCGCTCGGGAACAGGGCCGAGATCAGCGCCAGCACGAACACCAGCTGTACCCAGGCCGGCAGATGCCCCAGCACCACGGCGGCGAAGAGCGCGTCGCCGCGCGCCGTCATGCCGGCCTGGGTCGCATACAGCTGCAGCAGGCCGCCCAGGAACAGGAACAGCGCCACCACGCCCAGCATGATGAGGGCCAGCACGACGACGTTCTTCTGCGCGTCCGCCAGCCGGCGCACCGAGATGTTCTTCTGCATCATTTCCTGGTCCATGCCGGTCATCGCGATGGCGATGGCGGCGCCGGCCAGCAGCTGCTTGGCCGCAAAGAAGCGGCTCTCGGGCTCGGTGTGGAAGACCCGGGCCAGGCCCTCGGCGCGCAGGCTCTGCCAGGCCTGCCAGGCGCTCAGGTCCAGCGCCTGCAGCAGAAAGCCCGTGCAGATCACCAGCCCCGCCAGCATGCCGATGGTCTGCAGGGTGTCGGTCCAGACGATGGTGCGCACCCCGCCCTCGTAGGTGTAGAGCAGGATCATCAGCAGGATCACCAGGGCGCTGAACCAGAAGGGCAGGCCGAGCGCCGCCAGCACGCTGTCCTGCAGCACGCGCACCACCAGGTACAGGCGTGCGGTGGCGCCCAGGGTGCGCGAGACGATGAAGATGCCGGCCCCGGTGCGATGCGCGCTGACGCCGAAGCGCTGGCCCAGATAGCGGTAGATCGAGGTGAGCTCGAGCCGGTAATACAGCGGCAGCAGCACATAGGCGATCACCAGATAGCCGGCGAACTGGCCCAGCGCGATCTGGAAATAGCTGAAGGCGGTGCTGCCCACGGCACCCGGCACGCTGATGAAGGTCACGCCCGAGAGCGAGGTGCCGATCATGCCGAAGGCCACCAGCATCCAGTGGCTGTTGCGGTTGCCGATGAAGAAGCTCTGGTTGTCAGCGGCGCGCGAGCGCCACCAGGCCACCGCCAGCAGCAGGGCGAAATAGCCGAGGATGAAGGCCAGCAGCAGGGCGGGGCGCATGGGGGCCGATTATGAGAACGGGGCGCGCTTGCGCCCATTCCTGACGCGCCGGAGCCCATAACCGGGCGCTGCGCGCCCGCAGCGAATGCCTGACTACGGGCAAACCCGGGGCCGACGTGCTAAAACCTGCCTTCGCGTTTTCGTTGTTCGAGCAGGAGTTGCGCATCATGGAGTTTTCCGTCTGGCTGGCGTTTTTCGCCGCATCGTGGGCGATCAGCCTGTCCCCCGGCGCCGGCGCCATCGCTGCCATGAGCTCCGGGCTCAACCATGGTTTCAAGCGCGGCTACTTCACCACCTTCGGCCTGGTGCTGGGCATCACCACCCAGATCATCTTCGTGGGCGCCGGCCTGGGCGCCCTGATCGCGGCCTCCAGCCTGGGCTTTGCCATCGTCAAATGGCTGGGCGTGGCCTATCTGGTCTATCTGGGCGTGCAGCAATGGCGCGCGCCGGCCAAGCCGATGGTGGCCGAGAGCGACGCTTCCGGCATGGTGACGCGCCGCCAGCTGGTGCTGCGCGGCTGGGCCATCAATGCGGTGAACCCCAAGGGCACGGTGTTCCTGCTGGCCGTGGTGCCGCAGTTCCTGGACCTGCATGCCAGCCTGGCCCACCAGTACCTGGTGATCGGCGCCACCCTGTGCTTCACCGACCTGGTGGTGATGGCCGGCTACACCGTGCTGGCCGCCCGCGTGCTGTCGGCGCTGCGCTCGGAGCGGCATCTGAAGGCGCTGAACCGTACCTTCGGTTCGCTCTTCATCGCCGCCGGCGCGCTGCTCGCCACGTTCAAGCGCGCGGCCTGAGCCACTCTTTTTGATGCAGGCCGCCCGGCTTCGGTCGGGTGGCCTTTTTGTTTTTCTGTGAATCTCCATGTCCCAAGTTTCTGATCGCTGGCTGTTCTGGATCCCCACCCTGATCTGGGCCAGTACCTGGCATGTGATCCTGTATCAGCTGGACAGTGGCGTGCCGGTGCTCAACTCGGTGGCCTGGCGCTTTGCCCTGGCGGCCCTGATGCTGGCGGGCCTGGCGCGTGTGCGTGGTGAGGCCCTGCTCAGCATGCCGCGCTCGGCCCATCTGCTGCTGCTGGCCACCGGCATCGTGCAGTACGGCGGCAATTACGTGTCGGTCTACGAGGCCGAGCGCCATATCCCCACCGGCCTGGTGGCGGTGCTGTTCTGTCTGAGCGTGTTCATCAATGCCCTCAGCGGCCGCTACTTTTTCGGACAAACGGTGACGCGGCGCTTCCTGGTCTGTGCCAGCGGCGGCGTGGCCGGCGTGGTGCTGATCTTCTGGCCCGAGATTGCCGCCACCGGCGCGCGCCCGACGGCGGCCCTGGGGCTGGGTTTGGGCTTGCTGGCCGTGCTGACAGCCTGCACCGGCAATGTGCTGACGCTCACCCTCACGCGCCGCGGCCTCGCCCTGGTGCCGGTGCTGGCCTGGAGCATGGGCTATGGCGCGCTGTTCCTGCTGCTGGCCTCGCTGGCCAGCGGGCAGGGCCTGCACTTCGCCTGGCAGCCCGCCTACTTGCTCAGCCTGGCGTACTTGGCGGTGGCGGGCTCGGTGACGGCCTTTGTGCTGTATTTCAAGCTGGCGCAGCGCCAGGGGCCGGCGCGGGCCGCCCTCACCGGGGTGGTGATTCCGGTGATCGCCCTGGTGATCTCCGCCGCGCTGGAGGGCTGGGTGCCCAGCACGCTGTCGATGGCTGGCATGGCGCTGTGCCTGGGCAGCATCTATGTGGCGACGCGGCCTGCCTAGCGGCTTTCGGGACGCGTCTGCCCGCTTTCGTCGCATGACGCTACCGCGCGGCGCGCGGCCTGCCTAGCATGGCAGCCTTCATTGGCTTTGGGAACCTATGCCCATGCTTGCGCGTCTCCTGTTTGGTTTCTTGATACTTGCCCTGCCGATGGCGCCGGCCATGGCGGCCGATCCGCTGCTCGTCGAGCGCATCGACCTGGGCGACAACGGCCCCGATGTGCAGGCCTACAACCTGCAGGAGAGCGGGGCGCTGCGCGTGTTCGCGCGCTCGGCGGCCGGCTTCAAGCGCTCGCAGATCTTCTGGCAACGCCGCGGCGCGGATGGCGCCTGGCAGGCGCCCGAGCCTCTGCCGTTTGCCGATCCGCGCTGGCGCGATTCCGACCCCCATCTGGCGGGCGACGGCAAGACCCTGAGCTTCATCTCCGATCGCCCCGGCGCGGGCGAACAGGCCAGCGGCCAGCTCGATCTGTTCGAGGCCCGCCTGCTGGACGCCGCCGCGGGGCGCTGGACGGCGCCGCGCCGCCTGCCCGAGCCGCTGCAAAGCCCCGGCTATGAGCTCGGCCCCGAGCGCTATGGCGAACGCCTCTACTTCGCCTCCTACCGCGCCGGCGGGCCGGGCAAGTTGTCGATCTACCAGGCCGACCAGGAGACCGAGCCGCCGCAGGCCCTGCCCGCCCCCATCAACGAGGGCGAGGCCAACAGCGACTTCACGCTCAGCCCGGACGGCCGCCATGCGCTGTGGTGGAGCAGCCGCGCCGGCGCCGAGGGCGGCGGCGACCTCTACCTGGCCGAGCGGGTGGGCGAGCAGTTCGGCCCGGCGTTGCGCCTGCCCGCGCCCATCAACGGCCCGGGCTTCGAGTTCACGCCCTCGGTGAGCGCGGACGGCCGCTGGCTGCTGTTCGCCTCCACCCGTGCGGCGCCCGGTTCGGCCCCTGGGCTGGCGCATATGTACCGCGTCAGCTGGCCGGCGCTGCTGCAGGCCCTGGGCCCGCAGGCGCAGGCCTACAGCCGGGCCAGCCTGGCGGCGCGGGTGAGCGCGCTCTGGCAGGCCCTGGGCCATCAGGCGGGGCAGCCCGCCGACGTGGCGCGCATGGCGGCGCTGCTGCATCCGCAGGCGCGCATCTGGGGCCAGCAGCTGAATGCCGGCGCCAGCCGGCTGGATCTGCGCAGCTGGTCGGCCGAGGCCTTCCTGGCCGCCCTGCGCGAGCCCGCGCCGCGCGCCCTGCATGAATGTGAAATCCATCGCGAGCTGCGCCGCTACGCCGGCCAGGCCGAGGTCTACAGCGTGGTGGAATCGCGCCGCGACCCCGCGCGCGCCGAGGCCGAGTTCGTCGGCGTCAACAGCAGCCAATGGCAGCTGGGCCCGCAGGGCTGGCAGCTGCTGTCGCTGCACTACGCGCTGGAGCTGCCCGGCGAGGCATTGCCCGCCCACGCGGGGCGCAGCGGGCAATGCCTGGGCTAGCGCCCAGCTTTGTTTACGGCTTCATCAGCACCAGGCCGCGCCGCTGCAGCAGCGGCTGCAGCTGGGGGCCATGGCCGGTGAGCTTGCCGAACAGCGTCATCGCGTCCTCGCTGCCGCCGCGCGAGAGCAGGGCGGCGCGGAAGGCATCGCCGTTCTCGCGCTTGAGGCCGCCGTGGGCCTTGAACCATTCCACCGTGTTGGCGTCCAGCACCTCGCTCCACAGATAGGCGTAGTAGCCCACCGCATAGCCGCCCATGATGTGGCTGAAGTAGGGCGTGCGGTAGCGCGGCGGCACCGGCGCGAAGTCCACGCCCTCGTTCTTCAGCACCTGGGCCTCGAAGGCCATCACGTCCCGGGCGGCCGGCACCTCGGCCGGCTTGAGCTGGTGCCAGCGCTGGTCCAGGATGGTGGCGCTGAGGTACTCGGTGGTGGCAAAACCCTGGTTGAAGGCCTTCGCGGCCACCACCTTGTCCAAGAGCGCGCGCGGCATCGGCTCGCCGCTCTGGTGGTGGCGCGCGTAATGGGCCAGCACGCTGGGCCAGTCGGCCCACATCTCGTTCACCTGCGAGGGGTACTCGACGAAGTCGCGCGGCACGGCGGTGCCGGCGAAGCTGGGGTAGCGCACGTTCGAGAACATGCCGTGCAGCGCGTGGCCGAACTCGTGGAACAAGGTGTTGACCTCGTCCCAGCTCAGCAGCGTGGGCTGGCCCGCGGCCGGCGGCGGCACGTTCAGGTGGTTGGCGATCACCGGCAGCGTGCCCAGCAGCCGGCTCTGCGGCACATAGGCATTCGCCCAGGCGCCGCCGCGCTTGGAGGGGCGCGCATACATATCGGCCACGAAGATGGCCAGCTGCGAGCCGTCGGCATTGAAGACGTCGTAGACCGTCACGCTGGGGTGGTAGACCGGCAGGTCGTGGCGCTGCTTGAACGTCAGGCCGTAGAGCTGGCCGGCGGCGTAGAACACGCCGTTCTCCAGCACGTTCTTCAGCTCCAGATAGGGCTTGAGCTGGCTCTCGTCGAAACCATACTTGGCGGCGCGCAGCTTCTCGGCGTAGAAGGCCCAGTCCCAGGCGGCTAGCTTGAACGAAGGCTCATGGCGGGCCGCCTGCTCGGCATCGATGAGGGCCTGCAGCTCGCCGGCCTCGCGCTTCGCCGCGGCCACGGCGGCGGGCGCCAGCTGCCGCAGCAGGCCCATCACGGTGGCCGAAGACTTGGCGGTCTCCTCCTCCAGCACATAGTCGGCATGGGTCGCATAACCCAGCAACTGGGCGCGCTCGGCACGCAGGGCGGCGGTGCGCGCCACGCTGGCGGTGCTGTCCTGCGCATTGCCGCGGCTGCCGCGTGCGGCCGAGGCCTGGTAGAGGCGCTCGCGCAGCGCGCGGTTCTCCAGCTGGGCCAGCGCCGGCTGGCCGGTGGTGTTGAGCAGGGCGATCAGGTACTTGCCATCGCCGAGCCCGCGCGCCTTGGCGGCGGCCGCGGCATCGGCCAGCTGGGCGGGGCTGAGGCCGGCCAGCTCGGCGGCGCTGTCCACCACCAGGGCCGAGTCGTTCACCTCGGCCAGCACCTGCTGGTTGAAGCGTGCCGCCAACGTGGCCAGCTCGGCATTGATGGCCTTGATGCGGGCCTGCTGCGCCTCGCCCAGCTGGGCGCCGGCACGCACGAAATTGCGCTGGTAGCGCTCCAGCAGGCGCAGGCCCTCGGTGTCCAGGCCCAGCTGCTTGCGCTGGGCGTGGAGGGCCTGGATGCGCGCGAACAGCCTGGGGTTGAGCGAGACCGCGTCGCGATGCGCGGCCAGCTTGGCGGCGTACTCGGCCTGCAGCTTCAGGCGCGCCGGGTTGCTGTCGGCCCCCAGCAGGCTGAACAGCACGGTGGCGCTGCGCGCCAGGGTGCGGCCGCTCTGCTCCAGCGCCACGATGGTGTTCTCGAAGCTCGGCGGCGCCGGGTTGTCGGCAATCGCCTGCACCTCGGCCAGCTGCTCGGCCATGCCCTGGTCAAGCGCGGGCGCGAAGTCGCTGTCGCGGATCTGGTCGAAGGGCGGGTATTGCAGCGGCAGCTTGCTGGGGCTCAGCAGCGGGTTGGCCGGGGCCGGCTGGGAGACGGCGCCGGCGACGGCCAGCGCCGCCGCGGCCACGACGACGGTTTTGCGCAGTGCCCCTCTCATGGCTTGCCGCTCGCCAGCAGCGCTTCCAGCTGGTCCATCGCGCGGTTCATGCGGCGCACCAGGGCGCGGTAGGGTTCGGGCGAGGCCAGGTCCAGGCCGGCGGCGCGCGTCAGCGGGTAGGGGTCGGCCGAGCTGCCGGCCTTCAACATGGTGAAGTAGCGCTCGCGCAGCGCCAGGTCGCCCTTGGCCAACCCTTCGGCGAAGAAGGCCGCGGCGCTCACGCAGGTGGCGTACTGGTAGACGTAGAAGTCGCGGTAGAAATGCGGGATGTAGGCCCACTCGACACCGAACAGATCGTCGATCTTCACCACGCCCTGGTCGTGGCCGTGGTAGCGCTTCAGCAGGGTCAGATAGATCTTGCTGAGGCCCTCGCCGGTGATGGGCTCGCCCTTCTCGGCGGCCTCGTGCGCGGCCAGCTCGAACTCGGCAAACATGGCCTGGCGGAAGAAGGTGGTGCGCAGGTTGTCGAGCTGCTGGCTAAGCGCGAACACCTTCTCGTCGCGCGTCTTGGCATGCGCCACCATGTAGTCGGCCAGCAGCAGCTCGTTGGCGGTGGAGGGGATCTCGGCGATGAAGGTGGCGTAGCCCGAGTTCTCGTAGGGCTGCGAGTTGGAATACACCGAATGCATCGCATGGCCCCATTCATGCGCGAGCGTGGAGACGCTGTTGTAGTCCTGGTTGAAGCTCATCAGGAGATAGGGGTGCACGTCGTAGGCCGAGCCGTTCATGTAGGCGCCCGAGCGCTTGCCGCGCTGCGGCACCGAGTGCATCCAGTTCTGCTTGAAGGCATCGCCCAGCTGCTTCACATAGTCGGCGCCCAGCGGTTGCAGGGCGGCCAGCGTGAGCGCCTCGGCCTCGGCCTGGCTGTAGCTGCCCGAGGGCTTGGCCAGGGGCACGTACATGTCCTGGTAGCCGGCCTGCTGCAGCTTCAATACCTTGCTGCGCAGCTTCAGATAGCGGTGCAGGGTGGGCAGGCCGGCATTCGCCTCCTGCACCAGGCTGCGGTAGACCGCCTCGGGGATGTCGTACTCGCCCTGGGCCAGGGCCACGCTGCTCGCGTACTTGCGGGCGCGCGCGGTGAACACCGTGCCCTTCAGATTGGCCGCGTAGGTGGCGCCGATGGTGCGCTCATAGGCCTTGTAGACCGGCCAGAAGGCCTCGAACACCTGCTTGCGGATCTTGGGGTCGGCGTCGCTGCGGTAGGCCACATAGGTTTCCTGATCCAGCACCACCTGCTTGCCGCGGATGGTGATTTTGGGCCAGGGCAGGTCGGCGTTGGTGAGCAGGGAGTAGATCTGGCCGGGCTGCTGCATGGCCTCGGCGGCGCTGGCCAGCAGCGCCTCCTCCTTGGGGCTGAGCGTGTGCTCGGCCATGCGCAACATGGTGGTGAGGTTCTGGCGATGCTTGGCCAGGCCAGGCTCGGCGGCGATGAAGCCCTCGACCTTGGCGCGGCCGATCGCCGCCACCTCGGCGTTGACAAAGGAGATCGCCTCGCCGAACTGGTTGTCGAGCGAATCGGCCAGCTGGCGGCGCGCCTGGTTCTCGGTGATCTGGGTGTTCTCGTCGGCCTTCATGCCGGCATAGGACGAGAGCCGGTTGATGCGTCGGCGCAGTGCGGAGATCTGGTCCAGGCCGGCCAGCATGGCCCGGGCGCTGCCGCCCAGCGTGCCGTCCAGCGCCTTCAGCTTGGGCAGCTCGGCGGCCAGCGCCTGGCGCTCGGTCTCCCAGGCGGCATCGCTGGGGTAGAGCTGGCTCAGGTCCCAAAGCTGATTGCTCTGCTTGCTGGCGGTGGCGGGGCTGGCCGCGGTGGCGGCGGCAGCAGTGAACGGCAGGGACGCGCCCAGGGTAAGGGCGGCCGCCAGGGCGATGGTGGAGAGGCGCATGGGGAAGGGCTCCGGTAGGGGCAACGGGAATTCCTGGACGCGCAAGACTATGCGAGGCACCGCGATCTGCCAAAAGTCGCCGCGGTGCTTGCGCGTAATCCCCTAGGAAAACCGTTGCGGCGACGTCGGTGCGTCGCCACCGGCCCGGCCCTCAGACGTAGGCCTGCAGCGGCGGCGCCGCCACGGCCGCCATCGCGACACGCCGGGCGGCCAGGGCCGCGCGCTGGCTGCCGATGCTGCTGCCGGCACTGCTGCCGCTGCCGCTCCGCTCGAGTTTCAGCACCTCCGCCTGCCAGGGCAGGGCGTTGACGATGTTGTTCAGGTGCAGCAGGGCCTGGTCCGGCGTGAGGCGCAGGCCGTCGGCGCTGACCAGGCGGGCATTGGTGCTGATGCGCATCGGGTCGGCCAGGGCCACCACTTCGCGGCCCATGCGCAGCCAGGTCCAGGCGATGCCCACGCGCTGATGCGCTGTGCCCAAGGTGGCGGCCCAGAGCGTGATGCCCGACACGCATTTGTCGTTTCTGTCGCTGACAGACGATTGCAAATGTTGCAGGTGCGAGCACCATGCCGCACGCGCGTCGCCTTCCAGCTTGAGTGCGCGCCACGAGTTAATATCAAAAAGGCTTTCCGCGTTATTGCTCATCGAGTGGCCCCCTTCACGTCTCTGTCATGGTGGCTGCAGTCTCAAGGCGCAAGCCGCGTCCAACAACCTAGCAACCCTGCCAAGTCGACTTGGCACCAGATCTCTCCGCATGCGGCAACAGGACTACTTTGATGTGAGCCAGTCGGTGGACATTCAGGCGCTGGAAGCGAACCTGGTGGCCTTCGCCAATCACATGGATTTCGGTTTGGTGTCGGCCGTGCTGATGCATGGAGATCTGCAGTCTCCGGATGTGCGGGTGCGCTCGGTGAGCAATACGCCGCAGGCGTTCATGGAGATATCAACCAGCCTTGACGAGGCGCGTGGGGATCCGGTCATGCAGCGCCTGATGTCGCGCAGCATTCCCTTCATCTACGACCAGCGCCTGTATGCGGACAGTGGCGCCGGCGAGTTGTGGGAAGTGCAGGCTCCGTTTGGTTATTGCACGGGCATTGCAGTGGGGCTGCATCTGCCGGACAACCAGCATTTCATGCTGGGCGTGGATCGTCCCAAGCGGTTGCCTCGAAGCGAAAAGCAACTGACGCGCATGTTGGCGGACGTGCAATTGCTGGCCGTGCATGCGCAGGATGCTGCGCGGCGCTTGTTGGGTCCGGCTGTCATCGAAGCACCCAAGCTACCCGCGCTGACGCCGCGGGAGCTGGAATGCCTGAAGTGGACCATGGAGGGCAAGAGCGCCTGGGCCGTGGGGCAGATCCTGGCGATCAGTTCATCCGCGGTGAACTTCCACATCCAGAACGCGATGCGCAAGCTGGAGGTGAGCAGCAAGCACTCGGCGGTGCTGAAGTGCGTTAGCCTGGGAATCCTCTAGAACGCAGCTGTAACCGGCATCAAGCAGGTTTACAAGCTAGTCACCTTGATAGGTTACATGGGTGCGGTTTCCGCGGGACAGTTCATGCATCGCATGAACCAACCCTGAACGGAGCCCACCATGTCCCTCTTCGATCTGCTTCTTGAAGCCCTTGGCCTGCCCCGCAACGGCGGCTGAGCCCAATCCGGCCCGAGCCCCTCACTCCTCGGGCACAAAGATCCACAACAGCAGATAGGCCAGCACGCCGGTTCCGGCGCAGACGGCCATCAGCACAAAGCCCAGGCGCCAGATCCAGGATTCCAGTCCGGTGAGGCGCCCGAGGCCGGCGCAGACGCCACCCAGCCAGCGGTCGCTGCGGCTGCGGCGAAACGAGTTCACGGCCGCGCCTGACACATAGCCAGGTGCGTCGCCGTTGCTGCCACTGTCGCTACCTTCACCCAGCACGCGTGCCTTGGCCTTGGCGTACTCGGCGTCGCTCAGCTGCCCGTTGCGGTGCAGCTCGGCCAGGCGTTCCAGCTCGTTGCTCATGGACATGATGACGCTCCTCTCCACTTTCTAGTTGCTTGCACAGGTGACAGCTTGCCACGCCTGCACCTTAAGGCGCTGATGCCGCGCAAGCCATGCCGGCGCGACCAACTGCAGCCCCGCCCGTACAGGGGGTAGAAACCCGGGGTCATAGCTCGGGTTTGGCGCGCCCGGCCTTGACGCTGCTGCGTAGGCTCTTGCCCTCCAGGCGGCGTTGCTTGGAGCCCCAGGTGGGCTTGGTGGCGCGGCGCGCCTTGGGCGTGTGGGCCACGCTTTGCACCAGCTCGACCAGGCGTGCCACCGCCTCCTGGCGGTTCTGCTCCTGGCTGCGGCTGTCCTGGGCCTTGATGACGATCACGCCCTCGCCGGTGATGCGCTGATCGGAAAGCTTGAGCAGGCGCTCCTTGATCAGCGCCGGCAGGCTGGAACGGGCGATGTCGAAGCGCAGGTGGACGGCGCTGCTGACCTTGTTGACGTTCTGGCCGCCGGGGCCGCTGGCGCGGATGAAGCTGAAATCCAGCTCCCAATCGGCCGGCGTCCAGTCCAGCTTCATTCCAGGTGCTGCACCGTGACGGGCACGCGCCGGGTGATGGCGCACATCAGCTCATAGCCGATGGTGCCGGCGGCGCGGGCCACCTCGTCGATGGGCAGCAGCGAACCCTTGGGGCCCTGGCCCCACAGCGTCACCTCGCTGCCGAGGCCGGCATGGGGCAGCTCGGTGAGGTCCACCGCCAGCATGTCCATCGAGACACGGCCGACGGTGCGGCTGCGCTGCCCCTCCACCAGCACCGGCGTGCCGCTGCTGGCGTGGCGCGGGTAGCCGTCGGCATAGCCGCAGGCCACCGTGCCGATGCGCATCGGCGCCTCGGCCACGAAGCTGCTGCCGTAGCCCACCGAGTCGCCGGGCTGCAACTGCTGGATGCCGATCACCTTGGCGCGCAGCGTCATGGCGGGCCGGAGGTCCCAATGGTTCGCGTCGTGCTCAGGGTAGTCGGGCACGCCGCCGTAGCTCATGATGCCGGCGCGCACCCAGTCGGCCCGCACCTCGGTGAGCTGGTTGTATCGTAGAGTTGCGGCACTGTTTGAAAGCGAGCGCTCACCTGGCAGGTCGGCGGTGGCGGCCTGGAAGGCGGCCACCTGGTGGGCGATGCCGTCCTTGCCGAAGCGCTGCGCGTCGGCATCGGAGAAATGCGTCATGAGCGAAATCTCGTCCACCTGGGGCAGGGCGTTGAGGCGCGTCCAGGCGGCGCGGAAGGCCTGTGGCGTGAAGCCCAGGCGGTTCATGCCGCTGTTCATCTTCAGGAAGACGCGGTGCGGCTCGTGCGTCTTGTGCATCGCCAGCCAGTCGATCTGCTGCTCGCAATGCACCGCGTGCCAGAGCTTGAGGCGCGAGCAGAGCTCCAGGTCGCGCGCCTCGAAGCAACCCTCCAGCAGCAGGATGGGGCCGCGCCAGTCGAGTTCGCGCAGGCGGCGCGCCTCGTCCAGGTCCAGGCAGGCAAAGCCGTCGGCGGCGCGCAGGCCCTCGAAGGCGGCCTCGATGCCATGGCCATAGGCATTCGCCTTGACGACCGCCCAGACCTGGGCGTCGGGGGCACAGGCGCGCGCGCGGGCCAGGTTGTGGGCGAGGGCGGAAACGTGGATCAGGGCTTCAATCGGGCGTGGCATGGGCGGGATTGTGGCATCGGCGGCGGCGTGCTTAACACACGCGCAATGGACGGTGACGTCATGCCCCCCAAAGGTGTGCATGCTATAAACCCGCCGCAGTGCTGCCCGCTTGTGACTGATGCCGGGGGCCGGCTACCGATCTCCGCAGTTCCAAGCTTGGGTACATGAAAAAAGGTTTCTACACCATCATGTCGGCGCAGTTTTTCAGCTCGCTGGCTGATAACGCGTTGCTGGTGGGCGCCATTGAGTTACTCAAGTCCTCCGGCGCGCCGGCCTGGCAGGTGCCGGCCCTGGCGCCGATGTTTGCGCTCTTCTATGTGATCCTGGCGCCCCTGGTGGGCGCTTTTGCCGATGCCGCGCCCAAGGGCAAGGTGATGTTCTATTCAAACAGCATCAAGGTGCTGGGCTGTTTGATGATGCTGTTCGGTGGCCACCCGCTGCTGGCCTATGCCATCGTGGGCCTGGGTGCGGCGGCCTACTCGCCCGCCAAGTACGGCATCCTCACCGAGCTGCTGCCACCCTCGCAGCTGGTGAAGGCGAATGGCTGGATCGAGGGCCTGACGGTGGGCTCCATCATCATGGGCGTGCTGTTGGGCGGCCAGCTGGTGGGCCCGCGCCTCTCGCACCTGCTGCTGGGCTTCGATTTCCCCTTTGTGGACACCGGCGTGGACACCCCGCCCGAGGCGGCCATCGCCTCCATGATCGTGCTCTACATCATCGCGGCGCTGTTCAATCTGCGCATTCCGCGCACCGAGGCGCCGCTGCAGCCCATGAGCGCCAACGCGCTGGAGCTGGTGCGCGACTTCAGCCAGTGCAATGCCAAGCTGTGGAGCGACAAGCTGGGCCAGATCTCGCTGGCCTCCACCACCCTGGTGTGGGGCGTGTCGGGCAATATGCGCGTGATCGTGTTCCCCTGGGCCGCCGCGGCGCTGGGCTACAGCACCACGCAAGCGTCTTCGCTGGCGGGCGTGGTGGTGATCGGCACGGCGGTGAGCGCGGTGGTCGCCTCGCTGATGATGCGGCTGGACCGCGCCACCAACCTGATCCCGCTGGGCATCGTGATGGGCCTCTTGATGCTGGGCCTGAACTTCATCACCAATCTCTACCTGGCGATTCCCTTCCTGGTGCTGCTGGGCGCCACGGTGGGCTATCTGGTGGTGCCGATGAATGCGCTGCTGCAGCACCGCGGCCACAACCTGATGGGCGCGGGCCGCTCGATCGCGGTGCAGAACTTCAACGAGCAGGCCTGCATCCTGGGCCTGGGCGCCTTCTACACCGCGCTCACCAAGTTCGGCATGTCGGCCTTCGGCGCCATCACCATCTTCGGCCTGGTGGTGGCCGGCTGCATGTGGATGATCCGCCGCTGGCACCAGAGCAACTGCATCAAGCACCGCGACGAGGTCGAGCGCCTGCTGGCGATCGCCCGCACCGACCAGCATTGAAAGACGGGGGGGCAGGTCTTGCCCCCTGCGCCTGGCCTTACTTCTGCTTCAGCAACACCGCCTGGATGTGCTCGCTCCAGGCCCGTGCAATCTTGAAGCAGCCGCTGTGGTTGAGGTGGATCTCGTTGTGCCAGTCGCCGCTCACGCCGGTGGCGTCGGGGGCGGCCAGGGCCAGCGGCACGGTGGTGGAGTCGAACACATGCAGGCCCGGGAAGTTCTCCTTGTCGGCCGCCATGCTCTTGAGCAGCTGGGCCAGGTGCGAGACCATCAGCCGGCTTACCGCCAGCCAGTCGGCCGACGGGATGGCATAGGCCTTCAGCGTCGGATAGAGCCAGGGGCCGGAGGATTCGCCGCCGGCCGGGCGCGGCTTGGGCACCGCATAGCAATGCATGAAGACCGGGCGGCCGGCCGACGGGCCCTGGTCGCGCAGCGTCAGCAGATGCTTGACGTTGGTGCGCAGGTACTCGGCATAGGTGGCCCAGCCGGGTTCGGAGAAATAGCGCGCCACGCCCTGCGAGGGCGGGCCCCATTCGGTCTGTCGGCGCAGCAGGCGCAGGTGCAGGGCCACGTCTTGCCCGTCGGGCGTGTGGGCGGGGGTCTGGGCCGCCTCGATCAGGTCGTTGCCGCCCACCGAGAGCAGGATGCCGCTCCAGGCCGGGCGGGTGGCGTCGGTGAGCAGCTGCACGAAGTCGGGCGCCGCCTCCAGGTCCACCATATGGGCGAGCGCGTCGCTCTGGCCGGCGCAGTTCACCGCCACGGTGGGCTCGGCAAACATCAGTTCCTGCAGCAGATTGGCATGCGCGTTCAGTTTCGCCGAGGCGTTGGAGAACCAGGAATCCCCTTGCGCCAGCAAGCGCCAGCGGTACGCGCCGAGATCGGGCGCGGCGGCGGACTTCAGATCCGCGGGGGTATGGCAGGCCAAATGGTCCAAGAGCAGCTCTCCCTAGGTCTTGCAAGACGTCAAGTGCGGCAGGTGAATGGGTCGTGCACGGCGCCCCGATTGGACTGCCTCGCCGCTCGGGAGCGCCATGCTATAAACCCTGGGCATTGTTGGCTGGCTCGCGCAGGATTAGCCAGTCCCTTTTGTGAGTTACCCGGCTGTTTTTTTGCGGGTTGTTGCGGCGAGCCAACCGGGCCGGCGCCCTGATGTGCGAGTTGCGCCGATGCCGTTTCTTGGATTGATCTTCAACGCCCTGGTCTGGGGGCTGTCGTGGTGGCCGTTCCGGCAGTTCCAGGCCGCCGGCATGCACCCGCTGTGGACCACGGTGCTGCTCTACACGCTCAGCTGGCTGGTGATCTGCATCGTCAACCGCGACGCCTGGCGCGAGTTCCTCGCCAGCCCGGCGCTGTGGGTCGTGATGCTGGCCGCGGGCGCCACCAACACCTTCTTCAACTGGGGCGTGGCCACCGGCGATGTGGTGCGGGTGGTGCTGCTGTTCTATCTGATGCCGCTGTGGGCGGTGCTGCTGGCGCGCCTGATCCTGGGCGAGCACCTCACCCGTCTGGCGCTGCTGCGCATGGCCCTGGCGCTGGGCGGCGCGGCCACCATGCTGGCGCCGGCCGGGGGCGGCATGCCCTTGCCGGCCAGCCTGGCCGACTGGCTGGGCGTGGTGGGCGGCATGTGCTTCGCGCTCAACAACGTGATGCTGCGCCGCGAGGCCGCGCGCGGCGCCCATGCCCGCGCGCTGGCCATGTTTACCGGCGGCGTGCTGGTGGCGGGCGCCTCGGCCAGCCTGATGGTGAGCCAGGGCCTGGCGGCCTGGCCCAGCCTGCCCGGGCCGCTCTGGCTGCTGCCGCTGGCCGGCATGGCGGTGCTGTTCTTCCTCTCCAACCTCTCGCTGCAGTACGGCGCGGCGCGCCTGCCGGCCAACGTCACCGCCATCGTGATGCTGATCGAGGTGCCGGCAGCGGCCATCTCGGCGCTGCTCTGGGGCGGCGGCCAGCTGGACGCCAAGACCGCCATCGGCGGCCTGTGCATCGTGGGCGCGGCCCTGCTGTCAGCACTGGAAGGTCGCAAAAGCTAATATCTCCGCTCCCAACAGGAGCAACAGATATGGCCCAAAGCGTCTACGACTTCAGCGCCCTTTCCATCACCGGCCAGCCGGCCGAGCTGGCCAGCCAGCGCGGCAAGGTGCTGCTGATCGTCAACACCGCCAGCGCCTGCGGCTTCACGCCCCAGTTCAAGGGCCTGGAGCAGCTCTGGAAGGACTACGCCGAGCAGGGCCTGGTGGTGGTGGGCTTCCCCAGCAACGAGTTCGGTGCCCAGGACCCCGGCAGCAACGACGAGATCGCCTCCTTCTGCGAGCTCAACTACGGCGTGAGCTTCCCGATGATGGCCAAGGTCGAGGTGAATGGCGCCAAGGCGCATCCGCTGTGGCAATGGCTCAAGGGCGAAAAGCCCGGCATCCTCGGCACCGAGGGCATCAAGTGGAACTTCACCAAGTTCCTGGTGGGCCGCGATGGCCAGGTGCTCAAGCGCTACGCGCCCAACGACGAACCCGAGAAGCTGCGCAAGGACATCGAGCGCGCGCTGGCGGCCAAGCTCAAGGCCTGAGGCTGCCGTCGCGCAGCCGCCGCCGCAGGCGCGACAGCGCCACCTCGGTGATGCCCAGATAGCTCGCCACTTGTTTCTGCGCCAGCCGCTGCGCCAATGCCGGCTCGTCGGCCAGGAAGCGCTGGTAGCGTGCGGTCGCGTCCAGCATCAGCAGCTGCTGCTCGCGCAGGGTCTGGCGCGCCAGGCCGGCGGCCAGGCCCTGCAGGATCAGCTCCAGCGCCTGTGGCCAGGCGCGCTGCAGGGCTTGCAGCGCCGGCCCCGAGAGCTCCACCAGCTCGCTGGGCTCCAGCGCCTCCACCATGCCGGCCGCTGGCGCCGCCGCGCCGGGTAGGCCCAGCCATTGCAGCTCCGGGTAGAAGGCGTGATTGCGCTCGCGCCCCTGGGCATCCAGGAACACGCTGCGCAGCAGGCCCTGCTCGACCCAGGCCAGGCCCTCGCCCGGCCAGCGCTGGCCGCGCGCCAGGCGCCGCCGCGGCAAGGCCTGCCATTGCGCCAGGCGTGCGGCGTCCTGTTGAAGCCAGTCGAGAAAGGCGGGCCCGCACACGGGGCAGGGTGTCGTCATGAACCTGGGTTAATGCAGTGAGGGGCGGGGCGTCCGAGCATCATGCCCCATGAACACCTCCCTCTTCTTCTTCCCGCGCGGCGGCTGGAACTGGCCGCACCTGAGTCTGCTGCTGGCGCTGCCGGCCTATGCCTGGCTCGCCGGCCGGCTCGGCTGGCAGGCCGATCTCATCCTCACCTTCGGCACGCTCGCCGGCCTGGCCTGGCTGATGCTGTGGGAGCGCCTGCGGCCGGCGCGGCCCGACTGGCAGGCCAGCGCCGCCGAGCTGGCCCGCGACCTGGGCGCGCTGGGCGTCAACGCCCTGGTCGACGCCGCCGCCGGCCTGCTCATCGCCGGCGCGGCGCTGCACTGGCAGGCCGCCCGCGCGCAGCCGGGCCTGGCGCAAGACCTGACCCCGGTGCTGGCCCTGCCGCTGGCGGTAGCGCTGGGCGAGCTGGGGCCCTATTGGCTGCACCGCGCCGCGCACCGCCTGCCCTGGCTGTGGCGCTTTCATGCCCTGCACCATTGGCCGGCGGCGCTGAACGCCAGCAACAGCGTGCTGGTGCATCCCGTCAACCTGCTGTGGAACAAGTTCGCGCGCGTCGCGCCCTGGTTGCTGTTGGGCTTTAGCGCCGAGGCGATGCTGTGGGCGGCGCTCTTCATCCAGCTGCAGTCGCTGGCGGTGCACGCCAATCTGCGCGGCAGCCTGGGGCCCTTGAACTGGCTGATCGGCAGCGCCGAGCTGCACCGCTGGCACCACAGCGTGCAGGCCGCCGAGGCGCACAACTACGGCACCGCGCTGCCGCTGTGGGACCAGCTGTTCGGCAGCTTTGTGCATCGGCCGGGCGCGCGGCCGGCGCGGGTGGGCTGGCTGGCCGGCGCCGTGCGCCCGCGACGGGCGCCCTATCTGGGCTGCTGCTGAGCGCGCCGCAACGAAATCCGGGGCGCGCACCTGCCCTGTAAGCTCTGTCAGGTGGACGCCGGCGGGGCCGCCGCCTAAGGTCTCTGGCACGGGCAGCCTGGCCCGGCAGGGAGGGCGATATGAGCAACAAGCAGCTGGTGGCGGGCATCCTGCCCTTGGGTGATGGCATGGCCACCGCCGAGCTACCTGAACAACTGCGCGCCACGGCACGCTCGGTGGGGTTGTGCCTGTCGGGCGGGGGCAGCCGCGCGCTCAGCTGCGCGATGGGCCAGCTGCGCGGCCTGCGCGCGCTGGGCAAGCTCGACCAGCTGTTCGCGATCTCCTCGGTGTCGGGCGGCACCTGGGCCAACAGCCTGTTCACCTACCTGCCCGAGCGCATCAGCGACGACGACTTCCTCGGCCGGCCGGTGCTGAACCCCGGCGCGCTGACCCTGCTGCTGGGTCCCAACCGGCTCGACCACCTGCCGCCCAACAACCTGGGCTGGGTGCCCACGCGGCTGGGCCTGTTCAGCGATCTCGACGCCATCCTGGAGCTGAAGGCGCGCTACGGCTATGCCAACGACGATCTCTGGCAGGGCCTGATCGGCGAGCGCATCCTCAAGCCCTATGGCCTGTGGCAGCCCGACGGCAGCGGCTTCGATCCGCGCTACTTCAGCTGGACCTCGGCCTATCTGCATGCCGGCAACGGCATCCTCGCGCGCAACCCGGGCCTGTCGGCGCGCGACTTCGTCTGCGTGGAGCGCCGCCGCCCCTTCCCGATCTTCAACACCGCGCTGTTCAACAACGATGGCGCGACGGCCGACCTGATCCCCTTCGAGTGCAACTTCCAGCTCGGCGTGCGGCAGTTCTTCCCGGCCGCGCCGGAGCAGCTTGGCGCGATCGGCGGCGGCCTGCTGGACAGCTTTGCGATGGGCAGCGACTACCTGGCCGAGGCCACGCCCGGCCAGGTCGACACCAGCCTGCCGGCGCGCGCCTTTGCGCTCAATGACATCGCCGGCTGCAGCAGCGCGGCCTTTGCCCAGGCGCTGGAGGAACAGTACCCCGAGCTGTCCGGCCTGGTGCCGCGTTATGCCTACTGGCCGGTGGGCGACCGCCGCCGCCAGCCGGCCCACCACTACCGCTTTGCCGATGGTGGCAGCCTGGAGAACCTGGGCGTCAACGCGATGCTGGCGCGCGGCCTGCGGCGCCTGATCGTGTGCGTCAACACCGACGAGCCGCTGGGCCGCGATGCCGGCAGCGGCGAGATCATCGTCTCCAGCGATCTGCCGCCGCTGTTCGGCCTGCAGCCCTACCAGCCCGGCCTGGGCTATGTGCCCTATGGCCCCAGCCAGCCGGGCCAGGGGCCGACGCGGCAGTACCGCCACAGCCAGGTCTTCCCGACGGCCAGCTTCGCCGCCCTCAAGTCCGGCCTGTACGCGGCGCGCCAGGCCGGCGGCGCCATCCTGCTGCGCCAGACCCTGCCGGTGCTGCCGAACCGCTGGTTCGACGTGCCGGGCCAGGACGCGGTGGAGATCCTGTGGGTCTACAACGACTTCGTCGCCAGCTGGTGGAACCAGCTGGCCGAGGACGTGCGCCTGGCCATCGACGTCGAGGGCCTCGGCCAGTTCCCGCGCTACAACACCTTCACCCAGCTCGAGCTCAGCGCCGTGCTGGTGAACGCGCTGGCGCATCTGAGCTGCTGGTGCCTCGCGTCGGATTCCACCCTGGGCAATCCGGGTGGCCTCAGCAATGCACAGATGGTCGGCGCGATGTTCGATTGAGCCAGCGGCCGCAAGGATTCCACCATGACAAGCATCCGTACCCTGCTGCCGCTGGCCCTGCTGCTGAGCGCCTGCGCCGGCCCCCCGACGCCCATCCCCAGCGGCACGCCCGTGCCGGATGCGGCGGGGCCGCTCAAGGTGGTCAACCTGGATCAGGGTTGGGACGAACAGACCCAGCTCGCCTTCTGGTTCTCCACCCAGGGCTCACGCATCGTGCCCTACCGCTGGTTCCTGGCGCTGGAGCAGGCCGACAGCGATGCGCCCTTCCGCAGCGATGCCAATATCGAGCGCTTCGGCTATCTGCCGGCCCGGCCGGGGCCGGGGCGCTGGAACCCGGATGGGCTGCCCATCGGCTTCACCAAGACGGCCGAGCAGGCCGGCCAGGCCTGGATGGGCCTGAGCTGCGCGGCCTGCCACACCACCCAGCTCAACATCAAGGGCGTGGGCCTGCGCATCGACGGCGGCCCCGCCATGGCGGACTTCAATCTCTTCTTCGGCGAGCTGGTGGCGGCACTCGCGGCCACGCGCGACGACCCCGCCAAGTTCGCGCGCTTTGCCCAGCGGGTGCTGGGCGAGGCGGCCAGCGCGGCGCAGCAGCAGGCCCTGCGCGAGGCCCTGGTCAAGCAGCTGGCCGATAGCAGCGCGCGCCTGACGCTCAACAAGCCCGGCCACCCGCCCGGCCATGCGCGCCTGGATGCCTTCGGCAATATCTTCAACGAGGTGCTGGTGGTGGCCCTGAACGAGCCCGCCAATGCGCGCCCGCCGGATGCGCCGGTCTCCTATCCCTTCCTCTGGGACACGCCGCAGCACGACGTGGTGCAGTGGAACGGCTCGGCGCCCAACGGCCCCTTCGGGCTGGGCGAGCTGACGCGCAATGTCGGCGAGGTGCTGGGCGTGTTCGGCGGCTTGCGCGTCAGCGACTGCGGCAAGGACAGCTGCAGCTATCCGAACCATGTGGACATCCGCCAGCTCGGCGAGCTGGAAGGCTGGGTGCGCAGCCTCTGGTCGCCGCAATGGAGTGCGCAGTACCTCGGCCCGCTGGATGCCGCCATGCGGCAGCGCGGCCAGCAGATCTACCAGGCCCAGTGCCTGGGCTGCCATGCCAGCATCGAGCGCACCGACCCCTTCCGCCGCGTCACCGCGCAGCTGCGCGATGTCGGCAGCGACCCGGCCATGGCCACCGCCGCCGCCATGCGCGTGGCCAAGACCGGGCCGCTGCAGGGCACGCTGTCCCTGCCCACCCTGCAGCGCTACGGCGCCGAGGCGGGTGGCGGGCCGCTCACGGTGCAGGGTGCGGTGGGCGTGCTGCTGGGCGACAAGGACGCCACGCTGGCGGCCCTGCTGAGCCAGTTCGACGCCCAGCTGCGCGACGAGTTGCGCGGCGGTGCCAGCGTGGCCAGCATGGCCGCCGATGCGCGCCGCCCCAGCGCGCAGATGCTGGCCCAGGCGCTGGGCGGCGGCTCCAGCGCCCATGCCGCGAATCGCGCCGCGGCACCCGCGCCGGCGCCCAATGCCATCTACAAGGCCAGGCCGCTGAACGGCATCTGGGCCACCGCCCCCTATCTGCACAATGGCTCGGTGCCCACGCTCTGGGAGCTGCTGCAGCCGCCGGCGCAGCGCATGCGCAGCTTCCAGGTGGGCAGCCGCGCGTTCGATGCGCAGCGGGTGGGCTTCGACACCCAGCAAGGCCCGTATCGCTTCGACACCACCCTGCCCGGCAATGGCAATGGCGGGCACGCCTACGGCACCGCGCTCAGCGAGAGCCAGAAGCGGGATCTGCTCGAATATCTGAAGTCGCTCTGAGGGCCAGCCGACCATAGGCCAGGCGCAGGCGGCCGGCCGCGGCGGCCGCGCGCAGCAGCTGGTTGACGGTCTGGCGCGAGACATTGGCCAGCGCCGCCAGCTCGGTCTGGGTGGCGCGAAAGCTCAGCCAGCCCGCGTCGTCGGGCGCCTGGCCGGCGCCGCGCTCGCGCGCCAGCTGGGCCAGCGCCAGCTCGAAACGCTCGGCCGCGCTGCGGTGGCGCGCCGCTTCCAGCAGGCGCAGCGTGCCCTCATAGCGCAGCGCGAATTCGCGCATCAGCGCGCGCGCAAAGCCGGGCAGCTCGTCCATCGCGTAGCGGTAGGCCTCGGGGCCGAACACCAGCACGCGGCTGGCACGCAGCGCCACCGCCTCGTAGTTGGAGGGCTGGCCGGTGACGAAGGCGGCGAGCCCGAACAGGCGCGGCGCGCGCACATGCTCCAGCACCGAGACGCGGCCGTCGGCGGCGCTCAGACGCGCGCCGATCTCGCCCTGCAGCACGGCATAGAAGGCCTGGGTGCGCTGGCCCTGCGCGAACAGGCCCGCGCCCGCGGCGAGGCGCCGCACCGGCAGCAGGCGCTGCAGCGCCTGCAGCTGCGCCGCGTCGGGCGCGAGCTGCGGGAAGTTGCCCTGCAGCACGCGCAGCAGCTCGGCGCCGCCGCTGGCCCGCATTCAGTAGCGCTCCAGGATGCGCTTCCAGCTGCCGTCCTGCTGCATGAGCTGGAAGCTGCGTTCCAGGCGGGCCAGCTCGGCCAGCCAGGGGGAGCGCTTGGACAGCACCACAAAGGGCGTCTCGCCCTTGAGGCAGAAGGGCTGGCGCAGCAACGCCAGCTTCAACTCGGCCAGCAGCGCGCGCGCCTGGCGCTCCGGTATCACCACCACCTCGATGCGCTCGCGCGCCAGCATCTCCAGCGCGGCGCGGTAGTCGTTCACCTCGGTGCGCGACAGGCCGGCGGCGGCATTGTCGAACTCGGCGCCGTAGCGCTTGCCGCGGTGCACCGCCAGCATGCGGCCCTGCAGGTCCTGCAGGCTGTTGATGGGCCGGGCCCCCGGGCGGGTGTAGAAGCATTTGTCCTCGGCCGGCAGCTCGATGCGGCTGTAGTGCAGGAAGCGCTCGCGTTCCAGCGAGCGCAGCGGTCCCATCATCAGATCGGCCTCGCCCTGTTCCATCATCAGAAAGGCGCGCGCCGAGGGCACCTCGCTGAACTGCAGGGCCCAGCCCAGGCGGCGCGCCGCCTCCTTCAGCAGCTCGTAGTACAGGCCGCCGCCGTCCTCGCCCTGGAAGCTGCGGTAGGGCGGGTCGCTGCTGCCGACCACGCGCAGCGGCGCCGTGGTCTGCGCGGCAGCCGGCAGGCACAGCAGCGCCAGGCCGGCCAGGGTGGATCCAAGCCATGCGCGTAGCCGGGCGGGCAGGAATTGCATGCGGCCAGTCTAGCCGCGGAAATGTCGGATAACCGACATTTCCGCGCCGGGCGCCGGCCTAAGCTCTTGCCCATGCCATACCGCTCCGCCGCATCCACCGAAACCGCCGCCGCATCCATCGACTGGGTGCGCCAGTACCGCCACTTCGCCACGCACGAATGCAGCCAGGACCCGCTCTATGTGGCGATCTGCCTGGCGGTGGCCGACAGCCCCGAGTTGCTGGCCCTGATGCAGCAGGTGCCGGCCACGCAGGCGCGCCCCAATCTGCTGCTGGCGGCCCTGCACGAACGCGTGCTGGCCGGCGTGGCCCATGCGCTGGCCGACTACTACCCCAGCGTGGGGGGCACGCGGCCGCCGGATGCGGCGCTGCCGGCGCAGCTGCTGGACTTTGCGCGCCAGCAGCACCCGGCCCTGCTGGCCCATCTGCGCGGCCGCGCCACCCAGACCAACGAGATCGGCCGCTGCGCCGTGCTGTGGCCGGCGCTGCAGCGGCTGGCGGCGCTGAGCGGTCGCCGCGAACTGGCGCTGTTCGATTTCGGCAGCAGCGCCGGCCTGAACCTGGGCGTGGACCGCTACCACTACGACTACGGGCCCTTCCAGCGTGGCGCAAGACCTGACCCCGAGCGACCCCGCATCGCCTGCCGCTGGCTCGGCGAGGCGCCGCCGCCGCCGGTCGAGTTCGAGCTGGTGGCGCGCCTGGGCGTGGACCTGGCGCCGGTCGACCTGCTGGACGAGGATGGCGTGCGCTGGCTGCGCGCCTGCCTGTGGCCGCAGGACCGTGCGCGCGCCCAGCGCCTGGATCAGGCACTGGCGCTGGCGCGCGCGGCCGGCCCCGCCGTCGAGCGCCATGCCGACGGCCTGGACCGGCTGGAGCGCTGGCTGGACGAGCTGCCCGCCGGCGTGCAGCCGGTGCTGTTCAACTCCTGGGTGCTGGCCTATTTCGAGCCGGCGGCGCTGGCGCGCTACCAGGCGCGCGTGGCCGAGCTGGTGCGCGCGCGCGGCCTGGCCTGGATCAGCGCCGAGGCCGCCGAGCTGCGGCCCGCGGGCCTGGCGCAGCCGCCCGCCGTGCAGGCGGTGCAGGGCGGGCCTCAGCAGACCGCCACGCTCTGGAGCCTGCAGTGGCGCGAGGCCCAGGCCTTGCGCCAGCGCGCACTGGCCTGGTCGCATGCGCATGGGCAATGGCTGCAATGGCTGGATGCTTGAGCGGCTTCAGGAGGCTTCCCGCACGCGCGTGATCTGCACGCTGACGATCTGCCAGCGTCCGCCGCGGCGCACATAGACGTCGATGTAGCGGTAATGGCTGGTGAATGGCTTGCCATCGTGGCTGCCCTGCATGCGTGTGCGGCCGCTCAGCAGGGCGGTGTCGCCGTAGAGCCGGATCTCGAAGTCCTCCACCGCGTAGGGTGCGATGCGCAGCTTGGGCGACATCAGCCCCTCGACGAAGCTGCGCTTGTCCTCAATGTCGGCGTCGGCGTCGATCTGGCGGAAGTCCTCCGCCATGTTCGCCTCGATGGCGGCGCGGTCCTGGCGCACGATGGCCTCGTCCCAGGCCTTGGCCTGGCGGCGCAGCTGCGCGATGTCGGCGGCGCGCGGGCGCGCCAGGGCGGGCGCCGCGCCCAGCGCCAGGGTGGCGGCGGCCAACAGCCGGCGACGTGTGTTGCTGCTCATGGGCATTCCTTGAGGGACAGGCTCATCGAGGTATAGCCGAGGCTGTGCCCGTCGATGCGAAACATATCGGGCCGCTCGCCCACCGCGGCGAAGCCGCAGCGCCGGTAGAGCGCCACGGCCGCGGCATTCTGACTCAGCACCTGCAGGTCCAGCCAGGCCAGGCCGGTCTGCCTTGCCCAGTCGGTGGCCAGGGTCAGCAGGCTCGCGCCCAGGCCGCGGCGGCGCTGGTCCTGGCGCACGCCCATGCCCAGCAGGCAGCGGTGCTCGGTGTGCGGCTCGGGGTGGGCACGCAGGTCCACATGCGCGCAGATCCGGCCGGCCGGGTCGCGTGCCACCCAGGCGCGGCGCCAGCCGGGTCCGTCCAGCGGCCGCTGCAGGGCCTGGCGGAAGGCGTCGGCGCGCTCGGGCGCGAACACCGAGTGAGCGCGCGCCAGCGGCTGGAAGTAGCCGCTCGGCGGCAGGCCGTTCTCCTGCAGATGCAGGTTCAGGTAGACGGAAAAGGCGTCAAAGTCCCGAGGATCCAGGGGGGTGATGCTTTTCATGCGGCGTAACAAGGCAGGCAAGGGACCAGGCGCGTCGGGTGGCGGGCGAATGCCTGGCATTCTGCAGCAGCCCGAACGTCGATAATGCGGGCAGCTAAACCCGGAGTCCCGCCATGTTCCAACACGTCGACGCCTACGCAGGCGACCCCATCCTGAGCCTGAACGAAGCCTTCCAGAAGGACACGCGCCCGGGCAAGATCAACCTGTCGATCGGCATCTACTTCGACAACGACGGCAAGATCCCGATGCTGGACTCGGTGCGCAAGGCCGAGCTGGAGGTGGTGGCCGCGGCCGGTCCGCGCCCCTATCTGCCGATGGAAGGCGCGGCGAACTTCCGCAGCGCGGTGCAGGAGCTGCTGTTCGGCAAGGGCCACCCCGCCATCGCGGCCGGCCGCATCGTCACCATCCAGGGCGTGGGCTCGAGCGGCGGCCTCAAGGTCGGCGCCGACTTCATCAAGCGCTACTTCCCCGACAGCGCCATCTATGTGAGCGACCCCACCTGGGACAACCACCGCGCCGTCTTCGAGGGCTCGGGCATCACCGTCAAGACCTACCCCTATTACGACGCGGCCACCGGCGGCCTGCGCTTCGCCGAGCTGCTGGACGCGATGCGCGCCCTGCCGGCCAAGAGCGTGGTGCTGCTGCATGCCTGCTGCCACAACCCCACCGGCGTGGACCTGACGCCGCTGCAATGGGACGAGCTGATCCCGGTGCTGAAGGAGCGCCAGCTGCTGCCCTTCCTGGACCTGGCCTACCAGGGCTATGGCGACGGCATCGAGGAAGACGCCTTCGCGATCCGCGCCATGGCCGATGCCGGCCTGGCCTTCTTCGTCGCCAACAGCTTCTCCAAGAGCATGAGCTTGTATGGCGAGCGCTGCGGTGCGCTCAGCGTGGTGTGCCCCGACGCGGCCCAGGCCGTCAACGTGCTGGGTCAGCTCAAGTTCATGATCCGCCGCAACTACTCCAACCCGCCCATGCATGGCGGCCAGATCGTCGCCAAGGTGCTGAGCACGCCCGAGCTGCGCAGCCTGTGGGAGGGCGAGGTGAGCGAGATGCGCGACCGCATCCACCAGATGCGCAACGCCCTCTACGAGGTGCTGAGCGCCAAGCTGCCGGGCCGCAACTTCGACTACTTCCTGACCCAGCGCGGCATGTTCAGCTACACCGGCCTCACGCCCGCCCAGGTGGACCGCCTGAAGGACGAGTTCGCCGTCTACCTGGTGCGCTCGGGCCGCATGTGCGTGGCGGGCCTGAACACCGGCAACGTCGAGGCCACCGCCAACGCGATGGCCGCGGTGCTGGCGTGAGCTGGCGCAGGCTTGCCAACCGGGCGGCGGTGTCCGCCCTGGGCGTGAGCCTGATGTTCCTGATCGGGCCGCGCAACCCCGAGGCGGCCCTGGAGCCCCCGGCGGCGCAGACCCCGCCGCCCGCCAGCCTGGAGGCGCTCGACGCGCACCTGGCGGCGCGCGAGGCGGCGCTGGGCAACGTCATCCCGGGCACCGAGAAGCGCATCGTCTGGGGCGCCGGCGGCAAGCAGCGCGCGCCCTGGGCGGTGGTATTCCTGCATGGCTTCAGCGCCAGCCGCCAGGAGCTCGCGCCCCTGCCCGAGCTGGTGGCGCAAGGCCTGGGCGGCCATGTCTTCTACACCCGCCTGGCCGGCCATGGCCAGCCCGGCGAGGCCCTCGGCAAGGCCACCGTGGCCGACTGGAAGGCCGACGCGCTGGAGGCGCTGGCGATCGGCCAGCTGCTGGGCGAGCGCGTGCTGGTGATCGGCAACTCCACCGGCGCGACCCTGGCGGCCTGGCTGGCGCAGCAGGAGGCGGCGCGCCAGGTCGCGGCCTATGTGATGGTGTCGCCAAACTTCGGCCCCAAGGATCCCTGGGCCCAGGTCATCAACTGGCCCTGGGGCCGGCAGCTGGCGCGTCTGGTGCAGGGCCCCGAGCGCAGCTACCCGCCGCGCAGCGAGCTGAAGGCGCGCTACTGGACGCACCGCTATCCCACCGAGGCGCTGTTCCCGATGATGGCGCTGGTGGACCATGTGCACCGCAGCCCGCTGGAGTGGATACAGGCACCGCTGCTGATGCTGGTCTCGCCGCGTGATTCGGTGATCTCGGTGGAGGCGGCGCAGGCGGCCTTCCGCCGCTTCGGCAGCCCTGCCAAGAAGCTCATCGAGGTGAACTACAGCGAGTCGCTGGGCCAGCACATCCTCGCCGGCGACATCGAGGCCCCCAAGGCGAGCGCGCCGATGGCGCAGCAGATACTGGACTTCGTGCGCGCGCAGCCCTGAGCCTGCATGCATAGGTAGAAGTTATGGGAGCCGCCCTGGCTTTCATTGGCTGGCCGCAGCCCGAATCCGTAACCTGCCGGCATGTCGATGAAACATGTGGTGGTGATAGGCGGCGGGGTGGTGGGTCTGACGAGCGCCTGGTGCCTGGCCGAGGCCGGCCACCGGGTCAGCCTGGTGGAGCGCGAGCCGGTGCTGGCGAATGGCGCGAGCCGCGCCAACGGGGGGCAGCTCAGCTACCGTTACGTCTCGCCGCTGGCCGATGAGGGCGTGCCGCTGAAGGCCTTGCGCTGGCTGCTCGATCCCGACGGGCCGCTGCGCTTCAAGCCCGAGGCCAGCTGGCAGCAATGGAGCTGGCTGGCCGCCTTCCTGGCCAAATGCCGCGGGCCGGTGAACCGGCGCACCACCGCGCGCCTGCTGGCCCTGGGCGCCTACAGCCGCGATTCGTTTGCGCACTTGCAGCAGCGCGCGCAGCTGCAGGCGATTGCCCTGCGCAGCCCCGGCAAGCTGGTGGTCTACCGCAAGCCGGCCGAGTTCGGCCGCGTGGCGGCGCGCCTGCGCGCCAGCACCGCCACCGACGACGGCGCCGAGCGCGCCCTCAGCCACGACGAATGCGTGGCGCTGGAGCCGGCGCTGGCGCACAGCCCGGCCGAGCTGGCCGGCGGCATCTTCAGCGAGGGCGAGGCGGTGGCCGACTGCCATGCGCTCTCGCTCGCACTGGCCGAGCGCCTGCGCAGCCATCCCAACTTCCGTGGCTGCGTGCATGCCGAGGTGCAGGGCTTCAGCCTCGATCAGGCACATGGGCGGGTGCGGGCCTTGCGCACGAACGTGGGCGAGATCGGTGGCGACGAGTTCGTGCTCGCCGCCGGTCTGCAAAGCCGTGCGTTGGCGGCCGAGCTGGGCATCAAGCTGCCCATCTATCCGCTCAAGGGCTACAGCCTGACCGCGCCGATCGCCGCCGACCATCTGCCGCCGGTGGTGAGCGTGACCGACTTCGAGAAGAAGATCCTCTATGCGCGCATCGGCGAGCAGCTGCGCGTCGCCGCGATGGTGGATCTGGTGGGCGAGGACCTGCGCATCGACCCCGGCCGCATCGCCTCGCTGCAGCGTGCGGTGCGCGCCATGTTCCCGCGCGCCGCCGATTACGATCGCGCCGAGACCTGGGCCGGCCTGCGCCCCGCCACCCCCAGTGGCGCGCCGCTGCTGGGCGCCACCCCGGTGCCCGGGCTGTGGCTCAATGTGGGCCATGGTGCCTTGGGCTTCACCTTCTCGTTCGGTTCGGCGCGCATCGTGGCCGAGCTGGTGTCGGGCCGCACTAGCCCGCTGAGCCTGGACGGCCTGCAACTGCCACGACGATGACAGCAGCATGAATTCAAGCGATCTGGCCGAACTGCTGCGCCGCGCGGCGCTGGCACAGGATTTCGGCGCCACGCCCGACCCTTTTGATGGCGGCCGGGCGCTGCGCCATTTCCCCAGCATCGATCTGGCCGTGGCCTGCTTCCCGGCCGGCGGCGCGCCGGTGTTTGCCAACGTGCTGTTCTCGCGCCAGCATCCGCAGGGCCTGGTGGCGGGCATGGCGGCCGGCGCGGGCGCGGCGCAGGGCATCCGCTTCCTGGCCGATCAACAGGACGCCCAGGGCCGCTCGATCGCCTGGCTGCCCGAGGCCCCCGGGGTCGATTGGCAGCGCCTGGACTGGCTGCCCCTGTATGGCGACAGCGGCCCCACGGTGGTGGCGCCCTATCCGGCCTCGCTGCTCAAGCTGATGGTGCTGGTCGGGCTGGCCTGGCTGATTGACCAGGGCCGCAGCCGCTGGGATGCGCCGCTGTCTTTCGAGGGTCAGTGCCGTGCCGTGCGCGACTGGGCCCTGGACATGACGGCGATCAGCTGCAACACCGCCACCTCGGCCCTGGTGATGCATCTGCACGCGATCGGCGCGATCCGCCGCGACGCGCAGGGCGAATGCCACAACGAAGTGCAGCAGCTGTTCGCCCGCTTGGGCCTGCCGACGCTGCGGCTCGTCAACACGCGGCCCGATGGCGGCTGGGGCAATGCCGCCGGTGCCGGCGTGGGCCAGCTGCAGATGACGGCCTGGGACAGCGTGCGCCTGCTCTGGTGGCTGGACCCCGACGCGCCCGCGGCGCCCTGGCTGCCGGCGCATGCGCCGCGGCTCAGCGCGGAGAGCCGGGGTCAGGTCTTGCGTGCGCTGGAGGCCCAGACCCTGCGCGTGCTGATGCCCGAGCGTCTGGCGGCCGAACTGCACTTCGCCCACAAGACCGGCACGACCGAGAACTACGCCTCCGACGCCGGTATCGTGCGTGCTGTTGCGCCACGCCGGCGTCATTACCTGATCGCCATGCTCAGCAACCTCGGTTCCCGCTACGGCGCGCCGGAAGCGCGTCTGCCGGCGCTGGGCGCGGCCATCGACGCCGCGCTCGAGCCCTGGCTGGAGTCTTGCTCATGAACGATTTCTTCTTGATGCGGCCGCTACCGGCCGGCGCCTGCCTGGGCGTGGTGGCACCCGCCGGCCCGCCCAAGCCGGGCGTGCTGGAACAGGTGGCGCCACTGATCGAGCAGCTGGGCTTTCGCGCCAAGCTGTTTCCCGGTTGCGCCGGCCCCGCGCAGCTGGGTCATTTGGCCGCGGCTGACGCGCAGCGCCTGGCCGATCTGCATGCCGCTTTTGCCGACCCCGAGGTCGACGCCGTGCTGTGCCTGCGCGGCGGCTATGGCTGCATCCGCCTGCTCGACGGCCTGGACCTGGCACTGCTGAAGCGCCACCCCAAACCCCTGATCGGCTACAGCGACATCACCTCCCTGCACGGCGCGCTCGATCGCCTCGGTCTGCCGGCCTGGCATGCGCCGATGCCGGCCTCGGACTGGATCGATAAAGGGCCGAGCGGCCTGGACGATGCGCGCCGCCTCGCCGCCCAGCTGCAGCGCGGCCTGCGCACCGGCGATGTGCTGGCGCCCGAGGATCTGCCGGCTCACCCCTTGAGCCAGGGCGAGCGTGCCCGGGGCCGGCTGATCGGCGGCAATCTCTCGGTGCTGGTGTCCAGCCTGGGCACGCGCTGGATGCCCGATGCGCGCGGCGCCATCCTGTTCCTGGAAGACATTGCCGAAGACCCCTACCGCGTCGATCGCTACCTGGCTCAGCTGCGCCTGGCCGGCGTGCTCGACGCCGCCGCGGGCTTTCTGATCGGCAGCTTCAGCGATGCCGAGGCCCCCGACGCGGTGCTGGCCGACTACCTGCCGCAGCTCGGCAAACCCATCCTGGCCGGCTGGCCCAGCGGGCATTGCTGCCCGAACCTGCCACTGCCGCTGGGCGTGCCGCTGACGCTGGACGTGGCCGGGCGCTGCCTGCGTATGTAACGGGCGGCCGGCCCGGGCTGCACGAGGCGGCTGGCGTGAGGGTCAGACCTCGCGCCGCGGCCGATGGCTGCCCGCCCTCGCTACCTGGGCGCCCCAGCCGGCTTCCGACAAGGTTTGCTGCAGGGCCGCCCCTCGCACCGTGAAATGCAGCTCCGTGCCATGGGCCGCGCTCAGCCTCGGCAGCACCTCACGCAGCACCTGCAGGCCAGCTTCCTGATCATGCAGCTCGATGTCGACCCGGTGAAAGCTGCCCGGGTCGCTCTCGCTGGCGCCTGCCGACGGCACCGAGGTCCCCCAACTCAGCAGCGAGCCCGTCGCGCTCGTCTCGAGTGCACTCTCCAGCGCTTGATGCAGCGCATCCAAGGCCTGCTTGGCCAGACCTCGCAACGGGACTTTGACGTAGACGAAATGCATTCCGGGCAGTGTGAATGCAATGCCTTGGGGCTGCAAGCCAGTTTGTCGGGGAGGGGTGGCCGGCGATGTGGGGGTGTTCGGCGAGGGTTCGCGTTGAAGCTGGGCCGAGCGACGGGCTAGCCAGCATAGACCGCACTAGGCAACCCCGTTGAACAGAAAGTGCTTGAACTTCTTTCCTGCCGCATCCCATGTCGCGCTGAAGTAGCACTCACCTCCATCCAGCACGCGACGGAAATCCTTCCGCAACTCTGCCAGAGAGTGTCCCTCCGCCTCACACGCCCCTCGGAGTTCAATGACGCGATGCCCCGCTGGGCCCACGCCCTTGAACTGAATGGCATAGGTGGAAACATCCTTGGCAGCCTTCTTGCCTCCTTGGGCAGCAGCAGCAGCCGATTGAAGCTGCTTTGCCATTTGAGCAATATCGCTGCGACTGACAGTCCAAGTTCCATTCCGAACTTGAATCCAATTGCCATGGGTGCCCGCGCCAGCTGGCAGGTGCATGGGCACGAGGATTGCGACGATAAATGGCGCTTTTCGCATGTGCTGGCTAGCGTTGAAAATGAGCGGATCAAAGCGCCTCGCCGACGGCAGTCGGCTCGCGCGATTGGATAGACCGTTGACGGGCAATAGGTGCGCTCCGCGTCCTACTGAATTCCAAGAGCTTCTCCCACGGACTGACGAAGTATCTCCACCAGCTCAGCGTCCATGAATTTGTATTCGTCTGGAATGTCGAGCACATGAATTACCTTGTTCTCAAGCATGCGTCTGTACGCCGCCAGTAACCTGGACTTGTGCTTTTCTTCCATGACGAAGATGACTTGCGCCCACTCGATATCAGCAGCCGAGACGGGATGCTTTGCGTTTGGACTGGTTCCCCCCGATCGCACTGCGATGGCAGGGTGTCTGCGCCATACCTGCTCTGCAGTAAGGCTGCGCCACTGATTGCGACTACAAACAAAAAGAACGTTGATCTGATTCGGGCTGCGCAACGACTTCACTTCCTGCACAAGTTGGGCCTCGGGTACGCGTGGATATTCAATTCCGAGCTGCTTTGCTCGGGCCAGCTTCTCCGAGCGGAGGTACAGAAGCTTCCAATTCTTCTCGCGCTTGAACTCAGGCGGCATCCAAGTACTCCAAGACGTCTGATTCCGAGCGTAGCCTAGCGCGAAGCCCTTCGAACGACTCGAACAGATCAAGGTGGGCTGCCCTGCTGCTCGATCCCTGGCGGTTGCAATAACCTTCTGCCCATTCAATCAGTTCTCGAAGACCTTCGTCTGACTGCGCGCGTTCCATATGCAGCTTGCTCTCCGAGCCGCGGGACTCGAGCCTCGCCTTGCAGATCTCCCATGGGAGATCCAACCAGACAATTGCCAGCGCTGACTGCATGAACTGCCTTGCCAGGTTGCCATACACACCTTCGACGATCCATTGATCGGCGATTCTCTGTGCCTCGATGAGAGTAGATATCTCCTGCGGATCTCGCTTCAAATTGAAACCGCCTGGGAGCCAGAAGATCCCATCGAGATGCACTACGGGTGCAGCGCTCTTCTCGTGCAGGCGTCTTGCCAGCCAGGTCTTTCCGCTGCCGCTGTTTCCGAAGATCACTGTTCGCACATGCCGCCTAACGTTTGAATTGAGCTGTTCCGGAAGGCATTGGCTCGAATGAGAGGTTAGCCGTCTGGTGGCGGCGTGACTCAGCTAGCCGAGAACGAAATGAAGGCCAGCCGGGGCATGCCGTTGCGGGCCCGGTTGAGCGCCAGGTCAGAAGTCACTTGCGCCACCATGCGATTGCCCCACAGAGCGTGAACACTGCACCAACGGTCATAAGGACGATGGCAGGGCCCTTCGTGCCCAAGCTTTCGTGCGCCCACGCAATGAGCCACCCCCACTTTCCGCTGAACGGCGACCCCTCCGGCGAACTCCACTTGAGGAAGGCCAACGCCCAAAATACCCCTCCAATTGCCAGCCAAGCCACGCCTCGCTCTCGGGCAGTGAACTCCGTCTGCCAATGATTGTGGTCAGGTTGTCCGCGCCAGATCTTCATGTGACTTCTAATTTGGAGCCAACCGACCCGTAGGCGGCATGCCGGTGCGGGTCCAGTTGAGCGACGTGTTAGGCGTCATAGCCTCCACCAATCCATTCGGCTGGTTGTGTGGCTCCAATACAGATTGATTGGGTCACAGTCTCCGCCGACGAGATAGAGCGAATCGGCCAGCGCGGATGGCTTGCAGCCTGGTAGTGGATCGCCCATGGGTGAGCAAAGAAGCTTCTCCACCTGAAGCTGTGCAGGTGCTTCGCAGATTGCGGCTTGAACTGACGGGCTGATCGCGAACTGAAGAAACTGCGTGGACCGAGGGTTCTTGCTCGAAGTCGCGACGTGGACGGCGAGTAAGACACCTTCTGTGTTGTACCCAACGAACGCTATGTCAGTCTTGCGATCGCCATTGAAGTCGCCCTCTACTAGCGTTGAGAAGTCCCAGCGCACTTTTGGGTGTTGCGCCGAAATCTGCCGGGCAACTTTCAACGATTCAGCCGTCGGCGTCGCTTGCGCCGTGAGACAGATGAGAAGGAAAGCCGGGGCAAGAAATGGGGCTTTCATGGTGCCTAGCGTTATAGCTAAGCGGTCGACGACGGCTGGACGCCAGACCCGGGCTGGTGGCCTGCTGTTGGCGCATCCCTCGAGCGATGGGTTAGGCATCACTGTACTTGCGCAGAAGACCATGACTGAGCATTTCCTCGAGGAATGGCTCCGGTACAGATACGGACGCGACTGTGCAGTCGTCGTGGAAGTTATCGCAAGCGATGAGCAGCAAATCGTCCCCGGCCGCGAGCTGCGTGTGGATGACCGCTCCTTCGCGACCGAGTATGCCGTGCGAGGCGAGGCGCTTCTTCAGTTCTCGGATAGTGTCCGGATTGATCGGGACGGTTATCAAGTCAAGTTCGGGCTCAAGCGTTTGTCGACGCAGTGAACCTGACTCCTGCACCGAGGCTCCGGGAAGTTCTTCAAGTCGAAGACCTGACAGATCGCCCTCGAAGGAAGCCACCGACCGGCCTTCGTATATGCGATAGAAGGCCCACAGAGTTCCCTGGCAATCGCGGACTTCGAGGCGGCGGTACTTGGGCATTGTGTGATGTCTAACGTTTTACATGGGTGGGTAAAAGACGGCGGCACCAGCGTGGGCAAAGTACCCAAAACTGGACTGCCGTTGTTTGTGCCCTCGCTGGAATGGTTAGGCACTGGTCTCGCCGCCGATGAAAAGTGAGACATTCCTTGCCTTGCTACTTCTCGGTCACTGCTGCCGTCCATTGGGGTACATCAGCTTCTCCTTGGCCAGCCTTCTCATGAGCGGCGCGTCGTAGAGTGTGATGCAGAGGGCGACCAAGCCCAAAGGTACCGCAAGACCGAAGGACCATCGCCAGAAGAGCAACAGACCGATCTCGAAAAGCCAGATCACAAGAACCAGTGCGGATCGAATTCGCATGGCGCGGTACTGTGCGGGTGTCACAGGCGGTGGCGGAATTTCAGCGCGCATCTCAGGTGACTAACGTTGAAGCTGAGCCGCGAGCGGAGGCCTGCCGACGCGAGTCGGCTCGAGCGACTGGCTAGGCCTCAGTTTCTGTATGAACCGGTGCATGTGCGGATCGGTACGGCCAAAAGGGACGTCAGAGAAACTGAACCAGGACACGCCATTGAATTCGTCCTCGTCGTACTTAAGCACCTGGCCGCGCTCCGCACGCACGACGTACCAAAGCGAAACGTCCGTGTGCCCCGCGGTAAGACCAACAGTTTCGGCCAATGTGATCATCAATGGCGGGCCGATCTCATGGGAAGCTTTGAACCTGAGCTCTTCAACCAACTCACGGGCGACCGTGTTGCGAGGATGTTCTCCAGGTTCAACGTGCCCGCCGGATGGCAACCAGAGTTGCGCGTTCTTGTGGTCCACAAGAAGAATGCTTTCACCGTCCACGACGGCGAAGTACGACACAAGGTGCTTGGGCGGAGTGGCGGGCTTAGCTAGGCGGCACAGTTCCACTCCGGATTCAACCCATGCCAGCGCGTCCGCACGGTGCTCCACCTCAAGTGCGTCGAGCGGAACGATGGCTTCAATCTCGGAATAAATCTGCTGGCGCATGAGGTCTAACTTGGCTGTATGCAGATCGTTAATGATCTTTGCCTAACATTTGAGCATGCGGCCTCGCCGCCTACAACGGGCGCTTAGCCTGGCCTGCGTTGTCCATCAGCGATCGATGGCGCAAGCTGCACTCGACGCATCGCCTGGAGCGATACGCAACCCGGTTTGGCTCCGGGGCTTGGCACCGCCAATGGGGCCTCGCACCTACCGCCCAGGGCTTTGCCGTCAGCCCCGTCTCGATAGAAGCTTCCCCGCATAAGGGCGACGACGGCATAAAAAAGCCCCGCCGGCTTGCGCGGGCGGGGCTTTGTGCGAGGCGCCGGGCCGGCGCTGGTTTACCAGAACTTGTAGTCCACCGTGAAGGTGTAGCTGCGGCCGCGCGGGTCGGCCACGCGGGGTTCCCAGGAGCTGCCGGCGCCGGTGTTGCCGTCGTAGGCCACCGAGAACGGCGGGTCTTCGTTCAGCAGGTTCTTGATGCCGAAGCTGAGGCCCAGGTTCTTGATGCCGGTGTAGCTGATGCTGGCGTTGTGGGTCAGGTACTTGGCGACGTTGGGGCTCCATTGCGAGGGCGTCACGCTGCCGTTGGCCACGCCGGGCAGCACGGCGTCCTTGTAGCCGTTGCGCCAGAGTTGCTGCAGCATCGCGACCCAGGGGCCTTCGCTGTAGGTGAAGGTCAGGGCATGCTTCCAGCGCAGGCCCAGATCGCCCGAGCGGGTGAACACGCCGATCTCGCTGGCACCCATCGGTGCGCTGGCGATCAGGCGCGAGCGCTTGTCGAGCAGGTAGGTGCCTTCCAGCGAGACGCCCAGCATGCCGTCGCCGACGCGGGCCGCGCCGCGCACCGAGAGATCCACGCCCTTGGTGATCGATTCACCGGCGTTGACCCAGCGATCGTCGATGGCAACCAGATTGCCGGAGGCGTCGCGCAGGAAGTTGGCCGGGAACAGGGCGGCGTTGTTGACGATGTCGGACAGCGCCAGGAACTGGATCGTGCCTTCCTTGCGGATCTGCCACCAGTCGGCGCTGGCGGTGATGTCGCGCGCCGGCGACCAGACGATGCCGGCCGTCCATTGGCGGCTCTTCTCGGGGCCCAGCTCGGGCTTGCCGCCGGTGAAGATGTCGGGCGTGATGGCTTCGCAGCCGGGCTTGGTGGGGTCGACCTTGAGGCCGGCGCACTTGGCCGGATCGACCAGGTCCTTGCCCGAGTAGGTCGAGATGGTGATGCCGTTGAACAGCTGGTTGAAGCTGGGCACGCGGAAGCCGCGGCTGGCCGAGGCGCGCATCACCAGCTGGTCCAGCGGCGCGTAGCGCAGCGAGACCTTGGGGTTGGTGGTACCGCCGAAGCCGGTGTAGTCGTCATGGCGCACCGCCATGGTCAGCTCCAGCTGCTTGGTGATGGGCACCAGCAGCTCGGCGAACTCGGCCTTGATGGTGCGCTTGACCGTGTCCAGCGTGTTGATGCTGTCGAAGGGGGCGTTGAAGATGGCGCCCTGCGTCGCCAGGTCGGTGGCGTTGCCGTTGAACTTGTACTTCTCCTGGCGGGCATCCAGGCCCACCGCGGCCATCACCTCGCCGGCCGGCAGCTTGAAGAGCGGGCCGCTGGCGGTGAAGTCGGCCTGGTTGAGGGTGAACTTGCCGCCGTACAGGGTCACGCCGTTGGCGCGCACCGCGTCCAGCGCGCTCATCGCGGCGGCGCTCTGGGTCAGGCTGAAGGGGTCCAGCGTGCCGTTGTTGATGAGCGCGGCAAAGGGCTTGCCGTAGAAGTAGCCGCTGCCCAGCAGCGAGGTGGTGTCGCTGGTGGCGGAGGAGAGGCCGGTCTTGTAGTCCCAGCCGGCGAACAGCGGGCCGTCGGCGCCGACCAGGAAGCGCTGGGTCTTGGAGGTGGTCTCGATCTCGCGGCTGCCGCAGGGGATGCAGCGCCAGCGCATCGCCATCGGCAGGCCCTTGTTGGCGGCCAGGGTCGGGAAGGTGGCGACCAGGGCGTTGAAGACCTTGTCGTAGCTGGCGCCGGTGCTCGGGTAGGCGAGGTTGAAGAAGGGGCTGCTGGCCGAGGTGCTGCTGGTGATCTGGTTGGCCGAGAAGCTCTTGGCCGAGTCGACCTGGGCGCCGACGAACTCGGCGAACAGCTGGTGCTCGCCCAGGGCCAGCGTGCCATGGGCCACCAGATTGGTCGACTTGACCGGCTGCTGCAGCACGGCCGCACGGCCGGTGTCCCAGGCGCAACCCCACTTGGCGGAGGGGCTGGCCCACAGCTTCTCGTCGTAGGCGTCCATGCCGTCCACTGAGTTGCAGCCGGCCTGGCCGGGCAGGTCCAGGTAGTTGATGCCGTTCATGGCCACGGTGGTGCCGGGCTGGATCGGGCCGGTGCTGCGGCCGGTGGTGTTGAGATTGTCGCGGCTCAGCGCGTTGTAGAGGCTGGAGATCGCGAACACGGTGGCGATCGGCGTGCCACGCGTGTCCACCGAGAGGCCGCGGTTGGGCTGGAAGGTGTTGACGAAGTCGCGCTGGTCGCCGCGCAGCGCCTTGGAGTCGCTGTGCGCCAGCGCCACCAGCAGGTTGAACTTGTCGCGCTCGAGGTCGCCGAAGCCACCCACCAGCTTGACGCGGCCGATGTTGGCGCCGCCCGCCTCGGTGATGTCGGTGAAGGCCTGGGCCTCCAGGCCGTTGTAGTTCTTGCGCAGGATGAAGTTGATGACGCCGCCGATCGCGTCGGTGCCGTAGATGGCCGAGGCGCCATCCTTGAGGATTTCAACGCGCTCGACCGCCGCCATCGGGATCGAGTTCAGGTCGACGACGCCGCCGTTCAGGCCGTGCGCGGCGACGCGCCGGCCGTTCAGCAGCACCAGGGTGCTGGCCGAACCCTGGCCGCGCAGATTGGCGGCGGTGGCGCCGTTGTTGCCACGCGCCTGGCCGGCCACCACGTCGGCATTGCCGGCCAGGTTATCCAGGCCGTTGCCGTTGGCGCTCAGCACCGAGATCAGCTGTTCGGCCGAGACGATGCCCTGGCGCTCGAGCTCCTTGCGCGAGATCACCTGGATCGGCAGGGCGCCTTCGTCCTGGATGCGCTTGATGCTGGAGCCGGTGACCTCGACGCGCTCGACCTTCTGCACCGGGGCGGTGGACTGGGCGCTGGCGAGCAGCGGGGCGGCCAGACCCACGAGGGCGAGGCAATGGGTGAGCTTGGTCAACTTCATCAAGATGCTTCTCCTTAACGACTGAATGCGGGGCGCTGCGGGGCAGGGATGATAGGCAGGGTTGAGGGGCATGATCGAGTAGCCGGCGCCACTGGGCCATAGGGGCCGGCCGCATTTGTTGCTTTGCCCACAATGAATGCTTGTGCGAACCTCATAACCTGTGGGAATGCGGCCCCCGGGAACGCGCCCGCGCGGGCCGCTCGCTCAGGGCTTGAGCCGGCTGTGCCGGGCGGCCGGCGCCGCTAGAGTGGGGCCATGTCTTGCCTCCCCCCCATCCGGCGCCGCGGCGCCGCTGCCTTGCTGCTGGCCGCGCTCTTGCTGAGCGGCTGCGCCGGCCTGGTGCCCGCCAGCCATGAACTCCCCGCCCCGGTGCGCGCGGCCCTGCAGCGCGCCGGCCTGCCCGAGCAGAGCCTGGGGGTGGTGGCCTTCCCGCTCGAGGCGCCCCGCCAGGGCCTGCGTTGGCGCGCCGACGCGGCGATGCAGACCGGCTCCACCATGAAGCTGGTGACGGCCATCGTGGCGCTGGACAAGCTGGGCCCGAACCAGCGCGGCCGCACCGAGCTGCTGGCCGCGGCGGTGCCGCAGGGCGGCGTGCTGCAAGGCCCGCTCTACCTGCGCGGCGGCGCCGATCCCGAGCTGGACTGGGCCGCGCTGTGGGGTCTGCTGCGCGAGTTGCGCGAGCAGGGCCTGCGCGAACTGCGCGGCGGCATCGTGGTGGACCGCACGCGCTTCCAGCCGGCGCGGCCCGAGCTGGGCCAGCCGCCCTTCGACGAGCAGCCCGAGTTCCCCTACAACGTGATCCCGGATGCCCTGCATCTGAACGGCAGCCTGCTGGACCTGGAGCTGCAGTCCGATGGCGAGCGCATGCAGGCGCGCCTGAGCCCGGCCTGGCCGGGGCTGAGCGTCGACGCCACCGGCCTGACGCTGAACGAGCTGGCCTGCAAAGATTGGGAGGAGGGTTGGCAGATTCCCGTGGTCGAGGCCGGCCAGTTGCGCCTGCGCGGCAGCTTCCCGCGCCAATGCCGGCAGCGCCAGGCCCTCAATGTGTTCGATCGCCAGCTGCTGGCCGGCGCCGCGCTGCGCGCGCTGTGGCAGGAGCTGGGCGGCGCGCTGCAGGGCGAGGTCGGCGAGGGCGCTACGCCGGTAGAGGCGCGCGTGCTCGCCAGCCACCAGGGCCGGCCGCTGGGCGAGCTGCTGCGCGGCGTGATGAAGCGCTCGGACAACGCGCTGACGCGTTTGACCTTTCTCAACCTTGGCGCCGCGCACCCGCGCGCCGCCAGCTTTGCCAGGACCCAGGAAGCCGCCGCCGACCAGGTGCGCCAGTGGCTTGCCGAGCATGGTGTGGCCGCGCCCGAGCTGGTGCTGGAGAACGGCTCGGGCCTCTCGCGCGCCGAGCGCATCAGCCCCGCCAGCCTGGCCGCCATGCTGGCCGCGGCCTGGCAGGGCCCTTATGCGCCCGAGCTGCTCAGCAGCCTGCCGTTGGCCGGGGTGGACGGCACCCTGGGCCGGCGCCTCAAGGGCACGCCGGCCGAGGCGCGCGCGCGCCTGAAGACCGGCACGCTGCGCAATGTGGTCGGCCTGGCCGGCTATGTGCACGATGGCCGGGGTCGCCCCTGGGTGATGGTGGCCCTGCTCAACCACGACGAGGCGCCCGCCAAGGGCCGGCCGGTGCTGGATGCGCTGGCAGCCTGGCTTGCGCAATATTGACGGAAGAGCGTGTTTGCGATCCCGTCATGGTGCCCGCAAGTCAGCCCAGGGGCGCAATCTAGGCGCCCGCCGCAGGCCAGGCTCACCGCCTGGCCAAGGTGGGCAACGACGAGTGCGCCCCTGGGCTGACTTGCCCTTCGGGTTGCCTCGCAAAGACAGCGTCTGCGGCGTTGCAAATCCTCGCCGGGTGGCCAACCCGGCTGCGGTTTGCGCCTTGCATCCACTGCCTTTGCGGGGCAACGGGCGCCATGACGGGATCGTAAACACGCTCTAAGCACCACGCCAGCCGCTATGCTGGCGCCATCGCAGGGCTTGAACGGGGGCGGGATGGCTGGAAGCTGGGCAGCAGCGTGCATGACGCTGGCGGTGGCGCTGGGCTTTGGCGCACCGGCGCTGGCCCAGCCGCCCGCCAAGCGCCTTTCCTTTGTCACCGAGCATTTCCCGCCCTACACCTATGCGGAGGCGGGCACGGCCGCCGGCCCGATGGTGGATGTGCTGCAGGCCGCCTGCGCGCGGCTGCGCTGGCAATGCACGGTGGAGGTGCTGCCCTGGCGGCGCGCGCTGGGCCTGGCCCAGAACGGCCTGGTGGATGGCATCTTCACGGTGGTGGACACGCCCGAGCGGCGCAGCTATTTCCACGTCAGCGTGCCGGTGCTGGGGGCGCGCTACACCTTGTTCACGCGTGCCGGCGACGACTTCGTGCTGCAAGGCGACCGCCAGGCCCTGGTGGGCCGCACCATCGGCGCCTATGGCCCCTCGGCCACGGTGCTGGCGCTGGACGAGCTGGTGGAGGGCCTGAAGGTCGAGACCGTCATCGAGCCCGACAACCGCACCGTGCTGCGCAAGCTCGCGGCCGGGCGCTACGGCCCGCGTGGCCTGGCGCTGGTGAACGAATACGTGGCCCTGCACCTGATGCGCGAAGACCAGCTCGGCGGCCTGCAGAGCGCCGGCGCGGTGAAGGAGTTCGACTACGCCTTCGGGCTGGTGCGCCAGCGCATCGGCGCGCGCGATTTCAAGGCCTTCAACGAGGCCCTCGTCGCGCTGTGCCACAGCGGCCGCAGCGCCGAGCTGGTGCGCCCCTATGCGCTGCCGGCCTCGGCCTGCGCGAAGGCCGCGCGCCGCTGATCCCGTGGGCCGGGCCCGCTGCCGCCCGGCGGCCTAGCTGCGCCAGGGCAGGTCCAGCGCCTCGCCCTCGGGCAGGTGGGTCGCCACCGGCGTGGCCGCGAAGATGCCCAGCGTCTCCAGCGCCACCTCGCCCACATTGAAGAACTGGTGCAGCTCGCCCTTGGGCAGCACCAGCGTGCAGTTGGCGCCGAAGCGCTGCACGCGGCCGTTGCTGTGCAGCTCGCCGCTGCCGGCCAGGCACAGCACGACCTCGTCGCAATCGTGGCTGTGCGGCGGCGTGCCTGCGCCCGGCGCCATCGACTGGCGCCACACCGACAACTGGCTCAGGCCTTCGGCCTCGCCGGCCCAGGTGGCGTGGGCGATGCCGGCCAGCGGGCTGGCCTCGGGTTGGATCTGTTGAATGACTTGCTGCATGTGGATGGCTCCAAAGATGCCCGGGCCTTGGCGCGGTGCCTGGGCGTTGACCGCTCTGAGGCCTGCAGTCTCGGCCTCGCGCAGCGATTCGAGAAGACCGCGAAGCGTCTTAACATTGCCGACATTTCGTCGGCAAAGGCCGGGCGGGGGAAGACCATGCAGGGGCTGCAGCAGTTCATCGCATTCGCGCAGACGGCGCGCTACGGCGGCTTCGCGGCGGCCGCGCGCGCGCAGGGCGTGGCGCCCTCCACGCTGGCCAAGGCGGTGGCGCGCCTGGAGGCGGTGCTGGGCGTCAAGCTGTTCCACCGCACCACCCGCCAGGTCACGCTGACGCCTGATGGCGAGCGCCTCTTCGAGCGCTGCCAGCGCGTGCTGGACGAGGTGGAAAGCCTGCAGGCCGAAGCCTCCGGCACGCGCGGCACGCCCACCGGGGTGCTGCGCATCGACCTGCCGGTGTTCTACGGCAAGCGCTTCGTGATGCCGTTGCTGGCGCAGCTGCTGCAGCAGCACCCGGCCCTGCAGCTGGACCTGCGCCTCACCGATCTGCAGGTGGACCTGGTGCGCGAGGGCGTGGACCTGGCGGTGCGCATCGGCCAGCTGCGCGACAGCACGCTGGTGGCGCGCCGCGTCGATCAGCAGGGCCTGGTGCTGTGCGCCAGCGCGGCCTACCTGGCGCGGCGCGGCACGCCGCGGCGGGTGGACGATCTGCATGCCCACGATGCGGTGGTGTTCCGCGTGCCCTCGACGGGGCGCGACCGGCCCTGGCATTTCCGCCAGCGCGGCGTGGCGCTGGAACACCTGCCGCGGGCGCATGTGCGTGTCAACGAGACCGAGGGCCTGCTGGAGGCGCTCAAGCTCGGCCTGGGCCTGTGCCAGGTGCCCGACCTGCTGGTGCAGGACGAGCTGGCGCGCGGCGAGCTGGTGGAGCTGCTGCCGGCCTGCCGCCCGCCCAGCATGCCCATCCACATCGTCTACCCGTCGAACCGGCTGCTACCCTCGCGCGTGAAGGCGGCGATCGAGGCGCTGGAGGCCTTGCGCGGGCGCGGCTGAGGCTGGCGCCGCTCAGCGCACCGCCGGCGCCAGCAGGCCGATGCTGCCGACATCGGCGTCGATCTCCACCGGTGCGCCCACCGGCAGGGTGAACTTGCGCTTGATGTGGCCGATCATGGCGCCGCGGTAGACGGGCACATTGAGCGGCAGGAAGTAGTCGTCGAAGACCTCGTCCAGCGTCAGCGTGCCATAGCCGTCGCCGGGCTCGCACTTGGTGAACTTGCCCAGCACCACGCCGGCCAACTGGTCCAGCGCGCCGGCCAGGCGCAGCGTGGAGAGCATGCGGTCGATGCGGTAGATGTATTCGTTGATGTCCTCGAGGAAGAGCACGGCGCCGCGCCAGTCGTGCCAGAAGCGCGAGCCCGCCAGCGAGCTCAGCACCGCCAGATTGCCGCCCAGCAGGCGCCCGCGCGCCTTGCCGCCGCGCAGGGTCTGGATGCGGTCCTGGGTCTGTACCAGGTTGTCGCCGCGCTCGCCCTGCGGGTTCCTCAGCAGCGGCAGCTCGCCGGTCTGCATCACCATGGCCTTGAAATGCGCGACGCTGAACTCGTTCCATTCCGAGCCCGCCACCGGGCAGTGGAAGGTCACGAGGCCGGTCTGCTGGTGGATGGCGTTGACCAGGCAGGTGAGGTCGGAGAAGCCGCCGAAGAACTTGGGCTGGCGCCGGATCAGGCCGTAGTCGAGCTTGTCGACGATGCGGTTGCAGCCCGAGCCGCCGGTGAGCGCGATGATGCCGGCCACGCCCTCGTCGGCGAACATGGCGTTGATGTCGGCGGCGCGCTCGGCATCGCTGCCGCCGAACTGCCCGTAGCGGCCGCGCACATGCTGGCCCAACTTGACCTTGAAGCCCAGCGCCTGCAGCGCCTCGACGGCCAGCTGCAGCGGCTCGCGCTCATAGGTGGCGTTGGCGGGGCTCACCAGGCCCAGGGTGTCGCCGGCGCTGAGGCGGCGCGCCAGCAGCGGCGTGGGCGTCGGTTTCGCCTCGGCCTTGGCGCCGGCGAGCAGGGCGCCGCCGAGCGCCAGCGATTGGGTGAAGCTACGTCGGGCGATTGTCGGCATACTCATGTCCATCTGGGCGTACCTGGAAGGGGCGGGCGTGCAGCTGCTGCGAATGGTGCTGTTGTCGGGCTTGATGCTGTTCGGCATGGCCGCTACCGCGGCCTGCCCGGAGCGCATCCGCGTCGTCTTCACCGACTCCAGTTATGAACCGCTGATCGCCGGCCGGGACAGCCATTTCGCCGAGCCGCCCGGCTTGTTGGTGAGCTGGACCAGGCAGGCATTGCAGCGCATGGGCTGCCTTGAGCGGGCCGAACTGCTGCGCCAGCCGCAGGTGCGCACGCGCCGGTTGATCACCGAGAAACCGGCGCGCGTCGATCTGGTCGTTGGCGTGTTCGAGGGCTCGCCGTTCTCGCCCTTGGTCGAGTTCCCGCCCATCGATCACCGGCCCGAGCGCGATCTGAGTGTCGGCGAGCTCGATATCGCGCTCTACGCGCGCCGCGACAGCGACCCCGTATGGGACGGACGGACGCTGCGGCTGGCGCCCGGGCAGACCGTGGGTGCCTTGCGCGATACGGTGTTCGGCGCCATCGCGGAGGCGCACGGCTGGCCCACCACGGATGCGCTGACGACCGAAAACGCGCTGCAGATGCTGCTGGCGCGGCGCACCAGCTACCTGCTGACCTATGCCGGCTTTGCGGACGCACGCATGCGGGCGGATGGACAACTGGCCGCGCAGCTGGTGAAGCTGGCGCCACCGGTGGACCGGCGGCGTCTTTATGCGGTGGCCTCGCACGATTTCCTGCGCGCTGAGCCCGCCTTCGTGAAACGCTTCTGGGTCGAGATGTGTCTGCAGGGCAATGCGCTGCGCGATGCGCCGTTCAAGTGCCTGCCCCCGCCCGCAACTTGAAGAGCGCTGCATCACAGCACGCGCGGCAGCTCGCGCCGCACCAGCACGCGATCGCCGAAGTCGAAATGCCACCACTCGGTGGCAATGCCTTGGAAGCCGGCCTGGCGCATCGCCGCGCGCAGCCAGCCGCGTTCGCTCAGCTGGGCGGCGCTGAGCAGGCCGCGCGCCAGGTGCTCGGCCTCGTACTCGGGATGCGAGATCGGCGCCATCTCGTCGAAGCCCGAGCCCATGTCGACCTCGCGGCCCTGCGGGTCCAGCAGCGTGACGTCCACCGCCATGCCGAAGGAGTGGATCGAGCCGCGCTCGGGGTGGGCCAGGTAGAGGGCCAGCGGCGTGCCGGCCAGCTCGGCATAGAGCGCCTCCTGCACGCGCTGCGGGCGCAGCGCGTCCAGCACGCGCAGGCGGTAGCCGGGGCGCTGCCGGGCCAGCCATTGCGCGGCACTGGCGAGCGCCGCGGCCGCTTCACGCCGCAGATAGGCGCAGTCCAGGCCGCCGTAGACGTCGCGGCCGACGAAGTTGTCGGGGCTGGCGTAGCGCAGGTCCACGTCCACGCCCTCCAGGCTCAGCAGGGCGCGGAAGTCGGGGTGGCCGGCAATGTCTTCGCAGGCAATCATCAGGCTTCGCCCACCGAGCCCAGGTGCTCGCGCGCCGCCTGGCCCAGGAAGCCGACCAGCTTGCGCGCCGGCTGCGCCAGCGGCGCATTGGCGGCGGTGAGCAGGTAGAGCTGCACGGGGATGCGCGGCAGCAGCGGCCGCACGCGCACGCGGGCGCGGTCGGCCGAGGCGGCGGTGAAGGGGTCCACCACCGTCATGCCCACGCCAGCCTCCACCAGGGCGCGCGCCAGCTGGTAGGTCTGCACGGTGATGCGGCTGGCGATCTCCAGGCCCTGGGCCTCGAAGGCGCTCATCACCACGCTGCCCAGCGGATCGTCCTCGGCCATCGCGATCAGCTCGCTGCGGATCTGCTCGATCGGCAACGGCCCTTCGCCGGCGGCCTCGGGGCTGCCCAGCGGGCACAGCGCCATCATCGGCCCGGCGGCCAGCACCTCGGCCTTGATGCCGGGGTGGCGCGGGTCCTGCAGCGAGAGCGCCAGGTCGGCCTCGCCCAGCAGCAGGGCGTTGACGATCTCGCGCGTGTGGTTGGTGGCGAGGATGCAGCGGCTGGCCGGAAAGGCCTTGGCCCAATGCGTCATCGCCGCCGGGATCACCGAGGCACCCAGGGTCGGGGTGGCGACCAGCTTGACCTGCTCGGAGATGCCCGAGCGCAGATTGGCCGCCAGGCGCCTGATCGTCACCAGATCGCGGTTCAGCTTGTCGATCTCGACGAACAGGCGCTGCGCCTCGGGGGTGGGGTAGAGCTTGCCCTTGAGGCGGTCGAACAGCGGCATGCCCAGCTGCAGTTCGGCATGCTGCAGCACCTTGGTCACCGCCGGCTGCGAGATGTGCAGCAGCTGGGCCGCACCGCTGATGGTGCCGGCCTGCATGATGGCGTGGAAGACCTCGATGTGCCGGAGTCTCATTTCCTGTAGACGTTCTCGAAATCGACGCTGCCGTTGGGCGCCATGATGAAGCCCTGCACATCCTTGCGCACCGGGATGTAGACGGTGGAATGCGCCATCGTGATCCAGGGCCGCTCGCGCTTGAAGATCTCCTGCGCCTGCTCGTACATGGCGATGCGCTTCTTGGGGTCAGGTGTTGCGCGCGCGTCGTTGATGAGCTTCTCGAACTCGGGGTTGCAGAACTTCACGCCGCTCTGGTTGGCGGCGCAGCTCAGGTTGGGGGTGAGGAAGTCGTCGGCATCGCCGTTGTCGCCCGACCAGCCGCTCATATAGACATGGTGCTCGCCCTGGTTGGCGCGCTTCAGGTACTCGCCCCACTCATAGGTCTTGATGTGGGCCCTGACGCCGATCTTGGCCCAGTCCTGCTGGATCAGCTGCGCCATCAGCTGGCCGTTGGGGTTGGTGGGGCGCGTCACCGGCAGGGCCCAGAGGTCGATCTCGAAGCCGTTCGGAAAACCCGCCTTGGCCAGCAACTGCTTGGCGCGCTCGGGGCTGTATTCGTTCTTGAGCTTCTTGTTGTAGCCGGGAATGGCGGGCGGGAAGGCGCTCACCGCCTGCATCGCGTCGCCGCGCGGGAACAGGGCCTTGAAGATGGCGTCGCGGTCCACCGCGATGTCCAGCGCCTCGCGCACCTCGCGCTTGTCGACCGGCGGCTTCTTCAGATTGAAGCTCAGGTAGGAGATGTTGAGTGCCTGGATCTTCAGCAGCTGCACATCGGGCTTGCCGTCCAGCGAGCTCACGTCCACATCGCGCAGCGGCGCGGTGACCTGGCATTCGCCCGCCAGCAGCTTCTGCACCCGCACATTGGGCTCGCGGCTGATGCTGAACACCAGGGCGGTGGTCTTCTGCTTCTCGCCCCAGTAGTCGGGGTTGGGCTCCATGCGCACCACATCGTCCTTGGCATAGGACTTGAACTTGTAGGGCCCGGTGCCCACCGGCTGGTTGTTGATCTGGTTGGCGCGCCCGTCCTTCAGGAGCTGGGCGCCGTACTCGGCCGAGTGCATGCCGGCAAACGCCATCGCCAGATAGGTCTGGAAGATCACATTGGGCTGCTTCAGGCGGAAGCGCACCGTGTAATCGTCGACGCGGTCGATGCCCTCGATGAGCTTGGCCAGGCCAAGGTTCTGCGGATAGACGAAGTTGGCCGGGAAGGCCTGGTTGAAGGGGTGCTTGGGGTCGATGAAGCGCCCGAAGGTGAACAGCACGTCGTCGGCATTGAACTGCCGCGTGGGCGTGAAGTACGGCGTCTTGTGGAAGTTCACGCCGCGCCGCAGCGTGAAGGTGAAGGTCTTGGCGTCCGGCGCGATCGTCCAGGCGGTGGCCAGCTGCGGCTCCAGCTCGGTGCCGCCGCGCTTGAAGCCCAGCAGGCCCTGGAACATCTGGCTGTTGACGTTGTTGGTGCTGGCCGAGTCCCACAGCCCGGGGTCGAAGCCCTCGGGGCTGGCATCGGCGCAGTAGACCAGGGGCTTGGCGGCCACACCGAAGCTGAGGAGCAGGCCAAGGGCCAGGGCGAGCGGGCTGGAAGTGGGCGTCATGAGGGGAGCGGCAACAAGGTGGTGGCCATTGTTGGGAGCCCCCACCCGGAACAACAAGTGACAAGTCCGGCGCTGACTATAACCTTGGCTTATGGCGCGCCTTGGCGAGCTGCCCGCACAGATAGGTCCAGACGCACTGAGCCGCCGCATAGCTGGTGAGCTCGGCATGGTCGTAGGGCGGTGCCACTTCCACGCAGTCCATGCCCACGAAGTTCAGCGGCGCCAGCTCCTCGAGGATGCTGAAGACCTGGTTCGTCGTCATGCCGCCGGGCTCGGGCGTGCCGGTGCCGGGCGCGAAGGCGGGGTCCAGGCAGTCGATGTCCAGGCTCAGGTAGAGGGGCGGGTGGTCCAGCGCGGCCATGCGCTCTTCCACCTGCTGCAGCACCGGGCTGAGCTGGATCGGGCTTTCCAGGCCGCGCAGGGTGCGGGCGTCGAAGATCAGCCCGCCCTGTTCCTTCACATACTCGCGCGCCTCGCGCAGGCCGGCCGAGCGTATGCCGATCTGCACAAAGCCCTCCTTCAGCACCAGACCCTCCTGGATCGCCTCGTAGACCCAGGTGCCATGGCCGCTGGGCTCGCCGAAATGGTCTTCCCAGGTGTCGCAATGGGCATCGAAATGGATCACCGCCAGCGGCCGGCCGTAATGGGCCTTGTAGGCGCGCAGCAGCGGCAGGGTGATGGAATGGTCGCCGCCCAGCCAGGCCATGTGCTGCCTGGCGATCATCGGGGCGATCAGCGGCAGCATCGCCGCGCGCATGGCCTCCAGGCTGGTGTTGGGCAGGGGCAGATCGCCCAGGTCGCTGCAGTGACCCTCGGGGCTGGTGTCGAACAGCGGGTGCGTGCCGTCGCACAGCATGTGGCTGGCTTCGCGGATGGCGCGCGGGCCGAAGCGCGCGCCGGGGCGGTTGGTCACGCAGCCGTCCCAGGCGATGCCGGCGATGGCGTAGGGCGTGGGGGAGGGCTGCCGGGCATCGCCCTGGGGCAGCTTCATGAAGGCGGTGTTGCTGAGGAAGGCGAAGCTGTTGCTCATCAAACTATCCTTTGGGCATGGGCAGTGCCGCCGACAGGGCCTGCAGCAGGGGCTCCTCCCACCTGTCGAAGGCCGAGTAGCGGCCGGGGTGTGTGTCGGGATCATCGGGCAGACCGTTGATCACGTACATCATGCCCCAGCGCTGGGCTGGGTTGAAGAAGAAGCCGGCCCGCAGGCCGTACGCGTCGCCCACGTGACCCCAGGCCTGCAGGCCGCCCGAACGGCGCAGCCGATCCCCGTAGCCCGGGCCGCTGCGGTCAATGAAGTGCTGCAGTCCCAGGCCCCAGGCCTGGAACAGGCCGCCGAAGTCGTCGCCGTTGGCCAAGCTGGGCGCATGGCGCCAATGCTCGTTGAGCATGGTGGCCACCGTGGCGGGCTGCAGCAAGACCTGGCCCTCGAAGCGGCCCTGGTCAAGCAGGAGTTGCAGCATGCGCGCCAGGCCTGGCAGGCTGATGCGCAGCCCGCCCTGCGGGGCAAACAGCGTGCCGTTGCTGCCGGGCTGATACTGGCCCAGCTCTGCGGGCGGCGCAGCTGGGCCCGCGGCCGCGTCGTCGGCCTGCGGCAACCATTGCGCGCCACGCCGCCGACACAGGCTGGCGAGCCGGCGCTGCGCCTCGGCGGGCAGGCTGGCGGCGTTGAAGCCACCGACGATGCCCAGCGGCGCCAGCAGCAATTCGTCCATCAGGAGATCGAAGCGCTGGCCGCTCACGGCCTCCATCACCGTGGCGATGAGGCCGAAGGCCAGATTGCAGTACGAGAAGAAGCGGCCGGGCGCCTGCGGTAACCAGGCCGCCGGGTCGCGCAAGCTGCGGCGCAGCGCCTGGCCATCGGCAAAGCGGGTGCCGAGGGCGTCGCTGAGCCCGCTGCGGTGGCTGAGCAGCAGGCGCAGGGTGATGGGCTGCCCCGGGTGGGCAGGGTGGCGTGGCCGAAAGTCCAGGTACTGGCCCACATCGGTGTCCAGCGCCAGCTGGCCGCGCTCCACCATGCGCATCACCGCCACGGCCACCACCAGCTTGGAGACGGATGCAACTCGGTAGAGCGTGTGCTCGCTGACCGCCTGCGCCGGCGCCAGGCGGGCCCAGCCGGCCTGGGCCTGCTGCACGATCTCGCCGTCCCGCATGAGCAGCCCCGCGGCGCTGAGCAGGGGCTGCCTGGGGTCTTGCACCAAGGCCCGCACCGTGTCGCCCAGCGATGCCGTGTCGGCCGCGCGGGCGCCGTGGCCGCGCAGGGGTGCCGCCAGCATGCCGCCCAGCAGGATGCGCCGCCGCGTCAGATCTGCCGCAGCCAGCTGCCGGCTCATTTGAAGCTGTAGCTCAGGTTCAAGCCCACCGTGCGCGGCTGGGTGGTGATGAGGCGCCGGCCCAGCTGCGTGTCGCCCACGGCCTGGTAGGAGGTGATCGCGCGCACATCACGCAGGTTTTGCACCCACAGGCTCAAGTCCCAGTGATCCCAGCTCAGACCGAGATTGGCATTGAGCAGGGTGTAGGCCGCATAGGCATGCGGGGCCGCTTGCTTGGGGTCGTCCTGGCGCGAGGAGAGCACGGCGCCCACCCGGCGCGCGTTCAGCCCGGCGCTGAACTCCATGCCGTTTTCCAGCTCCCGGCTGTAGCGCAGGCCCGCGGTGTGCTTCCAGGCGGGCGCGCCGCCCAGCGCACCGCCGGCCGACCAGGTGGTGCAGCCGCTGCCGTCCACGTAGGCGCACAGGGTCTTGGTCTGGTCCCACTCGGCCTTGGTGTAGGCGCTGTTCAGGCTGAACTGCCAGTGTTCGTTGAGCAGGTAGCGCGCGGCGAACTCGATGCCCTGCGTGTGCGCATCCGGGCCGTTGGCCGTGCCGTTGATCGGGAAGCCGATGCCGAAGTTGGGGCTGTCGGGATTGTGGTCTTCCAGGCTTTGCGAGAAGTCGGTCTGCGTGTTCTTCCACTTGATGCGGTAGACATCGGCCTGCAGCTGCAGGCGGCGCTCCAGCGCAAAGCCCTTCACGCCGAGCTCGAAGTTGGTGGTGGTGTCGGGCAGGTAGTTCTGGACCTGCGGGTTCACGGCCTTGACGGTGCCGGCAAAGCTGTCCACATCGTCGCGGAAGCCGTTGCTGCCGCCGCGGCGGAATCCTTGCGAGAGCGTGGCGTAGCCCAGCATGTCGTCGCTGAGCTGGTAGGCGCTGTTGAGCTTGAAATAGGCCTTGCCCTTGCCGCTGTCGGTGAATTCGCCGCCGCGGCTGGTGGAGCCGATGTAGTCGCGCACCAGGGGCGTGGCGCGGTCCTCGTAGTTGAAGACGCGAGCCCCTGCGGTGAGGGTCCAGCGCTCGGTGGGCTTGAAGCTCAACTCGCCATAGGCGGCGGTTTCGCGGTAGCGGCTCTGCATGTCTTCGGCATAGCCCTCGTCCACACGGCCGCCCACGGCGGCGCGCGTCCAGGTGAGCGCGGGGTACCAGCTCTGCAGCACCGGGAAGCCCACGGCATCCAGGCCCGGCAGCCATTCGGAGAAGCGCAGGTTCTTGTCCTGGCCGTTGCGGTACAGGCCCAGCAACCAGTTCCAGGGGCCACTGCCGTTGGACACCAGGCGCAGCTCATGGCTGTGGCCGCGGTAGCGGTTGTCGAAGCTCATGAAGGCGCTGCGCTTGCTGTCGCCCAGGCCCAGGCCGGTGATCCAGCCGTAGTAGCTGTTGCCATTGGCCGCGTAATCACCCTGGCCGACGCGCGCATCGCTGAAGCGCGAGCTGCTGGCGTGCAGGCGCGCGAAGCCGAGGTTCCAGTCCAGGTCCAGGCTGTCGAGCTTGAAGTCGCGGTCGGCGTACTCCGGGTAGCGCGAGATCAGGGTGTGGTCGTTCACCACGAAAGGGGTGTCCCAAGTGGAGTCGTAGTTCGCGCCCGGGTTCTGTGCCTGCGCCACCTTCACCGGCAGGGTGTTGGCGCCATTGCTGCCATGCGCCAGCATCGATTGCTCCGCATGGGCCAGCAGCAGCTCCAGGTCGGCGGTGGGCTTGAACAGCAGGGAGACCCGGCCACCCTTGACACGCTGCCAGTCGTCGCGTGGGTACAGCAGGGTGCCGGCGTCCGGGCGGCCGTCCCAGGCCAGCTTGGGGTCGGTGATCCAGGGTCGGTTGGCCAGGCGGTCGGTGTAGCCCTTCTCATCCAGCTTGGCCAGCGAGACGCGCAGGGCCAGCTGCTCGCTCAACGGCGCGTTCAGCATCAGGTCGGTGTCGTTGCTCAAGGCCCCGTGGCGCGTCCGGTAGAAGGAGGTGTTGAGCCTGGCGTCGAAGCCGCGCGTGTCGGGCTTGTTGGTGATGTAGCGGATGGTGCCGCCCAGGCTGCCGGCGCCGTAGAGTGTGCCCTGCGGGCCCAGCAGGGTTTCGACGCGAGACACGTCCTTGATGCGGTAGCCCATATGCGGCAGCGGCGTGTCGTCCAGGTAGTAGGCCACCGTGGTGCGGATGAACTGTTCCAGGTTGTTGGCGTTGACGTTGGAGACGTTCAGGCCCCGCACCGAGACCGAATCGGCAAAGCGTGCGCTGTTGCCGGGGGCGTTGATGGAGACGTTCTCGGCGATCAGCTTCTTGGCGTCGCTGATGTTCGCCTCGCGCAGCTGCTCCTGCGTGAGCGCGCTGACGTTGTAGGGCACCTTGTGCGCAGCCTGGTTGCGCTTGCTCGAGGTGATCACCACGGTCTCGAGCTTGTCGGTGGGCTTCTTGCTGCCCGGGCTCAGGATCGGCAAGGCTTCGTCATTCGCCTCGGCTGCTTGAAGCTGCGCGTGGGCCGGCGCCAGCAGGCCCAGCGTCAGCAATGCCACTGCATGCGCCACCGGGGTGGCGGAGATCTTTGTTGCGCTCATCGTCAAGTACTCCTCGCTTGGGGATGGCGCGACTTTCACGGCTGTGCAGTGCCGCGGCGATTGAGATTTCTGCGCGCCCCCATGCCACGCGGTTATGCCGTTGCCGCGCTCTCCTGGGAGAACAGCATGCCCAAGGCTGATGTCCTATTTGGAAACCTGTGGTTTCCAAGTAGGATTTGCCATGGCGAATGCACTGAATCCCCTGGAAGTCCTGCTGGAGTTGCATATGAGCGGCAGCCTGGCACTCACGGCCAGCCGCATGGGCAAGACGCCCTCGGCGGTGTCCAAGCTGATACGTGCCCTGGAAGTGCAGGCCGGTCATGCGCTGGTGGAACACGCCGCGCGACCGCTCAAGCTCACCGAAGCGGGGCGCGCCTACGCTGAGGCGGCGCGGCTGGTGCGCAACCAGCTGCGGGAGACCGAGGACCGAATCGCCAGCCTGAGCAAGCAACCGGGCGGCAGCCTGCGCATCACCAGCTCCATGCTGTTTGGCCACACGGTGCTGGCCGACTACGTGGTGGAGTTCAGGCGTGCCCATCCCCAGCTGCGTGTGGAGGTGGTGTTGAGCGACGCCTATGTGGATCTGGCGCGGGACGACCTGGACCTTGCCATCCGCCACGGCCAGCGTGCCAGCGGGGACATGATTGCGCGCGCCATCGGCCGCAACAGCGTGCGCCTGTGTGGCACGCCGGGCTATTTCAAGCGCCACGGGCGACCGCAGCGACCGGAGGATCTGTTCACGCATGAATGCCTGAACTTTCGCGCCGACACGCTGGACTCGCGCTGGCGCTTTCACAGCGCCGGCGGCGAAAGCGTGTTCGCCACGCCGATGGCGCGGCTGAGCTCCAACAGCGACGACTTTCTGCTCGCCAGCATGCGCGCCGGTGATGGGCTGCTGCCCTGCTTTGAGTGGGCCGTTGGCAAGGAGCTGCGCGCGGGACGCCTGCAGTCCTGTCTGGACGACTGGCGCTTCGAAAGCGATGCCTTTGGCGAACCCGAGCTGTGGGCCGTCTATCCGCGCGGCCAGCGCGGCAAGGCCAAGGTCAGGCAGTTCGTCGACGGATTGATCGAATGGCTGGCTGCGTTGCAGGGATAGGGCGGCGCCGCGGCAGGCCGCGTTGACACTGGCTTGACCTTGCGCAAACCGTCTTGAGCCGTTGGAATAGACCGACACCACGCCGGCCGCCCCGGTGCTAACTTGCGCGCACTTTGCAATCCTGCTGGAGGTGCCCCGTGCCCAAGACCCTGATCGAACCCTTCCGCATCAAGAGCGTCGAGCCCATCCGCATGACCACGCGCAGCGAGCGCGAGGCGCTGCTGGCTCAAGCCAAGCTGAATGTCTTCAAGCTGCCCGCCGAGGACGTGCTGATCGACTGGCTCACCGACTCGGGCACCGGCGCGATGTCCTCGCGCCAATGGGGCGCCATCATGGAGGGCGACGAGAGCTACGCCGGCGCACGCAGCTTCTACCGCCTGCAGGCGGTGATCCAGCAGATCACCGGCATGCAGCATTTCGTGCCCACCCACCAGGGCCGCGCCGCCGAGAAGGTGCTGTTCACCGCGGTGTGCAAGCGCGGCGAGCTGGTGCCCAACAACTGCCACTTCGACACCACCCGCGCCAACCTCGAATACCTGGGCGTGGAGGCGCGCGATCTGGTGATTGCCGAGGGCCTGCAGCCGGCCCTGATCCATCCCTTCAAGGGCAATATCGACCTGGCGCGCGTCGAGGCGCTGCTCCGGGCCGAGGGCGATCGCATCCCCTTCGGCATGATCACGGTGACCAACAACACCGGCGGCGGCCAGCCCGTCTCGATGGCGAATATCCGCGCCTATGCCCAGCTGCTCAAGGCGCATGGCAAGCCCTTCATCATGGACGTGTGCCGCTTTGCCGAGAACGCCATGTTCATCAAGATGCGCGAGCCGGGCTATGCCGAGACCTCGATCCGCGACATCGTCAAGGAGATGTTTTCCTACGCCGATGGCTGCACCATGAGCGCGAAGAAGGACGGCATGGTGAATATCGGCGGCTTCATCGTGCTGCGCGACGAGGCCTGGATGGACGCGGTGCGCAACGGCCTGATCATGAGCGAGGGCTTCCCCACCTATGGCGGCCTGGCGGGCCGGGATCTGGAGGCGCTGGCCGTGGGCCTGGAGGAGGGCATGCAGGAGGACTATCTGCGCTACCGCCTGCGTACCGCCGAATACCTGGGCGAGCGCCTGGAGGCGGCCGGCGTGGGCTTCGTCCGGCCGACCGGCGGCCATGCGGTCTATATCGATGCGCGCACCGTGCTGCCCGACATGCCGGTCGAGCATTACCCGGCCTGGGCGCTGTGCAATGCGCTCTATCTGGAGGGCGGCATCCGCGGCGTGGAGATCGGTTCGGTGATGTTCGGCAAGCGCCTGGACGACGGCAGCGAGACCTATCACAGCATGGAGCTGCTGCGCCTGGCCTTCCCGCGCCGCATGTACACGCAATCGCATTTTGACTATGCGGCCGAGGTGATTGCCGAGGTCAAGCAGAAGGCCGCCAGCATCCGCGGCGTGCGCATCGTCAAGCAGCCCAAGTTCCTGCGCCACTTCACCTGCGAGTGCGAATGGATCTGACCAGCCGTCGCTAGACCAGATGGCAGGCCACCTGCCGGCCATCCACCTCGCGCAGCTCGGGTTCCTCCACCGCGCAGCGCGCCTGCGCGAGCGGGCAGCGCTTGTGGAAGGCGCAGCCGCTGGGCGGGTTCAGCGGGCTCGGCAGTTCACCCTGGATCTTGATGCGCAGCCGGCGGTCCTGCGCGCGCAGCGCCGGCGTGGCGCTCATCAGCGCCTGCGTGTAGGGGTGCAGCGGGCGCGCGAAGATGCGCGCCTTGTCGCCGTACTCGACGGCGCGGCCCAGGTACATCACCAGCAGGTCCTTGGCCACATGCTCGACCACGCTGAGGTTGTGGGAGATGAACACATAGCCGGTGCCGAACTCGTCCTGCAGATCCATGAAGAGATTGAGGATCTGCGCCTGGATCGAGACGTCCAGCGCCGAGACCGGCTCGTCGGCCACCACCACCCGCGGGTTCAGCATCATGGCGCGCGCGATCGCGATGCGCTGGCGCTGGCCGCCCGAGAACATATGCGGGTAGCGGCGCAGGTGCTCGGGCCGCAGCCCGACCTTGTGCACCAGCGCCTCGACGCGTTCGAGCCGCTCGGCCTGGCTCAGGCGGGTGTTGATGACGAGGGGCTCGGCCAGCGTGGCGGCGATGCTCTTGCGCGGGTTCAGCGAGGCAAATGGGTTCTGGAACACCATCTGCACGCGCTGGCGCAGGCGTTTAAGCGTGGCCGCGTCGGCGCGCGCCGCGTCCTGGCCCTCGATCAGCAGGGAGCCGCTGGTGGGCGGCTCGATCAGGGTGAGCTGGCGCGCCAGCGTGGACTTGCCACAGCCCGACTCGCCCACCACCGCCAGGGTCTCGCCGGCCTTCAGGCCGAAGCTCAAGCCGTTGAGCGCCTTCACCGTGGCCTTGGGCGCGAACCAGCCGCGGCTGACGCGGTAATGGCGCGCCAGGCCCTGGGCTTGCAGCAGCAGCGGCTCAGACATGGGCGTGCTCCCTGGCGGCGCCGACCGGATGGATGCAGCGCACGCCGTCGACCAGGGCGGGCCTGGCGGCCTCGCAGGCGGGCGTGACATAGCGGCAGCGCGGCGCCAGCAGGCAGCCGCGCGGGCGGTCGTGCGCGCCCGGCACGATGCCGGGCAGGGCGCTGAGGCGGCGCTGGCCCGCGCTGTGCTCGGGGATCGCGGCCAGCAGGGCCTCGGTATAGGGGTGGCGCGGCGCGTCGAAGAGGGCGGGCACCGGCCCGGTCTCGACCACCTGGCCGGCGTACATCACCGCCACGCGCTGCGCCATCTCGGCCACCACCGCGAGGTCGTGCGTGATCATCACCAGCGCCATGCCCTGCTCGCGCTGCAGCTTCAGCAGCAGATCCATGATCTGGGCCTGAATGGTGACGTCCAGCGCGGTGGTGGGTTCGTCGGCGATCAACAGCTTGGGGCCGCAGGCGATCGCCATCGCGATCATGACGCGCTGGTTCATGCCGCCCGAGAGTTCGTGCGGATAGGCCTTCAATCGGCTGCGCGCGGCCGGGATCTCCACCTGCTCCAGCAGCTCGAGCGCACGCGCGCGCGCCGCGCCGCCGCGCAGGCCGAGGTGCGCCTTCAGCACCTCCTCGATCTGGTAACCCACCGTGTAGCTGGGATTCAGGCTGCTGAGGGCGTCCTGGAAGATCATCGCCATGTCGCGGCCGACGATGGCGCGGCGCTGGGCCGCGCTGATGCCCTGCAGCGAGCGGCCCTGGAACTCCAGCGCGCCGGCGCTGACGCGGCCCGGTGCGCCGATCAGGCCCATCAGCGCCATCATGCTGACCGATTTGCCCGAGCCCGATTCGCCCACGATGCCCAGCACCTCGCCGGGCGCGAGCGTGAAGTCCACGCCATCCACCGCGGCAAAGCTGCCGAACTCGACCCGCAGGTCTTCTATGCGTAACAGCGACATCAGCCGGCTCGTTTCAGTTTGGGGTCCAGCGCATCGCGCAGGCCGTCGCCCATCAGGTTGATGGCCAGCACCGAGACCAGGATGGTCAGGCCCGGCAGGGTCACGACCCAGGGGGCGCGCTCGATGTAGTCGCGCGCGGCCGAGAGCATGCTGCCCCATTCGGGCGTGGGCGCCTGCACGCCCAGGCCCAGAAAGCCCAGGCCGGCGGTCTCCAGGATGGCGGCCGAGAAGCTCAGCGTGGCGTTGACGATCAGCGGCGCCATGCAGTTGGGCAGCACCGCCGAGAACATCAGGCGCAGCGTGCCGGCGCCGGCCACGCGGCTGGCGGTGACGTACTCCTTGCCGATCTCGGCCAGCGCGGCTGCGCGCGTCAGGCGCGTGTAGCCGGGCAGCGCGCCGATCGCGATCGCGATCACCGTGTTGACAAGACCTGGCCCCAGCACGGTGATGACGCAGATCGCCAGCAGCAGCCCCGGCAGGGCCAGCATGATGTCCATCACCCGCATGATGGCCGGCGACACGGCGCGCTGGTAGAACGCCGCCGTGAGGCCCAGCAGCACGCCGGGCAGCATGGACATCAGCACCGAGGCCAGGCCGATCCCTAGCGAGACGCGGCCGCCATGCAGCAGGCGCGAGAGCAGGTCGCGGCCCAGCTCGTCGGTGCCGAGCAGGAAGCGCCAGCTGCCGCCCTCTGCCCATACCGGCGGCGTGAGCATGTGCTCGCGGTATTGCTCGATCGGGCTGTGCGGCGCGATCCAGGGCGAGAGCAGGGCGCTGGCGGCGATCAGCAGGAACACGGCCAGCGCCAGCAGCGCACCGCGGTTGGCGGCAAAGCCGCCCCAGAACTCGGCCAGCGGCGAAGGGTAGGCCGGCGCTTCGATCACTTGGCTCATGACTTGGAACGGATGCGCGGGTTCACCACGCCGTAGAGAACATCCACCAGCAGGTTGACGGCGATGAAGGTGCAGGCCGAGATCAGGATGCCGGCCTGCACCACCGGGTAGTCGCGCCGGCCGATCGAGTCGATCAGCCATTTGCCGATGCCCGGCCAGGAGAAGATGGTTTCGGTCAGCACCGCGCCGGCCAGCAGGCTGCCGGTCTGCATGCCCACCACGGTGAGCACCGGGATCAGCGCATTGCGCAGCGCGTGCACCAGCACGATGCGGGCGGGCTTCAGCCCCTTGGCCTGGGCGGTGCGGATGTAGTCCTCGCGCAGCACCTCCAGCATGCTGGAGCGCGTCATGCGCGCCACCACCGCCATGGTGGAGGTGCCCAGCACCAGGGCCGGCAGCAGCAGGTGCAGGCAGGCCGATTTGAAGGCGCCGGCCTCGCCGCTGAGCCAGGCGTCCACCAGCATGAAGCCGCTCACGCGGGCGACGTCGTACTCGATGCTGATGCGGCCCGAGACCGGCGTCCAGCCCAGGCCCACCGAGAAATACATGATGAGGATCAGCCCCCACCAGAACACCGGCATCGAATAGCCCACCGTGGCCACGCCCATCACGCCCTGGTCCAGCAGCGAGCCGCGCCGCAGGCTGGCCGCCATGCCCAGCAGCAGGCCCAGGCTGAGCGCCAGCAGCAGGGCGGTCAGCGCCAGCTCCACGGTGGCGGGGAACAGCGCCGCGAACTCGGCAGAGACCGGCGCACGGCTCACCAGCGACTGGCCCAGATCGCCGTGCAGCAGCTTGCCCACATAGTCGAGGTATTGCACGTGCAGGGGCTGGTCCAGCCCCATGCGGCGCACCAGCTCGGCATGCGCCTCGGGGTCGAGCCGGCGCTCGCCCATCATCACCTCGATCGGGTCGCCCGGCACCAGCCGTATCAGGCCGAAGGCGACGATGGTGATGCCCAGCAGGGTGGGCAGCAGGGTGGCGAGCTTGTGCAGCAGGAACTTGAACATCACCAGCGTGAGGTGTAGGGCTTCTGGGCGGCGGGGCCGCGGGGGTCAGTGCTTGATAACTTCATGCCTTCCGGCAGGTTCACCACCTCCAGCAGGGCCGCGGTTTCGGCGTCGGGCTCGCCATCGTACTTGGCGGGGCGGTATTTCATCTGGAAGGCGGCGATCACATTGCGCGTCATGGCGTCGAGCTCGCCATGGCGCGGCACGCCGAAGCCGTGGCGCGCCAGCTGGTCCTGGAACCAGGCCACGTCCGGCAGCGCGGCCTGGTAGCCGGGCAGCCTGGCGGCCACCAGCTCGGCATCGGGCCAGGCGATCAGGCCGGCGTCGGCGAACTGCTTCCAGGGAAACATCGGGCCGGGGTCCTGCTTGGTCTGGGGCTGGATATCGCTGTGGCCAAGGATGCGCTCGGGGCGGATCTGGTGGCGCAGCACGATGTCCTTGCTGAGCGCCAGCACCGCGTCGATCTGCTTCTGCGAGAAGGGCACATAGCTGACCGTGCCGTCCGCCGCCACCTGGCGGCCCGGGTTGACGATCTCGATGCCGATCGAGCTGGGGTTGAGATTGGCATGGCCGCGCCAGTAGCTGGGGCCGGCATGCCAGGCGCGCTGGCTTTCCTCCACCAGGCGGTAGGTGACGACCGGATCGTCGCGCACCAGGTAATGGCTGGAGACCTTGCCGCCGGTGGTGAGGGTCTTGAGCGCGCTCTCGAAATTGCCCACCGTGTAGTGCAGCACCAGGAAGAGCACGCGGCTGTCCTGGTTCTCCGAGCGGTAGCTGGTATCGATGCGTGGGCCGCTGGCGCAGGCACTCAGCAGCAGGGCGGTGAGGGCGCAGGTGGTGAGTCGCAGGTTCATGGGGTCAGGTCTTGAGCGTCAAGCAGCGCGAGGCGGGCGGCGGTGTGATGGGCTTGCAGCTGCTGCACGCGCAACTCTAGGTCAGCCGGCAGGGCCTCGCGCAGGCCGGCGGCAATCGATTCGTGCAGCAGCAGGGCGCGGCCGGCGGCCACCACCGGGCGCGGGCCATGGCGGCGCAGCAGGGCCAGGGCCAGGCGCGCCAGTTCGTGGCCGGCGCGGCGCAGCAGCGCGCGCGCCCGTGCGTCGTGCTCAGCGGCGGCGGCCACGGCCAGCGCCAGGCGGCCCACCGCACCGCGGTCGGCGCCGTAGACGAAGGCGCGCGTGCTGGCCCAGTCGCTGCCACCGATGGCGGCATACAGCGCCTGCGCCAGCGGCCAGCCCTGGGTGCTGCCGGGCTGCTCGTCCTCCTGGCGCCAGATCGCGGCCAGGGCCTCGCGGGCGATCCAGTAGCCGCCGCCCTCGTCGCCGAGGATGGGGCCGCGGCCGCCGGCGCGCTCGAAGCGGCCTTGCTGGTCGATGAAGGCGGCGATGGCGCCGGTGCCGGCATAGACCAGATAGCCCTCGCCGGGGGCGGCAAAGGCGCTGCGATAGGCGATCTCCATATCGCTGCCGCAGTGCATCTGGCGCGGCGCCAGGCCCAGCGCCTGCGCGAGCAGGTCCTTGAGCTGCTGGGCCACCGGCCCCTGCGGTTCGGCCAGGCCGGTGATGCCGGCCACCAGGCGTCTGGGGCGGCCATGCAGCAGCACCGCGGCGGCCAGCTGGTGCAGGGTCTGGGTCAGCGTCATGCGGCCGGCGGCCTGCGCCAGCTGGGTGGCGCTGATGCCGGCCACCTGGCCCTCGGCCAGCAGCGCACCGTCGGGCCCGGCCAGGGCCCAGCGCGTGTGCGTGCCACCGGCGTCCAGGCCGAGGCCAAGGTCGCTGGGGGCGGGCGGTGAGCTGGGGGCGGCGCTGAGCATGGGCAGGCCGAGCTTACGTGGCCGCGCGCCCGGGTGACCAATGTCAATGGCGCTGCCGGGCATAACCTCGGCGCATGTTCGGGATCTCCCGGGATGTCCCGCACGCAGGGGGCAGGCGGCGCGCGGTTCAGTTTCGGTTCATCTTGCGCGCCCATGCTGGCGCCGCTGTTGCCTACAGGAGTGCCGCACCATGATGAAGCCATGTCCGTCCCTGCGTCCCCTGGTCCTGAGCCTGGGTTTGTTGAGCCCCTTGTGGGCGGCTGCCAGCGTGTTCGGCACGCTGGGTAATTTCGACGTCGTGAACGACACCGGTCAGACCGCCCATGGCTTCGAGATCGAGCTCGAAGGCCTGCATCTGGGTGACATCACCGACACCTTTGGCGGCGCCGGGCGCGGCTTCCCCACCACGGTGGAGCGCTATGGGGCCCCCGAAGTCACCGAGTACAACGTCGGCGGCGTGTTCGGCGTGCGCGTCACCTACAAGGCCAGCTTTGCCGCCGGCGTGTGGAACGTGGGCACGCCCAGCGGCGTGTTCAGCACCCCGGGCGAGAGCTGCTGGACCGGTGGCGGCATCGGCTATGGCCCCAGCACGCCCTGCGACCACTTCGGCGTCGGCACGGTGGGCAACGCCAGCCAGACGCGCTACAGCTGGCTGGTGGAAAGCAGCCCCGGCTCGGGCGCGCTGAGCCCGGTGACGGCGGCGCTGCCGGCGCCCGCCTGGCAGGTCATTCCCTCGCCCGTGCCGGCCCAGCCGCCGGTGGTGGTGGCGCGCATCCAGGCGCCGGCGCCGCCGGAAACGCCCGAGCCGCAGTTCGGCGAGCCGGTCTGGGTCAAGGTCTACACCACCGAGTTCGAGGACAAGATCAGCCTCGAGGAGCTGATGGGCGGCGACCCCAAGATCAAGCTGGCCAAGAGCGAGACCGAGATCGAATGGCAGTTGCTGCAGACCGACCCCGGCAACCCGAACGCGGGCCAGCTGGAGAACGGCGGCCTGGCGGCGGTGGGCGATAAGTCCGAGTCGGTGGTGCGGCGCTACGAGTTCTACCACTACATCGGCGCCTTCGACTCCGAGAACCACGAGGCCAAGCCGCTGCTGGGCGACTCCAATGCCGACCCCAGCGAGGTGGGTGAATTCATCGGCGCGCAGAACGTCGCCATCAATCTGAACGGCAATATCGCCGCGGTGCCCGAGCCCTCCACCTGGCTGATGCTGGGTCTGGGCATGGCAGGCCTGGTCTGGCGCCGCCGCGACTTGATTCAACGCAACTGAGCGCGCACGCTGCCTGCTGCGCGCCGGCTGCCCGGCGCGATGATGAGCGCATGCAAGTGCTGCTCGTCGAGGATGACATCGATCTGGGCCAGGCGGTTTGCGAGCATCTCGAGGCGGCCGGCCTGCGGGTGCATTGGTGCAAGCTGCTGGCGCAGGCGGCCGCGCTGCCGCCGCCCGAACTGGCCCTGCTGGACCTGCAGCTGCCGGACGGCGACGGGCTCACCCTGCTGCGCCGCTGGCGCGCCCAGGGCCTGCGCCTGCCCGTGCTGGTGCTGACGGCGCGCGAGCGCATCTCGGAGCGCGTGCAGGGTCTGCGCGCCGGCGCCGACGACTACCTCACCAAGCCCTTCGACCTGGACGAGCTGCTGGCCCGCATCGAGGCCTTGTGGCGGCGCGCCCAGCCGCCCGGCCTGGCGGCGCTGGGCGATCTGGAACTCGATCTGCGCCAGCATTGCGCGCGCCGTGGCGGGCGCGCGCTGGAGCTCACCGCGATGGAATGGGCCCTGCTGAAATGCCTGGCCGCCGCGCCCGGCCGCATCGTCGAGCGCGACCGGCTGGAGACGGCGCTGGCGCCGCTCAGCCATGCCGACAGCAGCAGCAACTCGCTGGAGGTGATCGTCAGCCGCTTGCGCAAGAAGCTGGGGCCGACGCGCATCAGCACCCACCGCGGCCTGGGCTATCGCTTTGAGGCCTGACAACGCCACCGCCGGCTGGAGCCTGGAGCGGCGCCTGCGTCGGCGCATGCTGTTGGCCCTGCTGCTGGCCTGGCTGCTCGGCAGCGGCGTGGCCCTGCTGGCGGTGCAGGAGGAAACCGACGAGGTGCTGGACAGCGCCCTGGTCGAGACCGGCCAGCATCTGCTGGGCCTGGGCGATGCGGTGCTGGGCAGCGTGGCCCTGCAGGGCGCGCCGGCGGGCTTTGCCGCGCACGAGGAATTCGTCGTCTACCAGGTGCTGGATGCGCAGGGCCGCCTGCGCTGGCGCTCGCACCGCGCGCCCGAGGCGCAGCTGGCGCCGGCGGTGCGGCCGGGCCTGCTGAACCATGGCGCCTGGCGCGTGGCGGTGCTGGACTCGCGCGCCAGCGCCTACCGCGTGCTGGTGGCCGAGCCGCTGGCGCACCGTGCCGAGGTGCTGTGGGAGGCCGCGCTGGCGATGCTGCTGCCGCTGCTGGCCCTGCTGCCGCTGAGCTGGCTGATCCTGCACCTGCTGCTGCGCGCCAGCTTCCGCAGCCTGGCGCCGGTGCAGCAGGCGCTGCGCGGCGATGCCCAGGCCGCCCTGCCGCTGCAGGGCATGCCGCAGGAGTGGCTGCCGCTGCTGCAGGAGGTGAATGCGATGCGGGCGCGCCAGCAGATGATGGTGGAGGCCGAGCGCGCCTTCGCCGGCCAGATGGCGCATGAGTTGCGCACCCCGCTGGCGGCGGCGCGCGCCCAGGTGCAGCGCCTGCTGCAGGTGCTGGGCCCGGCGGCGCCGCCGGCGCAGGCCGAGCGCGCCGGCGCGGTGCTCAAGCAGCTGGACCGCGTCAGCGCGCTGGCCGCGCGCCTGCTGGAGCTGGCGCGGGTGGACGCCGGCCTGGCGCTGCGCCGCGAGCCGGTGGACCTCAAGCTGCTGGCGCGCCTGGTGCTGGACGAGTTCGAGCATGGCGGCCAGCGCCCGCCGCAGCTGCATCTGTGCGAGGCCCCGGCCCTGGTGCTGGGCGACATGGACGCGCTGGGCATCGCGCTGCGCAACCTGGTGCACAACGCGCGCCTGCATGGCGGCGCGGAGGCGAACGTCGAGCTGCTGGTGGAGCCGGCGCGCCTGTGCGTGCGCGACGACGGGCCTGGCCTGGACGCCGGCCGGCTGGCGCAACTCAGGCAAGACCTGACCCTGGGTCAGGGGCCGCAGGCGCGGCTGGGGCTGGCCCTGGTGCACAAGATTGCCGAGCAGTCGGGGGCGCTGCTGCGGCTGCGCTCGCCCTGCGCGGGCGGGCGCGGCTTCGAGGCCAGCATCGAGTGGGCACGGCCATGAATGAAAAAGGGCTCCCGAAGGAGCCCTGTGTGCCACGCAAGCGCGCGGGTTCTGGTTAGAACTCGTACTTCGCGGTGACCTGCACGGCCCACTGCGATTCGCCCTTGTTCTGGCGCGTCTCGTAGTCGTCCAGGCCGGTCACGCCGTAGACGTACTTGCCGCCCTGCATGCCGGCGAAGTTGACGAAGCCGCGGCGGTTGCCGCCGTTGCCGCCACCCAGGGTGAAGGGGATCTCGTCGATGCGGCCCCAGCTCTTGTTGAGCATGTTGCCGATGTTGAGGAAGTCCATCGTGATCACGCCCTTGTGGCCGGCGAACAGGCCCGGCACTTCCTGGCTCAGGCGCAGGTCGAAGGTGTTGGCGAACTTGGACTTGGCGCTGTTGCGTCCGATCACGCTGCCGCGTGCGGCATCGAGGTCGGGGTTGGCAGCCACGATTTCCCAGAAGCGTGCTTCGGCGGCGGCGGCGTTGTTCAGGCCGCTGTTGGGCGCGCCGCGGAAGATCACCTCACCCGAGCCCGGTGCCTTCGGGATGTACATCAGGTCGTTGCCGTTGATGCCGTCGCCGTTCATGTCGTTCTTGAAGGTCCAGCTGTAGGGCTTGCCCGAACGGCCTTCGTACACCAGGCCGACCGTGGTCTTGTACTGGCTGATGAAGGCCTTGGACCAGTTCACGGCACCGCTGAAGCGGTTCTGGATCAGGTAGGACGACTTGGAGGCCACGTCCTCGTTCGGGTTGAACACGGCGCGGTTGGCGTAGTTCGAGAACGAGGTGGAGGAGGTCAGCGGGCTGACTTCCTTGGCGGTGGTGTAGGTGTAGGCCGTCGACCAGTTCCAGCCGGTGTTGTTCTGGCCCAGCGACAGGGTCAATGCCTGGCCGCCACCCTTGCTGGTGCGCTCGGCCACGATCACATTGCCCCAGGCGGTGTCGCGGTTGGCGCGGTTGGAACCACCGCAGCCGCTGATGAAGGCCGGGCCGCCATTCCAGCACTTCGTGCCGTCCAGACCGGCGGCGTTGTAGTACAGCTCGCGGCCATCCGGGCCCGTACCCGTGGGCGTGCCCAGGTTCAGGTTGCGGTAGTTGATGCCGTCCTTGGTCTTGGTCAGCACCACTTCGGCACCGGCCACCAGGCTGTAGGGCAGCTCGGCGTCGAAGGCCAGGTTCATCTTCCAGACCGAGGGCTGGCGCAGACCGGGGTCCAGGAAGTCGATGTTGGCGGCCGGGGGCACGCCGGTGATCGAGGTCGGGTTGTTGGCGTCAGCGTTGAACAGCAGGCTGGCCGGGCACAGCGGGTTGGTGGTGTTGCAGTTCAGGTTGGCCGTGGCCATGCCGGTGTTGGAGAAGGGGTTGGACAGCCAGACATTGGCGGCTGCGCCCTGGAACAGACCGAAGCCACCGCGCAGCTGCTGCTTTTCCTTGGCCTTGGCGTTCAGCGTGTAGTTGAAGCCGAAGCGCGGCTGGAACAGGCTGGCGCCGTCCATGGTCTTGCTGTTGTCGTAGCCAAACTTGGTCTTGGCAGCCTGGTTGAACAGCGGTGCATCGGGGATGTCGACCTGGTCGACGCGCGCGCCCACGGTCAGGTTCAGCTTGTCGTTGACGGTCCAGGTGTCCTGCACGAATAGGCCGATGTTGTTCAGCTTCCACAGCGCCACGCCGTCTTCCAGCGTCTTGCCGGTCAGCGGCAGCTGCACCACATAGGTGGAGGGCTTGCCGGCCTGGAACAGGGCCACCGGGTCCGCACCGCGGAAGGTGTAGGTGCCCTTGGTGTTCTGCAGGAAGGCGTTGTAGGTGTCGTTGCTGCTGTAGTCGGCGCCGAACTTGATCTCGTGGTCGTCCTTCACCCAGTTGCCGGCGAAATAGGCGTCCTTGGTGTCGGTGCGCAGGATGTTGAAGTGGCGGCTGTTCTCGGTGCCGAAGAACAGCGAGCGGTCGCCGCTGGCGGTGCCCGCGGGCGCGGCGCCGGTCCAGGTCAGCTGGATCTGCGGCAGGTTGGCAGCGTTTTCAGGCACGCTGTCGTACTTGCGGCTGGAGACCTTGACTTCGGTGGAGAAGTTGTCGGTCCAGTCGGAGAACCACTGGCCCACCACCGTCTCGATGCTCTTCTTCTGGCTCCACCAGTAGGAGTTCAGCGACAGCGAGGTCGAGCTGAAGCCGGCGAAGGTCGGGTCGCCCTGCTCGGTCTTCGCATAGCGCAGGTTGGCGCGCTGCTTGTCGGTGATGTTCCAGTCCAGCTTGAGCAGGTAGTCCTTGACCTTCAGCTCGACGCCGGCGGGGATCTCCGTGCTGCCCACGTCGATGCCCCATTTGTCCTTGGCGACCTTGATGGCGGCGTCGATCTGGGCGGGCGTGATGCCCACATTGGTCAGAGCGCTGCCCACCGGGCCGAAGCTGGGGGTCGCGCGGGTGCTCTTGAGCTCTTCGTAGTTAGCGAAGAAGAACAGCTTGTCCTTGATGATCGGGCCACCCAGGGTGAAGCCCTTGGTGTCTTCCTTGAAAGTCGCGGGCTGGAAGTAGCCCTGGGTGCCGCGGTTGTAGCGCTGGCCGGCCATGCTGTCGTCGCGGTAGACGTAATAGACGCTGCCCTTGTACTCATTGGTACCGGACTTGGTCACCGCGTTGATGTTGGCGCCCGTGTAGCCCTTCTGGGTCACGTCGTAGTTGGAGAGGTTGACCTGCACCGCCTGGATCGCGTCGATCGAGATCGGCTGCTTGGCGGTGGGCAGGTTGTTGGCCTCCAGGCCGAAGGTGTCGTTGGTGGAGACGCCGTCGATGGTGATCGAGTTGAAGCGGGTGTTCTGGCCCATGGCCGAGATCTCGCCGCGCTCCTTGTCGGTCTGCGCCAGACGGGGGTCCAGGCGCGCATAGTCCTGCAGATTGCGCTGGATCGAAGCGTAGGCGTCGAGCTCCTTGCGGCCCAGGCTGGTGCCGGCGCCTTGCGAAGCGCTGTCGAACTTGCTCGCCACGGCGCTGCCGGTCACCACCACCTGGCTCAGCACATTGCCGCCCAGGGTGAGGTCGAGGTTCAGGGATTCGGCCAGGGCGAGGTAGATGCCATCGCGGCTTTCCTTCTCGCTGCCCTTGCTGGCGGTCACCGTGTAGGGGCCGCCCACGCGCAGGCCGCGCACGCTGTAGCGGCCCTCGCCGTCCGTGGTGATGTTGTTCACCGAGCCCGACTCACGGTGCACGATGCTCACCGTGGCGCCCGCCACCGGCTTGCCATCGGCGCCGATGATGCGGCCAGCCACGGCCGAGGTGGTGTTCTGCGCGAACGCGGGGGCTGCCGCGACGATGGCAACGGCCACGCTGAGTGCCGTCCTCGAAAATCCAGACCAATCTTTGCTGCTCATCCTGCATGCTCCATGTTGAGAATTCAGTGACCGAATCCTGGCGCGCCGAAACACCTTGAAGCCGGTCCGCAAACGTTTGACGTTGCAGTTTTCCGGCAAAAAAATGGCCCCAGGGGGTCTTCAAAGGGTTTTCGGCAGGCCGGACAAGCGCGCCAACTCGCACTCATCCCACTTCTATCCAAGTGAAAAGCCTACCAGCGGGGCCTTTCCACTTCAATCCGCGCGTTCCCAGGATTGCCAGGTCCCGGGCCTGCCTCGCGCCATGCCTGGTGGCGCAAAAGCGGTGCGGATTCGATCGTCCACGGGGTGCAGTCTGGGGCCTGGATATTGAGCTTTTGTGACCTTGTCACAGAGTGTGTCCTGTGGCCCACATCGGCCGGGCGGCGGCGGCTGCGCCGGCCACGAGCCGGCCCCAGGCTGGTGCACGCATGGGCAGCAGCCCCGGGTTTTGGCACCCTGCGAGGGCGAATTGCGGCGTGCATGTTTTTTGCCAGCCGTTGCTCAAAGTCCACAAGCTGGGTGCGAATTCCCCGGCGACGCTGCGGCATGATGCTGTGAGACCTGCCTGCCCAGGCGGGGCGGTTCCGACCGGGGGACGCATGGCGCGCGCATCCAAGAAACCAGCGGGCGAGGAAAGAAAAGCCATCAATCTGGCGCTGCAGGGCGGTGGCTCGCATGGCGCGTTCACCTGGGGCGTGCTGGATGCGCTGCTGGCCGACGGCCGCCTGCGCATCGAGGCCATCAGCGCTACCAGCGCCGGCAGCCTGAACGCGGTGGCCCTGGCCGACGGCCTGCGGCGCGGCGGGCCCGAGGGCGCGCGGCAGGCGCTCGCCGGGCTCTGGCAGGCGGTGGCCGCGGCCGGCCGGCTGACGCCTTGGCAAGCACCCTGGCTGGAAGCCTTCATGCAGGGCTGGCAACGGGCGCTGCCGCCCGAGTTCTCGCCGCAGCACTGGTGGGCCGGCAGCCTGCTGCAGGCCTTCTCGCCCTACCAGCTCAACCCGCTCAATATCAACCCGCTGCGGCAGTTGCTGCAGCAATGCGTGGATCTCGACGCGCTGCGCCGGGCGCTGCCGCTGAAACTGTTCCTCAGCGCCACCAATGTCGAGACCGGCAAGATCCGCGTCTTCAGCGGCAGCGAGATCACGGCCGATGCGGTGCTGGCCAGCGCCTGCCTGCCCAGCCTGTTCCAGGCGGTGGAAATCGACGGCGAGTATTTCTGGGACGGCGGCTTCATGGGCAACCCGGCGATCTTCCCGCTCATCTATGAGGACGTCAGCGCCGACGTGCTGATCGTGCATGTGAACCCGCTGGTGCGCCGGGGCGTGCCGCGCACGGCGGCCGAGATCGCCAACCGCGTCAACGAGATCAGCTTCAACTCCTCGCTGATGCGCGAGATGCGCGCCATCGCCTTTGTCACCAGCCTGATCGACCGCGGCAAACTGGCGCCCGCGGACGCGCGCCGCATGCGCATCCACTCGATACGCTGCGACGAGCTGCTGGCGGCCCAGGCGGCCAGCAGCAAGCTGGATATTGGCTGGGCCTATTTGTGCGAGTTGCGCGATGCCGGCCGCGCCCAGGCCGAGGCCTGGCTGGCGGCGCATGTCGAGCAGGTCGGCCAGGCCTCCACGGTCGACATCCGCGCCGAGTTCCTCTAGAGGGTCCTTAAGGCCTGGGAGCCAGCCAGGGCATCACCGGTGGCAGGGCCGGCTCGGCATAGGGCCCGGCCAGCAGGGCATCGGCCAGGCCGCGCCGGTTCTGCGCCAGCGCCACTATGCTGAAATGGGCATGGCCCGAGCCGGGCGCGCGTGCGCGCGTGAGCGCGATCTGCCCCAGGATCTCGTCCACCGGCCAGCTGTCGGCCTTGTCGCTGATGCGGCTGGTGAACAGGCCCGGGTAGATATGCCGGCCCAGCGGGTTCTGACCATGCCAGTAGTCCAGCAGCACCTCGAACGCCTGCGCGGTCTGCGCGCGCGGCCAGTAGAGCTGCGGCGCCAGATAGTCCAGCCAGCCCTCGCGCAGCCAGCGCTCCACGTCGGCGTAGAGCTTGTCGTACTGCGAGAAGCCGGCAATGCCGGCCGGGCGCAGATCGGGGCGCGGCAGGCCGAAGGGGCTGATGCCCAGCTTGACCCATGGTTTTCCGGCTTCGCGCACCAACTGGTAGAGCTGCTGCACCAGGCGGTCGACGTTGTCGCGGCGCCAGTCGGCGCGGCTCAGGCCGCTGGCCCGGCCGTGGCGCTGCCAGCTCGGCTCGTCGGGGAAATCGAGCTCCTGCTTGTTGCCGTCCTGCACCGGGTAGGGATAGAAGTAATCGTCGATGTGGATGCCATCGACGTCGTAGCGCTGCAGCACATCGCGCACCACCGCCAGCGTGTGCGCGGCGGCCGCGGGCTCGCCGGGGTCGATCCAGAGCTGGTCGCCATAGCGCTTGACCCAGTCCGGCCGGGTCTGGCTCAGATGGCCGGCCGCGGCCGCCGAGCGCGCCTGGCTCTGGCGCGCGCGATAGGGATTGAACCAGGCATGCAGTTCGAGCCCGCGCGCATGGGCCTCGCTCACCCAGGTGGCGAGGGGGTCGTAGAAGGGTTCGGGGGCCTGGCCCTGCGTGCCGCTCAGGTATTCGCTCCAGGGCTCCAGCGCCGAGGGGTAGAGCGCGTCGGCGCTGGTGCGCACCTGCAGGATGATGGTGTTGAGCCCGAGCGCCGCGGCGCGGTCCAGCAGGGCGTGAATCTCGACAATTTGCTCGGCGCTGCTCAAGGCCTTGCGGCTGGGCCAGTCGATATTCGCCACCGTGGCCACCCAGGCGGCGCGGAACTCGCGCGCCGGCGGTTTGGCCGGCGGGGCCGGTGGGGCGGGCGGCTCGGCCGGCGGGATGGGCAGGGGCGCGCAGCCGGCCAAGCCCATCATCGCCACGGCCGTCAGGGCCTTACGTCGTTGCATGCAATCTCAAACCTTCACAAACCACCGCCTGCGCCACATGACCCAGGCCACCAGGTACATGCTGGCACAGAAAGCCAGGGCAAACAGCAGCGAGGCATTGCGCGGTGCCAGCTCCAAGGCCTGGATGGGGGCATACAGCAGGGCCTTGAGCGTGCGCTGGCTGCCGTCCGGCTGCGCCAGCTTGACGAAGCCCAGCAGCTTGGCCACCAGGCCCGAGAGCGCGAAGATGAACAGCGCGTTCATGCCGAACACCTGCAACGGCCTGGCCCAGCGCGCCAGGCGCGCGCGCAGCAACGGCAGGGGCATGGCGTCCAGCAGCCAGTAGAAGCTGCCGAACAGCAGGCAGGCCCAGCCCGTCATCGCCACCGTGTACGCGGGCGTCCAGAGATTCTTGTTGATGGGCATCAGCCAGGCGTCGAGCAGCTGGCCCAGCCACAGGCAGGCAAGACCTGACACCATGAACCACATGGCCTTCTCGACCGGCGCGCGCCGCGCCATCAGCCAGTGGCCGGTCAGCAGGCCGGCGATCTGGCTGGCCAGGGCCGGCAGGGTGGAGAGCAGGCCTTCCGGGTCCCAGTGCTTGCTCTTCGCCCACAGATGACCATCCATCAGCGCGCGGTCCAGCCAGGCGCCGGTGTCTTCGCCGGGCTGCAGCGAGCCGACATGCCACACGCCCTGGGCGTCCGGCACCGGCACGCACAGCATCAGCAGGCTGTAGAGCCCCAGCAGGGCCAGGGCCGCGGCCAGCTGCTGGCGCCAGCTCAGCAACAGCGCCAGCGGCGCGGCCAGCAGGGTGCACAGGCCCAGGCGCTGCAGCACACCGGGCCAGCGCAGGGTCTCGGGATGGAAGGCCGGGATGAGGTTGAGCGCCAGCCCGATCGCGATGATGACGAGGCCACGCCGCCAGGTCTGCAGCAGCAGGGCCTGCCGGGCGGCGCCCGCCGCGGCACGGCGGCCCAGGCTGATGTGCATGGCCACGCCGCTGATGAAGACGAAGAAGGGAAAGATCCAGTCGGTGAAGGTCCAGCCATGCCACTCGGCATGCGCCAGCGGGCCGTACAGATGCGCCCAGTCGCCCGGGTTGTTAACCAGCAGCATGGCGGCGATGGTGAAGCCGCGGAAGGCGTCCAGGCTGGCCAGGCGCTGCTCGTCGTGCCTCACGCGCCGGCCTCCTTCTTGCCGAAGCCTTCGGGCACCTTGAGCAGGGCCGTCATCGCGAACGAGGGCAGGGTGGCCAGCAGCACCCAGGCAAAGAACCAGGGGTAGCCGATCTGCGCCTGCAGCCAGCCGCTCCACATGCCCGGCAGCATCATGCCCAGGGCCATGAAGCCGGTGCAGATAGCGTAATGCGCGGTCTTGTGCGGCCCCTCGGCCACCAGAATCATCACCATCAGATAGGCGGTGAAGCCCAGGCCGTAGCCGAACTGCTCCAGCGCCAGCGCTGCGCTCACCAGCCACAGGCTGCCGGGATGCATGAGCGCCATCAGCAGGAACACCAGGTTGGGCACATGCATGCTGAGGATGAGCGGCCAGAGTGCGCGCTTCAGGCCCACGCGCGAGATGATCCAGCCGCCCAGCAGGCCGCCCAGGGTCAGCGCCGTCAGGCCCACCGTGCCATAGGCGATGCCGACCTCCTTGGTACTGAGGCCCAGCCCGCCCTGCGCCGGTGCGTCCAGCAGAAAGGGCGTGGCCAGCTTCAGCAGCTGCGCCTCCGGGAAGCGGTAGAGCAGCAGATAGCCCAGGATCACCCCGATGGCGGGCTTGCGGAAATAGGCCTTGAAGACGGCGAAGAACTCCTGTATCGGCCGGCCGGTGCGCGCGGCCGGGCGATCCGCCGCCGGGCGCGGCAGCAGCGCGAGATGGTAGAGCGCCAGCAGCACGAAGGCCGCGGCCAGCAGCATGAAGACCTGGCTCCAGGCCGTGGCCATGCTGCCGCTGCGCTCCTGCAGCACGCCCGCCAGATAGACCAGGCCGCCCTGGCCGGCGATATTGGCGATGCGGTAGAAGGTCGAGCGCACGCCCACGAAGGCAGCCTGCTGGTGTTGTTGCAGCGCCAGCAGGTAGAAGCCGTCGGCGGCGATGTCGTGCGAGGCCGAGGCAAAAGCCATCAGCCAGAACACCGCCAGGCTGAGCTGGAACCAGGCCGGCAGCGGCAGTACCAGGGCCACGCCGGCCAGCGCCGCACCGACCAGGAACTGCAGCGCCCAGATCCAGCGCCGCTTGCTGCCCAGCAACTCGATCAGGGGCGACCACAGCGGCTTGATCACCCAGGGCAGGTAGAGCCAACTGGTGGTGAGCGCAATCTCGGTGTTGCTTAGCCCCAGGTTCTTGTACATCACCACCGAGAGCGTCATCACCACCACATAGGGGATGCCTTGCAGCAGGTAGAGGCTGGGGATCCAGACCCAGGGGCTGCGTGGCGCCGCCATCATCAGCGCAGCGCCCGGCGCACGCTGCCGTCGGCGGCCTGCAGCGCGGCGCGCGCCTGCGCCGGCGTGCAGCCACGCCGCAGCGCCACGATGGCCAGCTTCACCGAATGCTCGCAGGCCCGCAGCATGTCCTCGGCGCGGGTCTCGTCGGCGCCGCTGGCGCGCATGGTCAGGTCCAGGGCGCGGCGCAGCAGCTTGGCATTGGTGGCCTTCAGGTCCACCATCAGATTGCCGTAGACCTTGCCCAGCTGCACCATCAGCGCGCTGGAGAAGGTGTTGAGCGCGATTTTCTGCGCGCTGCCCGCCTTCAGCCGTGTGCTGCCCGAGATCACCTCGGGCCCGGTGTCCAGCACGATGCCGATCTCGGCAAGACCTGACACCGGCGCGCCCGGGTTGTTGGCAAAGCCCAGGGTCAGCGCCCCGGCGGCGCGCGCCGCCTGCAGGGCGCCCAGCACATAGGGCGTGGCGCCGGAGGCGGCGAGCAGCAGCACGACGTCGTTCGGCGTGAGCTGCAAAGACAGCACGTCGACGCCGCCCTGGGCGGCGTCGTCCTCGGCCCCCTCCACCGCCTCGAACATGGCGCCGGGCCCGCCCGCCAGCAGGGCCAGCGCGCGCTCATGCGGCCAGGAGAAGGTGGGGTAGAGCTCCACGCTGTCCAGCACGCCCAGCCGGCCGGAGGTGCCGGCGCCCACATAGATGAGCCGGCCGCCGGCGCGGATGCGGGGCAGGGCGGCCTGCACCGCCGCCGCCAGCTGCGGCGCGGCGGCGCGCACCGCCTGTACCGCCTCGCCCTGGTCGTCCACAAAGGCGGCGATCAGGGCCGGCGTCTCGTATTCATCCAGGTTCTGGTGGGCGGTGCTGGGCGTCTCGGTCTTGAGCATGGGCCCGACTCTACGGGGCCTGGCCGGCCCTGGCCAATGAATGGCGGGCCCGCGGGCATAACCGAGGGTAATCCGCATCCAAAAAAAACTTCGGCGCGTATGTAAGGCCAGGCCGGGCAGGCGCGACACAAGCTCACAAGTCGTGGGCAAGGCAACGCCGCCACGGCCTGTTGTTCAAGCAACCTCAACGATTCCTTCATTCATCTCAGGAGCTTCACATGCAACAAACCCTCAAGACCGGCCTGTCCATCGCCGCCGCCGCTGCCGCCCTGTTTGCCACCGCCGGCTTCAGCACCGCCGTGCAGGCCGCCGACGACGGCATGGTCAAGTGCTCCGGCATCAACAGCTGCAAGGGCAGCTCCGAGTGCAAGACCGCCAAGAGCGAATGCAAGGGCCACAACAGCTGCAAGGGCCAGGGCTGGGTCAGCAAGGCCAGTGCGGCCGAATGCACCAAGGCCGGTGGCAAGGTGGAAAAGTAAGCGGCCGAACTCGCCAGGAGCGCCCATGTCCAGCATCCAACCCGATAGCTTCGGCCTGGGCCTCCGGACCGAGCATTACCAGGCCCTCGCAGAGCCCCTGCCGGCCGGCCTGCGGCCGGACTGGCTCGAGATCATTTCCGAGAACTACCTGGTGCCCGGCGGCAAGCCGCTCTGGCATCTGGAACGCCTGCGGCGCGACTATCCCGTCGTCATGCATGGCGTGTCGCTGTCCATCGGCAGCGCCGACCCGCTCAGCCTGGACTATCTGCGCGAGCTGAAGGCGCTGGCCGATCGCATTCAGCCCGCCTGGCTGTCGGACCATCTGTGCTGGACCGGCGTGGACCATCGCAATCTGCACGACCTGCTGCCCATGCCCTACACCGAGGCCTCGCTGCACCATCTGTGCGGCCGCATCGCGCAGGTGCAGGAGCTCCTGCAGCGCCCGCTGGTGCTGGAGAACGTCTCCAGCTATGTGGCGTTTGCGGCCGACGAGATGGACGAGGCCTGCTTCGTGGCCGAGTTGCTCAGGCGCAGCGGCTGCCGCTTGCTGCTGGATGTCAACAACGTCTACGTGTCGGCCCGCAACCATGGCTTCGACCCGCGGGCCTATATCGACCGCATGCCTGCCGCGCAGGTGGTGCAGATCCATCTGGCCGGCCATGAGGACCTGGGCGAGCTCGTGGTCGACACCCACGACCACGCGGTCTGCCCCGCGGTCTGGGAGCTCTATGCCTATACGCTGGGCCGGCTGGGCCCCAAGCCCACCATGATCGAGCGCGACGACCAGATCCCGCCGCTGGCCGATCTGCTGGCCGAACTGGCCACCGCGCGCGATGTGGCACGGCGCGTCGCGCAAGACCTGACCCCGGCCGCCGCGGTGGGAGCGTTCGCATGAGCCTGCTGGCGCAGCAGCGCGGGCTGCAGGCGGCCGTGCTGGAGGGGCGTGCCGCCGATCAGACGCTTGCCGGCCTGCTGACCGAGCGCAGCCTGGCGCGGCTGGCCGTCTATGCCCATGCCTACCGCGCCCGCTTGCTGGGCGCGCTGCGCGACAACTACGAGGTGCTGGCCCTGGCCATGGGCGACGCGGCCTTCGATGCGCTGGGCCATGCCTATATCGATGCCCGGCCCTCGCAGCAGGCCTCGATACGCTGGTATGGCGATGCGCTGGCCGACTTCATGGACGGGCCTTACGCCGCGCGGTTGCCGCATGCGGCGCTGTGCGATCTGGCACGCATGGACTGGGCCCTGCGCGGCGCCTTCGACGCCGCTGCGGCCACCCCGATGACGCTTGCGCATCTGCAGGCGCTGGCGCCCGAGGCATGGGCCGGCCTGCCGCTGCGGCTGCAGCCCAGCGTGCGGCTGCTGGCGCTGGACTGGGCGGTGGAGCCGGTCTGGCGCGCGCTGCGCCAGCATCGCAGCGGCGCGGCCGAACCCGAGCTGCCCGAGCCACTGGCGCAGGCCCATGGCTTGCTGGTCTGGCGCCAGGGCCTGGAGACGCGCTGGCGCTCGCTCACTGCCGAGGAAGCTGCGCTGCTGCAAAGCCTGCTGAGCGCGGCCGGCACGTTTGCGCATCTGTGCGAGGCGGCAGCGCTGGCGCAAGGACCCGAACAGGCCGCCGCCGTGGCGCTGGGCGCGCTGCAGCAATGGCTGGCCGACGAGCTGCTGCAGGCGCCCCCGGTTACCTAGCGGGTACAGCGCCGGCGCGGCCGCTGCACTAGGATGCCGCGGCGTCCTTCCCGCTGCCCCGCCCATGCAACAACCCCGCCTGTTCTCGCTCGCCTGGCCGCTGTTCCTCGAGCTTTGCCTGGGCATTGCGGTGGGCCTGATCGGCACCCTGCTGGCGGCACGCATCTCGGACAGCGCGGGTGCCGGCTTCGCGCTCGCCAACCATGTGGCGGGCACCTTGTTCATCCTGTTTCGCATCGTCGGTGCCGGCATCAGCGTGGTGATCACGCAGAGCCTGGGCGGCGGGCGGCGCGAGCTCGCCGATGCCAGCGCGCGCGCCGCCCTGGGTGCCAGCAGCTGGATCGGCGGGCTCACCGCCTTGGCCGCGGCGCTGGCCGCCGCGCCGCTGCTGCGCCTGCTGAATGCGCCGCCCGAGGTGCTGCCGCTGGCCGCGCCCCTGCTGCAGGCACTCGCGCCCGCGATGCTGCTGGATGCCTGGAACGCCTCCATGGCCAGCGTGATGCGGGCCCATCTGCGCACGCGCGACACCCTGGCGGTGCTGGTGGCGATGCAGATCGTGCAGCTGGGCCTGGCGATGCCCTTCATGCAATGGCTGGGCCTGCCGGGCTTTGCCCTCGCCCTGCTGTGCAGCCGCAGCCTCGGCCTGCTGCTGCATCTGTGGCTGTGGCGTAGCCGCCTGGGCCTGCGCCCGCAGTGGGCCGACTGGTGGCGGCTGCCGCGCCGCGAGCTGGCCGGGCTGCTGCACATCGGCCTGCCCGGGGCGGCCGAGAACATCGCCTACCGCCTGGCCTTCATGGTCAGCATCGCGGTGGCCGGCCAGCTGGGCGCCGGCGCCCTGGCCACGCATTCCTATGCCTCGCAGCTGATGTACTTCGTGCTGCTGTTCGGCCTGGCCACCGGCTTCGCGGCCGAGATCGTGGTCGGGCATCTGATTGGCGCCGGCCAGCTGCATGCCGCGCACCGGCTGGTGCGGCGCGCGCTGGGGCGCGGCCTGCTGGTGAGCGTGGCGGTGGCCACCGCGGCGGCGCTGGCCTCGCCCTGGCTGCTGCGCCTGTTCACGCACGACCAGGCCATCGTCGCCCAGGCCGTCACCCTGATGTGGCTGACGGTGATCCTGGAGCCCGGCCGTACCTTCAATCTGGTGGTGATCAACGCGCTGCGCGCCACCGGCGACGCGCGCTATCCGGTGCTGGCCGGTGCGGCCTCGATGCTGGTGGTGCTGGCCGGCGGCAGCTGGCTGCTGGGCCAGGTGCTGGGCCTGGGCCTGGTGGGCATCTGGATCGCCTACGCCGCCGACGAATGGCTGCGCGGCCTGCTGATGTGGCGGCGCTGGGCGCGCCATGGCTGGGTGCCGCATGCACGCGCGGCGCATCGGCGCCTGCGCCGGCAGGCCTCGCATTGAAGGCCCGGGCGTGAAAAAACCCGCAGCCTGCGGGAGGCTGCGGGTTGCGTTGCGGGCTGGCGGCGCGTGGCCGCGCTTGCCCGATCAGGCGGCCTTGCGGCGACGCGCCACGGCGGCTGCCGCGGCGGCCAGACCCACCAGGGCCAGCACGCCGGGTTCCGGCACGCGGTTCGGCGGCTCCACCTGGTCGCCCACATAACCAATCAGGTTCTTGGTCAGCTGCTGCGAGTTCGGCAGGTCGTACTGGTTCATCATGAAGTTGACGTCCAGGATGGTGGTCAGGGCACCCTTGCTGGCGCCGGACAGGCTGCCCACGCCGAATGCAATGCCGGCGCCCAGCGAGCCGTCGTTGCGCGAGGTGATCCAGTTGCCGGTGCCATGGCCGGTGAAGCAGCCGGAGGCCGCGTAGTTCACATTGCTCACCGCGTTCGGGCCGTCGAAGGGGGCGTACACCTTCTCGAAGCCGTCGTAGCAGCTGTTGAAGCCGATGCTGCCGCCGCCCAGGCCGCTGATCAGCGACAGGATGGAGTTGTTGCGGCTCATGAAGCTGGCGTTCTCGCCCATCAGGAACAGGCCACCGCCCGCCGACAGGAAGGCGCTGTATTCGTTCGCCGCGCCGGCGTCGAGGCCGGTGTTGAAGCGCACGTCCCAGACCTGCGAATAGCCGGCCAGCGAGAGCGGCAGGCTGTCGGCCACGGTAACGGTATTGCCAACGGCCAGGTGCAGGGCCTGCAGGTTGTTGGTCACGGCGGTGGTGGTGCCCACCTCGGACGTGGTGGACATGCCATTCACGATCAGGATCGGGCCGGCTTGCGCGGCGGTCAGGCCACCCAGTACCAGGGCGGCGCAGAGGCTCTTCAGTTTGTTCATTTGTAACTTTTTTGCGTTGATGAAAAGGACCCGGCCCCTGGGATGCAAATAGCGGGCCAAAGGGAAAATCCTTATGAATCAAGACTTGAATATCGAGATCTCTTGCATGTGTAAGAAATGTCGACAAGTGTTTTCGGCTGCTTGTTACATCTATGCCCGGCCGCGGCCACATGGTTTCTCCGCTGGCCGGCGCAGCCGGCGCGGCGGCCGGGCATGATGCGGGCTTCCGAAAGAAGGATGTCTGCCATGCGTCTCAAGACCACCTGCGCCACGGTCATCGCCACCGCCACCCTGCTGCTGAGCAGCGCCGCCTTTGCCGCCCTGCCGGTGGGGGCGCCGGCGCCCGACTTCGCAGCCGATGCCGCGCTGGCGGGCGCGCCCTACAAGTTCAGCCTGGCCGCCAGCCTCAAGCAGGGGCCGGTGCTGCTGTACTTCTATCCCAAGGCCTTCACCAGCGGCTGCACCGTCGAGGCGCACCTGTTCTCCGAGGCCACCGAGCAGTTCAAGGCGCTGGATGTGACGGTGCTGGGCATGTCCAACGACGACATCGAGACGCTCAAGAAGTTCAGCACAGAGGCTTGCCGCGGCAAGTTCGCGGTGGCGGCCGATGCCGGCGCCAAGGTCATGAAGGACTACGACGCCGCGCTGAAGATCGTGCCCGGCATGGCTGACCGCATCTCCTACCTGATCTCGCGCGACGGCAAGATCGCCGCCGTGCATGCCAGCATGAACCCCGACGGCCATGTCAGCGCGATGCTGAAGGCGGCGCAGGCGCTCAAGGCGGCGGGCAAGTAAGCGGCGCGGGCGCGGGGAGGGCGGCGCGCCCGCGGTGACAATGTGCCGCCAGCCTCTGCCGCCCCACCCACCGCCATGCCACGAGCCCTGTTGCCGCGAATTGCCAGCCTGCTGATCAGCCTGCTGGCGGCCACGGCGCTGATCTTCGGGCTGCTGGATGTGCTGCCCGGCAACGTGGCGCAGCTGATGCTGGGCAGTGAGGCCACGCCCGAGGCGGTGGCCGCGCTGGCCGAGCAACTGGGCCTGCAGCGGCCCGCCGCGCTGCGCTACCTGGATTGGCTGGCCGGCCTGGCGCGCGGCGAGATGGGGCTTTCGCATGCCTATGGCGCGCCGGTGGCCGAGCTGATCGCCGAGCGTCTGGTGGTGACCCTGCCGCTGGCCCTGCTGGCGATGGCGCTGGCGGCGCTGATCGCGCTGGTGGCGGGCGGCTATGCGGCGGCGCGGCGCGGCCGCCCGGGCGATCTGCTGGTGATGCTGCTGAGCCAGCTGGGCCTGGCCACGCCCAGCTTCTGGTTTGCCATCCTGCTGATGCTGCTGTTCGCGGTGAAGCTGCAATGGGTCGCGGCCGGGGGCTTCCCGGGCTGGCGCGCGGCCGAGGGCGGCGGCCTGGGCCCGGCGCTGCAGGCCCTGGCCCTGCCGGCGCTGGCGCTGGCGCTCACCCAGGCCGCCATCCTGGCGCGCATCACCCGCTCGGCCCTGCTGGAGGTGCTGGGTGAGGACTATGTGCGCAGCGCACGCGCCGCCGGCGCCCGCGAGCCGCGCATCCTGCTGCACCATGCCTTGCGCAATGCGCTGATCCCCATCGTCACCGTGATGGGCCTGCAGTTCGCCAATCTGCTGGCCGGCACCATCGTGGTGGAGAACATCTTCCAGCTGCCCGGGCTGGGCCGGCTGCTGTTCCAGGCGGTGGCCAACCGCGACCTGATGGTGCTGCGCAATGGCGTGCTGCTGCTGGTGGCGCTGGTGCTGCTGCTGAACTTCGTGGTGGACCTGCTCTACCTGGCGCTGGACCCGCGCCTGCGCAGGGAGCGCGAGCATGGCTGAAGTAAAACAGCCCCTCGCCCAATCTCGCCCCGCTGAACGTGGGCGAGCCCGGTCGGTCCCCCGCGGGGACGGCGATGCTTGCCGGATTGACCGGCAAGCACATCGCCAGCGCGGGCCGGCTTGGGGCGGCCCGGCGCTCGGCCCGAGCACCGGGTTCATGCGTCGCGGGTGCCGCGAACGCGGAGCGGATAACTGACATGCAAGCAAACGGCTTCTGGCCCCGCGCGCGGCGCCATCGCGGCTTCTGCGCCGGCGCCGCCATCGTGCTGGCGGTGGCGCTGACGGGCCTGCTCTCGCTGCTGTGGACGCCCTGGCCGCCCGCCGAGATCGAGCTTTTAGCCAAGCTGCAGCCGCCCAGCGCCGCCCATTGGCTGGGCACCGACGGCCTGGGCCGCGACCTGGCGAGCCAGCTGATGGCGGGCGCGCGCAATGCCCTGCTGGTGGGCGCCTGTGCGGCCGGCCTGGGCCTGCTGCTGGGGGCTGGCCTGGGCCTGCTGGCAGCGGCGCGGCGCGGCTGGTGCGAGGAGCTCATCATGCGCGCCGCCGATCTCGGCTATGCCTTCCCGGCCCTGCTGCTGGCCATCCTGCTCGCCGCCACGCTGGGGCCAGGTCTTGCCGTCGCGGTGCTGGCGATCGCCCTGCACAGCGTGCCCGTGTATGCGCGCCTGACGCGCGGCGCGGCGCTGGTGCAGTGGCAGCACGACTATGTGCGCGCCGCGCGCGCCTTCGGGCGCGGCCCGCTGGCGATTGCCTGGGTGCATGTGCTGCCCAATCTGCTGCCGCTGCTGATCGTGCAGGCCACCATCCAGTTCGGCCTGGCCATCCTGGCGGAGGCGGCGCTGGCCTTTCTGGGCCTGGGCAGCCAGCCGCCCGAGCCCTCCTGGGGCCGCATGCTGGCCGAGGCCCAGACCTGGCTGTTCCAGGCGCCGCTGCTGGCGGTCTGGCCGGGCCTGGCGATTGCCCTCACCGTGCTGGGGCTGAATCTGCTGGGCGACGGCTTGCGCGATCTGCTGGACCCGCGGCTGCGCGAGTGAGCGCGTGGCAAGATGCGTCGGTCGTGAGGAGTTCCGGATGATTCGACGCCGCAAGGTCTTGCTGAGCAGTGCCGCCGCCATGCTGGCGCTGCCGGCCGCGCACGCCCAGGGGCGTGACAGCCTGGTGCTGGGCATGACCCTGGAGCCGCCGGGCCTGGACCCGACGCTGGGCGCGGCCTCGGCGATTGCCGAGATCGTGCACTACAACGTCTTCGAGACCCTCACCAAGATCGGCGCGGATGGGCGCGTGAGCCCGCTGCTGGCCAGCAGCTGGGAGGTCTCGCCCGACCTCAAGACCTACACCTTCCGCCTGCGCCCGGGGCTGCGCTTCCACAACGGCGAGCCCTGCGACGCCGCGGCGGTGAAGTTTTCCTTCGAGCGCGCCGCTGGCGAGAAGAGCGCCAACAAGGACAAGCGCGTGTTCGCCAATATCGCGCTGCTGGCCACGCCCGCGCCCGACACCCTGGTGATTGGCCTGAAGAGCATCGAGCCCGATTTTCTGTTCCTGCTGGGCCAGGCCACCGCCATCATCGTCGAGCCCAAGAGCGCCGCCGGCAATGCCACGCAGCCGGTCGGCACCGGGCCCTACCAGCTGGCGCAGTGGGCGCGCGGCGCCAGCCTGACGCTGAAGGCCTGGCCGGGCTACCGAAACAACAACAACGCGGGCGCGGTGGCGCTCAAGCGCGTGCAGTTCCGCTTCATCTCCGAGCCCGCGGCCCAGGTGGCGGCGCTGCTGAGCGGCGATGTCGACGTGTTTCCGCGCGTGGCCGCGGCGCGCAGCCTGGCGCAGTTCAAGGCGCAGCCGCAGCGCTACCAGGTGCTGGTGGGCGCCTCGCGCGCCAAGACCATCCTGGCCATCAACCACCGCAAGAGGCCGCTCGACGATGTGCGCGTGCGCCGCGCCATCGCGCTGGCGATCGACCGCCAGGCCGTCATCGAGGCCGCCGCCGATGGCTATGGCGTGCCGATCGGCAGCCACTATGTACCGGGCGCGCTGGGCTATGTGGACACCACCGCCATCAACCCCTACGACCCGGAGCGCGCACGCGCGCTGCTGAAGGAGGCCGGCGTGGCATTGCCGCTGGAGCTGAGCCTCAAGCTGCCGCCCACGCCCTACGCGCGCCAGGGCGGCGAGGTGGTGGCGGCGCAGCTGGCCAAGGTGGGCATCCGGGCGCGCATCGAGAACATCGAATGGGCGCAATGGCTCTCCGGCGTGTATGCCAACAAGGCCTTCGACCTCACCCTGATCGCCCATGTGGAGCCCTACGACCTCGGCAACTTCGCCAAGCCCGGCTACTACTGGGGTTATGAGAGCGCCGCGTTCAACGCGCTCTACCAGCGCATCCTGAACGCGCCGCGCGAGGCCGAGCGTGCCAAGCTGCTGGGCGAGGCCCAGCGCCTGATTGCCCAGGACGCCGTGGCCGCCTACCTCTACCAGCCGCAGTGGATCACGGTGGCCAAGCGCGGCCTCAAGGGCCTGTGGACCGACATGCCCATCTTTGCCAACGACCTGGCCGCGCTCAGCTGGGAAGGAACCGCACGATGACGAGCCCCGACATGCCCTCACGCCCCCTGCACGACTGGAGCGCCACCGAGCTGGTGGCCGCCTACGCCGCTCGCCAGCTCAGCCCGGTGGAGGTGACGCAGGCGGTGCTGGCCCACATCGAGCGCTGGGAGGGCAAGCTGCACGCGCTCTATGCGCTCGACGCCGAGGCCGCGCTGGCGCAGGCGCGCGCCTCCGAGGCGCGCTGGCTGGAGGGCGAGCCGCTGGTGGGCCCGCAAGGCGCCTGCCTGGACGGCGTGCCCGCCACGCTGAAAGAGAACATCGCCACCCGCGGCACCCCCATGCCGCTGGGCACCGCCGCCACCGAGCTGGTGCCCGCGGCCGAGGACGCCCCGCCGGCCGCACGCCTGCGCGAGGCCGGCGCGGTGCTGCTGGCCAAGACCACCATGCCCGACTACGGCATGCTCAGCTCCGGCCTCTCCAGCTTCCATGCGCTCACCCGCAACCCCTGGGACCTTGGCAAGAACCCCGGCGGCTCCAGCGCCGGCGCGGCGGCCGCCGCGGCCGCGGGCTACGGCCCCCTGCATGTGGGCACCGACATCGGCGGCTCGGTGCGCCTGCCGGCCGGATGGTGCGGCATCTTCACCCTCAAGCCCAGCCTGGGCCGCATCCCCATCAAGCCGCCCTTCGCCGGCCGCGTGGCCGGCCCGATGACGCGCACCGTGGCCGACGCCGCCCAGCTGATGGCCCACCTCAGCCGCCCCGACTGGCGCGACGGCATGAGCCTGCCCTGGCAGGACAACATCCCCTGGCTGGCCCTGGGCGAGCAGGACATGCCGCCGCTGCGCGGCCTCAAGCTCGGCCTGATGATGGATGCCGGGTGGGGCCTCACCGTCGAACCCGAGACCGCCGCCGCCGTGCAGGCCGCGGCGCGCGCCTTCGAGGCGGCCGGCGCCAGCGTCGAGCCGCTACGCGGCTTTTCCACCCGCACCATGATCGACGGGCTCGACGCCTTCTGGCGCATGCGCTCCTGGCTCGACATCTCGGCCCTGCCCGAGGCGCGCCGCAACAAGGTGCTGCCCTATATCCGCGCCTGGGTGGACCGCGGCGCCAGCCTGACCGCGGCCGAGCTCTACCATGGCTACAGCCAGATGGCGGCGCTGCGCGACGCCGCCATCGCCGCCTGTGAACCCTTCGACTACGTGCTCTCGCCGGTGAGCCCGGGCCCCGCCTTCCCGGCCGAATGGGCCAGCCCGATCAACGACCCCCAGCGCCCCTTCGAGCACATCGCCTTCACCCTGCCTTACAACATGAGTGAGCAGCCGGCGGCGTCCATCAACTGCGGCTACACGGCCGCCGGCCTGCCCATCGGCCTGCAGATCATCGGCAAACGCTTCGACGACCTCGGCGTGCTGCGCATGGCGAGCGCCTGGGAACGCATGCGCGGGGCGCAGCGGCCGTGGCCGGAGGTGCCGGGCTGACTTGATGGATGCGCGGGATCGACGAGGGTGCGACAACATTGCAATGCAAACCTTGTGCACTGAGGTGGCGCCAGATGACGAAACCGCAGGGTCCGCAAGACCTGACCCCGGCTTTTGAGCCCGCGCAGCGCATTGTCCAGCGATGCCAGGTCACCGCCGATGCTGCCCACAGTCCGGATCGCGCCATCACGCGGCGCGTCCGCCACGGCGATGTCAATGCTGTCCCTGTGCAACTCAAGACCGACGTACAAGGTGCTAGATTCACGTTGCATGGCCCGACGCCTCGCAAACTCGCAACGCCCCGGCAGCCCGTCCGCCGGGCGCCTGGGTGTAGCTCTGTAGGCCCAGTGCCCGCAAGCTACGGCATCGCAGGAGTCGGCCCACCCGAGTCCGCGACGCCATCCTGTCTAGGCGTCGCTGCGCCATGCGTTCTGGGATCCTGACTCAAGAGGTGCCTTCATGATCGTGGTTCTTGGAAGCGTACTGGTTCGGGACGGTTGCATGGCAGAAGCTCGGAAGCTGAGCGTCGAGCATGTACATCGTTCCCGAATGGAGCCGGGTTGCGTCTCGCACGCGGTTCACGTGGACTGTGAGAACCCGCAGCGCCTGGTCTTCGTGGAGGAGTGGGCGGATCACGCGTCGCTTCAAGAACACTTCAAGGTCCCGGCGTCGGGGCACTTCGTGGCTGCGCTATCAGCGCTTGCGGGGGAGAAACCGAGGATGGTCGTCTACCAGGCAGAGCATGTCGGGGCATGACCACGCGGCGCCCTGCAAGCCGTTTCAGGGAACGCTGATTCTTGGCGAGCGATGGGTACGGCCGCAGCCTTTGCGCAGTCCATGGCCCGGCTCGTCTTGGGCACCGAACATTCAACCCCGAGCAAAGGCTGCCGTTCAATGAGCAACAACAACTCCGCACTGGCCCTCGCCCTGTTCATATCCTGGGCGCTCGCACTGCTCCTGCTCATGGAGGTGCTTCGTTCACTGCTGGTGCTGAGCGGCAGGGTTCCATCGAACGGGTTCACGCCCGACAACGCCAACCTCTCGCCCTTCATGCAGCGACTGGCTCGGGCCCATGCCAACTGCGTCGAGAGCCTTCCCGTCTTTGGTGGCTTGTTGCTGCTGGCGTTGGCTACCGGCCAGACTGCCGTCACCGATCCCCTGGCACTGTGGTTCGTGCTGGCGCGGGTCGTTCAATCGTGCATTCACCTGGCATCACTGAGCGTGGCTGCGGTCAATCTACGCTTCGCGGCGTTTGCCGTGCAGACGGCCATCGGGGTCCACTGGGCCGCGGCGCTGACCTTGCGCCATTTGACCTAGCCGGCGCTTTCGAGCCCGCGCAAGCGCCTCGTCCGTCGCATCCAGCCGATCGCATGGAGTTCCTATGACAAAACCCTTCGTGAACCTCGACGAAGTTGAGTTCAACGACATCGAGGAGAACGGCTTCTACACCTCGAAGCGTGCCCTGTTCAGCGCGAGCATTGGTGCTCGGAAGTTGGGCTACAACCTCACCGAACTTCCACCCGGCAAGACACAGTGCCCGTTTCACTCCCACCGGGAGGAAGAGGAGATGTTCCTCATCCTTGAGGGCGAAGGTGAGCTTCGCTTCGGGGATAGGCGCTTCAAGCTCCGAAGACACGACGTCATCGCTTGTCCCACCGGGGACGCCAGCGTTGCGCACCAGATCATCAACACGGGAACCGCGCCACTGCGCTACCTCTCGCTTTCGAATCTGGCAGAGACAGAGGTTTGCGAGTACCCCGACTCCAACAAGGTCGGCATCTTCTCGTCTGCATCAGGCGCGCCGGCCCTTCGGAAGATGGTCCGTGCGGAGGTCACCGTTGACTACTACGATCGTGAGTCCCTGGAGCCCCCCAAAGGCGACGCCTAACCCATCGGTCGAGGCGAGGCCCAACGGAATAGCACCGGGACCGCCTCACCTCGAACGTTAGGGCACACAGCATGGCAACGTCAGAGTTCAGCGCGCTGTTCGAAATGCTCAATGATCGCGAGCTAGCTGACCGTGTCGCCTCCGGGGGCCTCACGGTGGAGGCGGAGGCTGCGGCAGTGTCGGAACTTGTCAGGCGCGGGCTGCCCGTTCCCTCGCGTGCCGAAGCGCCTGTCGCGGACGAGGGTGACTACCAGGGGGACATGACAATCGTCGCAAGGTACTTGACGCCAACAGAGGCTCACATGCTTTGCTCTTGCCTCAACGCGGGTGGCGTGCCGGCCGAAGCTGGCGACACAAATCTTGTGCAGGCGCACTCTTTGCTGGCAGGAGCGGTTGGCGGCGCCAGCATCCGTGTGCCTGCCAACTATGTCGCGGAGGCACGTGAGCTCATTGCGGCCTTCAAGCGCGGAGACTTTGCGCTCGATGAAGACTTCAATTCCGACGAGTCCTCGCCCTGATCCTTCTCTCCCGCCAGCGGCCTGCGGGCGCGGCTGAGCTCTAAGATCGAGTGTCACCAAGTCGTCCACGCAAGCAATTCGGTGGCCCCACGTCGCCGAATTCGCACACCACGGGAGAGCCTTCATGCCGCTGACCCACTTCTCGCCTGAATCGTCCGCCCGTTGGTCACGCCGAATCGCTCTTGGCCTCCTGGCCATTGCCGTCTCGATGCCGACAGCAGCGGCTCAAGTCGATGACGTCAGGGCTGTCGAAGCCCTCGACATTGAGTACCAGGCAGCCGTTGAAAGGGGCGACGCAAGTTCAATGGCGCAAATCCTCTCGGACGACTTCGTGCTCACTACGGGCACTGGAAAGACGTACTCAAAGTCTGAGTTGCTTGCTTCAGCGCGAGATGGTGTCACCGTCTACGAACACCAAGTGGCGAGTTCGAGGACCGTTCGCGTCTGGGGTGACACAGCAGTTGTCACCGCGCTTCTCTGGCTCAAGGGCAGCAGCGCCGGCAAGCCGTTTGACTATCGTCTTTGGTATAGCGACACCTACGTCCGCTTTGCGTCAGGCTGGCGCTACGTCTTCGGTCAGGCCTCTTTGCCTCTGCCGGGCGGCGCGCTGCAGTCCAAGTGACGCCAAAGCCCTTGCATCGAACCTTGGGCAGCAGATGACGACGCCGAGCAGGGGATGGATCTTTCTGGCAATGCTGATCGCCTCGGCGGGCTCTGCCATCCACGTCGCCGCAATTTTGGGTGGCCCGTCTTGGTACGCGTTTTTTGATGCGCCGCCGTTCATCGTGGCGTCCGCTCAAGCGGGCACTTGGCTGGCCCCGGTCAGTGCAACAGTCATTGCAGGGCTTATGTCGCTGTGTGCTGTTTATGCGGCCTCGGCGCTTGGTCTCATCCGTCAGCTCCCTCTGTTGCGTCTGGGCCTGGCTGGCATTGCGGCATCAACGGGGGCTGTTGTCGAACCCCTCCGCATAGCAGGCTTGCCTGCGGCTGGTCCCTGATGTCGAAGCTTGGACAACTGAAATGCCGTCCCAGACAGCGGCTTGGGGCCAGGCCCAGACCACCGAGGAGCGTCGCCCGATGATGATCACCGCCGATGTTTTGCTGCGCGTGCTGTCGCTGTGTGTCGTGCTCGCTGGCGCGGAGACGCTGCATGGCATTGCGCGCACCCTGCTGCTGGTGCCGCGCATCGGCAAGGAGCGCGCCATCAAGCTGAGTGCCCTGACGGGTTCGATGCTGGCCTTGCTGATCTGCCTGGTGCTGGTGCCGACTATCGGCCTGGCCGGCGCGCGGCAGCATCTGTTGCTGGGGCTGGTGCTGGCCCTGTTCATGGCGGGCTTCGACCTCGCCATCGGTAAGCTGCTGATGCGCAAGTCCTGGCAGAAGCTGTGGCCCGACTTCGACCCGCGCACCGGCAACTACCTGAGCTTCGGCCTGGCTTTCCTGGTGTTGGTGCCGCTGCTGGTCAGCTGGCTGCGTGCCTGAGTGGATTTTCTTTTTGATCAAGGAGCCCCCATGCCAGCCAGCGTTCGTGCCCTTCGAGCCGACATCACGACGCTGTCGGTCGATGCCATCGTCAACGCGGCCAATTCTTCGCTGCTGGGCGGTGGCGGGGTCGATGGCGCCATCCACCGCGCCGCCGGGCCCGAGTTGCTGCACGCCTGCCGCTTGCTCGGCGGCTGCAAGACCGGCGAGGCCAAGCTGACCAAGGGCTATCTGCTTCGGGCGAAGTACATCATCCACACCGTTGGCCCGGTCTGGCGCGGTGGCGGCGAGGGTGAGCCGGCGCTGCTGGCCTCCTGCTACCAGCGCGCCCTCGAGCTGGCGCGCGCGGCCGGCGCGGTGTCGATCGCCTTCCCGAGCATCAGCACGGGCATCTACGGCTACCCCATAGAACGGGCGGCGCGCGTGGCGGTCGCAACCGTCCTGGCGGCATTGCCGCAAGCGCCCGAGCTGCAGGAGGTGGCATTCTGCTGTTTCTCCGCCAGCGACCTGGCGGTGTATGAAGAGGTGCTCGCCGAAGCCGGCGGTCAGCCCTGAACTCAGCCGCCAAGGAGACCCCCATGCCCACGCGTCTTGCTTCATGCAGCTGTGGTCAGCTCAGCGCCCAGGTGGTGGGCGATCCGCTGCGCGTTTCCATCTGCCATTGCCTGGCTTGCCAGCGCCGCACCGGCAGCGTGTTTGGCGAACAGGCCAGGTTCCCGCGCGAGCAGGTGTCGGTGGCCGGTGCCTCCACCGCCTACGTCCGCGTTGGCGACGAGGGCTCGCGGGTCACGTTCCACTTCTGCCCTCACTGCGGTGCCACGGTCTATTACGAGCCCGAGGGCCTGGAGGACTTTGTGGCCATCCCGGTGGGCGCCTTCGCCGACCCTGGCTTCCCGACGCCGCGCGTGTCGGTGTATGAATCGCGCAAACACGCCTGGGTGCTGCCGCCGCCCGAGGCCGAGCATTTCGACTGACGCCCCACTTCCCTGATCCATGACGGAGGCTCCCCATGGCCAAGCCCAGCGAGTTCTATGTCGGCGTGATCGACCTGTTCGCCATCCTGCTGCCGGGCGCCATTGCCACGGCGATCCTGGCGCCCAGGGTCGGCCATCTGGTGCTGGGGCCGCTGGTGGCGGTGCCAACCACCGAGGCGGGCAACTGGGCGGCCTTCCTCACCTGCTCCTACTTCCTGGGGCATCTGATCTTCCTGGCCGGCTCCTATCTGGACCGCTTCTACGACCTGCTCAGAAGGCGGCTGAATCCCTATGGCAACGAGAGCGCCTACCAATGCGCGACCCGCATCCGCAACAGCCTCGTCGACGCGTCCGAGACCAAGGCGCTGAATACCTTTCAATGGGCCAGGGCGGTGCTGATCGCGAAGTGCCCGGCGGCGGCGGAAGATGTCCATCGGCTGGAGGCGGACTCGAAGTTCTTCCGCAGCCTGCTGGTCGTCTGCTTGCTGAGTTCGATCGCGTTCTTTCTCGGCGCCAGGGCGGTAGAGGGCCTGGTGGCCCTGGCCTTGGTGCCACCGTCCTTCGCCAGATACTATGAAAGGCGGCTGAAGAGCACGACTCAGGCCTATATCCACCTCATCGCCATGCACAGGCTGGGCGGCCTGGCGCCGCAGGCAAAGCCAGACGATGAATGAATGAATAAAAGCAGGAAAGACGCGCTTCGCGCGCCACCGCAACCGGACCCGGACTTGCCCGCGCGCAGAATCTCTCCATCTTGGCCACGCCAGCTGCAGGAAGAGGCTACCGATATGAGCAATGCAAGCGAACTCGCGGCGCTGCTGGCCACTCAGCCCAAGCCGGTCTGCGCCGAGCTCACGCCTTTCGAGATTGTCGGGGCCGATTTCGATGCCGGCTTCGTGGCGCTGCGCTTTGCCGAGCAGGCCGCATTCTCCAACCACTGGGGCCATATCCAGGGCGGCTTTGGCGTGGCGTTGATCGATGTGCTGGTTTCCATTGCTGCCTTTGCCAAGCTGCGGCAGTGGTGCCCCACCGTGGAGATCAAGAGCAGCTTCATCGCGCCGGCCAAGCTGGGGGTATGCCGAGGCGAGGCGCGCATCATCAGGGCGGGCAAGTCGCTGGCCTTTGTGGAGGCCTGGCTATGGGGAGCCGATGACCAGCTGGCCATACACGCGACCGCCACTCTCAGCGTCAAGGGCTAACGCACGATGTGTTGCCCTTGCCAGGGAGTGGCCACTCAGGCCAGGTCCTCGTGGATGCAGAGGAAGTTGCCCTCGGTGTCCTTGAACCAGGCCGCCTTTTCGGAGCCCAGCACGCAGACATGGTCCACGGTCTTGAAGTCCGGCAGGTCGTAGTCTTCGAAGACCACGCCGCTGGTCTTCAACTCGACGATGCTGGCGGCAATGTCCGGCACCCGGAAGCTGATGGCCGTGTGCTCGGCCTTGGTGCCTTCCGGCTTCGGGAACAGCGCCAGCGTGCTGCCGCCAACGGCGTACTCGAATTTGCCATCGGGGCGGAAGTTGCCGGGCTTGAGCCCCAGGCAACGCTCGTAGAAGGCGCGCGCCCGCGCCATGTCCTTGACGGGAAGCATCGTGGTCACGGAAGAGTTGCCCAGCATATGAATGACTCCGGTTGCCCAATGAGCTTAGACCCGCATCCCGCCGTTCGCCAGTCCGGCATGTCTGAGGCCATGGCGGCTAGACTTCGCCGGCAGATGCAGTCGTCCCTGGTTTTTCTCTCCATCACCGTCGAGTGCGACCATGAGCATTTTTGAGACATCACGCGAGCTGGCTGCCAGCCCCGCCGAGGTATTCGCGGCCTTCGAGGCGCCGGCGCGGCTGGCCCGGTGGTGGGGTCCGGCGGGCTTTCGCAACAGCTTCGATGTTTGCGAGTTCAGGCCCGGCGGCGCCTGGCAATTCACCATGCATGGGCCGGATGGCGCCAAGTACTGGAATGAATCCACCTTTCTGGAGATCGAGCGCGATCGCAAGGTGGTGATCCAGCATCTCTCGGCGCCCCGATTCAGGCTCACCGTCACGCTCGTGCCCAAGGGCGCGGCCACCTGGCTCGCCTGGGAGCAGGCGTTTGAAGACCCCGCCGTGGCCGAAGCCGTGCGTCACATCGTCGTGCCCGCCAACGAGCAGAACCTCGACCGGCTGGCCGCGGAGCTGGCGCGCGACGCCGCATGAGAACGCTGCTGACCGAGCGCCTGCGCATCCGGCGCATGGACGTCAGCGACGCGGGCTTCATGCTGGCGCTGCTGAACCAGCCCTCCTGGCTGCAGTTCATCGGCGACCGCGGCGTGCGCACGCTGGACGACGCGCGCAACTACATCCTGCAGGGGCCGGTGGCGATGGTGGAGCGGCTGGGCTATGGCTTTGGCGTGGTCGAGGCGATCGCCTCGGGCGAGCCGCTGGGCATCTGCGGCCTGGCCAAGCGCGACTACCTGGACGAGGCCGACATCGGCTTTGCCTTCATGCCCCAGCATTGCGGCCAGGGCTATGCGCATGAGGCCGCCTCGGCGGTGCTGGCGTTTGCCCATGCAGAGCTGGGCATGGCGCGCGTGCTGGCCACCACGCGGACCACCAACAGCCAGTCGCAGAAGCTGCTGGAAAAACTGGGCCTGCGCTTCGAGCGCATGATCGCCCATCCGGATGGCGATCGCGAGCTCATGTTGTATGCAAGCACGCCGCATCGGCGATAGTTGCGCTCATCATGCATTGCCTGAATTTCAAAACCCGATTCCTTGCCCTGCTCGCCACCTGCCTGCTGCTGGCCACCGCCGCTGCGACGGCGCAGCGCCTGCGCCTGCCGGTCTACGACGCGGTGGTGGTCAACAGCTATCCGCATGACCCGGAGGCCTTCACCCAGGGCCTGCTGTGGCGCGACGGGGTGCTGTACGAAAGCACCGGCCTGAACGGCCACAGCTCGATCCGCAAGGTGCAGCTGGAGAGCGGCCGCGTGCTGCAGAAGCAGGACATCCCGCAGCAGTATTTCGGCGAGGGCATGACGGCCTGGAAGGACGAGCTCTACAGCATCACCTGGCAGTCGCAGGTCGGCTTCGTGTGGGATCTGCGCAGCTTCAAGCTCAAGCGCCAGTTCAGCTACCCCGGCGAGGGCTGGGGCCTGACGCACGACGAGCATCACCTCATCCTCAGCGACGGCACGCCTACGCTGCGCTTCTTCGACCCCGCCAGCATGAAGGAGGTGCGCCGCGTGCAGGTCACCGCGCTGGGCCGGCCGGTGGAGCAGCTCAACGAGCTGGAATGGGTGGAGGGCCAGATCTACGCCAATATCTGGCACAGCAATGTGATCGTGCGCATCGACCCCGCCTCGGGCCAGGTGCAGAGCCTGATCGACCTCACCGGCCTGCTCAAGCCCGAGCTGGCCGGCCAGGCGGATGTGCTCAACGGCATTGCCTACGACCCGGCCAAGAAGCGCCTGTTCGTCACCGGCAAGCTCTGGCCCCGGCTGTTCGAGATCCGCCTGGTCCCTAGGGCCTGACTAGGGTTTAAACGCTGGGTCCGACTCCGCGCCCGGGCGCGGCTTCCAGTCCAGCGTGTAGTAGGCGCCGCGCGCGCGCGCCCAGGGGTCGAAGGCGTTCACCACCTGGGCCAGCTCGGGCGCCAGCTCGGGCAGGGTGCGCAGCAGCACGCGCTTGAGCGGCGAGACCTCCATCGCATGGCCGTTGGGCTTGCCGGCCTCCATCTGCTTGCCGTCGGGGCCGTTGTCGTTCACCCAGGCCACGCCCAGCGAGGTGTAGAACTCGGGGCGGAAGCTGGAGGTGAAGAAGCGGTCGCTGAAGAGGCGGCGCGAGGCGTTCAGGATGAAGACCTGGAACTGCGTCTCCGAGATCGCGAAGCCATGCGGATGGGTGAACTCGGAGAGCCAGCCCACCACCGTGTCCACGTCCTCGACGTTGTCCACCAGGCTGCCATCGGGATGGCCCAGGCAGTCGTTGATGGCCGAGCCGTCGGCATTGCGCTGGGCCCGCGTGATGATCTTGCTGGCGTCGCAGCGGTGCTGGCCGTAGACCTCGCGCAGCAGCCCGGTCAGGCGCTCCTGCTCGGCGCGCGCCGGCGCACCGGCGGGCAGACGCTGGTCGACGAAGTCCTCAAAACGCGTCAGCTGGCGCAGGCCGTATTGGCGGCGGAATTCGTTGAAGCGCGGCACGCCGCGTTCGCGATCGCGTATCAGGTCCAGCGCCGCCACATCGATCTTGCCGATGCCGGCCGGGCCGCGCGCCAGTTCGAGATGCTGCAGGAACTGCGGCGAGTTCTGCAGCGTCAGCAGGCCCAGGCGCTGGCGCCCCATCGAGAGCGCCCAGCTGGCCAGGCCCCGCTCATGCATGGCCTGCGTGGCCTTGGCGCGGAAGGTGCTGAGCACCGGCACCTTGGCGCGCACCGCGTTGGGGTCCTGGCGCCAGTCGCGCCATTCGATCAGGTCCGGCACCAGCGCGTGCAGGCGGTAGACGCTGACGAACTCCTCGGGGAAGTTGAAGGGCGAGCCGAAATGGTTGACGCCGCCGTTCACATGCTCGGGATTGGCCAGGCTCCACTGGTCCTGCTTGCCGGGGTCGAAGGCCGAGAGCAGGCTCTTGCCCGGGTAGACATGGCTGCCCAGGCCGAAGATGCCGGGGCCGGAGGCAAAGGCCGAATAGAGCTGGGTGGCCTTCTTGGCCTCGGGGCTCTTGCCGAAGGTCTTCAGCACGATGTTCTCGATCGCGTCGGCCACCAGCGGATGCTTGGCGAACAGCCCGCCCCAGTTGGCGTTCATGCCCAGGTAGAGCGGCTCGCCGTAGAGCAGCTGGGTGGTCCATTCGGTGGTGTGGATCTTGGCGATCTCAGCCGCCACCACCAGGCGTGCGGCCTCGAACAACTCGTCCGCCGTGACCTCGCGATAGCGGATCGCGGCCTCCGGCCGCAGCGGGTCGCGCAGGCCCGAGTCGGCCTCGGGCGTGGCGGCGGCCTGGCGGCGGAAGGCGGCCACGAAGGCGTTGTGCTCGCGCGCAAACACGTTGTGATAGAAGCTCATGCCGATGCTCCAGTTGTCCGGGAAGGCGGCGGCCTCCTGCCCGGCGTACTGGGGAGCGATCGGGTCGCCGGGCGCGAACACCGGCAGATAGCCCTGGGCCTCGCCGGCGCCGGCGCCGCGGCCGGGCTGCAGCAAGAGCCTGGCGGGGTCGGCCGGGTCGCGCTTGACGCGCTGGCGCGAGGCCGCGTCATAGCCGTAGATCTGCGAGGCATCCCACCAGGCCGTGACCTTGTTGCGCGTGGTCTTGTAGGCGCGCGCGGGCTGCGCGCGACCCGCGGCGTCGACGAAGGTCGCCGGTGGGGTGGTCTCGGCCATCAGGGCCGCGTCGATGCGGTCCTCGGGCCGGCAGCCCGTGGCCTGCGCGGCGCCGGCGCTGCAGCCCACCGGCATCAGCGTGGCGGCGTTGTGGCCATCCTCCAGGTGCGAGAACCAGTCATGCGTCATGAACTGGATCCAGAACGCCGCCAGCACATTGAAGAAGGGCGCCTTCTTGTAGTCGCACTGCGCGTCAGGGCTGTCGCCGGGCAAGCCCTGACCCTCGCGGCAGCGGCCCGGGTCGGTCTGGGCGCGGGTGAAGAGCTTGCGGCTGATCAGCTGCGGGTCGGGCTTGAGCAGGGCCAGGCGCTCGCCATGGCGGTTGCGCGCCAGCTCGTTCATGCCCAGGTCGGGAAAGGTGGACTCGAACTCGACATTGCGTGCAAACAGGGTGCCGGTGGCGCCCATCAGCGGGTTGCGCAGGTCGTTGCACGTGCCGTCGAGATTGCGCGCACGTATCAGCGCGCCGCCGCAGAGCTGCGGGCCGTCGCCACCCACGGCGGCGTAGGCGGGCGCGCTGCTGGGCAGGCGCAGCGCGTCCCAGACCTTCAGCGCGCCGCCCTCGACGCCGTCGCGCCCCAGGGTGTAGTCGCGGAAGGTGCCCATGTTGTCGAACAGATTGAACTTGATCAGCTCCATGCGCTGGTATTCGAGGTCCAGCAGGGCGCCGTCGATGCCGCGGCCGTTGCGCGAGAGGTGCAGGCCCACGCCCGTGGTGCCGGGCGAGAGGCTGCTGGCGTCGCCGGTGGCCCAGTAGTTGGCCCAGTCCACATAGGGCGTGCTGCGGAAGGCGGCCGCCTTGTCGCCGCCGCGGCAGCGCGCCACGTCCTCCGAGACCTTGCCCAGAAAGCGCTCGCCGCGTTCGGCGGGCAGCGGGCGCAGGCCGCCGGCCATCATCTTCACGCAATCGTCCAGCGCGCTGCTCTGGCCGTCGGGCGGGCTGGCGCAGGCGGCGAGCAGCAGGCTCAGCGGGAGTGCAACAAAGAGGTGGTGCAGGCGTGCTCTCAGCATGGTGGGCGCTCCCTGGTCTTGGCGGTGCCGGCGATTGGAGTCCGCGCCGCGCAGCGCAGCCATCCCTAAGGTCGGGACCCTGGCGGCCGCTGCGCGACCGGCGCATACTTGCCCTCATGGCACTTCTACATGCAAGCTCGGCCGAGCCTATTGATATCCGACCGTTGGGCGCACGGCTGATGAGCGAAAAAACGGTCGCGTTGTTCAAGTCCAGCGAGCTCGAGGTGATGCGCCTGGTGCTGGCCGCGGGCAAGGCCTTTCCGCCGCACAAGGTGGCGGGTGAGATCACCATCCAGTGCATCGAAGGGCGGCTGGACGTGACCATCGACGGCGCCAGCCATGTGCTGGAGGCCGGCCAGCTGCTGTTCCTGGCGGGTGGCGTGGTGCATGGGGTGGCGGCGCTGCAGGACAGCTCGGCCCTGGTGACCATCTCCCTGCCGCGCTAGGGGCTGCGATGGTGGTGCGTGTGTTGCGGCTGGGGACGCCCCGGCTGGCGGAAGAAGGCCTGCGCATCGGCACGGTGCGGCGCCCGCCGCGCGGGGTGCCCAAGGAGGAGTTCGCGCGCCAGAACTGGTACGACAGCTGGTTCCCGACGCTGGCGCCCAGCGCCGAGACCATGAAGCTGGGCCAGGCCGCGCAGACCCCGGCCGAATGGGCCGCCTTCATCAAGAAGTACCGCGCCGAGATGGCCGCGCCCGAGGCCGCGCATGCGCTCAGGCTGCTGGCGGCGCTCTCGCACCAGAGCAATTTCTCGGTGGGCTGCTACTGCGAGCACGAGGCGCATTGCCACCGCTCGGTGTTGCGCGCGCTGCTGGCCGAGCAGGGTGCCGCGCTGGGCTAAGCTTGCGCCTTCGCAAAAATCAGTAGCGAGGATCACGGTGCAAGCACTCCACCTGATGCGCAGCCTGTTCGCCTACAAGGCCTGGGCCAACGAAGACCTCTACGACAGCGTGGCCCGGCTGCCCGCCGAGACGCGCGCGGCCGAGTTGCATGCGGCGCTGCGCGTGCTGAACCACATCCATGTGGTGGACAGCATCTTCGCCGCCCATCTGCAGGGGCAGGCGCATGGCTATGCGGGGCTCAACACCCCCGAGACGCCCGGCCTGGCCGAGTTGCGCGCGCGCGTGCAGGCCAGCGACCGCTGGTACCTCGGCTATCTGGACACGCTCAGCGACATGGCGCTGGGCGAGGTGCTCGATTTCACCTTTGTGGATGGCAAGCCCGGCCGCATGTCGCGCGCCGAGATGCTGCTGCACGTGGCCACGCATGGCAACTACCACCGCGGCGCGGTGGGCCGCATCCTGGTGCAGGCCGAGGTGGCGCCGCCGCCCGATGCGCTGACGGTGTTCCTGCACCGCCCCGCGACGCCGGCGTGACGACGCTGCTCGCCCTGTGCGGCAGCCTGCGCGCGGCCTCGCTGCACCGCGAACTGCTCGGCGCCGCGCAAGACCTGGCCCCGGCCGGGGTGAGCCTGCGGATCGCCAGCGATCTGGGCGCGCTGCCGCTCTTCAACCCCGATCTGGAAGCCGAGCTGCCGGCCGCCGTGCGCCGCCTGCATGCCGAGGTGGCCGCGGCCGAGGCGCTGGTGATCGCCAGCCCCGAGTACGCGCATGGCGTCACCGGCACGATCAAAAACGCGCTCGACTGGCTGGTGGGCTTCGAGCCCTTCGTGGGGCGACGCGTGGCGATCTGGAAGGCCTCGCCGCGTGCCCGCCACGCCGATGCCGCGTTGCGCGAAACGCTCAGGACCATGGCGGCCGAGATCGTCGAGCCGGCCTGCCTGAGCCTGCCGCTGCTGGGCGCCCGGCTGGACGCGGCGGGCATCCGCGCGGCGCCCGCCATGGCAGACCCGATCCGCGCGGCCTTGCGTGCGCTGGCGCAGGGGCCCGCGCCGGCCGCCGCGCCGGGCTGGCTGCTGCGCCCGGCCCAGGCCGGCGACGCGACGCGCCTGGCCGCCTTGGCGCTGCAGGTCTGGCTCAGCACCTATGCCTGGGAGGGCGTGTCCGAGGACATCGCCGCCTATGTGCTGGCGCGCTTCACGCCGGCCGCCTTTGCCGAACTGTTGGCCGATGCGCAGCGCCTCCTGCTGGTGGGCGAGGGGCCGGGCGGTCTGCTCGGCTATGCCCAGCTGAGGCGCGGGGCGCCGCAAGGTGGCCTGGAGGTGGAGCTGGAGACGCTCTATGTGCAGGCGCCCGCCCAGGGCACGGGCCTGGCCCAGGCGCTGCTGGCGCAGGCCCGGCTGGCGGCGTACCGGCAGCTGGGGGCGCCCGCCATCTGGTTGAGCGTGAACGCCCGCAACGAGCGCGCCCTGAACTTCTACCGCCGCGCCGGCTGCATCGAATGCGGCGAGACCTGGTTCGAGCTCGGCGGCGGCCGGCATCTCAATCTGCTGCTGCGCAGCCCAAACATGTCCCGCACTGAAGGCGAGGAACGATGACGACAACAAGCGCTGTCCTGGTGATCGATGTCCAGCGAGGCCTGTTCGAGCCCGCGCCCCAACCCTTCGAGGCGCAGCAGACGGTGCAGCGCATCAACGCGCTGACCGCGCGTGCGCGTGCCGCCGGCGTGCCGGTGGGCGTGATCCTGCATGAGCGCGAGGGCAGCGCGCTGGCCCACCAGAGCGAGGGCTGGCAGCCGGTGGCGCAGCTCGACGTCGACCCGGGTGACCGCCTGATACGCAAGACCACGCCGGACTCTTTCCTGCGCACCGAGCTGGGCGCCTGGCTGGCGGGCCTGGGCGTGCAGCGCCTGGTGATCTGCGGTTATGCCAGCGAGTTCTGCGTCGATACCACCACGCGACGCGCCGCGGCCCTGGGTTTCGAGGTGGAGCTGGCGGCCGATGCCCACACCACCCACGACAAGCCCCATGCCACGGCGGCGCAGATCCGCGCCCACCACAACGCCACCCTGCCGGGCATCACCAGCTTCGGGCCGCGCATCCGCGCCCTGCCCAGCGCCGAGATCACGCTCTGAGGGCGCAGGCAGCGATGCGGCCCTTGTTCAGCGTCGACGGGGTGGAGGCGCGCAGCGTCGATGCCGGCGCCGCGCCCCAGGTGCAGGCCCTGTTCGAGGCCAACCCGGACTACTTCCTGCTCACCGGCGGCGAGCCGCCCGGGCCGGGCCTGGGCCTGGAGGAACTGGAGAGCCGCCCGCCCGAGGGCTGGTCCTACACCGCGCATTGGAGCCTGGGCTTTGTGCGGCCGGGGCAGGGCGGGGCTGCGGACGCCTGGCTGGGCCTGGCGCTGATCGACACCGACCTGCTCGCCAGCGGGGTCTGGCATATCGGCCTGTTCCTGCTCGCCACGCCGGTGCATGGCAGCGGCCTGGCGCCGCGCCTGTATGCGGCGCTGGAGCAATGGGCGGCGGCGCAGGGCGCCGGCTGGCTGCGCCTGGGCGTGATGCTGGGCAATGCGCGCGCCGAGCGCTTCTGGGAGCGCCAGGGCTTTGTCGAGCTCAAGCGCCGGCCCGATATCGCGATGGGCCGGCTGCGCCAGACCGTGCGCGTGATGCTCAAGCCGCTGGGGGCGCACAGCGTGGCCGAGCACCTGGAACGCGTGCCGCGCGATCGCGCCGGCGCGGGCAACTGCTAGGCCGGGCCGCGCCGCCGAGGTGGTAGATTGCGGCCATCGCAGAGGGCTGCCCTCTGGCCGCCCTGGGCACTCGCCCACAGGAGTCCTTACCCATGCCGTTTGACCTGCCCGAGCTGCTCGGTCCCTTTCTGCTGCCCCTGCTGATCGCGATCCCGCTGGCCATCGTGGTCATCATCATCAGCACGCGCCGCGGCGACGATGTGGACGAGCCGCGCCGCCGCGAGCCCCCGCCGCCGCGCCCGCCCGCGCGCGCGCCGGTGGCCATGCCCGAGCCCGTACCCGCGCCGCCGCCAGCCGCCGCGCCGGCCGGTCCGGTGCGCGTGCTGCTGGTGGACGACTCGGCGGTGGTGCGCGCCAAGCTCGGCAAGCTGCTGCAGGGCGCCGGCTACGAGGTGCTGGCGGCGCGTGATGGCGTCGAGGCCCTGGAGCTGCTGGGCCAACAGCATGTGCATGTGCTCATCACCGACCTCGAGATGCCCAACAAGGATGGCTTCGAGCTGATCGCCGATGTGCAGGGCAGCCTGGAGACCGAGGACCTGCCCATCATCGCCATCACCGGCCATGAGGAGCTGCAGGGCCGCGTGACCCAGGTGCAGGGTCTGTACGGCATCTTCAAGAAGCCCTGGCACGACCGCGAGCTGCTCAAGCGCGTCGAGACCCTGACGCATTTGCGCAAGCCGCCGGCCTTGCCGGCCTGAAGCAGCCCCGGGGGCCACGGGGGTCCCCCCGATGGCGGCGCGCGGCGCCTGTGCTGCAATCGGCGCATGCGATCAAGACTCCTCAAGATAGCGGCCATCCTGCTGGCCCTGGTGGCGGCGCTCGCCGGTGTGCTGGGCTGGCATCTGGGCGGCAAGCAGCCGCAGCGCAGCGGCACGCTCGAACTCAGCGGCCTGCAGGCGCCGGTGCAGGTGCGCTGGGATGAGGTCGGCGTGCCGCATATCAGCGCCGCCAACGAGCCCGACCTCTACCGCAGCCTGGGCTATCTGCATGCGCAGGACCGACTGTTCCAGATGGAGATGGTGCGGCGCCTGGCGCGCGGCGAGCTGGCCGAGATCCTGGGCCCCAAGCTGGTCGAGACCGACCGGCTGTTCCGCACCCTGGGCATACGCGCCCATGCCGATGCCTATGCGGCGCGCGTGCAGGCCGCCCCGCCGACCCCGGCCATGCGCGCGCTGCAGGCCTATCTGGAGGGCGTCAACCAGTACCAGGCGACGCGCCCGGCACCGCTGGAGTTCGAGATCCTGGGCATCCCCAAGCGGCCCTTCACGATGGCCGACACCGTCAGCGTGGCCGGCTATCTGGCCTACAGCTTTGCCGCGGCATTCCGAACGGAGCCTGCGCTCACTTATGTGCGCGACCAGCTGGGCCCCGACTACCTCAAGGTGTTCGAGCTGGACTGGCGGCCTGAGGGGGCGGTGCGCACGGCCCTGGGGCTGAAGGGCGGCGACTGGCAAGACCTGACCCGCCTGGCACTCAACAGCCAGCGGGCGCTGGAACTGGCGGGCGTGCCGCAGTTCGAGGGCAGCAATGCCTGGGCCCTCAGCGGCAGCCGCACGCGCAGCGGCAAGCCCTTGCTGGCGGGTGACCCCCACATCGCCTTCTCGGTGCCCGCGGTGTGGTGGGAGGCGCATCTGCAGGCGCCCGGCTTCGAGCTCTATGGCCACCACCAGGCGCTCAACCCGATGGCGCTGCTGGGCCACAACCGCCAGTTCGGCTGGAGCCTGACGATGTTCCAGAACGATGATCTGGACCTGATCGTCGAGAAGCCCAACCCGGACAAGCCCGGGGAGGTCTGGTTCCAGGGCCGCTGGGTGGCGCTGCAGGAGCGCGAGGAGATCATCACGGTGAAGGGCGCGGCGCCGGTCACGCTCAAGCTGCGCCGCTCGCCGCATGGCCCGATCGTCAACGACGCCGTGCCCGGAGCCACGGGCAGCCGCCCGGTGGCGATGTGGTGGGCCTTTCTGGAAACCGAGAACCCGGTGCTGGAGGCCTTCTACGCGCTCAACCGCGCCAACAGCCTGGGCCGCGCGCGCGCCGCCGCCAGCCAGATCCATGCGCCGGGGCTGAACGTGGTGTGGGCGAATGCCGACGGCGACATCGGCTGGTGGGCCGCGGCCCGCCTGCCCAAGCGGCCGGCCGGCGTGAACCCCAGCTTCATGCTGGACGGCGCCAGCGCCGAGTCCGACAAGCTCGGCTTCGAGGACTTCAGCGCCAATCCGCAGGAGGAGAACCCGGCGCGCGGCTATGTGGTCTCGGCCAATCACCAGCCGGCCGGCGCTCTGCAGGTGCCCGGCTATTACAACCTCTGGGACCGCGCCCAGCGCCTGGACGAGCAGCTGCGCCCGGAGGGCCAGAGCTGGGACATGGCGCGCGCCCAGGCCCTGCAGCTGGACGTGCAGAGCGGCTTTGCGCAGCGCCTGCTGCAGCCGCTGCTGCCGGCGTTGCGCGCGGCCGCCGCCGGCAACGAGCAGGAGCGTGCGCTGGTGGAGCGCCTGGCGGCCTGGCCCGGCCGCCATGAACTGGGGCTCAACGAGCCGGTGCTGTTCCACCAGTTCCTCTACGAGCTGACGCGCGAGGCCATGGCCGACGAGATGGGCGAGGCCATGTTCGACAACCTGCGCCGCACGCGCGCGCTCGACCATGCCTTGCCGCGCCTGGCCGCCGATGCCGCCTCGCCCTGGTGGGACAAGCGCGGCACGCCGGCGGTCGAGACGCGCGAGCAGATCGTGGCGCTGGCCTGGAAGGCGGCCATCGCGCATCTGCGCCAGACCCTGGGCGCCGACCCCGCCAGCTGGACCTGGGGGCGTGCCCATACCCTCACCCATGGCCATCCGCTCGGCCTGCAGAAGCCGCTGGACCGCATCTTCAACGTCGGCCCGCTGCCGGCCCCCGGCGGCCACGAGCTGCCCAACAATATGGCGCAGCGCCTCGGCCCGGCCCCCTGGGCGGTGGTGTATGGGCCCTCGACGCGGCGCGTCATCGACTTCGCGCGTGCCGGCGAGGCGGTCGGCAGCAACCCGGTGGGGCAGAGCGGCGTGTGGGGCGATCGCCATTACGAGGACCAGGCGCGCTCGCATGTGCAGGGCGGCTACCGGCTGCAAGTGCTCAACGAACCCGATGTGCTGGCCCATACTCGCAGTACCTTGACGCTCAAGCCGGTGGACTAGGGCCTGTTAACACTACGTTTACCCGATGCGTTGCCACCAGAAAATCCGTGAACTAGGCGCAAACCGAAGCCGGGGTGACTCCCCCGGCGAGGCTTTGCAACGACGTGCACGGCTTTTCTGGTGGCAACCCGAAGGGAACGGGGCTGGCAGGGCCCATCTCGTCGTTGAACTCCTCGCCCAGGCAGCCAGCCTGGGCTTCGTCGTCCGCCTAGACCTGGGCCCTGCCGGCCCCGTTCGCACGGGCAAACGTAGTGTTAACAGGCCCTAATGGACATGTCGTTGCGGATCGGTATCGCCCTGCTGCTGAGCTTGCTGCTGCCCGTCAGCCAGGCCCTGGAGCTGCCCGAGCCCGGCGCGCTGCAGGCCAGGCTGGGCCGGGACGTGCAGGCGGTGCAGGTGATCGAGCCGCATCTGAGCGTGGCCGGCCAGCAGCTCAGGGTGCGCTACCTGGGGTACCCGGCGCCGCTGGTGTTCGAGCGCCTGCTGGGCGCCGACTGGCAGCGGCCGGGGCGCGAGATCGAGCTGCGCGCGCTGGACGGCTTTGTCTCGCGCGTGCCGGTGGAGCGCTTTGCCAAGTACCAGGCCTGGCTGGTGCAGGCGCGCGCCGATGGCGCCGCCTTCATGGTCGACAACCATGCCCAGCATGAGAAGCAGGTGCCGCTGGGACCCTACTACCTGGTGTGGGACAACATCGCCGCGCCCGAGCTGGTGGCCGAGGGCGGCGCGGTCTGGCCCTATCAGGTGGCCAGCATTGCGCTCAAGCCCGGCAGCCGCGAGGCCCTGCTGCCGGCGGGGCTGGGCTCGGGGTTTGCCGAGCATGCGGATCTGGCGCAGAAATACTGCCTCAGCTGCCACCAGGTGAACGGTTATGGCGGCGAGAAGATGCCGCTGAACCTGGCGGTACGCGCCAAGCTGCTGGACTTGCGTACCTGGCGTACCTGGCTGCTGAATCCCCAGACGCTCAAGCCCGGCACCGCCATGCCGCCCCTGCCCGACACCCTGCCCGCGGCCGAGCGCGAGGCCATCGTGGCCAAGCTGCACCGCTATCTGCGCGCCGTGCCGGTGCTGCCGTAAGAGGCCGAGACAAGCGCCATGGACCAGCCCGCCGACGACGAGCCGATCGACCGCGTGCTGCTGCCGCCGCAGCTGGACGAGTCGAACGCGCTGCCGGCCGGCACGCGCTTTGCGGAGCTGGAGATCATCAGCACGCTGGGCGTGGGCGGCTTCGGCATCGTCTACCTGGCGCAGGACCATGCGCTGCAGCGCCGCGTGGCGATCAAGGAATACATGCCGGCGCAGCTGGTGCGGCGCGCCAGCGGCAGCCTGGTGACGGTGCGCGCCGGCGTGCTGCGCGAGACCTTCGAGCTGGGGCGGCGCAGCTTCGTCAACGAGGCGCGGCTGCTGGCGCGCTTCGACCACCCGGCCCTGCTGAAGGTCTACCGCTTCTGGGAAGCGAACGGCACGGCCTATATGGTGATGCCCTATCTGCAGGGCCAGACGCTCAAGCAGGCGCGGCTGGCGATGGCGCAGCGCCCCGACGAGGACTGGCTGCGCCGCGTGCTGCTCACCCTGCTGGATGGCCTGGCGTTGCTGCATGCCGAGGCCATCGTGCACCGCGACATCTCGCCCGACAACATCCTGCTGCCCGAGGGTGGCGGCGATCCCATCCTGTTGGACTTCGGCGCGGCGCGCCAGGCCATCGAGGATCGCAGCCAGCACATGACGGCCATCCTCAAGCCCAGCTTCGCGCCGATCGAGCAATACGCCGAGGCCACCGGCCTGCGCCAGGGCCCCTGGACCGATCTCTACGCGCTCGGCGCGGTGATGCATTACCTGCTGCTGGGCCATACCCCGCCGCCCGCCACCGCGCGCGCCATGGTGGACGAATACCTGCCGCTCTCCGGCGCCGGCCTGCTGGGCTATTCAATGCCCTTGCTGCTGTGCCTGGACTGGATGTTGCGCGTCCATCCGCAGGAGCGCCCGCAGTCGGTGGCCGAGCTGCGCGCCGCGCTGGCGGGCGAACGCGCCGCACCGCTGCCGCCACAGCCCACCGCGCCGGCGGTGCACCAGGGCCTGTCGGCGCGTGGCACTGGCTACGAGCCTACCCAACAGCTGCCGGCACCGCCGCCGTCGCCCCCGCCCGATCTGCTGCTGGAGGCCGAGCCCGCGCCCGTACCGCCACCCGCGGCGCCATCGCCCGCCTTGCCGCCAGCGCCGCTGCCCGAACCACGCCAGGCCGAGCCCGTGCCCGTGCCCGAGCCCGCGCCGGCCGGCATGGCCAGGCGCTTGGGTCTGACGCTGCTGCTGGCGGGCCTGGCTGCGACGGCCGGCTGGATGTGGCTGCCTAGGGGGGCAACGCCACCACCGGCTGCGGTGCCGGCATCCGCGGCAGGCGCCAGCGCCGTGCCCGCCGTGATCACCGAGGCGCGCGACGAGGCCGGCGTGCCGGTGCGCACCGGCACGCCGTTGGCGGCCAGCCAGGCCAGGCCGCGTCCGCCGGCGCGTGCCAACGCGGCCTCGGCGGTCGCACCGCCACCCCAAGCGGCCAGCCGCACCGAATCGGCTGCCGGTCCGCGCGAGGCCTGCGGCAGCCGTAGCTTCCTGGCGCTGGCCTATTGCATCGACCGCGAATGCGAGAAGCCGGTATTCCAGCAGCACCCGGAATGCCTGCGCCTGCGCGAGCTGCGCGAAAACCGGCAGCGCAACCGCCAGTAAGGTGGGGGGGAAGGGCTCAGGGCCGCACGGCCGTGACCTCGATCTCCACCAGCCAGCCCGGCAGCACCAGCCCGGCCACCTGCATCACCGAGCGCGCCGGCAGGCGCGGCTGTGCGGCGCTGCCGAAATGCTCGCGGTAGGCGCTCATGAAGCCGTCGAAATCCATCTTGCCGCCCTTGGCCGGGTCGCCCACCAGAAACACCTGCATCTTCACCACGTCGCCCATGGTGAGCCCCAGGCTCTTGAGGCTGCGCTCGATGCCGGCCAGCGTGCCGGCGGTCTGGGTGCGGGTGTCGCCATAGGCGGCCAGGCTGCCGCGCTCGGCCTTCTCGTCCACCACCGGCGGCACCGCGCCGCTCAGATAGACCAGGGTCTTGCCGGCCGGCACCTCCACCGCACTGGCGATCGGGAAGCTGGAGCCGGGCGGGCGGTGGCGCAGCACCTCGTCAGCGTGGCCGAGGCTGCAGCAGCCCAGTAGCAGGGCCAGGGTGGCGATGGTCTTCATGGGGCTTGGCTCCTCTGCTCTTGCTGGATGGCGGCGCGCATGGTGGCCACCTCGTCGTTGGTGATGGCGACGGCGGACTGGCCGGGCGGGCCGAAGCGCCGCAGCACCTCGTTGGCCACCGCGCCGACCTGGCCATCGTCGAGCACGCTGCCAAAAGCCGGCATGGCCTTGCCGCCCTTCAGGATCATGCGCAGCAGATAGGGCGTGGCGGCCAGGCGTGCATTGCCCGCCAGCGCCGGGTAGGCGGCCGCGCCACGGGCGCCGCGGCCGTCGGGCATGTGGCAGCCGGCGCAGATCGCGGCATAGAGGGCCGGGCCGGTGCGCTGGTCGAAGCCCCAGCCGGCCGAGAAGCGTGGCTCATCCAGCGCCAGCGCGGGCAGGGCGGGCAGGGCGACGAGGCCGAGCAGCAGCAGCGCCCATCTCATGTGCCGGCTCATGCGCTGGCCTTCGCATGCAAAGCCGTCACCGCATGCTGGGCCGAGAGCACCGCGCCCTCCTGCCAGGCCGGCAGCAGCGAGGCATGCTCGCCGGCCAGGATCAGGCGCCCGTCCATCCGCAGCAGCTGCGCGTAATGGCGCTCGCGCGCCGCCTGCGTCCACCAGGCAAAGCAGCCCAGCGTGGCCGGGTGGCGATGCCAGGCCACCGCCATGCCATGCTCGAACTCGGCCGGGTATTGCGGATGGATCTGAGCGCCCAGGCGCAGCGCCTCGCGCACGCGCTCGGCCGGGGTCAGCGCGCTGAACTCGTAGGCATTGGCGCCAAAGGCATAGGCGCCCAGCAGCACGCCCTTGCGGGCGTGGAAATGGTGGCTGGGGTAGCCGATCGTGCGTATCGCCAGATCGGTGCTGCTGATGCCGCCGTAGATGCCCTCGTCCTCTTCCCAGAAGCGGCGCCCGAACTGCAGGCCCACCTTGACCGCGGCGAAATAGCTCACCGCATCGATGGCGGCGCGCAGCGCCGGGCTGATGCGCATCTCCACTTGCGAGAGCACCGACAGCGGCAGGGTGCAGATGCACCAGTCGGCGCTCACGCTCAGCGGCGTGCCGGGGCGGGCGAGGTCTTGGTATTGCGCCGTCACGCCGCGTTCGTCCTGCTGGATCTCGGTGACGCGCGCCCGGTAGCGGATGCGCGGGCCCACTGCCTTGGCCAGGGCCCGCGCGATCGCGTCCATGCCGCCCACCGGCTGGAACAGCGGCATCTGGTATTCGAAGCCGCTGCCCAGATCGAGCCGGCCGGCCAGGCCGCTGGCCAGCACATCATGCAGGCCCAGCGGCTGATCATGTGGCGGCGCGGCAGACACGCCGCCACCCGGCTGCGGGCCGAAGCCGCGCCGCTCGGCGGCGATCTCGCCGGCGCGGTAGCGCCCCTGGGCATCCAGGGCGCCATGGCTGCGCAAGGCCTCCAGCAGGCGTGCCTGGTCCTCGCTGCTGAGGGTCTCGTCGAGCTGATGCTGCTGCACCACCTTGGCCAGCAGCTCGCTCACCTGGCCCTGGAAATCGGCCTGCAGCTCGCGCCAGCGCTGCGGCTTGCCGCCGAAGGCCTGCTGGCCATGCACATAGGCGTTGTGGTTGACCTGGATGAAGGGCTGCAGCGCCACGCCCAGGCGCTTGCAATAGCCCAGCACGCCATGGTGGTGGTAGGGGATGCGCCAGGGGCCGGGGTTGAAATACTCGCCCGGCGCGAACTCGCAATGCTGGCTGGCGCCGCCCAACTCGGTGTAGCGGTCGCCGCCGCGCAGGGTCCAGCAGCGGCCGCCGGGGCGTGCCTGGTATTCCAGCAGCTGCACCTGGTAGCCGGCGCGCTGCAGCTCATAGGCCGACACCAGGCCGGCAAGACCTGCCCCCAGCACCAGCACGCGGGCCCCCTTGGGCGCGCGGCCCAGGCCGAAATCGGCGCGCGCCGGCGAGGCCTGCGCCAGGCCCAGCTGGGTCAGCGCCGCATAGACCGCGCCGCTGCCGGCCGCGCGGCCCAGCTGCTGCAGCCAGGCGCGGCGGCTCGTGGATGGGCGGGTTTGCCTGCTCATGCGGCCCACCATAGCAAGCCGCCCGGCTTCCGACCAGAGGGCGATTGCCGAGGCAGGGGGCGCGACGCAGAATCGCCGCATAACAACATGATGGCGGGGGCGCGCTGGGGCGGGTGTGGACGGTCGCCCGCGTCCCTGCGCATGCGCCGGGCCGAACTCGCCGTTGCCTCAGGGAGTTCAGCATATGCAAGCATTGAGAAACCGTTCCATCGCGACACGGCTGCGGCTGGGGTTTGCGCTCCTGATACTCGTCAGCATGGCGGTGGCCCTGTTCGGGCGCCTGGCGCTCAGCCAGGTGGGGCTGCGGATGCAGGCGCTGACCGAACAGCATCTGGTGGTCGTCGGCCTGCTTGGCCAGATCAAGGACAACGTCAACGTCACCGCCCGTGCCGCGCGCAATATCGCCCTGCTCAGCGACGCCGCCGCCAAGCAGGCCGAGAAGGCGGTGATCGACGCCAACCGCAACGACACCCGGGGCCTGCTCAAGCAACTGGAGGATCGCCTTGCGGCAGAGGCCGGCGGGGCCTTGCTGAAGCAGGTCACGGCGACGCGCCAGGCCTATGTGAAGGTGATGGACCAGGCCATCAGCGAGGGCCTGGCCGGGCACAACGAGGCCGCGCGCGACCTGCTGGTGGGCGAGGTCTCGCAGACGCAGACGGCCTACTTCGGCAGCCTCAACGAGCTGGTCAAGTTGCAGCGCCAGCGCATGGATGAGGCCAAGCAGGAGGCCGACGCCACCATCGCGCGCGCCGGCCTGGCGATGCTGGGCCTGCTGGGCTTGGCGGCCATGTGCGGGCTGGTGATCGCCAACTGGCTGGCGCGCAGCGTCACCCGGCCCTTGCTGGCGGCGGTGCAGGTGACCCAGCGCATCGCGCGCGGCGACCTCAGCTCGCGCATCGTGGCCGAGTCGGACGACGAGGTGGGCCAGCTGAGCCGTTCCCTGCATGCCATGCAGGAGGCCTTGCGCAGCCTGGTGGGCGTGGTGCGTGCCAGCAGCGACTCGGTGGCCACCGGCGCCGGCCAGATCGCGGTGGGCAACGGCGATCTCTCGCAACGCACCGAACGCCAGGCCAGCAGCCTGCAGCAGACCGCCGCCTCGATGGAGCAGCTCTCCGGCACGGTACTAGGCAGCGCCGAGACGGCGCGCCAGGCGAATGCCTTTGCCGCCGTCGCGAGCGGCGCGGCCGAGCGCGGCGCGGCGGTGGTGGGGCAGGTCATCACCACCATGGACGGCATCAACGCGGCCTCGCGCCGCATCGGCGACATCGTCGGCGTGATCGACGGCATCGCCTTCCAGACCAATATCCTGGCCCTGAACGCCGCCGTGGAGGCGGCCCGTGCCGGCGAGCAGGGGCGCGGCTTTGCGGTGGTGGCCGCGGAGGTGCGCAATCTGGCGCAGCGCTCGGCCAGCGCGGCGCGCGAGATCAAGTCGCTGATCGCCACCAACGAAAGCACGGTGGAGGCCGGCTCGCGCCTGGTGGGCGAGGCCGGCCACAGCATGCGCGACATCCATGCGCAGGTGGCGCGCGTGGTGGGCCTGATCGGCGAGCTGGGCGCGGCGGCCGAGGCACAGAGCCGCGACATTGTGCAGATCAACCAGGCGGTGGCGCAGCTGGACGAGTCGACCCAGCAGAACGCGGCGCTGGTGGAGCAATCCGCCGCCGCGGCCGACAGCCTGAGCCAGCAGGCGCGCGTGCTGGTGGATGCGGTGAGCGCCTTCAGGCTGGAGCTGGCTTAGACTGCCGGCGATGTTGCGCCACGGTCTGATCGCTACCCTGTTGCTGGCCGGCTGCGCCGCGATGGCGCAGACCCCGCCCTGCCTGATCGTCTACGGCCATGGCCGCAACCTCGGCAGCGAGGCGGAGAACCTGGCCTGGGACCGCCTCAATCTGCGCTTCAACCAGCAGGTGGCGGCCAGCCTGGATGCGGCCGGCCGGCGCGTCGTGCCGATGCTGCTGCGCGTCGGCAGCAGCGATCTCGCCGCCACCCTGGAGGCGGTGCTGGGCGAGGCGCAGCGCCAGGGCTGCGAGTTGGTGGTGGACACCGCCGTGTTTGCCGACGATGCGAACGCCGCCCTGGTATTGCGCCTGCGCGTGCACCCGCTGCTGCCGGCCCTGGGGCCGCGCGCCGGCGCACGCCTGCCGCGCGTGGGCGAGGCCATCTACACCAGCCAGCGCGATTTCGATTTCAGCCCGCGCGTGCTGGAGCGGCTGAAGCTGGATCAGCTGGCGCAGGAAATGACGGCCGGCTACCTGGCCGACACGGCCGCCAAGCCCTGATCCGCCAGGCCCTCCAGATGGGCCGCGTCGGCCCAGCCGAGGATCTCAAAGCGCGCGGCGCCGGCATCGTCCAGGCGCACGCGCACGCGGTTGATGCCGGTATTCGGAATGGCGCATTCGCGCGGGCCGTGCAGGGGCAGGGCCTGGGCGTGGCGCCACACCATGTCGAGCACGCCGCCATGGGTGACCACGGCCAGGGTCTGGCGCGGGTGCGCCACCGCCAGCTGGCCCAGCGCGGCGATGACGCGCTGGAAGAAATGCTGGCGGCTTTCGGCGCCACCCGGCAGCGCGTAATCGGGCTCATGGCGGGCCCATTGCGCGAACTCCTCGGGATGGGCGCGGCGGATGTCGTCGAAGCTCATGCCTTCCAGAATGCCGAAGCCCTGCTCGCGCAGCGCCGCCTGCCGCTCGGTCTGCAGGCCCAGGGCATGCGCCAGCGGCGCGGCGGTCTGCAGCGCGCGGCTCAGATCGCTGGCCACCAGGGCCTGGATGGGCTCGGCGCGCAGGCGCGCCGCCAGGCGCTCGGCCTGGGCCAGGCCATGGGCGTTCAGCGGCACGTCGATCTGGCCCTGGAAACATTGGCGGCGGTTCCAGTCGGTCTCGCCATGGCGTATCAGCAGCAGCTCGGTCATATGACTTCGATTGTGCGGCATTGGTTCTTTCTGCTGAAATGCGGCCCATGCAGACACTCACCATCAGCGACGACAAGGCAGCCCTGGACCTGGACCTGCTGCACCGCTTTCTGAGCCAGGAATCCAGCTGGGCGCGGGGCCTGCCGCGCGCCACCATGGAGCGATCGATCGCCAACTCGCTGTGCTTTGGCGCCTATCTAGAGGGCGAGCAGATCGGCTTTGCCCGCGTCGTCACCGATGGCGCCAGCTTCGCCTATCTGTGCGATGTGTTCGTGCTGGCCGAGCATCGCGGCCGTGGCCACAGCAAGGCGCTGATGCGGGCGGTGCTGGCGCACCCGCAGCTGCAAGGCCTGCGCCGCTTCATGCTTGCCACCAGCACCGCGCCCTGGCTCTATGCGCAGTTCGGTTTCACGCCGGTGGCCAAGCCGGAGGCGCTGATGGAGCGGCTGGACCGGGACGTCTACAGCCGGCCGGCCTGAGCTAAATCCAGGGCTGCGGCAGCTGTTCGGTGGCGATGGCGCGCTGCACCGCGGGCCGCGCCAGCATGCGCTGCAGAAAGGCGCCCAGCGCCGGCCAGCTGCGCGCCGGGCGCGCGAAGCCGCGCGTCCAGCGGCACAGCATGAAGCTGAAGGGGTCCAGTGCGCTGTAGCTTGCGCCCAGCGTCCAGGGACCCTGGTGGCGCTGGAACTCGGCTTCCAGGAGGTCCAGCAGGCCGCCGGGCGCGCTGATCTGCGCCTCGGCATGGGCCTTCACCTGGGCCACGCCGGCGGCGTTGCCCTCGTCCACCCAGCGCTCCGGGTAGTAGTAGGCCATCAGCAGCGGCTGCAGGGTGTTGGTGAGCCACATCAGCCATTTGTAGGCCTGCGCGCGTTCGGCCGTGCCCAATGCCGGCAGCAGCCCGGCCGCCGGGTGGGTGTCGGCCAGGTGCAGCAGGATGGCGGCGGTTTCCGACAGCACCAGCTCGCCATCCACCAGGGTCGGGATCAGGCCCATGGGGTTGAGCTTCAGGTACGCGGGCGACTTGTGTGCGCCCTGGTCGCGGTCCACCAGCTTGAGTTCGAAGGGCAGGCCCAGTTCTTCCAGCAGCACATGCGGCGCGAAGCTGGCATTGCTGGGGTAGTAGTGCAAATGGATCATGGTGGCGCCATCCTAGCCTGGACGCGCCGGCATTGCGGCGCCTCAATATGGTGACCATGGCCCGACCTATATTGAATCTGGACCCGCGTCCGGGTCCATGCCCGAAAGGTGGCGACCATGAGAACGCAGATCGCAATTGCCGCATTGATGCTGGTACCCGCATTGGCCATGGCGCAGGCCGCACCGGCCCAGCTGGAGCCCGTGAAGGTCAGTGGCACGGTGGCCAAGATCGTGTTGCCGGGCAAGGCCTACAAGCTGCAGGCGAGCGAATTCAAGAGCCTGGCCGGCCAGTACGAGCTGGCCGACGGCAAGACCCTGACCATGTCCGGCACGGCCAAGCATATGTTTGCGCAGATCGACGGCATGCCGCGCGCCGAGCTGGTGGCGGCCTCGCCCGAGACCCTGGTGGCCAAGAACAAGCAGATGCGCATCGAGTTCGGCACCACCGCCAACGGCATCGTCAGCGAGGTGGTGGTGACCTATATCGCCCCCACCGAAACCAAGGGCAGGCGCAAGGCTTCCTAGAGGCTGCAGCCCGCCTCCGCGCCCGAGCCGGCCGACGAACTGCTGAGCGTGACGCCGTAGCGTTCGGCGGTCATGTGCGCCAGGATGGACAGCGCGATCTCGGGTGGCGTGCGTGCGCCGATGTGCAGGCCCACCGGGCCGTGCAGGCGCGCCAGCTCGGCCTCGCTGAGGCCGAAATGCTCGGCCAGGCGGGCGCGGCGCTTGGCTTGGTTGAGGCGTGAGCCGATCGCGCCGACATAGAAGGCCGGGCTCTTGAGCGCTTCCATCAGCGCCAGGTCGTCGAGCTTGGGGTCGTGGGTCAGGGCCACGATGGCGCTGTGGCCATCCGGGGCAAAGGCCAGCACGCAGTCGTCGGGCATCTCGCGGGTGATGCGGGCGCCGGGGATCTCGGGCTGGTATTCGTCGCGCGGGTCGCACACCAGCACCTGGTAGTCGAGCGCCAGCGCGAAGTTGGCGAGGTACTGGGTGAGCTGGCCGGCGCCGATGACGAGCAGGCGCCATTGCGGGCCGTGGTGGGTGATGAGGGTGGTGGCGCTGAGTTGCACCACATCGGCACCGGCCTCGGGCGCATGCAGGCTGACGGCGCCGCTGTGCATGTCCAGCACGCGCCGCACGCGAGCGCCGGCGGCCAGCTTGGCGAGCAGGGCCTGCACCTGCGAGGCCGGCCCCAGCGGCTCCAGCACCAGTTCCAGCGTGCCGCCGCAGGGCAGGCCGAAGCGCGTGGCCTCCTCGGCGCCCACGCCATAGCGGATCAGCTCGGGCTTGCTGAGCCGCAGCGCGCCCTCGCGCAGCTTGGCAACCAGGTCGTCCTCGATGCAGCCGCCCGAGACCGAGCCGGCGATCTGGCCATCGTCGCGCACCGCCACCAGCGAACCCACCGGCCGCGGTGCCGAGCCCCAGGTGCGCGTGATGGTGCCCAGCACCACGCCGCGCTTTTCATCATCCAGCCATTGCGCCACCTGACGCAGCACCTGCAGATCCACGTTGTCCATTGCAGCCAACCCCTTGCTATCGCAGCAGTGTGCCAGCTTGACGCACAACCCAGGGGTGGCGGGCTCTATGGATGGGCATACAGGAGGGATAACGGTAGCTGTTCGGGCAGTGAATCCCCGCGAGCATGGGGCTTGTCCGCTGACCCCTACAAGGAGACATCATGAGCCAGAAAACGACGCTCAAGGTCAACGGCAAGACGGTGACGCGCGAGATCGCGCCCGACCGCTTGCTGGTGCAATTCCTGCGCGAGGATCTCGCGCTCACCGGCACCCATGTGGGTTGCGACACCAGCCAGTGCGGCGCCTGCACGGTGCATGTGAACGGCCGCGCGGTGAAGTCCTGCAATGTGCTGGCGGTGCAGCTGAACGGCGCCGAGATCACCACCATCGAGGGGCTCGCGGCCGCGAATGGCGAACTGCATCCCATGCAAGCCGCCTTCAAGGAATGCCATGGCCTGCAATGCGGCTTCTGCACCCCCGGCATGGTGATGAGCGCGGTGGACCTGGTGCAGCACCATGGCTGCAGCAGCGAGGCGCAGATCCGTGAGGGCCTGGAGGGCAATTTCTGCCGCTGCACCGGCTACCAGAACATCGTGCGCGCCGTGCAGCTCGGCGCCCAGGGAATGAAGTGAGGAGCCAGCCACCATGAACGCACCCCAGCAAGGCCTGATCGGCCAAAGCGTGCGCCGTCGTGAAGACGCGCGTTTCCTCACCGGCCGTGGCCAGTACACCGACGACATCGTGCTGCCGCGCCAGACCTTCGCCTACTTCCTGCGCAGCCCCTATGCGCATGCGCGCATCAAGAGCATCAACGCCGCCGCGGCCAAGGCGGCCAGCGGCGTGCTGGATGTCTACACCGGCGAGCATTTCCGCAATATCGGCGGCCTGCCCTGCGGCTGGCTCATCAACAGCCTCGATGGCTCGCCGATGAAGGAGCCCAAGCATCCCATCCTGGCCGATGGCAAGGTGCGCTATGTGGGCGACCAGCTGGCGCTGGTGGTGGCCGAGAGCTATGCCGAGGCCAAGGCCGCGGCCCAGCTGATCGAGGTCGACTATGAAGACCTGACCCCGGTGGTGGATGCGGCGGCCGCCAAGGGCGCGCCGGCCAGCGTGCACGACGAGGCGCCGGACAACGTCTGCTACACCTGGGGCTGCGGCGACAAGGCCGCCACCGATGCGGTGTTTGCCAGCGCGCCGCACATCACCAAGCTGGAGTTTCGCAACAACCGGCTGATCCCCAACGCGATCGAGCCGCGCGCCGCCAATGCCAGCTACAACCCGGGCGACGAGAGCTGGACGCTTTATGTGGCGAACCAGAACCCGCATGTGGAGCGCCTGCTGATGTGCGCCTTCGTGCTGGGCATCCCCGAGCACAAGGTGCGCGTGGTGGCGCCCGATGTGGGCGGCGGCTTCGGCTCCAAGATCTTTCTCTATGCCGAGGAGACCGCACTCACCTGGGCCAGCAAGCAGCTGGGCCGGCCCATCAAGTGGACGGCCGAGCGCAGCGAGAGCTTTCTGAGCGACGCCCATGGCCGCGACCATGCCACCGTGGCCGAGCTCGCCACCGACAAGGACGGCCATTTCCTGGCCATGCGCGTGCACACCACCGCCAATCTGGGGGCCTACCTCTCCACCTTTGCGTCCAGTGTGCCGACGATTCTGTACGCGACCCTGCTGGCCGGCCAGTACACCACGCCCAAGATCTATGCCGAGGTGACGGGGGTGTTCACCAACACCGCGCCGGTGGACGCCTACCGCGGCGCCGGCCGCCCCGAGGCTACCTATGTGGTGGAGCGGCTGGTGGAAACCGCGGCCCATGAGCTGGGCCTGGACCCGGCCGAGATCCGCCGCCGCAACTTCATCCACAGCTTCCCCTACGCCACCCCGGTGGGCCTGACCTACGACACCGGCGACTACGACGCCACGCTGAACGGCGTGATCGAACTCGCCGACGTGGCTGGCTTTGCGGCGCGCAAGGCGGTCAGCGAGGCCAAGGGCCTGAAGCGAGGCATCGGCTACTCCACCTATATCGAGGCCTGCGGCCTGGCGCCATCGAACATCGCCGGTGCCCTGGGCGCGCGCGCCGGCCTGTTCGAGGCCGGCGAGGTGCGGGTCCATCCGACCGGCAAGGTCACCATCTTCACCGGCTCGCATTCGCATGGCCAGGGCCATGAGACGACCTTCGCGCAGGTGGTGGCCGACAAGCTGGGCATCCCGATCGACGATGTCGACATCCAGCATGGCGACACCGGCAAGGTGCTGTTCGGCATGGGCACCTACGGCAGCCGCTCGCTCTCGGTGGGTGGCACCGCCATCGTCAAGGCGGTGGACAAGGTGATCGCCAAGGGCAAGAAGATCGCCGCGCATCTGCTGGAGGCGGCCGACACCGACATCGAGTTCGAGAACGGCGTGTTCAAGGTGGCCGGCACCGACAAGAGCGTGCCCTTCGCCTCGGTATCGCTCACCGCCTACGTACCGCACAACTACCCGCTCGACAAGCTCGAGCCCGGGCTGAACGAGAACGCCTTCTACGACCCCACCAACTTCACCTACCCGGCCGGCAGCTATGTCTGCGAGGTCGAGGTGGACCCGGCCACCGGCCAGGTGCGGGTGGACCGCTTCAGCGCGGTGGACGACTTCGGCAATATCGTCAACCCGATGATCGTCGAGGGCCAGGTGCAGGGCGGCATCGCGCAGGGCATCGGCCAGGCGCTGCTGGAGCATGGCATCTACGACGTGGAGAGCGGCCAGCTGCTCACCGGCAGCTATATGGACTACGCCATGCCGCGCGCCGACGACCTGCCCAGCTTCCAGATCAGGACCGCCAAGGGCACGCCCTGCACCCACAACCCGCTGGGGGTGAAGGGCTGCGGCGAGGCCGGCGCGATCGGCTCGCCTCCGGCGGTGATCAACGCCATCTGCAACGCCATCGGCGTCAAGGATGTGCCCATGCCCGCCACGCCGCATGCCGTCTGGCAAGCCATCCAAGCATCGCGTTGAAGGAAAGGGGATCACACATGAGCTTCAACTACACCCAAGCCGCCACCCTGGCCGATGCGGCGCGCGCCGCCGCCGCCCTGGATGCCAAGATCATTGCCGGGGGTCAGTCCTTGCTGGGCGCCATCAAGCTCGGCCTGGCCGCACCGGCCTCGCTGGTGGACCTGAGTGCGCTGGCCGATCTCAAGGGCATACGCGTGGACAACGGCCGCGTCGTGATCGGTGCGATGAGCACCCATGCCACCGTGGCCGCGTCCAAGGAGGTGCAGCAGGCTATTCCCGCGCTGGCCGATCTGGCCGGCCATATCGGCGATCGCCAGGTGCGCAACCGCGGCACCCTGGGCGGCAGCCTGGCCAACAACGATCCGGCGGCCTGCTACCCCGCGGCCGTGCTGGCCCTGGGCGCCACCATCCATACCGACAGGCGCAGCATCGCCGCGGACGATTTCTTCAAGGGCCTGTACGAGACCGCGCTGCAGGAGGGCGAGATCATCAGCTCGGTGAGCTTCCCGGTGCCGCTCAAGGCGGCCTGGCAGAAGTTCAAGCAGCCGGCCTCGCGCTTTTCCATCGTCGGCGTGTTCGTGGCCAAGACGGCAGCGGGCGTGCGGGTGGCTGTCACCGGGGCCGGGCCCTGCGTGTTCCGCGCCAGCACCATCGAGGCGGCGCTCGCCAGCAGCTGGAGCGAGACCTCGGCCAAGCTGGTGTCCATCAAGCCCGACGGCCTCAACAGCGATCTGCATGGCTCGGCCGCCTACCGCGCCGCGCTGATCCCGGTGCTGGCCGGTCGCGCCGTGGCAGCCGCAGGCTGATGGCGGCGCTGCCCTCCAGCATCGACGACTGCGCGGCCGGCCTGCTCGCCCACGACTATGTGGCCGAGCGCGAGCTGGCCTGCGCGGTCTTCCTGGCCTTGCGCCTGCAGCGCCCGCTGTTCCTGGAGGGCGAGCCCGGCACCGGCAAGACCGAGATCGCCAAGACCCTGGCGGCGCTGCTGGACCGGCCCCTCATCCGCCTGCAGTGCTATGAGGGCCTGGACATGGCCAGCGCCGCCTACGAGTGGAACTACGCGCGCCAGATGCTGGAGATCCAGGCGGCCAAGGAGGGGCAGAGGCTGAGTTCCGACGAGCTCTTCACCCGCCGCTTCCTGATCCCGCGCGCGCTGCTGCAGGCGCTGGAGATGCCGGGCCCGCCGGTGCTGCTGATCGACGAGCTGGACCGCGCCGACGAGCCCTTCGAGGCCTTTCTGCTGGAGCTGCTGAGCGATTTCCAGCTCACCATTCCCGAGCTCGGCACGGTCAGCGCGGCCGCGCCGCCCATCGTCGTCATCACCTCCAACCGCACGCGCGAGATCCACGACGCGGTGAAGCGGCGCTGCCTCTACCACTGGGTGGGCTTTCCGGATGCGGCGCGTGAGCTGGCGATTCTGCAGCGCCGCGTGCCCGGTGCGGGCGAGGCGCTGGCGCGCCAGATCGTCGGCTTCATCCAGGGTCTGCGCGGCATCGATCTCTACAAGCTGCCCGGCATCGCCGAGACCATCGAATGGTCGCGCGCGCTGCTGGAACTCAACGCCCTGGTGCTGGACCCCGAGACCGTGCACATGACCCTGGGCGTGCTGCTCAAGTACCAGGACGACATCGCCAAGGTGCAGGGCTCGGAGGCGGCGCGCCTGCTGGAGCAGGTGCGCGTGGCGACGCATGGCTGACCATCTGGCAACAAACGTCGTGCACTTCTCGCGCGTGCTGCGCGATGCGGGCCTGCGCGTGGGCACCGATCGCATCGAGCTCTGCCTGCAGGCCCTGCAGCTCGGCGGCATCGCCTCGCGGCGCGACTTCAAGGCCACGCTGGCGGCCTGCCTGCTGGACCGCCAGGAGCACCGCGCCCTGTTCGAGCAGGCCTTTCACATCTTCTGGCGCGACCCCGACCTGATGGGCCGGGTGATGGCGATGCTCTTGCCGCGTGCCCAGGCCAAGCCGGGCACACCGCCACCGCCCGAGAACCGCCGCCTCGCCGACGCGTTGTTCCCGCAGGCGGCGAAACTGCCGCAGCCACCGGCGGAGGAACAAGCACGCATCGAGCTCGACGCCACGCTCACCTGGAGCCAGCGCGAGCTGCTGCGCCAGCGCGACTTCGAGACCATGACGGTTGCCGAATGGGCCCAGGCCAAGCGGCTGCTGGCGCAGCTGCAGACCTTGTTTCCGCGCCGCCCGACGCGCCGCTGGGCGCCGGCCGCGCAGGGCCGGGTGGCCTGGCGCGCCAGCCTGCGCGCTTCGGCCCGGGGGCCGGGTCTTGCCCTGCGGCGCGAGCGGCCGCGCCTGCGCGTGGCGCCGCTGCTGATCCTGGCCGATATCTCGGGCTCGATGAGCCGCTATTCGCGCATGCTGCTGCACCTGGCCCATGGCCTGGCCAACCCGCAGCAGCAGCGCCATGCGCCGCGCGTCGCGAGCTTTGTGTTCGGCACCCGGCTCACGCCCATCACCCGTCTGTTGCGCCAGCGCGACCCTGATCTGGCGGTGGCCGCGGTGTCGCGCCGCGTGGCGGACTGGTCGGGCGGCACGCGCATCAGCGCCTGCCTGCATGAGTTCAACCAGCATTGGGCGCGGCGCGTGCTGCCCGCCGACGCCACCGTGCTCTTGATCACCGACGGGCTGGAGCAGGGCGCTGACGACGACCCGCGCTGCGAGGCCCTGGCCCGGGAGGCAGCGCGCCTGCGCCTGCGCTGCCGCCAGCTGATCTGGTTGAATCCGCTGCTGCGCTATGAGGGTTTCGAGCCCAAGGCCGCCGGCATCCGCGCGCTGCTGCCGCAGGTGAGCCAGCACCTGCCCGCCCACAACCTCGCCAGCCTTGAGCAGCTGGCGGCTATGCTGAGAACACCATGAATCTCATCGGCCAGGAAACCCTTCCCGTCACCCAGGCCCAGGCCTGGGAGGCGCTCAACAACACCGAGATGCTGAAGGCCGCCATCAGCGGCTGCGAAGCGCTCACACCGATCGGTGAGCATGAGTACGAGGCCCTGGTGGCGGTGTCCATCGGCCCGGTGAAGGCCAAGTTCAAGGGCAAGTTGAGGCTCTCCGATCTGCAGCCGCCCAACAGCTACCAGCTCGCCTTCGAGGGCTCGGGCGGCGCCGCCGGCCATGGCAAGGGCCAGGCCCAGGTGCGCCTGGAGGCCCAGGGCCCGGCGCAAACGCTGCTGCACTACGAGGTGCAGGCCAGCGTGGGCGGCAAGATCGCGCAGATCGGCTCGCGCCTGGTGGACATGGCGGCGCAAAAGATGGCGGGCGACTTCTTTGCCGCCTTCAACGCCGCGCTGCAGGCGCGCTACGGTGTCGCGGTGGCTGTTGAAGCGGCAGCGCCGCCCAGAAGCCGCTTCCAGCGCCTGCTGGACTGGTACCTGGGCTGGCTGGGCCGCATCTTCACCGGCAAGCTCTGAGAAAGGCTCAGGACAGCCGCTCGCGCAGCACTGGCGTGGCCTGCTCGATCGGTGCCAGCAGCAGCGGCCAGATGCGTTCGCCCAGCTCGCGCCTGAACATGCCGAAGTGGCCGATCGCGCGCAGGCCCAGGCTGCGCGGGTCCAGGGTGTGGCGTTGCACCGCGGCGCTGCGGAACTGGCGCGCCAGATGGTCCACCGCGGGGGGCGGGGCCGAACAGGCTGTCGTCGCTGACGTTCCACAAATGCACCGGCCCGGTGTAGCGGTGGTGGCCCAGCTGGCCCTGCAGGCTCGGGTCGCTGAACATATAGCCGCGGCGCCGGCCCCAGCGCGCCCAGTCCAGCGCCGCCGCCTTCGGCAATGCCTGGGCGCGCGCGCCCAGCAGCCAGGCCGGGCCATGGCCCAGCAGATGACTCAGGCCGGGCAGCAGGGCGTGGAAGAACAGCATGGCCTTGGCGCGCTGCAGGCCCGACCAGAAGCGCCAGTCGGCCGCCTGCGCCGCCACACCCAGCAAGGCATCGGCGCACTCGAAGCCGGGCGCCATGCCCACCGCGTTGCCGCCGAAGGAATGGCCGATCGCCAGCAGCCCCAGCGCCTGGCCCTGGCTCTGCTGCGCCTGCTGGCGGCGCTTGTCGGCGGCGCGCAGCGCGGCGGCCATGTCTAGGCCGGCCCAGTCGCGCAGGCCGGCAGCCTCGTCCCTGACGCGGCCCTGCAGATTCGTGCCGATGCCGCGGTAGTCATAGCTCAGCACCGCATAGCCGCGCCGGGCCAGCCATTCGGCAAAGCCGCGGTAATAGGGGCTGGCCACCGCCATCGCCGGGCTCACCACCGCCACCGCGCGCAGCGGGCCGGCCGGTTCATGCCAGGTGGCTTGCAGCAGGCGGCCGTCGCTGCAGCGCAGCTGGGTGGGGGTGGTGCTGATTTCCGTTTCATTGCGCATGCAGACAGTCTAGGTTGGTGACAATCCAAGGAATAGACTCGCATCCGACGACACATTGATTCCGGATTGTTGACAGTGGCCACCCAACTCTCGCCCCATCGCCGCCGCAGCGCCGCCGACCAGGCCCTGGACGCCAACGCTCTGGAACTGTTTGCCCGCATCGCCCAGGCCGGCAGCTTTGCGCGCGCCGCGCGCGAGCTGGGCCTGACGCGCGCCGCGGTGAGCCGGCGCGTCGCCGCCATCGAGGCGGCCGTGGGCATGGCGCTGTTCGCGCGCAGCACCCGCAGCCTGAGCCTCACCGAGCCCGGCCGGCGCCTGCTGGCGCGCGCCCGCACCGTGCACGAGGCGGCCGAGGGCGCACGCCTGGCGCTGCGCAGCGAGCGCGACCAGCTCGGCGGCACCCTGCGCATCAGCGCCGCGCCAGTGTTCGGCGTGCATGTGCTGGCGCCGCTGCTGGCGCGCTTCCAGACCCTGCATCCCGACCTGCGCTACGAGCTGATCTTCAACTACCGGCGCGTGGACCTGCTGCGCGAGGGCGTGGACCTGGCCTTTCGCGCCACCGCGCGCCCGCCCGAGGACTGGGTGGCCCAGCCGGTGCTGCGCTATGCGGTGCGCCTGTATGGCCGCGCCGGGCGCGCGCCGCTGGAGGGGCCGCAGGCCCTGGCGGCGCTGCCCTGCCTGCTGGTGGGCCAGCACGAGGATCCCACCGAGGCCTGCTGGCTGCACGAGAGCAGCGGCGCGCGCCATGAGATGGCCCTGCGGTCTGCCGCCTGGGGCAACGATCTCGACGCCCTGCTGCAGATGGCGCGCCATGGCGATGGCCTGGTGCTGAGCCCGGATTTCTGCGTCGGCCCCGAGGATGGGCTGGTGGATCTGTTGCCCGGCTGGCGCCTGCAGCTCAGCGAGGGCGAGGCCATCCAGGCGCTCACCCTGCCGATGCCGGCCGGCTCGGAGACCGCGCGCGCCCTGGTGCGCTTTGTGCGCGAGGCGCTGGGCAGCGCCGCGCCCTAGCAGGCGGGGTCAGGTCTTGCGTCGCGCCTCCCTCCCTAATGCTGGGGATCCGGGCGGCTCTTGAAAGGGCCAGGGACGCTCCTATTTCAGGCATCGACCAGCCGGTCATTCATCTCAAACATCCTGAACGGAGCTCAAGCCATGTACCAATCATTGCTGAACTATCCGAGCAGCCTGTTCGGTCAATTCGAAAGGCTGCGCCGCGACCTTGATGACGCCTTCGGCATCTCGACCCTGCCCAGCAGCATTCGCTCGGTGGCCGCAGGTAGCTTGCCGATGATCAACGTCGGCCGCACCCGCAACAGCGTGGAGGTCTATGCCTTTGCGCCGGGCCTGGACCCGGCCAAGATCGAGGTCACCGTCGATCGCGGCGTGCTGCACATCGCGGGCGAGCGCGCCAGCGCGATTCCCGGCGACGGGGCCGTTCGCCTGAATGTCTACACGCGTGAACGTGTCTGCGGCCGCTTTGACCGCGCGGTGGCGCTGCCCGAGGACATCGATCCCGAGCATGTGCGTGCCAATTACCGCGACGGCGTGCTGCAGGTCAGCATCGCGCGCCGCGAGTCCGCGCAGGCCAAGCGCATCGCGGTGCAGTAAGGCCATCCAACTGCCAGACATAGGAGTAGCGATCATGAGCCAATCCCCCATGAATCAGACGCAGCAGCGGGATGATGCGCAGCGCGACGAGCGTGCCGTGCAGCCGCAGGTCGACGTGTTTGAGGACGAAGGCGGCATCACCTTGCTGGCCGATATGCCCGGCGTGCCCAAGGAGTTGCTGGAGGTGCGCGTCGAAGGCGACGCCCTGACGATAGAGGGCCGTGTGCAGCCGCAGACGCCGAAGGATCTGGAGGCCGTCTATGCAGAGCTGCGCGTGCCCTGCTACCGCCGCAGCTTCACCCTCAGCGGCGAACTCGACAGCGCGGGCATCGATGCCAAGCTGAAGGACGGCGTGCTGACCCTGCGCATTCCCAAGCAGGCCTATGCCCAACCGCGTCGCATCGCGGTGACGGCGGGCTGAGTCGGAGGCCGAAACCATGAGCAAACTCGCAGAGCAGTTGAAGCATGGTGCCGGCCAGGCCTGGGAATCGCTGTCCGAGGGCTGGCGTGAGCTGGGCGCGCGCGCCAGCGGCGCGCTGACCCGGTTCTGGTCCGTCGCGGAGTCACCGGCCGAAGGCGCCGCCGCCGCGCAGCCCAAGCCGGCGGCCGCCTTCGACGCACGCTGGCCGCCACCGGCGCGCTGGACCTTCATGGCGGTGGACATCTATGCCGACGAGCAGCAGCTCAGCGTGCGCATCGAGGCACCTGGCATGAGCCGTGAGGACTTCCGCATCGAGATGAGTTCGCCGCAGGTGCTCAGCGTGTCGGGGCACAAGCGCTGCGACGCGGAGTTCGATCGTGGCCACTACCGCCTGGTGCAATGCGCCTACGGCAGCTTCCGTCGCGACATCCATCTGCCCGCTGCCGTGGACGTGAACCAGGCACAGGCCCGCTACGAGAACGGGGTCCTGCGCATCGCCCTGCCGCGCCAGCAGGGCTACAGGCGCCAGGTCGAGGTGCGCGGCTGAACGCCAATGGCCGCGCCGCTTCAGCGATTCAACCCCGGCCGCGCCCAGCGCTCCAGCGCATCGAACAGCCATTGCACCAGCAGGGCCAGCGCGGCCGCGGGCAGGGCGCCGGCCAGCATCAGATCGCTGTCGTTCACCGCCAGGCCGGCGACGATGCGCTCGCCCAGGCCGCCGGCGCCGACAAAGGCCGCCACCGTGGCGGTGCCCACGTTCAGCACCGCGGCGGTCTTGATGCCGGCCAGCAGCACCGGCAGGGCCAGCGGCAGCTCGATGCTGCGCAGCAGCTGGGCGCGCCGCAGGCCCAGCGCCCGGCCGGCCTCGCGCAGCCCCGCCGGCACGCCCTGCAGGCCGGCATGCGTCATGCGCACGATGGGCAGCAGGGCGTAGAGGAACAGGGCCAGCAGCGCCGGCACGAAGCCGATGCGGCCCAGCAGGGCGATCAGAAAGGCCAGCAGGGCCAGCGAGGGCAGGGTCTGCAGCAGCCCCACCGCCGCCATCAGCAGGCCGGCCAGGCGCGGGTTGAGCCAGGCCCAGATGCCCAGCGGCACGCCCAGGGCCACGCCCAGCGCCAGCGAGCCCAGCACCAGGGTCAGGTGTTGCCCGAGCAGGCGCCACAGATCGGGCGCCAGCAGGCGCTGCCACAGGCCGGCGCGGCCCTCGGTAGTTGCCGCCGCTGCTGCCTGGCCCTCGGCCAGGAAGCCCGCTGCCACCGCGGCGAAGCTGCGCCCGTCCAACTCCACCTGGGCGTTCAGCTCCATCATGCGGTGCGCGTCGATGCGGCCGGCCAGCGCAGCGGCCAAGGGGCGCTCATCGAGCGAGGCTCGCATCAGCAGCAGGGCGTCGTAGCGCGGGAAGAAGTGGCGGTCGTCGCGCAGCACGCGCAGCGGCAGGCGCGCCAGCTTGGCATCGGTGGTGTAGACGTCGATCAGGTCCACCTGGCTGCCCGCCAGGGCCTCATAGGCCAGGCCATGGTCGATGCCCGCCGGCGCCGCCAGCCGCAGGCCGTAGGCGCGCGCCAGGCCGGGCCAGCCGTCGGCGCGTTGCAGGAACTCGTGCGAGAGCCCCAGGCGCAGGCGCGCCGCCTCGGCCGGCGCCAGCCGCGCCAGCGCCGAGATCGAGTCCACGCCCAGGCGCGCCGCATCGGCCTCGCGCATCGCCAGCGCATAGCTGTTGTTGAAGCCCAGCGGCACCGCCGCCTTCAGGCCGCGCGCCGCCAGCGCCTGGTTGAGCGCGGGCAGGTCCGGCGGGCTGCCCTCGAGCTTCAGCAGCTCGCGCGCGATCGTGCCCGTGTATTCCGGATAGACGTCGATGCTGCCGGCCTGCAGCGCCTGCGCCAGGATGGCGGTGTTGCCCAGGCCCTGCCGGTGCTCGGCGGCGACGCCGGCGCGCTGCAGGCTCAGCCGCACCAGCTCGCCCAGCACATAGCTTTCGGTGAAGCGCTTGGAGCCCACCTGCACGGCGGGTTGGGCACCGGCAGAGCCGATCAGAAGGCAGGCCAGCAGGCAGCAGAGCAGGGGGCGGCGCATGCGGCGATTCTGCGCCAAGGCAGGTGGGCAGCTATGCTTGCCGCCATCCCTGACGCACCGCTGCACCATGACAAACGCCGCCACCACGCCCCCCAGCACCCCGCTCGACGAACCCCGCCTGACCTCGCTCTCGCATGGCGGCGGCTGCGGCTGCAAGATCGCGCCGGGCCTGCTGTCGGAGATCCTCAGGGGCACGTCCAGCATGCCGATCCCGCAGGAGCTGCTGGTGGGCATCGAGACCGCCGACGACGCCGCGGTCTACCAGCTCAACGACGAGCAGGCCCTCGTCGCCACCACCGATTTCTTCATGCCCATCGTCGACGATCCGTTCGACTTCGGGCGCATCGCCGCCACCAACGCGATCAGCGATGTCTACGCGATGGGCGGCCGCCCCATCATGGCGCTGGCCCTGGTGGGCATGCCGATCAACCGGCTCTCCACCGCCACCATCGGCCGGGTGCTGGAGGGCGGCGCCGCGGTGTGCCGCCAGGCGGGCATCCCGATCGCCGGCGGCCACACCATCGATTCGGTGGAGGCCATCTACGGCCTGGTGGCGCTGGGCCTGGTGCACCCCAAGCGCGTCAAGCGCAATGCCGATGCGCGCAGCGGCGACCTGCTGGTGCTGGGCAAGCCGGTGGGCGTGGGCGTGATGAGCGCGGCGCTCAAGAAGGGGCAGCTGGGCGAGGCCGGCTATGCGCAGATGATCGCTAACACCACCCGGCTCAACACCCCCGGCCCCGACCTGGCCGAGTTGCCGGGCGTGCATGCGATCACCGACGTCACCGGCTTCGGCCTGGCCGGCCATGCGCTAGAGATGGCGCGTGGCGCCGGCTGCGCGCTCGAGCTCGACTGGGCGCGCGTGCCCCTGCTGGACGGCGTGCGCGCGCTCGCCGGCCAGGGCTACGTCACCGGCGCCTCGGGCCGCAACTGGGCCGGCTACGGTGCCGAGGTGGAGTTGCCCGCCGGCTTCGCGCCCGAGGACCAGGCCCTGCTGAGCGACCCGCAGACCAGCGGCGGCCTGCTGGTGGCCTGCGCGCCGGACGCGCTGGACGCCGTGCTGGCGGTGTTCGCGCGCCATGGTTTCGCGCAGGCGGCGCTGGTCGGGCGCATGGGCGAGGCCATGGAGCGGCCCCACCTGAGGGTGCGCTAGGCTGCGTTGATGCAGCCGCGATCCTCGGGATAGGCAGGGCGGCGGGCCGCCCGCAGAATCCGGCCCAGGGAGTCACCGCCAATGAAGATTTACCTGTCTTCGACCCTGGACGATCTGCGCGACTACCGGGCCGGCGTGATGGACGCGCTGCGCAAGGATGGCCATGTGGTGGTGGACAGCTACCTCGCCACCCCGCAGCCGACGCTGCAGCAATGCGTGGACGATGTGCGCGGCTGCGACATCTATGTGGGTGTGTTTGCATGGCGTTATGGCTGGCTGCCGCCCGGCCAGAGCCAGTCCATCACCGAGCTGGAATACCGCGCCGCGCTCGACGCCGGCAAGCCGCGGCTGATCTTTCTGCGCCCGCGCAAGGGCTGGCCGGGCGAGTATTTCGAGGAAGACAGCGAGGCCCATGCGCACATCGTCAAGCTGCGCCAGGAGCTGGGCGACGGCACGGCCCAGACCAGCAACCAGTTCAGCGACCCGAGCGACCTGGCCCTCAAGGTCAGCCAGGCCCTGCACGAGCAGGAGCGCCGGCAGGCCGGTGCGGGCGAGGCGGTGCGGCGCGAGCAGGCGGCCGGGCGCGGCAACTCGCTGATGGAGCCCTCGGCGCCGCCGCATCCGCAGCGCCTGGCCTGTGGCCTGCTGCTGCTGGGCGTGCGCGGCAGCGACGACGCCGCCCTGCAGCGCCTGCGCGACGCCATGCCGCCGGCCTGGCATTGCCAGGCGCGCGCCTGGACACCCGAGTCCGACGCCGAGCTGGCGACGCTCGATGCGCTGGCGGCGCGCGCGCGCTCGGTGGCGCTGCTGCTGAGCCCGGCCTCGCTGGCGCGCCTGCAGGCCTCGGCCGCCGGCGCGGAGCTGATGCGCTGGCTGGGCGAGCGCCTGGGCGGCGCCTTCGTGCTGAACGCCGGCGTGGATGCCGCCGCGCTGCCGCCGGCCTGGCCGGTGCGGCGCGTGCTGCCGGTGGCGCAATGGCTGGCCAGCCCGGCCGGCAGCCTGGGCGGCGAGCTCGCCGATCTGCAGGCCGCCCTGCCGGCCGATGAACTGGATCTCGACGACGAGGCCCTGGTGGGCCTGGCCTGCACCACCATCGCGATGACCGCCGCCGAGGCGCGCGCCCTGGCCGACGCGCCCGAGCAGGTGCGCGATCGCCTGGGCGCCGACGCCTATGCCTATTTCCAGGATGTCACGGCCCGGCTCGCCGGCGCCGGCAGCGACTGGACCGCGCGCTACGGCGCGCAGCGCGGCCAGTGGCGGCCCTTCGGCGCGCGCAGCGCCGACGAGCTGCTGGCCGATGCCGTCACGCGCCTCAACAGCCAGCCCTTTCTGGCGCGCCAGGAGCATGCGGCGCTGGCCGGCAACCGCGTGCGCCTGCGGCCCTATCCCTTCGACCCGCTGCGCCTGCAGGAGGGCATGCCCGCCGCCAGCGCCTACGAGGCGGCGCGTGCGCGCGGCTGCCTGGTGCTGATCGACGAGCTCTCGATGCTGCATCCCGATCTGCGGCCCTATGCCTCGATGTTCGTCAGCGATGCCAATGTCAGCGTGGCCACGCTCTCGCCGCTGGACCCGGCCGCCACCGCGCTCGACAAGCTCGTCAGCGTGGCCGGCCCCTTCAATGTCGGCGCGCTGGTGGACCGCTTCGGCAGCAAGCTCGACCCGCGCTGCGAGCTGTCCATCAACAGCAGCGCAAGGCTGCGGCGCTGGCTGCGCCTGGCCATCCCCGAGACCCTGGCCGTCACCGACGCCCAGGCCGCCGACCCTGAGCGCCGCGCCGCCTTCAAGCGCCTGGCCTTCGGCGCCCCATGATCTACACCTTCTATTCCTTCAAGGGCGGGGTGGGCCGCTCGATGGCGCTGGCCAATGTGGCGGACCGCCTGGCGCGCCGCGGCATGCGCGTGCTGGCGATCGATTTCGACCTCGAAGCGCCGGGCCTGGAGCGCTACTACCCGATCGACAAGGACGCCGCGCTCGCCAACCCCGGCCTGATCGACCTGCTGCGCGCCTTCAAGGACAGCCTGGCGGGCCGCGGCGAGTCGCTCGAGGCGGGCGCCTTCCGCAATCTGGCGCGCTTCGTGTTCCCGATCTACGAGCGCGTCGGCGAGGGCGGGCGGCTGGACCTGCTGACCGCCGGCTGCCGCAGCCCGGGCGAGGGCCTGCGGCGTTATGCGCTGGAGGTTCGCACCTTCGACTGGCAGGACTTCTACTACAACTGGGAGGGCGAGGCCTTCTTCGAATGGTTGCGCCGCGAGCTCACCGGCCCGCAGGGGCGCTACGACGCGGTGCTGGTGGACTCGCGCACCGGCGTCACCGAGATGGGCGGGGTGTGCGCCTACCAGCTCGCCGACGTGGTGGTGATGATGAGCGCCGCAAACCACCAGAACCTGCAGGGCACGCTGGACGTGGCGCGCGACTTCTGCTCGGCGCCGGTGATGGCGCTGCGCCATGGCCGGCCGCTCGAGCTGCTGGTGGTGCCGGCGCGCATCGAGCAGCGCGACCCGGCCCTGCTGAAGGCCTTCTACCAGCGCTTCCAGGAAACCTTCGAGGGCCAGATCCCGGCCGTGCTGGCGGGCGTGTCGGCCGAGTCGCTGGCGATTCCCTACGAGCCCGAGTACGCCTTCGAGGAAGTGGTGGTGACCGACCCGGCGCGGCGCGAGCGCCTAGCCAGCATCGGCGCCGCCTACGAATGCCTGGCCGACGCGCTGGTGATGCTGGGCGATGGCGCGATGCTGCGCCTGCAGCCGGCGGCGCGCGCGGCGCTGTGGCCGGCGCGGCCCGAGCCGGGCGATGACGCGGCCGCCGCCGCCGCGCCGCCGGCGCCCGGCACCGAGACCACGCTGCGCTACGACCCGACGCGCCGCTTCGCCGACTACGACGCCTTCATCTCGCGCGGCAGCGCCGCGCCGCTGGCCGAGGCGCTGGAGCAGGCGCTGCGGCGCTGCGGCGTGCGCGTCTATCTCGACAATTCGGCCCTGGTGCCGGGCGAGAGCTGGTCGCAGGCCACCGCCCAGGCCCTGCACCACAGCCGCCATCTGCTGCTGTGCCTGGACGCCGGCGGGCTCTCGCCCTGGCAGAAGCGCGAGGTCGAGCAGGCGCGCACCGCCGCCCAGGCCGTGCATGTGCTGCCGGTGCTGCTGCCCGGCGCCGAGCCCGAGCTGCTGGCGCTGGCGCTGCGCGGCATGGCCGATCTGCAGCCGGTGGACCTGCGCGGCTGGCCCGAGCGACAGGTGGAATTCGACCTGCTGGTGCAGCAGCTGAACCAGCGCGTGGGCGCCGAGGCCGCCGCGGCCGCGCCCACCGCCAGCTTCAATCCCTATGCCGGCCTGGCGCCTGGCGGCGAGGCCCATGCCGGCCTGCTCGACCTGCCCGAGGCGGCGCTGCAGGCCCTGCTGCAGGGCCTGGGCGAGCTGCACGGCATGCAGCTGCTGGGCCCCTCGGGCGTGGGCAAGACCACCCTGGTGGCCAGCGGCCTGCTGCCGGCGTTGCGGCGCGGCGCGCTGGGCCTGCCGGCTCCCGAGCTGCTGTGGATCGATGCGCGCCTGCAGCCCGACTGGTTGGCGCAGTGGCAGGCTCCTGAAGTCGAGGCGTCGCCGCGCATCACCATCGTCGATCACGCCGACGAGCTGCCGGCCGGCCTGAGCATGGACGATGGGCGTGCCGATCTGCCGCGTGCCGCCTGGCTGGCCGAGCTGCAGCGCGTGATGGCCGGTGCCGGGCCGGCCGCGCGCCTGCTGCTGATCGGCCGCCATGGCCTGCCGGCCTGGCCCGGCCGCAGCGTCGAGCTGCATGCCGTCGCCGCGCCGCCCGAACGCCCGCGCCTGGACGTGCCGGCGCTGCGCACCGGCATGGCCTTCGAACCCGGCCTGCTGGAGCGCCTGGAGGCCGACCTGCAGCTGGGCTGCGAGCCGCTCAGCCTGGGCCAGCTGCTGCTGCCGGGCCTGTGGGACAGCGCGCGCCATGGCTTTCTGGCCAACGAAAGCTATGCCGCGCGCGGCGGCGTGCCCGCCGCCTATGCCGCCCATGTGGACGCGGCGCTGGCGCGCAACCCGGCGCCGCTGCGCGCGCGCGCCGAGGGCCTGCTGCTGTGGCTGCTGCAGCTGGGCGGCGAGGCCGCCTGGGCCTGGCGCAGCAGCAGCTGGCAGCGTGTCAGCCAGCTGCGCGGGCACGATGCGAACGCCGCGCCGGCGCTGTTCTGGTTGGTGCGCGAGCGGGTGCTGCATCTCGAGCAGCGCGACGGCGAACTGCAGCTGCAGCTGCTGTGGCCGCTGCCGCCGGCCTCCTGCCCGGCCCTGCAGCGCCTGCTGGACGAGCATGGCCCGCAGCTGCGCCTGCGCGGTGCGCTCGCCTTCGCGCAGGAGCGCTGGCAGCGCGCCGAGCGCGACCCGGCCTCGCTGCTCACCGGCCAGGCGCTGCGCGATGCCCAGGGCCTGGTGGACGGCTGGGATGCCCATCTGACCCAGGACATGGTCGACTATGTGCAGGCCAGCCAGCAAAGCCTGCTGGAGGCCGGCCGGCAGGCGGCCGCGCAGGCGGTGGCCCAGGTGCGGCAGCGCCGCCATGTGCTGGTGGGCGTGCTGGTGGCCGCGCTGGGCGTGGGCGGCTTTGTCTGGACGCGCGGCCGCAGCCACGACGCGGAGCTCGCCCAGACCACCATGCAGGCGGCCGAACGCGTGCAGGAAAGCAAGACCGAGGGCGCGCGCGCCGCGGTGGCGATCGCCCAGGTCACCAGCGATGGCTCGGCGCGCCAGGCCGCCGAGTCGCTGCGCGGGCGGCGCGTGGCGATCCAGTACAGCGGTGCCTGCGAGCTGGGCCTGATGAACACGCTGGCGACGGCGCTCACCGCGCTGGGCGCGAATGTCGATGCGCCGCAGTATGTCGAGGCGCCGCTGCCCGGCGAGCTGCGCTACACCAGCGGCCACCAGGTGGCGCGCGATCTGCAGACCGTGCTGGGCGATCTGCTCGGCTCGATGGGGCTGAGCTTCCGCCCGGCGCTGAAGGAGCTGCCGGGCGAGCGGGGTGCGCCGCTGCTGCTGGCCCTGCCCGAACTCAGCCGCCTGCCCAATCCGCGCAGCGGCGAGGCGCGTGAGGGCCGCGATGGCAACACCCTGCTGCTGGTGCCGGCCGGCTGCGCCACGCTGGGCTCGGAGCGCGCGGCGCGCGAGTTGCTGATGCGCAGCCTGGGGGTGCGCTACATCAGCCTGTTCGACAACGACAAGCCGCTCGCGCACCGCTGGCTGGACGCCTACTATGTGCAGCGCACCGAGGTCACGAACGCGCAGTTCGGCCGCTATGTCGCGCAGGCCTGCGCCGAGCAGCCGGCCAGCTCGGCCAGCTCGGCCTGCCCTGCGGCCTGGAACGCGCGCGGCAAGCCCGATGAACCGGCGCGTTACCTCAGCTGGCAGGCCGCCGACGCCTATTGCCGCTGGATCGGCGGCCGCCTGCCCAGCGAGGAGGAATGGGAGAAGGCGGCGCGCGGCGTCGACGGCCGCCAATGGCCCTGGGGCAACGAGCCCGACGCCAAGCGCTTCCATGGCGAGCGCAATGCGCGCCGCCTGCTCGCCGCGGTGGGCAGCTACCCGGCCGGCAACAGCCCCTATGGCGCGGCCGACATGGCCGGCAATCTCTGGGAGCTCACCGCCTCGCCCTGGGGCGAAGGCTCGCATGTGATGAAGGGCGGCTCCTACCTGAACGACCTGGCCGAGGCGCGCGCCTCGCTGCGCTGGTCCAGCAGCGACGAGGCGCGCGGCGCCGACTACCTGGGCTTCCGCTGCGTGGTCGACTACCGCAGCCTGCGCTGAGCTGTTGATTCGTCGCGACGGTTGTCTATCCGTCGCCCGGTGGCGGCGGCCGGGCGACTCGTTTCCTATCGTGCTCCCATGTTCAACAAGGAGCACGACATGAGCAGCCACCTCAGCTTGGAGGCGCAGCGCGCCGAATTTGCGCAGCGCCGCTTTCTCGCCATGCCCCTGGCCGGCACCCTGGCCTGGGCGCTGATCGGCGTGGTGGGCGCCACCTGCAGCGTGCGCACCGCGGTGCTGACCCTCTACCTCGCCACCGGGGCCATCTTCTACCTGGGCCTGCTGATCGCGCGCTTCACCGGCGAGGACCTGCTGGGCCGGCGGCGGCCCCGCAACAGCTTCGACCGCCTATTCATGCTCGGCATGCTGCAGGCGCTGCTGGTGTTCGCGATTGCGCTGCCCTTCGGCATGCAGGACGCCAGCTCCCTGCCGCTCAGCATCGGCATCCTGGCCGGGCTGATGTGGCTGCCCTTCTCTTGGATCATCCAGCACTGGATCGGCGTGGCCCACGCGCTGGCGCGCACCGCGCTGATCCTGCTCGCCTGGCTGTGCTGCCCCGGCCAGCGCTTCGTGCTGATCCCGGCCCTGGTGGTGCTGGTCTACCTCGCCACCATGCTGGTGCTGGAAGCACGCTGGCGGCGCCGGCTGCCATCCATCCCGCCGCAGCCACAGTTCGCCGCATGACCAAGGCCACCGGGGTGGTGCGCCGCTATCGTGCGCCCACCTTGTTCATTGCATTGCTGCGACCATGAAAAAACCTCTGATGACCACCCTGTCCGCCGGCCTGGTGCTGGCCTCTCTTGCCGCGGGCGCACAGACGCCGGGCCCGGCCGCCACCCAGCTCGCGCCGCAGGCCGAGCGCCAGGTGGTGACACGCGCCGACCAGCTGCCGCGCCGCAGCCGCACGCTGGAGCAGCTGCCCAGCGACTACCTGGCGGCGCCGCTGAGCGCCCTGCAGGCACTGGGCGCCAAGCTCGAGGCCGATGTGCAGGCCGACCTGGCCGGCTACGACATCCGCGATGCCGCGACGCTGCGCGAGTACTACGGCGCCATGGCCACGCTGGCGCAGCTGCGCGGTGACTGGGCCGCCGTGCCGGCCTGGACGGCCAAGGCGCGTGCGTTGCAGGAAAAGGCCGGCGCCCGCCTCAGCAGCGGCGTGCTGACCGAGCTGCTGGCCCAGCAGAAGCTGCAGCGGCAGGACAGCGCCTGGCTGCGCGCCGAGGTGCAGCGCCGCTTCGCGGCCATGCCCTGGGCCGATGTGCAGGACAACCTGAAGAGCACCAAGGGCGGCATCGAGACCTACAACCCGGAGCTGGTGCGCGGCGCCTTCAAGAGCCAGCTGGATGCGATGGCCAAGAACGGCAATCTGGTGCTACCCGACCAGATGGTGCTGGCCATCATCGGCGCGCGGCTGCAGCTGGAACTGCTGCCGCCCAACCAGGCGGCCATCGTGGCCGGCCTGCAGGCGGTGCTGGACGCCAACAGCCAGGCCCAGGCCAAGGCCGATCTCTGGACGCCGCGCACCTTTGCGATCCCCGCCGATGCCAAGGCCCAGCCGGTGGTGCTGGCGGTGTGGGACTCGGGCGTGGACCTGAACCTCTTCAAGCCCGCCGCCGCGCGCGGCATGGCCTTCGATGCCGAGGGGCAGCCGGCCAAGGATCTGCTGCGCCCGCTGGGCGAGGCGGCGCCGCGCTGGCCGCAGCTGCGCAGCCTCATCAAGGGCTCGATGGACCAGCGCGCGGCGCTCGACACCCCCGATTCGCGCCAGTTCCGCGGCACCATGGCCGGCCTCAAGGCCGATCAGGTGAAGGGCTTCAGCGAGGACATGGCGCTCGCCGGCCTGTATGTGCACGGCACCCATGTGGCCGGCATCGCGGTGGAGGGCAACCCCTTCGCCCAGGTCTATGCCGGCACCATGTTGTGGAGCGCCGAGAGCGTGCCGCCCAAGCTCAGCGAGCCGCGCGCGCAGGCCGTGGCCGCCTCCTACCGGGCGATGGTGGCGGGCTTCAAGCAGGCCGGCGTGCGCGTCGTCAACATGAGCTGGCGCTACGGCCCGACCGCCTATGAGGCCGCGCTGGCCTATCACAACCTGGGCGGCGCGCCCGAGGCGCGCAAGCAGGAGGCGCTGCGCCTGTTCAAGATCGAGCGCGATGCGCTGCGCGAGGCCATCGCCGGGGCGCCCGAGATCTTCTTCGTGGCCGGCGCCGGCAACGAGGACAACAGCGCCGACTTCCAGGAATACATCCCGGCCGGCCTGGAACTGCCCAATCTGATCACCGCAGGCGCGGTCGATCACAGCGGCAGCGAGACCAGCTTCTCCACCTTCGGCAAGACGGTGGTGGTGCATGCCAATGGCTTCGAGGTGGACAGCCCGGTGCCCGGCGGCGAGCGCCTCAAGCTCAGCGGCACCAGCATGGCCAGCCCGCAGGTGGCCAATCTGGCCGCCAAGCTGCTCGCGCTCAAGCCCGCGCTGACGCCGGTGCAGCTGAAGGCGCTGATCCTGCAGGGCGCCGAGCGCCTGCCCGATGCCGAGGGCAAGCCCGGTCGGGTCAACCTGATCAACCCGCGCAAGAGCGCGGCGCTGGCCGGCATCCAGCTCTGAGCGGGCGGCTTACAAGTGGATGCAGGGCTCGGGAGGCGGGGCGGCTAGAATCGCGGGTTCGCCTGTGCTGCCGGCGCTCCCCCTCCCGTAGCAATCCGGCCCGTCGCCGCTCCCCGGCCCGGGCCCTGGGTCCATGTCAGTCTCGTCCAATCGTCTGTTCCACGTCGATGCCCTCAAGGCGCTCGCCGCCCAGGTCATCGTCCTGCACCACCTGTCCGTCTACGGTCCGGTGGCGCAAGCCATGCAGGCCCTGCTGCCCGATCTGACCGCGCTGCTGTTCCATTACGGCCGCATGGCGGTGCAGGTGTTCCTGGTGGTGGGCGGCTATTTGTCGGCGCGCGGCCTATCGGCGCGCGGCGGCCTGGTGAGCGGCCATCCGCTCGAGCTGATCTGGCGCCGCTATCTGCGCCTGGCGCTGCCCTTCATGGCGGCCGTGCTGCTGACCCTGCTGTGTTCCGAGCTGGTGGAGGACGCCCTGCCCGAGCTGGTGCCGCAAAGCCTGAGCCTGGCGCAGCTGCTCTCGCATGCCCTGCTGCTGCACGGCGTGCTCGGCCACGAGGCGCTCACCGTGGGCGCCTGGTATGTGGCGATCGACTTCCAGCTCTTCGGCCTGCTCCTGGGCCTGCTGTGGCTGGCGCGCTCGGCCGTGGGCCTGCCGCGTGCCTGGCGCATGGTGCTGGGCCCTTGCCTGGTGCTGCTGCTGTGCGCGGCCTCGCTGTACGCCTTCAATCTGATGCCGGAGCTGGACCATCTGGCGCTCTATTTCTTCGGCGCCTATGGCCTGGGCGCGATGGTGCACTGGCTGAGCCTGTCGCGCGCGCCGCGCTTGGCGCTGGCCGTGCTCGGTCTGCTGGCCCTGGGCGCGCTGGCCCTGGCCTTCCGCGAACGCCTGCTGCTGGCGCTGCTGACCGCCGCGGCGCTGGCGGTCTGGACGCAGCGCCCCAGCCAGGGGCTGCGCCTGCCCGACTGGCTGAGCCGGCTGCTGGCCCACCATGGCCAGCATTCCTATGCGCTGTTCCTGGTGCACTTTCCGGTCGTGTTGCTGCTGAACGCCTGGGTCGAGCCGCAGGCCGAGCCGCTGGGCGCCTGGGCCGCCGTCTACCTGCTGGCGGCCTGGCTGCTCAGCAATGTGGCGGCGCTGCCCTTCTACCGCTGGATCGAGGCACCGGCCGCGCGCCTGCGTCTGAAGGCGGCACCGGCCATCACCGCGCTTCAGCGCTGATCGGATTCGGTGCGCTGCAGATCGGCCAGGGTCTTGCCCGCCTCGTCGCGGAAGCGTTCGTCCAGCACCTCCAGCTGCTGGATGCGGTCGACGCGGAAGTTGCGAAAACCTTCGCGCAGCTCGCACCAGGCGGCAATCGTCCAGACCGGGCCCCAGAACAAGCAGGCCAGGGGCCGCAGCACGCGCTCGCTGCTGACGCCGCTGAGGTCCAGGTACTGCACGCGCAGCTTGTGGCGCGTCTCGGTGGCCTGGCGCAGCTGACCCAGGCGCGCGCGCGTGGCGTCGTCCAGACCGCGCAGCGGCGCGTAGACCGCCAGCCGTTCGGCCGCGGCCCGCGCGGCGGGGGGGAGCACGGCCAGGATCTTGGAGAGGGCGTCCTCGGCCTGGCGGGCCAGCGCCTCATCGAGCTGTCCCTGCGCCAGCCGCACCACCGCCACCAGGGCCTGTGCCTCCTCGGCGCTGAACATCAGCGGCGGCAGGTCGAAGCCCGCGCGCATGCGATAGCCCACCCCGGCCTCGCCCTCGATCGGCACGCCCTGCTGCTGCAGGGCGGCGATGTCGCGGTAAATCGTGCGTGCCGAGACCTCCAGCCGGGTGGCCAGGAAGTCGGCCTTGGTGAGGCGGCGTCCACGGATGTGCTGGACGATCTGGAACAGGCGGTCGGCGCGGCGCATGGGCGGCATTCTCCACTGCCGCTACAGTGCAGCGCATGCAAAGCAAGGAACTGCCTCACGTCATCATCATCGGTTGCGGTTTCGGTGGCCTGGAAGCCGCCCGCAGCCTGGCCGGTGCGCCGGTGCGCATCACCCTGCTGGACCGCAGCAACCACCATCTGTTCCAGCCCCTGCTCTACCAGGTGGCCACGGCGGGCCTGTCGGCGCCCTCGATTGCCGCGCCGATCCGCCACATGCTCAGGCGCCAGCGCAACTGCACCGTGCTGATGGCCGAGGTCACGGGCATCGCCAAGGCCGCGCGCCGCGTCAGCCTGGCGGATGGCCAGCAACTGACTTACGACGCGCTGATCGTGGCCAGCGGCGCCACCCACAGCTACTTCGGGCGCGACGAATGGGCCGAGCATGCGCCGGGCCTGAAGACCCTGGCCGATGCCTTCAAGCTGCGCGCCAGGCTGCTCAGCGCCTTCGAGCGCGCCGAGACCCTGGCCAGCCCGGCCGAGCGCGAGCCCTGGCTCAACTTCGTCGTCATCGGCGCCGGCCCCACCGGCGTGGAAATGGCCGGCACGCTGGCCGAGATCGCCCGCCACACCTTGCGCGACGAGTTCCGCCGCATCGATCCGGCGGCCGCCAGGGTGCTGCTGCTGGAGGGCTCGGAGCGCGTGCTGCAGGCCTTCCAGCCGGCGCTGTCGGCCAAGGCGCAGCAGCAGCTCGAAGGCCTGGGCGTGCAGGTGCGCACGCGCTGCAAGGTGGTGGCCATCGACGCCAGCGGCGTCGAGTTGGAGGAGCAGGGCGGCGAGCGCCAGCGCATTCCCACCCACACGGTGGTGTGGGCGGCCGGCGTGGCGGCCTCCCCGCTGGGCCGCGCCCTGGAGGTGCCGCTGGACCGCGCCGGCCGCGTCATCGTCGACGGCAGCCTCAACATCCCTGGCCACCCCGAGGTCTATGTGATCGGCGATCTGGCGGCGGCGCAAAGCCATGAAAAGGATGGCAGCAGCAGGCCGGTGCCGGGTGTCAGCCCGGGCGCCAAGCAGATGGGCCGGCATGCGGCGCGCCAGATCATGGCGCGCCTGATCCTGAACCGGCCCGGGGGTCAGACCTTGCCCCCCTTCCGCTACCGCGACTACGGCTCGCTCGCCACCATCGGCCGCAAGGCCGCGGTGGCGGATGTGGGCCGGCTGCAGTTCTCGGGCTATTTCGCCTGGCTGTTCTGGCTCTTCATCCACATCTACTTCCTGATCGGCTTCCGCAACCGCCTGGTGGTGCTGATGGACTGGGCCTGGGCCTACTGGAGCTTCCAGCGCTACGCGCGCATCGTGGTGGACGACAGCAAGGCCTGAGCCCGCGAAGCCCTCAGCCCATCGGCGTGCACAGCTCCACCAGCGTGCCGTCCGGGCAGCGCAGATAGGCCACGGTCTGGCCCCAGGGCTTGGTGGCCGGGGCGGCCAGGCTGGTGGCGCCGGCGGCCACGGCGCGCGCATGGGCGGCGGGCACGTCGACGCAGGCCAGGCCGATCTCCATGCCCAGCGGCGCGGCGGCGGCATCGGCGGCCAGGTAGTCGTGGCCCAGGTTGCCGCGTGCCACCGCGTGTTGCGCAAAGGCCAGCGCGGTGGCCCCGGTCTCCAACTCGCCGTAGGCACCGGACTCGTGCAGAAAACGGCGTTCCAGGCCGAAGGCGCGCTCGAAGAACTGCAGCGAGGCCGCGACATCGGCGACATAGACGATGGTGTAGGCGAATTTCATGGGTGACACTCCTTCTGAAGGGCACATCATCATGCGCCCCGGGTACTGACACGAGATGGCAGCAGCATGAACAGCAGCATGGGGGCAATCGGCAGGCGGCGGTTCTGCGCCAGCCTGCTCGCGGTGCCAGGTCTTGCCTGGTCGCAGCCGGAGCCGGCCGCCTTCCCCATATTCCCGCCGCTGCAATGGCAGCGCCGCCGCCTGGCCAACGGGCTGGAGCTGCTGGCCCTGGCCCAGCCGGGCGCTTCGGTGAGCGTGCAGCTCTGGTACCGGGTGGGTGGCCGCGACGACCCGCCAGGCCGCTCCGGCTTTGCCCATCTGTTCGAACACCTGATGTTCAAGCGCACGCGCTACCTGGCGAGCGAGCAGTTCGACCGCATGACCGAGGACGTGGGCGGCAGCAACAATGCCAGCACCGCCGAGGACTACACCGCCTACCAGAGCGTGGTGCCGGCCGAGCACCTGGAGCCGATGCTGTGGGCCGAGGCCGAGCGCATGTCCAATCTGCAGCTGGACCAGGCCAGTTTCGAGAGCGAGCGCGAGGTGGTGAAGGAGGAGTACCGCCAGCGCGTGCTGGCCGAGCCCTATGGCGCGCTGTTCGATGCCGTGCCGCGCTATGGCTTTTCGCAGCATGCCTACCGGCGCGGCGTGATCGGCAGCATTGCCGATCTGGACGCCGCCACCCTGGCCGATGTGCGCGCCTTCCACGCCAGCTACTACCGCCCCGACAACGCCCTGCTGATCGTCTGCGGCGAGTTCGATGCCGCCCAGCTCGACCGCTGGGTGGACTATTACTTCGGCAGCATCCGTGCGCCCGCCACGCCGGTGCCGCGCCAGCCCAGTGCCGAGCCCAGGCGCCAGCTGGGCGCGGTGCACGAGCTCAGCGCGCCGCAGGCGCCGCTGCCGGCCGCCGCGCTGATCTGGCCCGGGCCGCCCGCCGCCAGCCGCGATGCCGCCGCCCTGCAGGTCGCGCTGGGCCTGCTGGCGCTGGGCAACTCGGCGCGGCTGGACGAGGCGCTGGTGTACCGCGACGGCGTGGCCAGCAGCATCGGCTTCGAGGCCCAGCTGCATGCCGAGGCCGGCCTGCTGGTGGCGCATGCGATTGCCGCCCAGGGCGAGTCGGCCGCCGGCCTGGCCGCGCGGCTGCGGCGCGAGGTGCACAAGCTGGCCGAGGAGCCGATCAGCCCGCCCGAGCTCGACAAGGTCAAGACCCTGCTGCTGACCGCCGCGCTGGTGCAGCGCCAGACCCCGCTGGGCCTGGGTGAGCTGCTGGGCCGCGCCTGCCTGCTCCAGGGCGGGCCCGAGCTGCTGGGGCGCGAGCTGCAGGCGCTGCGCGCCGTCAGCGTGGCGGACGTGCAGCGGCTCTGGCGCCGCGACATCGTGCAGGCCCCGCATGTGACCCTGCTGTATGGCCGCGATGGCATGCGCCAGCCGGGCCGCGGCAAGCGGGGCCTGGCATGAGTCCTGGAATGAAGCGCCGGCAATGCCTGCAGCTTGGCGCGCTGGCCAGCCTGCCGGCCTGGGCGCAGCGCGGCTTCGACACGCCACCACCGCCCGGGCCCGCGCGCGCGCTGCGCTGGCCGGCGCTGGAGCGCGCCAGCCTGCCCAACGGGCTGGAAATATGGGTGGCACGCAAGCCCGGTGGCCTGCCCCTGGTGACGGTGCTGCTGCAGGTTGGCGCCGGCAGCCTGCACGATCCGGCCGGCAAAGCCGGCCTCGCCGAGCTGACGCTGGCGGTGATGGCCAAGGGCGCGCGCCGCGGCGACGAGACCATGGACGCTGCCGATCTGGCCTATGCGGCCGAATCGCTGGGCTCCGCGCTGGACATCGAGGTGTTGCCCGATTGCGCCCGCCTGGCGCTGACGGTGGGCACGGCCCGGCTGGAGGAGGCCGTCAACCTGCTGGCCGATGTGGCCTGCCGGCCCACCCTGCTGGCGGCCGAGCTGGAGCGCAGCCGCGCCCAGGCCCTGGATGCCCTGACCCTGAGCCTGGCCGATGCGCCGCTGCTGGCCGGCGAGCTGGCGCAGCGCCTGTTCTGGGGCGAGACGCCGCGCGGCCGCCTGGCCACGCGCGCCAGCCTGGCGCGGCTGCGGCGCGACGATCTGCTGGCCTGCCATCGCCAGCTGCTGCGGCCCGACAGCAGCCGCTTGATCCTGGCGGGCGATGTCGAGCTCGCTGAGGCGGTCGAGCTGGCCGAAGCCTTCTTCGCCGACTGGCCGGCAGCCCGGCAGCCGCTGCCGGCCCTGCCGCTGCTGAGCCCGCAGCCGCTCGCGCCGGCGCTGCTGCTGGACCTGCCTGGCGTCGACCATGGTGCCGGCCATTGCGCCGTGCTGCTGGCCGCGCCCGGCCCGGCCCTGGGCGTGGATGCGGCGCCCGCCCAGGTGGCACAGGCGGTGCTGGGCCAGGGCTATTCCTCGCGCCTGAACCAGGAGCTGCGCATCAAGCGCGGCCTCAGCTATGGCAGCAGCAGCCAGGCCGAGGCCCTGCCGGGTGCCGGCTGCTGGCGCCTGGGCGCGCAGACGCGCCCTGAGCGCGCCGCCGAGGTGGCTCAGCTGATGCGCGCCGAGCTGCTGCGGCTGGCGCGCGAGCCGGTGCCCGAGGCCGAACTGGCGGCGCGCCAGGCGGCGCTGCTGGGCGAGCTGGGCCGCGCCCCCGACACCAGCGCCGGCCTGGCCCTGCTGGTGGCGGAGCAGGCGCGCCAGGGCCGCGGCCAGCAGGCCCTGGCCGATTGGCCGGCCGCGCTGCGCGCCGTGCGGCCGGCCCAACTCCAGGCCCTGGCGGGCGCGCTGTGGCGGCCCGAGGCGCTGCGCTGTGTGGTGGTGGGCGATCTGAAGGGCGCGCGCGTGGAGGAGGAACTGCGCCGCCAATGGCCGGGCGCCTGGCTGCTGCGCGCCCAGGAGCTGGACCTGGGCAGCCGCACGCTGCGCAAGGGCGCTTGAGCGGGGCGGTTAGAATCCGCTCCGTCATTGGGGAGTAGCCGCCGTGCCGCACTGGTTTGCGAGCACGGGCCCGCGTCAACACACTTGGTCTCGCAGCGGACCATGGCGCGCGCAGCCCCCGGGAAGCGCCATCGCGGGTCCCGGATGCCTGGCAAGACCTTTGACCATGCAGCGCTCGGATCGGCCGGGAGCCTGTGTGGTCAATGGTTTCTTGCACCGGCCGTGGAGTCATTCTCAATGGAAGCCTTTCTCGTCTCCACCGGTCTGGTGGCCCTCGCCGAAATCGGCGACAAGACCCAGTTGCTGGCCTTTTTGCTGGCCGCGCGCTTTCGCAAGCCGCTGCCGATCTGCCTGGGCATCCTGATCGCCACGCTCGTCAACCATGCCGGTGCCGGCGCCCTGGGCAGCTGGATCACCGCCCTGCTGAGCCCCGGCACGCTGCGCTGGGTGCTGGGCCTGGGCTTTGTGGCGATGGCGATCTGGACCCTCATCCCGGATCAGATCGACGACGAGGTGGAGGGCGGCAAGGGGCTCAAGCTGGGCGTGCTGGGCACCACCATCGTGGCCTTCTTCCTGGCCGAGATGGGCGACAAGACGCAGGTCGCCACGGTCGCGCTGGCGGCCCGTTTCGACGCCCTGGTGGCGGTGGTGGCGGGCACCACGCTGGGCATGATGATCGCCAACGTGCCGGCGGTGCTGCTGGGCGATCGCATCGCCCACAAGATCCCGCTGCGCCTGGTGCACGGGCTGGCGGCCATGATCTTCGGCATCCTCGGTGTGGCCACCCTGCTGGGTGCGGGCGCGAGCCTGGGTTTCTGAAACAAAAAAGTCTGATGCCTGCTGGCATGCCGGCATGACCAGCGGCATCTGCGCATCGGCGTCTTGTTTTCGGGCCTGTCCCTCACAAGGCCGATGCCTACTGCTCAAACCCGCGATCGAGGAGTGTCAAAAGATTGCGGTGCGGGCGCAACTTCGGGGGATTTCCCAGGCTTTCTGCGCCTTGTGGGCGATCGAAGAATGGTGCTTCACCTTCCCTCGCAAGGAGTCGTCCACATGAACATCAGCAAGTCCACCCGGCTGTGCAGCGCGCTGGCGCTGGCTTATTCGGGTCTCGCCGGCCTGTGGGCCCTGCCGGCCCAGGCCCAGCAAACCACCATGGAGCGCGTCACCGTCACCGGCTCCTCGATCAAGCGCCTGGAGGCCGAGACCGCGCTGCCGGTCTCGGTGATCACGCGCGACCAGATCGAGAAGAGCGGCGCCACCAGCGTCGAAGACATCCTGCGCCGCGTCTCGGCCAGCACCGCGATGTTCTCGGATGGCACGCAGGGCGCGGGTTATGCCACCAGCAATGCCAATCTGCGCGGCCTGGGCGCCAACTCCACCCTGGTGCTGCTGAACGGCCGGCGCCTGGCCAACCATCCCTTCGGTTCGATCGGCGGCGCCGCGGCGGTGGACCTCAACAGCATTCCCTTCGCCGCCATCGAGCGCATCGAGGTGCTGCGCGATGGCGCCTCGGCCATCTATGGCACCGACGCGGTGGGCGGGGTGATCAACTTCATCACCCGCAAGGACTACAACAAGGGCGAGCTGACGCTGCGCTATGGCGATACCGAGAAGGGCGTAGGCGGGCGCGAGACGGGCGCCAGCCTGGCCTTCGGCATGGGCAATCTGGGCGCCGATGGCTACAACCTGCTGGTCACCGGCAATGTGAAGAAGCAGACCAAGCTGAGCGCCATCGACCAGAAGCTCTATCTGCGCAATGCCGACGAGGTGCCGGGCTCCGACCCGCCGACCTCGGGCCGCGCCTTCCCCGGCCGGCTGGTGGACTTCGACATCTCGCCCGGCGCCTATGCCAACGCCGGCGCCAACTTCAGCGCCTGCGATCCGGACTACACCATCGTGCAGGTGCGCAGCACCACCACCCCCAATGGCACGGCGAAGAAGCGCTGCCGCTTCATCTACCCGGCCATGCAGGAGAACGTGCCCGACTCCGACAAGGCCGATCTGTTCGGCCGCCTGACCTTCGCGCTCAACGCCGACCACCAGCTCTTCGTCGAGGCCTCGTTCGCGCGCAACCACAGCATCGGCCGCACCGCCGCGGTGCCGATCGACTCCACCGCCGGCCATGTGAAGGCCGACGGCACCTACCCCTCGTTCGCGCTGCCGGTGAACAGCAAGTACTTCCCGCGCGATCTGCTGCTGAGCCTGGGCTACACGCCGGCGCAGTTCGACACCCTGGGCAACGGCATGACCGAGATCGCGATGCGCTCGGTGAACGTGGGCCCGCGCATCAACGACAACACCAACGAGCAGATGCGCCTGGTGGTGGGGGCGAGCGGCCTGTGGGCCGGCTGGGACTACGACACCGCCATCAATCTCTCGCAGGCCAAGGGCTCGTTGGACTACTTCAACTACCTGCACGAGGGCCGCTTCATCACCGCCCTGGCCAGCGGCAAGGTCAACCCCTTCGGCCCCACCGATGCCGACGGCACGGCCCTGCTCGACGCGGCGCGCATGGAAGGGCGCATGCGCGAATCCAAGGGCACGACGATCGCCTGGGACGGCAAGATCAGCAAGGAGCTGATGCCCATGGCCGGCGGCAATATGGCGGTGGCCCTGGGCGCCGATCTGCGCAAGGAAAAGGCCAACGACAACCCGGTCAACCCGGACTACGAGCAGGGCCTGCACATCGGCGGCGAGGGCTCGGTGCCGCGCACCGTGGCCTCGCGCAATATCTACGCGGTGTTTGGCGAACTCTCGATGCCTTTTGCCAAGGGCTGGGAGGGCACGGTGGCGCTGCGCTATGACAAGTACAGCGACTTCGGCAAGACCTTCAACCCGCGCGCCGCGCTGCGCTTCCAGCCGATGAAGGAACTGCTGCTGCGCACCAGCGTGGGCACCGGCTTCCGCGCGCCCACGCTGTGGGACGTGCACAGCCCCACCGCCTTCACCAACACCGCCAACTCGCTGGTCGACCCCGACTGCCCGGCCGGCTTTGCGGGCGACCCGCGCTGCGAGACCCAGTTCAATGTGCGCCTGTTCTCCGACCCGAACCTGAAGCCCGAGAAGTCGCGCCAGTACGCCTTCGGCATGGTGCTGGAGCCGATGCGCAATCTCACCGTGGCGCTGGACTACTGGCATATCCAGAAGCGCGATCAGATCGGCACCATCGGCGGCGACGCCATCATGGCCAGCACCGATCTCTACAACAAGTACAAGAGCCGCATCCACCGCCTCGCCAACGGCTTCATCAGCTATATCGAGACCCCGGTGGAGAACCTCGGCGAGCTCAAGACCTCGGGCCTGGACCTGGATGTGCGCAGCAGCTGGGCGCTGGGCGAGATGGGCAAGCTCTCGGCCAGCTTCAACGGCACCTATATCGCCGAGTGGAAGCAGCAGAACGGCAAGGGCACGCCCTTCGTCAGCTACGAGGGCACGGCGGGCGATGGCGCCGGCGTGCAACCGGTGCCGCGCTGGCAGCACACCCTGGCCTTCGACTATGCGCTGGGCAACTGGGGCGTGACGCTGGAGAACAACTTCGTGAAGGGCTGGACCGAATCGGCCGGCCTGGTGGAGGCCAACGTGGGCGTGGCCAGCGAGCACAAGGTCAAGGACAGCAGCCGCTGGAACCTGGCCGTGAGCTGGAAACCGATGGCCAACCTGAACCTGCGCCTGGGCGCGCGCAACATCTTCGACCAGGCGGCGCCGTTTACCGCGGTGTCCAGCTACGGCTCGCACGCCACCGGCTTTGCCGGCTCCTTCACCGACCCGCGCGGCCGCTTCTGGTACGCCACCGCGAACTACCAGTTCAAGTAGCGTCCGGCGCGCCGCATCCGGGCGGCAACCCATGCCGTTCGACACCCCCTAGCACCCCAGGTGTTAGGGGGTTTTTTCATGGGGCGGCACCGTCCGGCGGCGGACTGCGGCATTGGCGCAACTTTGAAGGGTTTTCCTAGGGGCTTGCTGCACTGCAGCGGGCCAAAAATCCGGGCTCCCTCGCCGCGGGAGCTTTCCCTAATGGCCGCGTCAGAACGGCGTCCCGCAGCGAACCCCAATCTCATTCGCAGGAGTGAAGTACATGTTGAAATCAACCCGCCTTTGCAGCGCATTGGCCCTGGCCTATGCGGGCATGCTGGCCCTGCCGGCACATGCCCAGGACAGCTCGCTTGAGCGCGTCACCATCACCGGTTCGTCCATCAAGCGCATCGATGCCGAGACCTCGGTGCCCGTCACGGTCATCAACCGCGAGACCATCGACAAGTCCGGCGCCTCCAATGTGCAGGAGCTGGTGGATCGCCTGAGCTCCAACAACGGCGGCGGCCGCTCGATGGGCGAGTCGATCGGCGACTCGAACGCCACCGGCCAGACCGGCGCCTCGATGCGCGGCCTGGGCCGCGAGCGCACGCTGGTGCTGCTGAACGGCCGTCGTCTGACGCCTTACCCGTTTGCCGGCCAGGGCGTGGACCTGAACGCCATCCCGCTGGCAGCGATCGAGCGCATCGAAGTGCTGCGCGACGGCGCCTCGGCGACCTATGGCTCCGACGCCATCGGCGGCGTGATCAACTTCATCACGCGCAAGGACTACCAGGGCGGCGACATCACCGCTTCCTATGAGTCCCCGCAACACACCGGCGGCAAGGTCTCGGGCTTCCAGGGCGGTTTCGGCTTTGGCGACATGGCCAAGGACAAGTTCAACATTCTGGGCACCTTCAGCTACCAGAAGTACGACGTCATCCGAGCCAGCGACCGCGAGTTCTCCAAGACCGGCAATCGCCCCGACATCGGTGTGGTGAAGTCCTCGGGCAACACCTTCCCGGCCAATGCCTACACCGCGGACGAAGGCAACTTCGTGCCGGGCGCCCCGGGCTTCCCGAACTGCGCACCGCCCGACAGCTTCAAGGGCGGCTCCAACTGCCGTTACGACTACAGCGCCAAGATCGACATCTCGCCGGCCTCCGAGCGTACCGGCGCGCTGGCACGTGCCACGCTGGCACTGAACAACGACCACATGTTGTTCACCGAGTTTGCCTACTCGAAGAACGAGATCACCTTCGGTTCGTCGCAAACGCCGTCCAGCACCACCGGTCGTCCCGACTACCTGTACCCCGCCGGCGGCAAGTACTACCCCACCGCGGCGGTGGAAGCTGCCCAGCCCGGCTATCGCGGTGACCTGATCATCGCCTGGCGTATGGTGGACGGCGGTCAGCGCCTGACCAAGACCACCAACGACATGACCCGCTTCCTGGTCGGTGCCGAGGGTACCGTGGCGGGCTTCGACTACAAGCTGGGTCTGATGAAGGCCAAGTCGAAGGCGGTCGAGACCTTCCTGACCGGCAACTTCTCCGACACCAAGCTGGTGGAAGTGCTGAAGACCGGCAATGTGAACCCGTTCGGCCCCAACGACGAAGCCGGCCTCAAGCTGCTGAAGTCGGCCGAGCTCTCGGGTGAGAACCGCCGTTCGCACACCGACACCGATGGCTTTGACTTCTCGGTGACGCGCGAGCTGTTCGCCCTGGCCGGCGGCAACGCCGCCGTCGCGGTGGGCCTGGATCTGCGCAAGGAAAAGTACCTCGACGGCTACTCCGAGATTGCCGGCTCCGGCGACATCGTCGGTGGCTCGGGCAATGCCGGCAAGGTGCAGGGTCAGCGCAAGACGCAGGGCTTCTACGGCGAGCTGAACATGCCCGTGCTGAAGGACGTGGAGCTGAACCTGGCGGTGCGTACCGACCGCTACAGCGGTGCCTCGGGCGAGTCGCGTGACGGCAAGTTCTCGTCGCCCGACATGTCGGCCACCAGCCCCAAGGTGAGCCTGCGCTGGACCCCCAGCAAGACGCTGCTGCTGCGCGCCTCGGTGGGCAAGGGCTTCCGCGCTCCGGCGCTGGACAATATGTACGCCCCGGCGGCCGGCACCAACCTGGCCGGCAACTTCAACGACCCGTACTACAACACGCTGGTCGGTTGCGCCAACAAGCCCAACCCCAACTATTGCGATACGCAGCTGACGGCCATCAACCACAGCAACCCCAACCTGAAGCCCGAGAAGTCGCGCACCACCGCCCTGGGCATGGTGTTCGAGCCGATGAAGGATCTGTCCCTGGAAGTGGACTACTTCGACATCAAGCTGACGGATGGCATCGATTCGCTGACGGGCGACGACATCATGAAGGACTGGTACAAGAACCAGACCGGCCCGACCACCAGCTCCTCGGTCTACGCGAACCGCCTGATCCTGAATGCCCAGGGCTATCTGGACTACGTGAACGCGTCGCTGGAGAACCTCAGCAAGCAGCAGGCATCCGGTTTCGACCTGAGCGCCAAGTACCGCTTCCGTTCCTCCATGGGCACCTTCACGCCGGGTTGGGAAGGTACTTACCTGACCAAGAGCACGAAGACCAATGTCGTGACCGGCGCGCTGGAAGACAACCTGGGCAAGTATGACCAGGGCGGTCCGGTGGTGCGTCTGAAGCAGGTCTACACCCTGGACTGGGATTCCGGTGCCTGGGCGGCCGGCGTGCGCTACTTCCGCCAGAGCGGCTACGAGGACTACGACAAGGTCAAGCAGGTCGATCATTACGACCTGTGGGATCTGCAAGGCCAGTACAAGGGCATCAAGAACCTGGCCATCACCGTGGGCGTGCGCAACCTGTTCGACAAGAAGCCGCCGGTCACCGTCCAGGAAGACTACTTCCAGGTCGGCTTCGACCCGACCTATGCCGATGTCAAGGGCCGTACCTACTACCTGCGCGCGAACTACAAGTTCTGAGCAGGCTGATGTGAGAGCACAGGGCAGGCCTTCGGGCCTGCCCTTTTTTACAGGCGAGCAAGGCAATGCAGTACATCAACCCCCAACTCGATATCGAGCAACTCGGGCGCGCCTTCCAGCGCGACGGGCGCTTGCTGATTCGCGACTTCTTCGAACCCGCGGTGGTTGAGGCGCTCAGCCGGGCCGTCGACGAGATCGACTGGGCGCTGACCTATCGCGACGTGAATGGCGACCGCGTGCTGAGCGGCGAGCAGCTGCGCTCGTTGAGCGCCGAACAGCGCGCCATGCTGGTGGACGGCATCAACCTGGTGGCCAGCCAGGAATTCCAGTTCTCCTTCTGCACCGACTCGCTGGTGGCCGCCGCCAAGCGCGGCGAGAGCCATCTGCTGGCGCGCTTCATGCGATGGATGGCCGACGAAGAGTTCCTGGCGTCAATACGCCGGATCACCGGCGTCACCGACATCAACCGGGTCTATGCGCAGGCCACCATGTACACGCGCGGCAACTTCCTGGTGGTGCATGACGACCATGTGGACGCCGAGAACCGGCGCCTGGCCTATGTGATCAATCTGACGCGCAACTGGCGCGCCGACTGGGGCGGCCTGCTGCACTTCACGGGGCCGCAGGGCGATGTGCTGGAGAGCTACTTCCCGCACTTCAATTCGCTCTCGCTGTTCCGCGTGCCGCAGCAGCACTTCGTTTCCTACGTGCCGCCGTTTGCGCAAGGCGAACGCACCGCCATCACCGGCTGGCTGATCGCGGCCTGAGCGCGCCGCTCAGCGCCGGCCTTGCAGATAGGGCAGCGCCTCCACCAGCCTCCAGCCGGGTTGTTCCTGCACGCATTGGCGCAGCCAGTAGCTGTGGCCGGCGCCGAAGAGCACGAGCAGGCGATCGCCCGGCTGGCTTAGCTGCACGATGCGGGCACAGATGCGCGCATTGCGCAGCGCCCATTGGCCATAGAGCTCGGCGCCGGGCTGCTCGGCCGCGCGCCCATAGCGCAGCGCGACGCTGTTGAACTGGTGGTCCGCCAGGATCGCCTGCGGGCGGTTGAACGCGGCCAGCAACTGGCTGATGCTGGCATGGGCCAGGCTTTGCTCGACGGCCTTGTTGCGCCGTTGCAGCGCGTCCAGCTGGGCCTGCAGCTGCGCCTCCTGCCCATGCTGCTTGGCAAAGTTCTGCACCGCCTCGAAGGGGAAGTCGCCGTCGGCATCCACGCCGTAGACGGCCTCGTGCCCCAGTTGCTCGGCCAGCCGGTAGCCGACTTGCTCGACCTCGTTGCGCACCTCGCGGCGCTGGCCGGCGCGCCAGGCGGCATAGGCGGGCAGTTGCTGGCCCGGAAACTGATCGGCCTCGCGCTCCACCATCAGCTTGGTGGGCCGGAAGCGCGCGAGCTGGCGCGTCAGCGCCTGCAGCTCGGCCTGGCGGCGTGGGCTCAGCACGTCGTCGACCTGGGTGTTGACGATGTCCTGGCCGGGGTTGCCGAAGTGGTAACTGCCCAGCACCATCACTTCAACTTCGGCCTTGGCGGCGGCCTGGCTGCAGAGGGGCAGGCAGGCCAGTGCCAGCGTGCCGAGGGCAAACACGATCTTGTTCATGGGCGGCTCCTGTCGATGCGGTGCCGCATTCTTGGTGTATCGGCCACGCCGCGCAGCCCGCCTGCGATCAGGCGTCGAATCGGCGGGATGAAGCGTTCAAGCCGCGGTGGCCTGGCGCACCGCGCGCTCCCAGGCGGCCATGCGTTCGGCGGCGCGCTCGCGTGCCAGCGTGGGATGGAAGACGCGCTCGGTCTGCCAATGGCCGGCCAGTTCCTCCAGACCCTGGTAGACGCCCGTGCCCAGGCCGGCCAGATAGGCGGCACCCAGCGCGGTGGTCTCGATCACCTTGGGCCGCAGCACCGGGATGCCCAGCAGATCGGCCTGGAACTGCATCAGCAGATCGTTCACGCAGGCGCCGCCATCCACGCGCAGCTCGGACACCGGCGCGCCGCCCGCGGCCACCGCATCGGCGCTCATGGCCTGCAGCAGGGCGGCACTCTGGAAGGCGATGCTTTCCAGCGCGGCGCGCGCGATATGCGCCATGCTGCTGCCGCGCGTCAGGCCGACGATGGCGCCGCGCGCCTCGGCGTTCCAGTAGGGCGCGCCCAGGCCGGTGAAGGCGGGCACGAACATCACGCCGCCGGCGTCGGGCACGCTCTCGGCCAGGGCCTGGACATCGCCGCTGGCGGGGAAGGCATGCAGGCCGTCGCGCAGCCACTGCACCACCGCGCCGCCGATGAAAACGCTGCCCTCCAGCGCGTAGGCGGGCTGCGCGTCCACCTGGGCGGCGGCGGTGCTGATGAGGCCGTTGCGCGAGTGCTGCAGCTGGCCGCCGGTGTGCATCAGCATGAAGCAGCCGGTGCCATAGGTGTTCTTGGCCATGCCGGCCTTGAAGCAGGCCTGGCCGAACAGGGCGGCCTGCTGGTCGCCGGCGATGCCGCCGATCGCGATCGCGGCGCCGAGGTGCTCGGCGGCGACCTGGCCGTATGGGTGCGCGGAGGGGAACACGTCGGGCAACAAGGCAAGAGGAACTTCCAGGGCCTCGCAGAGGCCCTGGTCCCATTGGTTGCTGCGCACGTCGAACAGCATGGTGCGCGCGGCATTGCTGACGTCGGTGGCGTGCACGCGGCCCTGCGTGAGCTTCCAGACCAGCCAGCTGTCCACGGTGCCGAAGGCCAGCTCGCCGCGCTCGGCGCGCGCCCGCGCGCCCGGCACATGGTCCAGCAGCCAGCGCAGCTTGGTGCCCGAGAAATAGGGGTCGATCACCAGGCCGGTGTGCGCGCTCACCAGCGGGGTCAGGCCTTGCGCGCGCAGCTCGGCGCACAGGGGCTCGGTGCGGCGGTCCTGCCAGACGATCGCATGGTGCAGGGGCGCGCCGGTGCGGCGGTCCCACAAGAGGGTGGTCTCGCGCTGGTTGGTGATGCCCAGGGCCAGCACCTCGCCGGCGGCGATGCCGGCTTTGGCCAGGGCCTCGCGCGCGGTGGCCAGCTGGCTGGCCCAGATCTCCTCGGCGTCGTGCTCCACCCAACCCGGCTGCGGGTAGATCTGGCGGAACTCGCGCTGTGCCATTGCCACCACATGACCGCGTGTATCGAACACGATGCTGCGCGAACTGGAGGTGCCTTGGTCAAGGGCAAGCAAATAGCTCATGGCAATGACTTAGAGTTAGGCGATGGACCATTTTGACGCACTGGTGGTGGGCGGTGGCATCAATGGCGCGGGCATTGCACGCGATCTCGCCGGGCGCGGCTGGAAGGTACTGCTGGCCGAGGCGCAGGACCTGGCCGCGCACACCTCCTCATCCAGCACCAAGCTGATCCACGGCGGGCTGCGCTACCTCGAGTACTACGAGTTTTCGCTGGTGCGCAAGGCGCTGCAGGAACGCGAGGTGCTGCTGCGGAGCGCGCCCCACATCATCTGGCCGCTGCGCTTCGTGATGCCGCACGACCCGGCGATGCGGCCGGCCTGGATGATTCGCATCGGCCTGTTCCTCTACGACCACCTGGCGCGCCGGCGCGTGCTGCCCGGCTCCAAGGGCGTGAAGCTGCGCAAGTCCAAGCTGGGCGAGCCGCTCAAGCCCGAGTTCACGCGCGGCTTCGTCTATTCGGATGGCTGGGTGGACGATGCCCGCCTGGTGCTGCTGAATGCGCTGGACGCGCGCGACAAGGGCGCCGAGGTGCTGACGCGCAGCCCCGTCACCGCGGTGCAGCGCAGCGCCGAGGGCTGGAGCGCCCGTATCGCCACGCCGCAGGGCGAGCGCGTGGTGCATGCGCGCGCGCTGGTGAACGCCGCCGGCCCCTGGGCCGAGAGCTTTCTGCGCGAGGTGGCGCGGCCGGCCCAGGGCGAGCAGCTCGCCACCAAGAGCCTGCGCCTGGTGAAGGGCAGCCATATCGTGGTGCGGCGCCGTTTCCCGCACGACCACGCCTACATCTTCCAGAACCCCGACAAGCGCATCATCTTCGCCATTCCCTACGAGCACGAGTTCACCCTCATCGGCACCACCGACGTGGAGTTGCCGGACGAGGCGCTGGCCAGCCAGGCCAAGGCGCAGATCAGCCATGCCGAGATCGACTACCTCTGCGCCCAGGCCAGCCGCTATCTGGCCGAGCCGGTGCGGCCGGCCGACGTGGTGTGGAGTTATGCGGGCGTGCGGCCGCTGCTGGACGACGCCTCGGGCGACCCCTCGGCGGTGACGCGCGACTATCTGCTGGAAACCCATACCGAGGGCGGCGCGCCGCTGCTGAGTGTGTGGGGCGGCAAGATCACCACCTTCCGCAAGCTCGCCGAGGATGCCGCGGATCTGATCGGGCAGATGCTGGGCGAGCGCCGCAAGCCCTGGACCGCCAAGGCCAGCCTGCCCGGCGGCGACCTCAGCGCCTGGATCGGCACGCCGCGCCGCCCGGATCGGGACTTCGAGCAATTGCAGCAGGCCGTGTTTGCGCGCCACCCCTATTTGTCGATGCCCCTGCTGCACCGCCTCTGCCGCGCCTATGGCTCGCGCATCGCGCGCGTGCTGGGCGCCTCGGTGCGGCCGGACGATCTGGGGCAAGAGGTGGCCCCCGGCCTCTACGAGATCGAGCTGCGCTACCTGATGCGCGAGGAATGGGCCTGCAGCGCCGAGGATGTGCTGTGGCGCCGCAGCAAGCTGGGCCTGCATTACAGCGAGGCCGAGCGCGCGGCCGTTGCCGCGTGGATCGCGGCCCATCCTTGTCAGTGATGCAGCTTGGCGTGCAGCTTCCGGGTGGCGCGCCACACCGCCCATAGCACCAGCGGGATCAGAGCGCCCGCCAGCAGCTCGGGGTTGAGCGGCAGGCCCAGCGACTTGAGCGCCTTGCCGCCGTACAGCAGCAGGCTGATCACGTAGTAGGAGATCGCCGCGATCGAGAGCCCCTCCACGGTGGTCTGCAGTTTGAGCTGCAGTTCCTGGCCGCGCGTCAGCTTGGCCAGCAGCTGCTGGTTCTGGGTCTCGCGCGCGATGTCCACGCGCGTGCGCAGCAGGGCGCTGGCGCGCTCGGTGCGCGCCGACAGCGAGGCCAGGCGCTGCGCGGTGGCGGCCACGGTGGCGATCGCCGGCGAGAGCCGGCGCTGCATGAATTCGCCCAGCGTCTGCGTGCCCGGGATCGGGCGCTCGCGCAGCTCGGCAATGCGCTGCTGCACCAGGCCGTGATAGGCCTGGGTGGCCGAGAAGCGGTAGGCGTTCTGCGCGGTGGCGCGTTCCACCTTGGCGGCGATGGCGATCAGCGCATCCAGCAGATCCTGCTCCGAGCTCTGCTTCACCACCAACTGGTCGGTCACCTGCACCAGTGCGGCCTCGGCCTCGCCCAGCACCGGCGCCAGCGCCTTGGCGGCGGGCAGGCCGCGCAGCGCCATCAGGCGGTAGGTCTCCAGCTCGAGCAGGCGCTGCGAGATGCGGCCGGCGCGCGTCTCGGTGGTGCCGGGGGCGAACACCACCAGCATGCGTTCGAAGCCGCAGGGGCGCAGCTGCAGATCGGTCACCACCATCGAATGGCCCATGCCGCCGCGGCCCGCTCCCGTCCTTCCACCCATTTGCGAAGCCAGCACATCGCCGCCGCCCAGCCAGCGCTGCGCGCGCGCCAGCACCTCGGCGGGCGCGTCGATCTCATGCTCCAGCATCGCCAGCTTCACCGCCGCCACCGTGCGGCCCGGAATGCCGGCCAGCCAGGCGGGCTCCACCTGCAGGGCCGGCGCCAGGTGCGGGCGCTCGGCGTCCAGGCCGGCCTCGGCGGGCAGGGGCTGGACGATCGAGTAGCGCGTGAATTCGCTGTGGCGCTCCCACTTCACCGTGAAGCCACCCTCCATGTGCAGGCGCAGGAAGTTGCCCTGCAGTGCCTCCAGGGCCAGGTCTTGCTGGCCCGGCAGCAGGCGCAGCTGCGCGAGCTCCTGCTCGCGGCTCACGTCCTCGTTGAGCACCGCCACATAGACCACCAGGGCCGGCAGGCGGATATGGGCCTGCGGGCGCGCGTGCACCTCGTTGTGCAGCTGATGGCGCAGGGCGTCGTCGGTGGGCAGTACGGGCGCCAGGGTGGGTGTCATAGCGGGCAAGTATCGGTCAGGCCACCGGAAGCCCTTGCCAGGCCAGCAGCAGGTTGTTGGCGGGCATGGCGATGCGCTGCTGCAAACGCAGGCCCGCGGCTGCGGCCTCGCCACGCACCGCGTCCAGGCTGCGCAGGCCCCAGGTCGCATCGCGTGCGCGGAGGTCGGCATCGAAGGCCAGGTTGCTGGCCGCGGTCGGCACGTCGGTCTCCAGATAGGGCCCGTAGGTCACCAACAGCCCCGCCGGCGCGAGGTGGCGGGCCGCGCCCCGCATCAGGGCGGCGCAGCAGGGCCAGGGCGCGATGTGCAGCATATTGGCGCAGAAGATCAGCTCGTAGCGCTGCCCGTCCAGGGGCCAGGGCTCGGCCAGCACGTCCAGCCGCAGCGGCGCCGGCAGCCGCGCGCGCACCTCGGCGGGCGCCAGCTCGGCCCAGGCGGCGATGGCCTCCAGGCGGCTCGGCTCCAGGTCCGTGGCCTGCCAGGTCCAGGCCGGCAAGCCGGCCATGAAGTGAGGGCCATGCTGGCCGGTGCCGGCGGCGATCTCCAGCGCCCGGCCCTGGGCGGGCAGCAGGCCCTGCAGGGCATCCAGGATCGGCTGCTTGTTGCGCTCGGCGGCGGGGGAATGCAGGGGCGGGGTGACGGGCATGCGGCCAGTCTAAGCGCTGGCTTCAGGGCTGATACCGATGAGGGCGATGGAGCGGCCCGCCTAAACTGCCCGCACAAGAAGTAAAGCGAGCATCCCGCGCGCCAGCCCTTCGAGGGCGCGGCGTTTGAACGGGGTCAGGGAGGGTCAGTGGTGCATGCATGTTTGCGTCTCGCGGCGCGCCGTGCGGGTGCGCCCGTGGCCGTTCATGGCCCCGGGATGTCCCCAGCCCAGCGCCCCTGTCAGCCATGCCCATCCTGCGCCGCCTACCGTCCCTGCCCGCCCTTGTCCTGGCCCTGGGCCAACTCACCGCCTGTGGGGGTGGGGGCGGCTCGGAAGCGCCGCCGGTGCCGCCCGCGCCGCCGCCGGCACCGGCGGTAGCGCCCAGCATCGGTACGCAGCCGCAGGATGCACGGGTCATCGATGGCGGCACGGCCAGCTTCACCGTTACGGCCAACGGTACGGCGCCGCTGAGCTACCAATGGCAGCGCAACGGCGGCAATATCGTCGGCGCCAACCAGGCCAGCTACACCACGCCGGCGCTGAGCCTGACCGACAGCGGCGCCAAGTACCAGGTGCAGGTGAGCGGCCCGGGCGGCAGTGCCAGCAGCAACATGGCTGCGCTGACGGTGACGCCGATCGCGCTGAGCATCAGCAGCCAGCCCAAGGCCACCAGCGTGGCCGATGGCGGCACGCTGAGCCTCGCGGTGGTGGCCAGTGGCAGCGGCCCGATCAGCTACCAATGGCTGCGCGACGGCAGCGTCATTGCCGGCGCCACCGAGGCCAGCTACACGACGCCGCAGCTGAACCTGAAGGACGACCAGGCGCGCTACCAGGTCATGCTCAGCAACCCGGCCGGCACGCTCGGCAGCGAGGTGTTGACACTGCAGGTCACGCCGGTGCCGGTGACCATCACCAGCGCGCCCGCCTCCACCAGCGTCAGCGACCTGGCAGCGGTGACGCTGCGGGTGACGGCGAGCGGGAGTGCGCCCTACAGCTACCAGTGGAAGCGCAACGGCCAGCCGATCGCCAACGCCAACGGCGCCAGCTACAGCCTGCAAGCCAGCTACGCGGCCAGCGGCGATCGTTACAGCGTGGTGGTGGGCAACCAGCTGGGCGCGGTGGAAAGCCAGGCCGCGGTGCTGACCGTCGATCCGCTGCTGGCCAGCATCGCGGCGCAGCCGCAGGCGGCCAGCATCAGCAACGGCTCACCCGCCAGCTTTGCTGTTACCGCGGCCGGTACCCCACCGCTGTCCTACCAATGGCAGCGCAGTATTGACGGCGGGCAGCGATGGCAGGACATGGCAGGCGCGAACGCCAGCAGCTATCGATTGGCCGGCACCACCTTGGCGGACGCGGATGCGCGCTATCGCGTGCAGGTCAGCAACTTGGCGGGCAGCGTGCTCAGCGAGGCGGCCGAGTTGAAGATCCGGCCCAATGTGCGCCTGATTGCTGGCGCAGTCGGCGGACAGGGCAATGCCGATGGCAAGGGCGCAGAGGCGCGACCGGGCTCACCCTGGGGAATTGCCGCCGACCGCAAAGGCTACATCTACGTGGCCGATACCAACAACAATGTGATCCGTCGGATCAGCCCGGACGGACAAACCTCGGTCTACGCCGGCAAGTTGAGGGCAACTGGGCTGGTGGAGGGCGGCTTGAGCGAGGCGCGCTTCTGGAACATCCGAGAGATGAACTCCGACGTCTCGGACAATCTCTATGTATCGGACGGCTGCAGCATTCGCAAGATCTCCTCAGCGGGGCAGGTCAGTACCTTGGCGGGCAATGCCTACCAATGCAATCCCAAGGACGGACTGGGGGCGGACGCGGGCTTTTCTTACATCCTGGGGATGGTTGCCGATGCCGCGGGCAATCTCTTCGTGAGCGATGGCAATATCGCCCAGGCCGTGCGCAAGGTGACGCCCGATGGCCGAGTCACGACGCTGGCTGGCAGCTTGGGCCAGACCGGCAAGGCCGATGGCTTGGGCGCTGCGGCGCGCTTCTCCAGCATTCGAGGGTTGACCATCGATGCATCTGGCAATCTGATGGTGATTGACGGGCCGACGATCCGCCAAGTGACGCCGGTCGGCATGGTGAGCCTGTACGCGGGTCAGCCCGATTTGGGCGGGACGACCGAAGGCGACCGCCTGGGCAGTGCGCGCTTCAACTATCCGAGCGGGCTGGCCTACGACAAGAACGGCAATCTGCTGGTGCTTGAATTCAACCGCCTGGCGCGCATCAATCGCAGTGGTTCGGTGGTGACGGCCGCAGGGGTGCAATCCTACGAGTTGAATCCCTTCAATCTGAGCAGCGATGGCATTGGAACCGACGCACGCATCTGTCTGGCCCTGTCCATTGTGGGCTTGCCGAACGGCGAGATGGCTTTCACCGAGTTGGGCTATGGCACGGTGCGACTGTTCTCGCCGGGAGGTAGTGTCAGCACCCTGGCGGGTCGCGCGCCTCAATACGGCAATGCGGATGGGCCGGGTGCCAAGGCCCGCTTCAACTTCTACCAGACGGCCCTGTTGAGCGATGCGAGCGGCGCGATGCTGCTGGCGGACAGCAGCAACGGGCGCATCCGTCGCATCGGCAGCGACGGCGTGGTCAGTACCTATAGCGGCGATGGCTACGGCTACCGTGATGGCGATGCGGCCAGCGCGCGTTACAGCTCGCCCGGCGCGGTGGCGCGAGATCTGGCCGGCAATATCTACGTGGCCGATACCAGCAACCAGCTGATCCGCAAGATCAGTCCCTCGGGTATGGTCAGCACCTTGGCCGGCGCCCAAGGCCAGATGGGAAGTGCGGACGGGCTGGGTAGCGCCGCGCGCTTCTATCAACCGGGTGGCGTTGCCGTGGATGCCAATGGCACGGTGTATGTGGCCGACACCTTCAACCAGACGATTCGCAAGATCACCCCGGATGGCCGGGTCAGCACCCTGGCCGGCAAAGCCAGCAACCAGGGTAGCGCCGCAGATGGCCAAGGTGAGCAGGCGCGCTTCAGCTATCCGCTCGGCTTGGCCCTGGACGCCAAGGGCAATCTCTATGTGGCCGACCAGTACAACCATGCGATTCGGATGGTCACGCCGGATGGCAAGGTCAGCACCTTCGCGGGCGCCTTGAACTCGCCCGCCTACGCCGACGATCAGATCCCCTATGCGCGCTTCAACACGCCCGTGGCGCTGGCCTTTGATGGGCTTGGCAACCTTTATGTGGCCGACCAGGGCAACCACCTGATACGGCGCATCAATACGGCCGGCATCGTGAGCACGGTGGTTGGCCTGCCCGGTGTGGCGGCGCTGCGTCCTGGCGTTGGCGGGGCCATCAACGCGCCCAGTGCCGTGACGGTATTGCCCAATGGCCGCCTGGTGTTCACCTCTGAACAAGCGGTGGTGAGCGACTGACGCACGCGGCCCGGCGCGGGGCTCAAGTAGGCGCAGTTGGGGCCGATAAGCACGTATGCCGCAACTTCATGGGCGCTGCCATGTCAGACCCGGTCGATGGCCCGTTGGAGGCACAGCCCGCTGAACCAGCGGCCGCGCTGGATGCGTTGAGCTGGCTGGATCCGGCCACGCGCGTGCCGCCGGCGCTGGCCCTGCAGCACATCAAGACCCTGTGCGGCCTCTACCCCGATTTGTTCTCCGCCATGTTCGTCGTCTCGGCGACGCATATGGCGGTGTCGCGCGAGATGCTGGCGATGGCGCTGAAGCAGTTCCGGCCCGATGCCGCGGCGCTCAGCCAGGAGGATGTGCAGAGCCTGCTGGTCAGCATCGTGAATGGCGCCAACCAGGCCTTCGAGGCGGTGCTGCGCACGCGCAAGAACCAGGAGCGCAAGGGCGGCGGCGCGGCGCTGCCCTGGGGGCGGGACACGGATTAGTCCAGGCCCAGCAGCGCCCGTTCGCGCTCGCGCGCCAGACCCTGCGGCGCCTGCGCCGGTTCACCGCGCAGCCAGGCGGCGGTGTCGTGCAGCGTCTCGGCCAGCGGCCGGAAATGCAGGCCGGCGGCCAGGGCGGCGGTGTCGCGGATTTCCATCATCGCGTTGTCGGCCTCGGGCAGCCAATAGGGCAGGTCGGCAAAGGGCTGCACGCCGGCGGCCAGCAGCTCGGCGTCGCTGCGCCAGTGCAGCTGCGCTCTGGCGCCGCAGGCGATGTTGGCGGCCTGCAGCAGCTGGCCCATGCTGAGGCCGTCGGCGCCGGCGGTGTTGAACACCCCGGGGCGGCGCTGGGCGGCCTGCCGCAGCGCGAAGTCGGCGATGTCGCGCGCGTCGATCATGCGCACGGCGCGCTCGGGCCGGCCCGGTGCCAGCACCGCGCCGCCCTCGGCCAGGCGCGTGAGCCAGTAGCGCAGGCGCGGGCTGAAGTCGTAGGGGCCGACGATGAAGCCGGGGCGCAGCACCAGGGTGCGGCCGGGCAGCAGGGCCTGCACGGTCTGCTCGCACAAGGCCTTGAGGCCACCGTAGGCCGCGCCGTAGCCGCCGCCGTTTTGCGAGCCGCCAGTAGTGGCCAAGGCCTCCGCGCCTTCCAGCTGCGCGGCGCTGAGCGCGGCCAGCGGCGAGCTCTCCACCGTCCGGCCATCGATGTGCGGATAGACCGAGATGCTGCTGATCAGGCAGTAATGCTCCACCGCATCGCGCAGCGTCTCGGCGGCGCGACGCGCGGCGCTGGGCAGGTAGCAGCCGGCGTCGAACACGGCATCCCAGCGGCGGCCGTGCAAGGCGCTCAGGTCCTGCAGGCGGTCGCCATGCAGCTGCTCGACCTCGGGGAAGAGGCCGGCGCGGCTGCCGCGGTTGAAGAGCGTGAGCTCGTGGCCGGCCGCCAGCGCGGCGTCAACGAAGTGGCGGCCCAGGAATTGGGTGCCGCCAAGGATCAGGAGTTTCATGGGCAAGGGCGGAAGTGGTAGCGACGGCGCATTGTCCGGCGCGGCCTTGCCTGCCCAGGCGCCCGGCAGCTCAATCCGGATCGTTGTTGATGCCAGGGTCGTAGATTTCTTCCTTTCCCGAGACTGGATCGGTGACGTAAACCGTGTACTTGAAGTAGGCCTTCTTGGTGTTGTTGTCCAGCACCGATGCCTGGCTGTCGCTGTTGCGGATGACGGGGCCGAATTCGGTGCTGGCGCCGTCGCCGCTGATGACGATGGGCTTGGTGGTCGACAGCACCCAGGGCGCCGGTGCAAGCAGATTGAACAGCAAGGTCACCCCCTTGTGCTTGACGGTGAGCGGATCCGGATTGGCGCTCCACGGCTGCGGGCTGCCGGGCGAATAGTTCACCGTGATCGACTGGGTCTTCTTGGCTTCGCTGTCGGCTGTCATGGACATCTCGCTGGTTGGGGGCTAAGGGGGTGCCGCCGCCAGCTGCAGGCGCTCTCTCAGCCATAGACTCATGGGATGCAGGTAGCTGGCGGATAAGGCGTTTTCGGCGAACGGGCGCGCTTCTTGAGGGCGGCCCAGCCGCAGCAGCGCATGTGCCGTTAGGCAATTGACGCGGGGCTCGGCGTTGCCGTCAGGATCGACCATTTGCCGGCTGATCTTGTAGGCACGCTCCCAATGCAGCGCGGCGTCGCCAGGCGCCGCGCCTCGCGCGAAGGCATCGCCCAGGGCCAGTTCGGCGCTCGCAAACGCCCATAGCTGCTTGCTGTCGGCCGCCAGGGGGCTGCGCTCTTGCAGGAATTGACTCAATGCATTGCGCTGGGCGGCAAGCTCGGCGTCGTTGCTGAGCTGCACTCTGAGCGTTAGCCAGCGTGCTGCCAGGGTGGTGCGGCGGGCGGGCATTGGGCCGGATGCCTGGCGCAGCTGCAGAACGCTGGCGGAAAGTTCCTGCGCAAGCGCGCGGGCCGGCCCGCCATGGCCGGTGGCGAGCCAGACTTCGGCCAACTGCAGGCCGGCCAAGGCCAGGTTTTCCGAGGCCTCGACATTGCTCGAGTCCAGCGCCGCCAGGCTCCGATAACCATCCCAGGCCTGCTTGGCAGCGTCCACCGCTTCATCGGGGCGTCCCACGCTGAGATAGAGCCGGCTCATCGCGACCTGTGTGGCATGCAGCAGTTGCTGCGACTCGCGGTGGCGATCCAGCTCGGGCAGGCCGCGAATGGCAGCCAGTTTTTCTTGGTTCGTCTGCAAGGCGTTGGTGAACTGGCCCAGCACCTCCTGGGCTTCCGCGAGCCAGCCCAGGGTCCGGATCAGGTCGTTCGCGACGGATGCGTCCTGGCGCATGAGTGCGACCCAGTCCGCCTTGGCCTCCAGCAGCGCGTCCAAACCCTGCCGCGGCTGGCCGCCCCGCACCAGCAGTACGCCGATATTCCAGCGCGCAAATGCCTGTTCCTGCCGCCACTTGGGATTGGCGGGGTCAATGCCGTGCAGACGGTTGGCCAGGTTCAGGTAGGCATCGAACTGGGTGCGCGCGGCGTCCATGTGGCGGCGCTGCCAGGCGATGTCGCCCAGCCAGTAAAGGCTTTGCGCGTGGTCGAAGATGCGCTGCGGATTGTCTGGGTCGCGGCCCAGCAGCTCGCCGGTGCTATCGGCGGCCTGCGCGAACAGCTGCGCCGCGGGCTCGAACTTGCGCTGCTTCAGTGCCACTTCACCCATCAGATGGAGAGCCCTTGACCTGCGCCCCAGCGAGTCGGCGTCCGTGCGACCCAGGTCCTGCTGCGCGTAATAGTCCAGCGCCTTTTCGCCCACCGCGTCGAGCACGTCCAGCCGCCCCACCGGCTCGAGCTTCTTGCGCAGATCGCCGAGCATGAACTCGATCAGGCTCTCGGCCTGCACGCGCTGCTGATGCGCTTCGCGGGCCTTCCATAGCGCCACGCCGGCGCCGGTCGCAACCGCCAGGCCGGCCAAAGTGCCCGCGGCCACGCCGATGCGGTGCCGCCGCACGAACTTGGCGATCCGGTAGCCCGCGCTGTCCGGCCGCGCCTGGATGGGCTCGTGCGCCAGCCAATGTTTCAAATCCGCGGCCATGGCCTCGGCGTTGGCATAGCGCTCGGCCGGGGCCTTCTTGAGCGCGCGCGCGACGATGGTGTCGAGGTCGCCGCGCAGCTCGCGCGCGCGCCTGGCGTCCAGCGTGCTACGCGCCTGCTCGGACAGGCGCCGCGGCTCCACTTCCAGCACCGCCTTCATGCGTGCCAGCGGGCTGTCGTCATTGGCAATCGCGCCCGCGGTGGGGTGCTGGCCGCTCAGCAGCAGGTAGAGCAGCACGCCCAGCGCATAGACATCGGTGGCGGTGGTGACATCGCCGCCCTGCACCTGCTCGGGCGCGGCGTACTGCGGCGTGAAGGCGCGCCCGGCCTGCTGGGTCAGCTCGGTGGCCGCGGCGGGCTGGGTGGCGTCGCCCAGCAGCTTGGCGATGCCGAAGTCCAGCAGCTTCACCTCGCCGGCCTGGTTCACCAGGATGTTGGAAGGCTTCAGGTCGCGGTGCAGGATCAGGCGGTTGTGCGCGTGCGCGACGGCGGCCAGCACGTCCAGGAACAGCGTCACGCGCGCCCGCACATCGAGGGCCTGCTGCTCGCAGAAGCGGTCGATGGGCTGGCCGTCGATGTATTCCAGCACCAGATAGGGCGGGCCGGCGTCCTGCGCCACACCGGCGTCGAGCAGGCGGGCGATATGCGGATGGGCCAGGCGGCCGAGGATCTGGCCCTCGCGCGCGAAGCGGCCGCTGTCGCCGCGGCCCAGCAGGCCGGAGGTGAGGAATTTCACCGCCACCTGGCCCTCGTAGCGGCCATCGGTGCGGCGCGCCAGCCAGACCGTGCCCATGCCGCCCTGGCCGATCTCGCGCTCCAGGGCATAGGGGCCCAGTTGCTGGCCGGGCTTGAGGGTGGGCAGCTGGGCCAGCTGCGCGAGCACCGGGCTGTCCAGCACGGGGGCGCGGGCCATCGCGGCGTCGCGCGCCAGCAGCTCTTCCAGGTCCTCGGCCAGGGCCAGGTCTTGCGCGCGCAGCTGGGCCAGGCGGGCGGCGCGCGCGGCCGGCTCCTCCAGGTCCAGCAGCTCGTCCAGCAGCGGGCTCAGCTCGGGCCAGCGGGACTTGTCGATTTCGCGCCGGGGCGCAGGCGTCGCGCTCATTGCAGTGAGAGGGAGAGGAACAGGCGCGCCTTTTGCCAGTCGCGCTGCACGGTGCGTTCGGTGATGCCCAGGGCCGCGGCGATCTCGGCCTCCAGCAGGCCGCCAAAGTAGCGCAGCTCCACCACCTGGGCCAGGCGCGGCTCCAGGCGCGCCAGCTCTTCCAGCGCCTCGTGCACGCGCAGGATCTCGTCGTCGCGCTGCGGCGGCAGCTCGGCGATGGCGGTGTTGAGCGTCACATGCTCGGCGCCACCGCCGCGGCGCTCGGCCTCGCGGGCGCGCACCAGGTCCACCACCACGCTGTGCATCACGCGCGCGGCGTAGGCGAGGAAATGGTTCCGATCGGCGAAGTCCAGCTTGCCCTGTTGCTGCTGCAGGCGCAGATAGGACTCGTGCACCAGGCCGGTGGCATCCAGCATGGTCAGCTCGCCGCTCTGGCGCAGGCGGCTGCGCGCCAGGCGCTGCAGGTCGGCGTAGAGCAGGGCGATGGCCTGGTCGGCGGCCCGGGCGTCGCCGGACTGGGCGGCGCGCAGCAGGGTGGTGATCTCGGAAGGCATGGGCAAGCGTGGAAGCTGAGCGCACTCTAGCCGCCCCCGCCGCTCGGCCCGACCGGCGCCCGAAAAAAAGTTGGCTGCGCCTGTCGGGTTTGGGCGCGGCGCTGCGTTTTATCAAGAGAGAGCGGAGTGGTGGGCCGGACAGGGAGGTCCCGGGCACGGCTCAGGGAATGCTGGTCGGCCGTTTCGTTCTCACCCGTCTTGATCCAACAAGGATTGCCCGTGAGCGCCAGCCCTTCCTCCAGCCCCGTCATGCCGGTCGCCTCGCCGCCGGAGGCCCGCCAGGCCCAGGCGGTGGCCTGTGAGCCGATCGTCCTGCCCGATGGCGAGCATTTCGCCGCGCTGGTGAGCCGCGAGCTGGCGCAGAGCCGGCGCTTCGGCAAGGGCATGGGCGTGCTGCTGATCGACGCCTGGCCGCATCCGCCGCAGGGCGATGCGCTGGCCGGCGCGGCCCTGCTCAAGCTGCGCCAGGCGGTGGCGGCGCGCCTGCGTGCACGCGTGCGCGGCAGCGATGTGGTGGCCACGCTGGGCGAGCAGCGCTTTGGCGTGATCCTGATGAATGCCGGCCGCAAGGAGGCCGAGCTTGTGCAGGCGCGCCTGCACAAGGCGCTGGGCGGGCCCTATGGCGTCGACGAGCACCACCTCTACGTCCGCCTGGTGATGGGGGCGGCCGCGTTCCCGGAGATGGGTGCCAGCGGGACCGAGCTGGTGCGCGGCGCCGAGGCCGCCCTGCTGCGCAATACCGGGCTGCCGCTGCGCGCCTGACGTATCTGCCATGATGCGGCATGGCCGCGCCGCATCCACCGTTTGAAGAGGCCACCGACCGGGCCCAGTACCGCCGCCCCGCGCACCGCGCCGGGGTGGAGCTGTACCACGCCAGCATCCTGCACCATCGCTTCGAACCCCATGTGCACGAGGCCTATGGGCTGGGCGCGATCACCGCCGGGGTGGGGCGCTTCCTGTGGCGCGGCGGCCAGCATCTGGCGCCGCGTGCCACCCTGATGCTGATGAATCCCGAAGACCTGCACACCGGCCAGGCCGAAACCGAGGCTGGCTGGGGCTACCGCATGCTGTACCTGGACGAGCCGGTGCTGCGCGAGCTGAGCGGCGGCGAGGCCTGGTGGTTTGACGCCGCGGTGGCGCACGACGCCGGCAGCGCGGCCGAGGTGGCGGGGCTGATTGCCGGGCTCTGGCATGCCGAGGAACCGCTCGCCTTCGACAGCCAGCTGCTGCAGCTGGTGCAGGCCTTGCACCGTCATGCGCGGGTGGGCGGCCGCAGCGAGGGCAGCGCGGCGGCGCTGCGCTACGGCCCGGTGTTCGACTACATGCGTGCCCATCTGCATGAGCGGCTGAGCCTGGAGCAGCTGGCCGCGGTGGCGGGGCTGAGCCCCTTCCACTTCCTGCGCAGCTTCAAGGCGCAGCGCCATGCCACGCCGCAGCAGGCGCTGATGGCCTTGCGCCTGTTCGAGGCCAAGCGGCTGTTGAGCCAGGGCGAGGCGCCCGCTGCGGTGGCCGCGGCCGTGGGCCTGACCGACCAGGCGCACCTGAATCGCACCTTCCTGCGGCGCTACGGCGTCACGCCGGGGCGCTACCAGGCTCAAGTGTGGCCCGGGCGGCGGCCAGCACCTGGGCCGTGATGCGTTCCAGCATCGGCAGGGCCAGGCGGCTGGCCTGCCAGTAGAGCGGCACCCACAGCGGCGCGCCCAGCGCCACCAGCCGGCCATCGGCCAGTGCCTCGCGCACCAGGCTGGCCGGGTTCATGCCCCAGCCCAGGCCGGCGCAGGCGGCGTCCACAAAGGCCTGGCTGGCGGGCAACCAATGCGTGGGCAGGGTCAGGCCTTGCCCAAGCTCCTGTTGCACCCATTGCGCCTGCAGGCGGTCCTGCCGGTTGAAGCTGAGGCAGGGCGCGGCGGCCAGGGTCTGGGCCGTCAGGCCGGCGGCGAAATGCTGGCGCGCGAAGGCGGGGCTGGCGGTGGCGATATAGCGCATCGCGCCCAGCGCATGGCTGCGGCAGCCCTGCACCGGCGCGGCCAGGGCGGTGACGGCGGCCAGCACCTCGGCGCTGCGCAGCCGTTCGGCGGTATGTTCCTGGTCCTCCAGGCTGAGGTCCAGCAGCACCGGCTCGCTGGCGGCGATCTCGGCCGCGGCGGCGATGAACCAGGTGGCCAGGCTATCGGCATTGATGGCCAGGCGCAGGGTGATGCGGCCCTGCGCGTCGGGGGCCAGCGCGGGCAGCTCGGCCAGCAGGTCCTGCTCCAGCATGCCCACGCGCTCGGCGTGGCGCGCCAGGCGCAGGCCGGCCTCGGTGCCCGTGCAGGGCGGGCCGCGCTGCACCAGCACCTGGCCCACGCGCTCTTCCAGCAACCTGATGCGCTGCGAAACCGCCGAGGCGCTCAGATGCAGGCTGCGCGCGGCGCGCTCGAAGCTGCCCTCGCGCAGCACGGCGGCCAGGGCGGCGAGCAGGGAGTAGTCGAGCATGCCAGGGCCTGGATTCGTTAGCGTTGCTGCAGCGGGTGAAGCAAGTCTAACTGGCGCCCCGCTGCCGCCGCGGGCATGCTGCGTGCCCATGCATCCCCCTTCCGAACTCGCTTCCAGTGCCCTGAGCGGCCTGGCCCTGAGCCTGAGCCTGATCGTCGCGATCGGTGCGCAGAACGCCTTTGTGCTGCGCCAGGGCCTGCGGCGCGAACATGTGTTTCCTATCGTGCTGGCCTGCGGCCTGAGTGACGCGTTGCTGATGGCCGCTGGCGTGCTCGGCCTGGCGGCGATGATCAGCCAGCAGGCGGCGCTGGCACGCTGGCTGACGCTGGGCGGTGCGGCCTTTCTGACCGTCTACGGCCTGCGCGCACTTTGGCGGGCGCGGCGGCCGGAGAGCCTGCAGGCCGGTGCCGGCCCCTCGGTGACGCTGCGCCAGGCCCTCATGCAGCTGGCCGGCTTCACCTTTCTGAACCCGCATGTCTACCTGGACACGGTGCTGCTGGTGGGCTCGGTGGGCGCCCAGCAGCCTGGCGCGGTGCGCGCGCTGTTCCTCACCGGCGCGGCCAGCGGCAGCCTGCTGTGGTTTGCCGCGCTGGGCTTTGGTGCGCGCTGGCTGGCGCCCTGGTTCGCCAGGCCGCGCGCCTGGCAATGGCTGGACGCGCTGGTGGGCCTGACCATGCTGGTGCTGGCGGCGCAGCTGCTGCGTCAGGCCTGAGCGCAATCCCGTACAAGACGGCGCCGGCCCGGGCGGGCAAGATCGGCGCATGTTTGCTGGTGTCCTGTTTGCCCTTGCGGCCGGCCTTCTGTGGGGTCTGGTCTTTGTCGCGCCCCTGATGTTGCCCGAGTACCCGGCGGCCATGCTGGCAGCCGGCCGCTATCTTGCCTTCGGCCTGATCGCGCTGCCGCTGGCGCTGATGGACCGGCGCGAGCTGCGCGCGCTCGGCCGCGCCGACTGGCTGGAGGCCTTCAAGCTCAGCGCCATCGGCAACTTCATCTACTACCTCTGCCTGGCGGCCGCCATCCAGCGCGCCGGCGGGCCCCTGCCCACCGTCGTCATCGGCACCCTGCCGGTGGTGATCGCGATCAGCTCCAACATCCGCGACCATGCGCGCGACGGCCGCCTGCCCTGGCTGCGCCTGCTGCCCTCGCTGGCCCTGATCGCCGCCGGCATCGCCTGCGTCAACCAGGTGGAGCTGGCGGCGCTGGCGGGCAGCAGCGCCGGCGATATGCGGCGCTATGCGCAGGGCGCCGGCCTGGCGGTGGTGGCGGTGGCCTGCTGGACCTGGTATCCGATCCGCAATGCCGACTGGCTGCGCGCCCATGCCGAGCGCAGCCCGCGTGCCTGGGCCACGGCCCAGGGCCTGGTGACGCTGCCGATGGCCCTGCTGGCCTTCGCGCTGATCGCGCTGCTGCAGGCCATGGGCCTGCCCCTGCTGGAGAGCGATTTCACCCTGCCCCTGGGGCCGCGCCCCTGGGCCTATATGGGGCTGATGCTGGCGGTGGGCCTGTTCGCCTCCTGGATCGGCACGCTGTGCTGGAACGAGGCCAGCCAGCGCCTGCCCACCACCCTGGTGGGCCAGCTGATCGTGTTCGAGACGCTCTCGGCCCTGGCTTATGCCTTTGTGCTGCGCGGCCAAGCGCCGCAAGCCCTGACCCTGGCCGGCATCGTGCTGCTGGTGGCGGGCGTGATCTGGGCGCTCAGGATCAGGCCTAGCCGAGCTTGAAGGAGCCGACGATGTCGGCCAGCGCGCGCGCCTGCTGCTTCAGGCTCTCGGAAGCGGCGGCCGATTCCTCCACCAGGGCGGCGTTCTGCTGGGTGTTGTGATCGAGCTGCGAGACGGCGGTGTTGACCTGGGCAATGCCGGCACTCTGCTCGCGCGTGGCGGTGGAGATCTCGCCCAGCATGGTGGTCACATGCCGCACCTGACCCACCAGTTCTTCCATGGTGCGGCCGGCCTCGGCCGCCACCTGCGAGCCGCTCTCGACCTTGCTGACGCTGTCGCCGATCAGGGCCTTGATCTCGCGCGCGGCCTGCGCGCTGCGCTGGGCCAGCGTGCGCACCTCGCCGGCCACCACCGCGAAGCCGCGCCCCTGCTCGCCGGCACGCGCGGCCTCCACCGCGGCATTCAAGGCGAGGATGTTGGTCTGGAAGGCGATGCCGTCGATCACGCCGATGATGTCGGCGATCTTCTTCGAGCTGCCATTGATCTCGTCCATGGTGGTGACCACGCGGCCCACCGCCTCGCCGCTGCGCTCGGCGGTGCGCGAGGCCTGGTGCGCCAGCTCGTTGGCCTTGCCGGCGGTCTCGGCATTGTTCTTCACCGCGGCGGCCATCTGGTCCATCGAGGCTGCGGTTTCCTCCAGCGAGGCGGCCTGCTGCTCGGTGCGCGCGCTCAGGTCATTGCTGCCCAGCGAGATTTCGCCCGAGGCGCCCGACACCGCGACGGCGCTGTCGCGGATCTGGTTCACCGTCTGCGCCAGCTGCTGCTGCATGCTCTGCATGGCGGCCAGCAGCTGGCCCATCTCGTCGTCGTTGCTGATTTGGATGCGGGCGCTGAGATCCTTGTTGCTGATCATGCCGGCCACCTGCAGGGCCTCGCGCAGCGGCCGCGTGATGGAGGCGATGATGCGCCAGGCCAGCAGCACGCCCGCCGCCAGCGCCACCGCGAAGGTGATCAGCACCACCCAGATCGAGAGCTTGTAGGTCTTCTCGCCTTCGGCGAATTCCTGCTCGGCGACCTTGAGCTGCTCGTCCACCAGATCCGAGACGGCGCCGGTGAAGGGGTCGATGGCGGGGTAGAGCTCCTTGCTGGCGAAGGCCTCCAGCGCTTCCGCGTTCTGCGCCTGCAGGATCTCCTTGAGTTTGGCGGTGGCGGCCTGGGCGGCGGCCTTGAGCGACTGCGCCTTGGCCAGCAGCAGCGCCTCATTGCCCTCGATCTTGGTGGCCGTATAGGCGGCCCATTGCTTGGCCACCAGTTGCTCGGCCTCGTTCACCAGCTTCAGCCCGCTGGCCGCATCCAGGCTCTTGGCGCGGACCTTGTGCGTGGTGTCCACCACGTTCACCGCGTAGGCGTCCGAGACCTGCTTGAGCTGCTTGAGCGGCACCACGCGGTCGCTGTAGACGGTGTCCAGCGCGGCCTCCATCTGGCCTAGCGCCCGTATGCCCCAGCCGCCCACCAGGGCCAGCAGGATCAGCAACAGGAGTGCAAGCATCACCAGACGTGTCTTGATGCTATTCATCCGCATGGCGAACTCCTCAAGATGGCGTGTTCCGACTCTAGCGCCATCGGGCTCACCCAAAAGGGGGATATGCGCGGACTGTGTCAATTCGGCTGCAGCGCAGCCAGGCCCTGGCGCTCGGCCTAGAGCTTGGGGATGCGCAGCCGGCTCACCATCAGCGAGCCCGAGACGGCGAACATGAGCACCAGCGGGTGCAGGGTGAAGCCGCCGATGAGCAGCTTGCCGCCCCAGAGTTCGCTGCTGCCCACCGCACCCTGTGCGGCCGCGAACCACAGCGCCAGCACCAGCAGCAGCGAGGTGGGGATGGGCGTGCCCTCGAAGTACTTGACCTTGTCGCCCCCCTCGGACAGCGCCTCGGCGGTGACGTTGAAGCGTGCCAGGCGTGAGACGCCGCAGGCGACGAAGAACACCAGGATGATGCGGTCCCACAGGCCCTGCATGCCGAAGCCGTAGGCGATGGCGGCGGGCGCGACGCCGAAGGAGATCACGTCCGCCAGCGAATCGAGTTCGCGCCCCAGCACCGAACTCTGCTGGCGCCAGCGCGCGATGCGGCCATCGAGGATGTCGAACACCAGCGCGGCCGGGATCAGTGCGCAGGCGTAGTGCAGGTGCAGCAGCTGCTGCGTCTGCAGATAGGTCATCACCGAGAACAATGCGCCCATGCCGCAGAAGGCATTCGCGAGGGTGAACCAATCGGCGAGGTGGAACTCGCGGATCATCGAGAAGGGCTTGGGTCGGTTCATGTGAGCAGAATAACTGACCGTGGCCCCGCCGGCCCACTGCCCTGCTAGGGCGCAGCGGTGGCGGGGGCCGGCTTGTCCGGGGTGAGCCGCTTCCAGGCCTTGACGCTCAGATGCCGGGCCAGCATCAGCGGCGGCATGCGCAGCCAGTGTGCGCGCATGTACAGCGCCAGCTGGGCCGGCCCGGTGCCGGGCAGGGCGGCGCTGGCGTGCGGCGTGCGCAGGCCGCGGCGCCAGAGCATGGGCATCCAGGTGGAGACCGGCCAGGACGGGCCCATGCCGCGGCAATGCGCCGCGAAATCGGCGGGCATGGGCGTGTCGAAAAAGGTCTGGGTGGCCCAGGCGCCGTAGTGCAGCGAGCGCTGCAAGCCGAGCGCAGCGGCGCGTGCCAGCAATTGCTCCCAGAAGCCGGGCAGGGCGGAGAAGTGGCGCAGCAGCGCATCCAGATCCGAGAGGTCGCGCAGGCCGTGGCTCAGGTCGTCGTTGTGGAACAGATGGGTCATGCTGTGCAGCACCATGTCGGGCGGCGCGAGCACGCTGGCACCCGGGCATGACTCGACGCGGCGGGCGTCGCGCAGCAGCAGCGCGGCATCCGGTGGATGGCGCGTCGTCAAGGGCAGGATGTTGTGATGCACGTCCAGCACGGTGTGCCGCTGCACATGCTCCATCGGCGGCAGCTCGTGCATCCAGACGCGGTAGTAGTGCTGGTCGTAGTCGTCATGGTGGCCGCCCATCCAGCCGTGCATCATCAAATGCCCTTCGACCGCCTGGATGGACTGCCTGGGCACGAGGATGTCGGTGTCCGAGAACAGCCGGCCTTCGGCGGCGGGCAGGCCGGCCAGCACATAGGCCGCGCCCTTGAGGAAAATCAGCGGGATGTCGAGCTGGCTGAGCGCGGCGCAGATGAGCATGGCCTCGCGCCGGACTTCACCGGCCTGGGCCCGGGCCAGGGTCAGCGCCGTCTGCAGATGGCTGCGGGGTGCCGCCGGTACGGCCTCGAGCAGGCCGTGCGCTTGCAGGCGTGCCGCCACGCGCGCCAGCACATCGGCGCGGCGTGCCTGGCGGATCAGCAGTTCCCAGCGGGGCACGTCGAGCGTGGGCAGGCGCTCTGGGTGCTTGAGTGCCCACAGGGCCAGGTCCGCGCGTGGTGCCAGCCCGCTCATGCCAGCGCCTCCGTGACAGGCGCGCCGCTGGCGAGCCTGTCAAACAGCGCGACGGCCTCGTCCAGCGAGCCATAGCTGAACTCGTGGCAGTCGCTGGCGGCGACGAATTCCGCCAGGCGTTCGAAGCCGGCGCGCTGCTGCACGTTGTAGTTGAAGGCGTTGTCGAGCAGGCGCATCAGGCAGCGCCCCTTGGACACGGGCGTCAACAGTGCCGGCGCCTCTGGCACGTAGCGCGGGAACACCACCCAGCCGGGGCGGGCCAGCTCCTCGGCGCGGCGCAAGGCATCGGCGGGGGCGCTGAAATGGCCGACCACGCCCTTGCTGGTGTCGCGCACGATGGAGCCGAACTGCAGGCCGGGGCCGGCGAAGCGCTGGATGACATCGATGGAGGCGTTCTTCAGGCTCACCGCGCGCGGCAGGGGCACCAACTGGCCGTGGCCCATGTCGATCAGGGCCAGCTCGTCCGAGAGCAGGCGCCAGCCATGGAACAGCAGGGCCGCGCACAGCGTGCTCTTGCCCGAGCCGGAGGGGGCGGGCATCACCAGCGCGCGGCCGTTGCGCTCCAGTACCGCGGCATGGAGGATCAGGTATTGATGGCAGGAACCTGAGATGCACCAGTTCATGCCCCACTCGAGCATGGGCATGCCCTGATCGCCGGCCAGGGGCGCGAAGGTATCGTCGCCATCGATCAGGAAGGACAGCTGCGGGCGCAGCCAGCGCCGCAGGCCGGCGCGGTGTCGCACGGTGACGTGGAAGTCGGCAAAGGTGTCGGCATCGACCACCTCGTAATACCCGTACAGCTTGGTGAGGCCTTGCAAGACTTCGGGTACTTTTGAGCGGATGCAGAACACCAGGGGGCCGGTGCGCAGACGCAGCCCGTCGCCGCACAGGCGCTGGCGCAGCTCGCCTTCTGGCAACTGGGCCAGTGTCAGCATGGCGTCTCGGTCAGTACGTTCAGGCGCAGCAGTTCCTGCAGCAGGGTCTCGAGCGCGGCGATTTCGTCCGGGGCTGCCGCCTCATCCGGCGCGTCGCTGCCGAGCAAGACCTGTCGAAGCGTGTCGAAATTGCGCGGCTGGTCGAGGCAGTCGAGCACCTCGCCGGCAGCCCAGTTCAGCAAATGGGTTTCGAAGCGGGATTCGACGTAGACGACGGTATCGTCGTCCAGCTTGCGCCAACTCACGCCTGGCGCGATCAGATAACAGCCCGCCATCGCGGTGAGATCGCTCCAGGCAATATCAGGCCGACATCAGGCTTTGCAGCCAGATCAGGGTCATGGCCTGGTCCCAGCCCAGCGAGGCCGTGGGATATGCGGTCAGGCCCGAGGGCAAGGGCACGCCCATGATCGTGCCCCATACGGCACGTGCCTGGTTGGCAGTGATCGGGAAGCCTGCGGCACCCGACCAGGCGTTGAGGTATGCCGCGACGCAGTAGCGATCGAATTCGCTGCCGCTCGCCAGCACGTCGTATAGCTTGGCGTTGCTGGTGCCCCCGAACACATTGCGGAACATGTCCTTGTACGGGCTGAGGGACTTGTTCGCCGACGCGACGCCATTCCAGTAGGTTGGGCCCTGGGAGGTGCAAACCAGCGCGCCAGGGTGGCGGCTGTTGAAGGTCGGGACGGAAATGAAGCCGGAGGGATTGACGCAGGTGCCGGTCACCGCATGCACAGGACGGCTGACGGCGGTCAGCACTACAGGTGACACGGCCCCCAGCTTGATCAGCCGACGCCGACGCGCAGAAGCCAAGGTATGAGCCTCTGCGCCCTCGGCCGCAGCCGCACCGGGCTGTTGCGGCTTGTGGTTATCGCTAGGAATGTTCATGACTCTGCTTTCGACAGCTGTTGGACGGCGCACCTGGGCTACGCGATGGCGACGATGCTAAACCGAGTGGACCGACTCTTGATGGCAGTGTTTCACACAAAGCCGCACCGAGATAGACGGACTCACCCCTCGAACGGGTGGTGAACTTTGCGCTGTGCCAAGGCGTGCACAGTTACTCAAAACGATACCTAGGGTTTACCCTCGATTTCGTTTGGCGCTGATCAGTCAGAGCTGCTTCGCCCTGAACGTGTCGCAGGCCGCGAGTTCGCCCTGCGCGAGCCCGCGCTTGAACCAGCTCACACGTTGCGCGCTGCTGCCATGGGTGAAGCTCTCGGGGACCACCCGGCCCTGGGCCCGCTTTTGCAGCGTGTCGTCGCCAATCTGAGCGGCGGCGTTCAGGGCTTCGGCGATGTCGCCCTGTTCCAGCCAGTCCTTGCCACGCTGCGAATGGAAGGCCCAGACCCCGGCATAGCAGTCTGCCTGTAGCTCCAGCCGCACGCTCAGGCCGTTGTAGACCGTCGGTGAGACCCGTCCGCGTGCCTCTTCCAGCTTGGCGCTGGTGCCCATCAGTTGTTGCAGGTGGTGGCCGACCTCATGGGCAATCACATAGGCCTGGGCAAAGTCGCCAGGCGCGCCTAGTCGGTCGCGCAGCGTGGCATAGAAGGCCAGATCGATATAGACCTTCTGGTCCGCTGGACAGTAGAAGGGGCCCATGGCCGCCTCGCCCTGGCCGCAGCCGGTGGGCCAATGGTCCCTGAACAGCACCAACTTGGGCGCCGCATAGTGCTGCTGCCTGCCCTCGAAATAGCTGCCCCAGACGTCCTCTGTATCGGCCAGCACGGCGGCCACGAAGCGCGCAGCTGGATCCTGCGGCTTGGGCCCGGGACGGGTTTGTTGCGGCGCCGGGCTGTTCACCGGCAGGCTGCCGCCATCCAGCAGCCCCAACACCGTCATCGGGTTGATGCCGAAGGCCCAGGAGGCCAGCAGGGCGATGACGATGCCGCCCAGGCTCAGCCCGCGACCGCCCAGCATCGGGCTGCCGGCGCTCTGCTGCTCGCGCATGTCCTCGACGTTGTCGCTCTCGCGCTGGCCTTCCCACTTCATCGCTGCTCCCCGCATGAATGGCGTGATCGTATGTCAAGCCTGCAGCCTGTGGCGGCCAAGATGCAGATCGTCGCAAGCGAGGTGGCCGGCGCTGGGTGCTCGGGCACAGTGCGGAGCGTGGCAAGCAGCTGGAGCACGGCAATGCAAATCAACAAGTCATGGATGATGGGGCTGGGCCTGCTGGCCTGTTCGCTGGCCGCCAGTGCCGGCGAGGCCGACTGGACCCTGCGCATCAAGCAGGAGGCCAAGCACCTGGCCATCACCCTGGGTTCCACCCATCAGTACGGCCCGAACGCCGGCCGCATCAAGGGTTCGGGCAATCTGGTGGAGAAGAAGCGCGAGATCGGCAGCTTCAGCAAGCTGCGCATCGAGGGGCCGCTGGACGTGCAGCTGAACCAGGGCGCGACCGAGACGCTGAGCATCAGCGCCGAGGACAATGTCGAGCCGCTGATCGAGACCCGCCTGGACGGTGATGCGCTGGTGATCGCGCTGAAGGGCGGCGCCGGCTTCACCACCCGCAAACCGCCGCGGCTGATGCTGGGATTCCGCAAGCTGAACGCGGTGCAGATCAAGGGTTCGGGCGATGTGTCCATCGACCAGCTCAAGGCCGAGCAGTTCGCCGTCAACATCAGTGGCTCGGGCGATCTGGACATCGGCCTGCTGGAGGCGCGCGAACTCAGCGCCAGCATCAGCGGTTCGGGTGATGTGCACATCGCCGGCCGTGCCGAGCAGCAGAACTGGAGCCTCAGCGGCAGCGGCGACGTCAGCGCCGCCAGCCTGAGCGGCCGTGCGGCCAAGGCCCAGCTGTCCGGCAGTGGCGACCTGAGCCTGGGCGTGCTGGAGCAGCTCGATGCCAACCTCAGCGGCAGCGGCGACCTGAGCTATGCCGGCCGCCCCAAGCTGACGCAGAAGATCAGCGGTTCGGGCGAGATCAGCGGCCGCTGATCCCGGCCGGCCACGAGCTCAAGCCTCCTCGCCCAGGAAGCCGCCGCTCTGGTGTGTCCAGAGCCGCGCGTACAGGCCGCCCTGGGCCAGCAGCTCGGCGTGGCTGCCCTGCTCGACGATCTCGCCCTGGTCCATCACCACCAGCCGGTCCATCGCCGCGATGGTGGAGAGGCGGTGCGCGATCGCCACCACGGTCTTGCCCTCCATCAGGCGGTAGAGGCTGCGCTGGATGGCGGCCTCGACCTCCGAGTCGAGCGCGCTGGTGGCCTCGTCGAGCAGGAGGATGGGGGCGTCCTTGAGCATCACGCGCGCGATCGCCACGCGCTGGCGCTGGCCGCCGCTGAGCTTGACGCCGCGCTCGCCCACATGCGCGTCGTAGCCGCTGCGGCCCTTGGGGTCGCTGAGCGCGAGGATGAATTCATGCGCCTCGGCGCGCTCGGCGGCCGCCATCATCTGCGCATCGCTGGCGTCGGGGCGGCCGTAGAGCAGGTTGTCGCGCACCGAGCGGTGCAAGAGCGAGGTGTCCTGCGTCACCATGCCCACCTGGGCGCGCAGGCTGTCCTGCGTCACCTTGGCGATGTCCTGGCCGTCGATCAGCACGCGGCCCTGCTCGATGTCGTAGAAGCGCAGCAGCAGGTTCACCAGCGTCGACTTGCCGGCCCCCGAGCGCCCCACCAGGCCAATCTTCTCGCCCGGCTTGATGAGCAGCTGCAGATCCTTCAGCACCTGCTTCTTGCCGCCATAGGCGAAGCCCACATGCTCGAAGCGGATCTCGCCCTGGCTCACCTGCAGCGCCGCGGCGCCCGGCGCATCCTGGATGGCGACGCTGCGCGAGAGCGTGGTGATGCCGTCCTGCACCGTGCCGATGTTCTCGAACAGGCTGGCCATCTCCCACATGATCCAGTGCGAGATGCCGTTCAGGCGCAGCGCCATCGCGGTGGCGGCCGCCACCGCGCCCACGCCCACCTCGCCGCGCGACCACAGCCACAGCGTGGCGCCGGCGGTGCTGGCGATCAGGCCCATCGAGAGCGCATGGTTGATGACCTCGAAGCCGCTGATCAGCCGCATCTGGCGATAGGCCGTGGCGAGGAACTCCTGCATCGCGCCGCGCGCGAACAGCGCCTCGCGCTGGCTGTGCGAGAACAGCTTGACGGTGGAGATATTGGTATAGGCGTCGGTGATGCGGCCGGTCATCAGGCTGCGCGCATCGGCCTGGGCCGCGGCCGCCTTGCCCAGGCGTGGCACGAAGAACCACAGCGCCAGCACATAGCAGAGCAGCCAGGCCAGGAAGGGCAGCAGCAGGCGTGCATCGAAGCCGCCCACCACGCCCAGCATGGTGAGGAAGTAGATGGTGATGAAGACCAGGATGTCGGTGACGATGAGCACGCATTCGCGCACCGCCAGCGCGGTCTGCATCAGCTTGGCCGAGACCCGCCCCGCGAACTCGTCGGCGAAGAAGCTCATGCTCTGGCCGAGCAGGTGGCGGTGGAACAGCCAGCGCAGCCGCATCGGGAAATTGCTGGACAGGCCCTGGTACTTGCACATCGCCTGCAGGGCGATCAGCAAGGGGCTGGCGAGCAGGATGGCGGCCAGCAGGGCGAGCCTGTCCTTGTGTTCGGCCCACAGCCGCTCGGCCGGCACCTGGCTGAGGAAGTCCACCACCGAACCCAGCATCGCGAACAGCAGCGCCTCGAAGGCGCCGATGCCGGCGGTGAGCAGGGTCACGCCCAGGATCACCGCCCGCATGCCCTGCGTGCCGGCCCAGACGAAGCGGAAGAAGCCGGCCGGCGGCTGCGCGGGCGCGGCCTCGGGGAAGGGATGGACGAGGCGTTCGAACCAGCTGAACAGCAAGGGTGTTCCGATCAGGGTTGGCGCTGGAGCGGCAGGGGCAGGGGCTTGCCCTGCGCCTGGGCCGGCACGCGCAGGCCCAGGATGCCCGCCAGCGTGGGGGCGATGTCGGCCACCTCGACGCGCTGCGCCACCTCACCGCGGCCCACCCAGGCGGGGCCCCAGGCCAGGATGGGCACATGGGTGTCGTAGGCATAGGGCGTGCCATGCGAGCTGCCCACCGGGCGCGAGCCGAACAGCCGGCCCTCCTTCATGATCACCTGCACCGGTGCGGCGCGCTCGGGGTGCCAGGACTTGCGCATCTGCTCCAGCAGCGGCGCGCCGGGCTCCTGGCCGGCCAGCTCGTCGGGCGTGTAGGCGGCGGCCACGTCGGGCATTTGCAGCATCACGCGCTTGGCCTCGGCGTAGACGTCGGCCGGGCGCAGGCCGCGCGCGGCGATCAGCGCCTCGTCGAACAGCAGGCCCATGGCCGAGAGCTGGGTCACCCAGGGGCCATCGCCGAAGGTCTTGCCGAGGCCGGCGTTGGCAAAGGCCAGCAGCTGCGCGCCGGGCAGGCGGGCGGTGTCGCGGCCCTGTGTCCTGGCCCATTCGGGCGTGTCGGCAAAGCCATGGTCGGCCGTCAGCATGGCCATGTAGTTGCCCTTGCCTAGCTTCGCGTCCAGGTACTGGAAGAAGGCCTGCAGATGGCGGTCCAGCTGCAGCACATGGTCGTGCGAGAGCCGCGACTCGGGGCCGAAGGCATGGTTCACATAGTCGTGGCTGGAGAGGCTGACGCTGAGGATGTCGGGGCTGGCGTCGGCGCCCAGGGCCTCGCCCTCGATGGCGGCGCGCGCGAAGGCCAGGGTCAGCTCGTCGCCATAGGGCGAGGGCAGGATGTTGCCGTAAAAGCGCGGGCCCGGGCCGTCCATGCCGGCGCCCAGCACGGCGGGCAGCCGGTTGCCATTGCCGGCATTGCTTTGCCAGGGCTGGCCATCGGGCACCGAGCGCGCGTAGGCCGCTTCGGGCAGTACGGGCGACCAGCTCTTGCCGAAGAAGGCATCGGCCGGCTTGGCGGCGTTGAAGCGCTGCACCCAGGCCGGGTGGCTCTGCATGTAATAGGTGCTGGAGGCGAACTGGCCACTCTCGCCCATATACATATAGGCCGTGCCCTTGTGGCCGGCCGGCAGGATGGCGCCACGGTCCTTGCCCGAGATGCCGATCACCTTGGCGGCCGGGTCGGCGCTGCGCAGCACATCGCCCACCGTCTCGGCCAGCAGCATGCGCGGGCTGGTGCCGGCCAGCGGCGCGGTCGGGTTGCCGATGTACTGGTAGTCGGCGTCCATGGTGTTGTAGACCTGGCCGCGGGTCTTGGGGTCCACCCATTCATTGCTGATGATGCCGCTGCGCTGCGGGTAGGCGCCGGTCAGCATGGTGGCGTGCCCGGCGGCCGTCACCGTGTGGGCATGGCCGTAATGCGCGTTGGCGAACCAGGCGCCCTGGTCCAGGAAGCGCCGGAAGCCGTCGGGCTGGAGCTGGTCGCGGTAGCCCAGCACCTGGCGCATCGGCAGGCCGTCCACCACCATGAAGACCAGCAGCTTGGGCTTGGCAGGGGTGGCGGGCGGGCTGGCGCAGGCGCTCAGCAGGCCCAGGGTCAGCAGCAGGGCGGCGGAGGCGCCGTGTGGGAGGGGCGAGCGAAGCGGTACTTGGGCCATGGGACGGTGTGACAGGGAAGGGCGCGCGCAGTATCGCGCAGCATGGCCGCCAGAAATAAGTAGGCCGGACATCCTTGCGTTGGCAAGAAGGCCCGGCCTGTTTCTTGATGCGGTGAACCTGTTCTTGTTTCACCCAGCTGGCCTTGCTGGCTGGCCGCTTCCCCTCCTCAAGGTTGGCGCCATTGTGTAAAGAACCATTTCTATGCAGGCACGGGTTTCCACCCGGTTTGGCGCTATGCGCACAAGAGGCGCAGCGTTGGTGCGCGGGCGGCGCTCAAGAACGCAGATCGGCGTCCAAGACCTCGATCCAATGCCGCACCGGTGTGCGGCTGGCGGACTGCAGCTGCTGGATGCAGCCGATATTGGCCGAGACGATGGCCTCCGCCTGCAGCGGTGCCAGGGCCTCGAGCTTGCGATCGCGCAGCTGCTTGGAGAGCTCGGGCTGCAGGACCGAATAGGTGCCGGCCGAGCCGCAGCAGAGGTGGCTGTCGCAGGGCGCCAGGTTGATGGTGTAGCCCAGCGCGCGCATCAGACCCTCGACGCCACCGCGCAATTGCTGGCCGTGCTGCAGCGTGCAGGGCGGGTGGTAGGCGAGCTTGGCGCGGGCCTTGGCCTTGCCGAGCCGGGACTGCAGGGCCGGCAGCAGGCCGGGCAGGAATTCGCTCAGGTCCACGCACAGCTCGCTGATGCGCCTGGCCTTCTCGGCATAGGCGGGGTCGCGGGCCAGCGCATGGCCATATTCCTTCACCGTCACGCCGCAGCCCGAGGCGTTCATGATCAGGGCCTCGACCTTGCCGGCGGCGGTGAGCCCCTGCACCAGCGGCCACCAGGCGTCGATATTGCGGCGCATGTCGGCCAGGCCGCCCTCGTGGTCGCCCAGATGGCTGCGGATCGCGCCGCAGCAACCGGCGCCGTCGGCCACCACGGTCTGCACGCCGGCAGCGTCCAGCACGCGCGCGGTGGCGCTGTTGATATTGGGCATCATGGCCGGCTGCACGCAGCCCAGCAGCATCAGCACCTTGCGTGCATGCGTGCGCGTGGGCCAGTCATGCGCATGCGCGGGTTGCGGGCCGGGCACCTTGTCTTGCAAGGCCTTGGGCACGAGTGGGCGGAACCATTGGCCCAGCTTCATCGCCGGACCGAAGGCGGCCGAGGTCAGGCCCTCCTTGAGGGCCCAGCGCGTCGCGCGTTCGGCGGTGGGGCGCTCTACCTTGGCCTCCACCACGGCGCGGCCGATCTCCAGCAACTGGCCGTACTGCACGCCCGAGGGGCAGGTGCTCTCGCAGTTGCGGCAGGTCAGGCAACGGTCCAGGTGCAGCTGCGTGCTGCGCGTCGGCGTGGCGCCCTCCAGCACCTGCTTGATCAGGTAGATGCGGCCGCGCGGGCCGTCCAGCTCGTCGCCCAGCAATTGGTAGGTCGGGCAGGTGGCGGTGCAGAAGCCGCAATGCACGCAGCGGCGCAGGATGGCCTCGGCATCCTCGCCGGCGGGCGTGCCTTGGAATTCGGGGGCGAGTTGGGTTTGCATCAAAGATCCGGATAGAGACGCCCAGGATTGAAGATGCCCTGCGGGTCGAAGGACTTCTTCAGCTCGCGATGGATGCGCAGCAGCGGGGCCGATAGTGGCGTGAACACCCCCGCCGACTTGTCCAGCGAGCGGAACAGCGTGGCATGGCCGCCCGCCGCCGCCACTGCTTCGCGCAGCTGCGCGGCCGGCAGGGGCGTGGTGACCCAGCGCTGCGCGCCGCCCCATTCAATCAGCTGTTCGCCTGGCAGCTTCAGTTCCGGCGCGGTGCTGGGCAGGGAAAGCCGCCAGAGCTTGGCGCCGCCCTGCACGGCGCGCTCGGCGCCCTGGAAGAATTCGTCGCTGTGGTCGCGCAGGCCCTGCCAGAAGGCGGCCGCCATGGCCTCGGGAATCACCTCGCCGCCGAGCTGCGCATGCGCCGCGCGCACCGCCGCCTCGGCGCCGGCCAGGCGCAGCACCAGCGCACCATCCCACCAGGCGCTGGCATGGATGGGCAGGGGCAGGCCGCCCCAGCGATTCAGCTGCTGCAGGGCCAGGTCTTGCCTGAGATCGAAGCGCAGCGTCGCCATCGCCACCGGGCGCGGCAGCACCTTCAGCGAGACCTCCAGGATCAGCCCCAGCACGCCCATCGAGCCGGCCAGCACGCGCGAGACGTCGTAGCCGGCCACGTTCTTCATCACCGTGCCGCCGAAGTTGAGCGCCTCGGCGCGGCCGTTCAGCATCGCCACGCCCAGCAGATGGTCGCGCAGGCTGCCCATGCTGACGCGCGCTGGGCCCGAGAGGCCCGCGGCCACCATGCCGCCCACCGTGCCGCCACCGCCAAAGCGCGGCGGCTCGAAGCCGAGGTGCTGGTTCTGCGTGGCGAGCAAGGCCTCCAGCTCGGCGATCGGGGTGCCGGCCTTGACGCTGACCACCAGCTCGCTGGGCTCGTAGCTGCTGATGCCCGTGAAGCCGCGCATGTCCAGCAGCTCACCGCCGGCTTGCTGGCCGTAGAAGGCCTTGCTGCCCTGGCCCCGCACCTGCAGCGGGGTCTGGCTGGCCGCCGCCGCGCGCACGCGTTCCCGCAGATCGGACAATTGCATCAGAAGCGCTCCAACTCGGGGAAGGCCAGCAGGCCGCGTTTCACATGCATGCGGCCGTATTCGGCGCAGCGGTGCAGGGTGGGGATGACCTTGCCCGGGTTGAGCAGCTCGGCCGGGTCGAAGGCGCGCTTGAGTGCCGCCATCTGCGCGCATTCCTCGGGCGAGAACTGCACGCACATGGAGTTCAGCTTCTCGATGCCCACGCCATGCTCGCCGGTGACGGTGCCGCCCATCGCGACGCTGGTCTCCAGGATCTCGGCGCCGAATTGCTCGCAGCGGTGCAACTGGTCGGGGTCATTGGCATCGAACAGGATGAGCGGATGCAGGTTGCCGTCGCCGGCATGGAAGACGTTGGCGCAGCGCAGGCCGTACTTCTTTTCCATCTGCTGGATTGCCAGCAGGATGTCGGCCAGGCGCTTGCGCGGGATGGTCGAATCCATGCACATGTAGTCGGGGCTGATGCGACCCGAGGCCGGGAAGGCGTTCTTGCGCCCGCTCCAGAAGCGCAGGCGTTGCGCCTCGTCGGCGCTCACCGCCACCTGGGTGGCGCCGCTTTCCAGCAGCACGGCCTGCATGCGGCCGATTTCCTCGGCCACCTCCTCGGGCGTGCCATCGCTCTCGCACAGCAGGATGGCCTCGGCCGTGAGGTCGTAGCCGGCGTGCACGAAGTCTTCCACCGCCGCGGTCATGGGCTTGTCCATCATCTCCAGCCCGGCCGGGATGATGCCGGCGGCGATGATGTTGGCCACCGCATCGCCGGCCTTGCGCAGGTCGTCGAAGCTGGCCATGATGCAGCGCGCCAGCTGCGGCTTGGGGGTGAGCTTGACCGTCACCTCGGTGATCACGGCCAGCATGCCCTCGCTGCCCACCACCAGGGGCAGCAGGTCCAGGCCGGGCGCGTCCAGCGCCTCGGAGCCGAACTCCACCGCCTCGCCCTCCACCGTGAAGCCGCGCACGCGCAGCACGTTGTGCAAGGTCAGGCCGTACTTGAGGCAGTGCACGCCGCCCGAGTTCTCGGCCACATTGCCGCCGATGGTGCAGGCGATCTGGCTGCTGGGGTCGGGCGCGTAATAGAGGCCATGCGGCGCCGCCGCCTCGGAGATGGCCAGGTTGCGCACCCCGCACTGCACCCGCGCCGTGCGCGCCAGCACATCAATGCCGACGATGCGATTGAACTTGGCCAGCGCGAGGGTCAGGCCTTGCCCGTGCGGCAGCGCGCCGCCCGACAGCCCGGTGCCGGCGCCGCGCGCCACCACCGGCACCTTGAGCCGGTGGCAGGCCTGCAGCAGCGCGGCCACCTGGGCCTCGGTCTCGGGCAGGGCCACCGCCAGCGGGCGCTGGCGGTAGGCGCTCAGGCCATCGCACTCGTAGGGCGTGGTGTCCTCGGGCGTCCACAGCAGGGCATGGGCGGGCAGCAGCGGCTGCAGCGCTGCCACCAGCTCGGCTTGGGTGGTGGGGTGAGGCGACATGGGCTCCGACTGTAGCGCCGCTCAGTGCACCAGCAGCGTAAAGGGCGGGACATAGGCTTGCAGCGTCACCAGCAGACCGACCAGGCAGGCCAGCGCGATCGAGTGGAAGAACACATAGCGCAGGATGTCGCCCTCATGGTTGAACCAGCGCGTGGCGGTGGAGGCCACCACGATGGACTGGGCGTCGATCATCTTGCCCATCACGCCGCCCGAGCTGTTGGCCGCGCCCATCAGATTGGGGTTGAGCCCGAGCTGCTCGGCCGCCACCTTCTGCATGCCGCCGAACAGTACGTTGGAGGCGGTGTCCGAGCCGGTCAGCGCCACGCCCATCCAGCCCATCAGGGTGCCGAAGAAGGGGTAGAACACGCCGGTGGTGGCGAAGGCCAGGCCCAGCGTGGTATCGAGGCCGGAGTAGCGCGTCAGCGTGCCCAGGGCCAGCATCAGCACGATGGTGAGCAGCGAGTAGCGCACCAGCCAGATCGTCTTGCCGAACTGGCGCACGAGCGCCGGCAGGCCATAGCCCATCACCAGCCCGCCGATGATGGCGGCCAGCAGGATGCCGCTGCCGGTGGCGGAGAGCAGGTTGAAGGTGTACTCGGCGGCCTCGGTGGCGGGCGTGGCCACCACCGGTGCGACCTTCTGCACCAGCTTGTGCAGGCCCTCGATGGCGAACTTGGGCGCGTAGATGCCGTTCAGCGCCGTCTTGGTGACCGGCAGACCCCAGGCGAACACGAAGGCGGTGAGGATGACCCAGGGGGTCCAGGCCTTCACCACGGCAGCGCGCGGATGCACGGCCGGGGCCTGCGGCGCCTTGGCCTCGCCGCCGTCGGCCTCATGGCCGCGCAGCGACACCGAGGTCCAGATGCGCTTGGGCTGCCAGATGCGCAGGAAGCCCACCAGCGCCGCCATCGAGCACATCGCGGCGATCACGTCCACCAGCTCGGGGCCGATGAAGTTGGAGACCAGGTATTGCGGGATCGCGAACGACAGGCCGGTCACCAGGATGGCGGGCCAGATCTCCCACATCGCCTTGCGGCCGGCGAAGGCCCAGATCAGCCAGAAGGGCACCAGCAGCGAGAAGAAGGGCAGCTGGCGGCCGATCATGCCGGACACCGCCATCAGGTCGTAGCCATGCACCTTGGCCAGGGTGATCACCGGCGTGCCGAGCGCACCGTAGGCCACCGGCGCGGTGTTGGCGATGAGCGAAAGCCCCGAGGCCGCCAGCGGCGAGAAGCCCAGGCCGATCAGGATCGCCGCGGTCACCGCCACCGGCGTGCCGAAACCGGCCGCACCCTCGAAGAAGGCACCGAAGGCAAAGGCGATCAGCAGCAGCTGCAGGCGCCGGTCCTGGGTGATGCCGGCGATCGAATCCTGCAGCACCTTGAAGCTGCCGTTCTGCTCGGTAAGTTGGTGCAGGAAGATGATGTTGAGCACGATCCAGCCGATCGGCAGCAGGCCGGTCAGCCCGCCCAGGATGGCGGCGCGCCCGGCCATGCCGACGGGCATGCCGAAGGCGAACACCGCGATCGCCAGCGCGCTGGCCAGGCCGGCCGCGGCGGCGATATGCGCCTTGAGGTGGAACACGCCCAGACCCAGCAGCATCACCACCACCGGAACGGCGGCCATCAGCGTGCTGAGCAGCATGTTGTCGAAAGGGTTGTATACCTGTTGCCAGATCATGGGCGTCTCCATCTTTTTCGCCGTCGGTTTGACGATTGGACGGATGGTGGGGCGCAGGCCGCCCGCCGTGCGTGAAAGCTAGCATGGCCGCGTTTGAGCAAATTTCAAACGGCGGGCCGACACAGGGTCAACCATGAGGGCCGCTGTCAGGCCTGGTTCAGCCGCTTTGTTTATGCGAGCGCGCGCCTGAGCCAGTCGGCAAAGGCGGCGCATTCCCAGCGCTCCATCGCGCCGGGCTTCCAGCACAGGAAGTGGTGGAAGGGCGAGGCCACGGTATGGCTGGACAGGCGTATCAGCCGGCCGCTGTCCAGCCACATGGTGCCCAGCTTCATGCGCATCAGGGCCACGCCAAAGCCGGCCGCGGCGGCGTCCAGTACCAGGCCGACGTCGTTGAACTGCGCGCCCGCGCGCGGCTCGTCGAGCTGGATGTCGTGCGCGGCGAACCAGGTGCTCCAGGGATCCAGGGGGCTGCGTATCAGGCGCGCGCGGCCGATCTCGGCGCTGGTCTCGAAGCCTTCGAAGGGCCCGAACTCGTGCAGGTACTCGGGGCTGCACACGGGGGTGAGCTCGTCGCTCAGCACGCGCACGGCTTCCAGCCCCGGGTAGGGGCCCATGCCGTAGCGGATCTCCAGGTCAGCGTCCTCGCCCTTCACGTCCAGCAGCGGGATCGAGACCTGCATGCTCAGCTCCACCTCGGGGTAGGCGTGGCGGAACAACGCCAGCTTGGGCAGCAGGATCTGGCGCGAGAAGGTGGGCGTGACGGCCAGGCGCAGGCGCACGCCGCTGGGCTTGTGGGCCGCGTGCCCAGGCACCTGCTGCAGCGACTTCAAGCCCTGGCGCACCGGCGTGAGATAGGCCTTGCCGTCCTCGGTGAGGGTGAAGTCGCGGGCGAACAGCTTCAGGTCGAGCTGCGATTCCAGCTGGCGGATGCGGTGGCTGATGGCGCTGGGCGTGACGCTCAGCTCCTCGGCCGCCAGGCTCACGCTGCGCAGGCGCGCCAGCGCCTCAAAGGCCTGCAGGCATTGGATCGGTGGGATGCGCGGTGGGCTCATGACGGCTGCAGGAACACCGTCAGCACGCCGGTATAACCGTAGAGCTTGTCATGGGCGATCTCGCCGCCGGCGAAGAAGCCCACCAGGGGCACCTCGCCCAGGGCATGGCGCAGCCATTGCAGCTCGGCCGAGGGCGCGCCGAAATGCGGGCCGCCGCGGCCGGCGCAGCTGATGTAGACGGCGCCCGCGATGCGGCCGCTGCCCGCCTGCTCGGCTTCCAGGGTTTCGCAGGCGTCGCGGATCTCGGTGCAGATGCGCATCAGGTCGCGCCGGGCGGCCTCGGCGTTGCGTTCGCAGAAGCTCAGCAGCTGGCCCGGCCGCGGCTGCTCGGCCACCGCCACGCCGCGCTGCGCGGGGTCGATGCCGATCAGATGCCGCACCAGCACCTCCGGCCCGTAGGCGCGGCCGTGCGGGGCCGTGCTGCCGGCGTCGCGCAGCCCCACCAGGGTGCGGCGCAGCCGCGGCAAGGCCTCGCGCAACTCGGCCGGTGCGGTCAGGGCCGGCAGGCCCAGGTCCTGCAGGAGGGCGGCCAGGGCCGGCTGCTCGTCCAGGCCGGTGATCAGATTGCCGTCGCAGCTGCTGATGCGGCGTTCGGGCCCGAGCGCCTGGCAACCCTGGCTGACGCGCGAGATCAGCCGCACGCCCGCACCGAACGCCACGCCGGACAGCCCGCCCTGCCAGACACCATCGGCGATCTGCAGCGCCTGGCGGCGCCCCGAGGCCAGGCCACCGAACAGATAGCCGGCCTGCGTCAGGCCGGCCAGTTCGGCCAGCAATTCCTGCAGCTCGGCGCTGCCGCCATCGGCATGCACCTGCGCGCATTCGGCCGGCCAGGCGCCCAGCGGCCTGGTGCCGGAGAAGACGCGGAACTGCTCGCGCGGCAGCTCGGCCAGCATCAGGGCCAGCGCCGGCTCGTCAAAGTACTCGACCCCGGCCGCGCACACGCCCACGCCGCTGGCGCCCACCCAGGCCACGCCGGGCCAGCGCAGCTGCAGCTCGGCCAGCAGGGCCGCGGCCTGGGGCGCATAGGCTTCGGTCAGGTAGATCCAGCCCAGCGTGGGGCGCAGGCCGCTGCTGCTACCGTGGGGGCTGCGCTGAGCCTCCAGCTGCGCTGCGGCCAGTGCCAGCGCCATATGGGCGTCGGGGTGGGTCGCATGGGCATGCGCGAAGGCTGGCATGGTGCTCGCGCGAGGGTCAGGTCTTGCGCTTGCGCGCTGGCGCCGCGCGCGCGCCGCTGCTCTTGGCCGCGGGCTTGGTGGCCAGCGTCTTGCCTACGGTCTCGGCCATGCTGCCGACCACCGCACCGGGCATGGAGGCGGCCTTCTTGAGGGTCTCGCCGGCGGCGTCGAAGCTCTGCTTGACGATGGCGCCGGCCAGGTTCTTGGCGGCGTCGGTGGCGCTGTCCTTCATGGCATTGGCGGCCAGCTGGGTGAACTGCTGGCTCAGCGCGCCCCACCATTGCATCGGGTCGACCACCGGCGCGGCCGGCTTGGCGGCCTCCTCGGCTTCGGCCTTGGGGGCCGCCTTGGCGGTGGCCTTCTTGGGCTTGGCCACGCCGGGCGGCACGCCGGGCCAGCTGCTCAGATCGGGCGTGGGCACCTTGAGCGCGGCGCTCAGCTCGTTGATGGGCACGTTCATGGACTTGAGGGTGGACAGCGTCATGCGCTGCACCTCCAGGGCCTGGATCGTGGCGCCCAGCATGCGGGCGTTCTGCTCCAGCCAGAACTGCACCGTGCGCAGCTCCTCGATGCGCTTGCTCAGCTCCTCGGGATTGATGGTGGGGGCCACCCATTGCCCGATGCCGGGCAGCGCCGCGCCGGCGTTCTTCACCAGCCCTTGCAGGAACTCGAAACCGGGAACGAATTTGGTGAAGCTGTTGTCGGCCATGTTGTCTCCGTGTTGGGTAGAGCGCTATCTCGGCGATGGTAGTCCTTGGCCGGCGCCAGCGGGCGCGGGATGCAGTGCCTGCACCACAAATCCCTGCTGTTCGAGCAGGCGCGGCAGGGCCTGCGGGCCCGTCATGTGCAGGGCACCGACGGCCGCCAGCAAGGTCTGACCCCGGGCGTGCAGGGCGGCGATGCGCGCGGCCAGCATGGGGTTGCGATCGTCGTTGAGGCGCTTGAGTTCGGCGCGGTCGGCGGCATCGGCCACGCATTCGCACCAGCGGGCGTAGTCGGCGAGCTCGGCCAGGTCGCCGCGCTCCCAGGCCGCGGCGAGGCGGCGCAGCACCGGGCGCAGGCTGCCGTCCTCGAGTTGCGCCAGGCCCTGGCGCAGCGCGCGCAGCGCCGGCGCGGCACGGCGCGGCACCAGGGCGCGCAGCTGCTCATCGGCGTTTTCCAGCGCCGCGATGGGGCGGCCCTGCTCGGCGGCCCAGCGGCCCATCATCAGCTCCTGGCCATAGGCGGCGTCCAGCCCCTCCCAGCGCCCGGCCAGCAGGCTGAGAGTGGCCAGCTGCAGCAGCGGGTGCAGGGCGGCCAGCGCCTGCTCGGGCAGGCAGGCGGCGCGCGCCTGCGCCTGCAGGCGCGCCTGGGTGCCGGCATCCAGCCTGAGCGCATCGGCATGGCGCGGGCCGCGCGCCAGCAGGCGCTGCGTCTCGGCGTCAGCGAGATCGAGCTCCAGCGCGATCAGCTCGCTGTGCGCCAGCGCCTCGCGCAGCCGCGGCCCGGGATAGGCCCATTCCGGCCTGCCCACATGCAGGCTGGCAAACAGATAGGCGCTGCGGCCGTCGCGCGTGAGGCGCCACAGCATGCCGCGGTCGGGCGCGGCGGCGGCCAGCTGCTCGGGCGTGGCAGCGGCCTGCGGCATGGGCGGGCATTGCGCCCAGGCCGGCGAGACGAGCAGCACGGCCAGGCCGGCCGTGAGGAAGTGGCGCAGGGAATTCAGCAGCATGCCGCTACCATGCCACAGCCGCCGACCCCTGGACCCCGACACCATGCAGAGCATCTTTCACCTGGCCTTCCATGTGCGCGACCTCGACCAGGCGCGCGCCTTCTACGGCGGCCTGCTGGGCTGCCGCGAGGGCCGCAGCACCGCCAGCTGGGTCGACTTCGACTTCTTCGGCCACCAGATCTCGCTGCATCTGGGCGAGCCTTTTGCCATCAGCAACACCGGCCAGGTCGGCGACCATCGGGTGCCGATGCCGCATCTGGGCGTGATCCTGGCGCTGCCCGACTGGCAGGCGCTGGCGGCGCGGCTGGAGGCCGCGGGTCAGGCCTTCGTGATGGCGCCGCAATGCCGCTTTGCCGGCCAGCCCGGCGAGCAATGGACCATGTTCTTCCTCGACCCCTCGGGCAACCCGATCGAGGTGAAGGGGTTCAAGTCGCTGGATACCGTGTTTTCGAGCTAGTGCAGCTTGAAGCCGATGCCGCGGCGCGAGCGCACCTCGGGCTTGAGCTTGTGCTCGGCCTCCAGCTGGCAGAGGAAGTCGTCGGGCGCCAGCGCCTCGCCCAGGATCGCGATCTGCTGGCGCACCGCCGCAAAGTCGCCCGGCGTGAGTGAATCCAGCGCGGCGAGGCGTTCGCGCTGCTCGTCACCGGCCGCCTGGGCCGCGGGCAGGGCCTCGCGCTCGAACATGCGCAGGCGCTGTTCCAGCGTGAGCGGCTTGAAGCGGATCTTGAAGGCGAAGCGGCGCAGTGCCGCGTCGTCGAGATCCTCGAACAGATTGGTGGTGCAGATGAAGATGCCGGCAAAGCGCTCCATGCCGGCCAGCATCTCGTTGACCTCGCTGACCTCGTAATTGCGCTCGGCCATGCGGCGGCTGCGCAGGAAGCTGTCGGCCTCGTCAAGCAGCAGCACCGCGCCCTCCTGGCCGGCGCTCTCGAACATGCGGGCCATGTTCTGCTCGGTCTCGCCGACGAACTTGCTGGCCAGGTCGCTGGCCAGGCGCACCATCAGCGGCCGCTGCAGGCGCTGGGCGATGTGCTCGGCCAGGGCGGTCTTGCCGGTGCCGGGCGGGCCGTAGAAACAGAGGTTGCCGGCGCCGCGCTTGGCCAGGGCCTCGACGATGCGCGGCACCTCGTAGCGAGACTCGCAGTTCAGCAGGTCCAGCGCGTACTGCGTCACCACCGGGCGCAGGCCATGGTCCTGCGGCTTGCTGCCCAGGGCCTTGTCGGCGCCCTGCAGCTGGCGTTCGATCAGGGCCTCGGCCTCATGCGCCTCGCCCGCCAGTTCGGCAAAGCGCACCGCGGTGCGTATCTGCGCCGGCGTGAGGCCGCGGCGCTCGGCCAGGCGGGCGGCGAATTCGGCGCTCACTTGCACCGGCCCCAAGGCCTTCTGCACCAGGCCCAGGCGCGCGCCGGGCGGCGGCGACTTGAGCTCCAGGTGGTACTGGAAGCGGCGCCGGAACGCCGGGTCGATCTGCTCGATGCGATTGGTGACCCAGATCACCGGCACCGGGTTGGTCTCGAGGATCTGGTTGACCCAGGCCTTGCCGCTCACCGAGCCCGAGCTGGGCGCATCCAGCGTGGCATCGAGGCGCGCGATCAGATGGGTGGTGTCGCTGGACAGCGGCGGGAACACATCCTCCACCTCGTCGAACAGCAGGGCGACATTGGCGCTTGCCTTCAGGAACACCTGGCTGATCTGCAGCGAGCGGTAGCGGTCGCGGCCGGACAGTGAGTTGCCATCGCGATCGGCATATTCGACCTCATAGAGATTCAGGCCGGCGGCCTCGGCCGCTACCTTGGCGAGTTCGGTCTTGCCGGTGCCGGGCGGGCCGTAGAGCAGCACATTGACGCCCGGCTGGTGGCGCGCCACCGCGTTGCGCAGCAGGCTGCCCAGCAGGCGCAGTTCCTCGGCGATGAAATCGAAATCGGGCGGCTGCAGCTCGGTGAGCGTGGCGGGGCGGGTGAACACCGCCATCAGGTCCTGCGGCCCCTGGTATTCGCGCATCAGCACCGGCGGCAATTGGTCGCTGACCTTCATCAGGTCGGCCAGGTCGGTGATGTTGTGCTCGGAGATCAGGTTCTCCACCATGCCGATGCGCTCCAGGCGCGAGCCGGCGCGCAGGGCCTCGGCCACCTCCTGCTCGTTTACGCCCGCCACCGCGGCAATCGCCGCAAACGCCTCCTGCGCGGTGTTGACCTTGAACTCGACCAGCGCGCCGCGCAGCTCGCGCTGGTAGCGTGCCAGCGTGCCGTAGAGCAGGATGGCGCGCTCGGCCGGGTTCAGCTGCAGCAGATTGCCCAGCGCGGCGATGTTCTTCTCCACCAGGGTGGATTCGCGCTTGAGCTGGCGGTCCAGCACCTCGCAGGTGGTGGCCAGCAGGGCCAGCATGTCCTTGGGCGCGTCCTTGATGTACTCGTCGAGATAGAAGAACAGCGTGGCCTCGGCGAAGGGGCCGTTCCAGACGCCATGGCGCTCGAGGAACTGCTCGTCGCCGAGCGCCTCGTGGCCGTTCCAGAGTTCGTTGTTGCGGCAGCGCTGGGCCAGGTATTCGCGCAAGCGCGTCAGCACGCGCAGCGGCCACACCAGGTGGCGGCCGGTGAAGGAAAGCAGGCCGTTGAAGTCGCGGCGCAGGTTGAAGCGGCCGGCATGCTTGACGGTGAGCGTCAGCACGAAGTGCGAGCACATGCGATCCAGCACCGGGGCCTCTTTGAGCCCGGGCGATGCCAGTACATGCGTGTCCGCCAGACGCTTGACCATGGGCAGCTCCTCGCAAGGGTGCGGCCAACCCGGCTTATTCCGGGCGGCCGCCCCATCTTGGCGCAGCGGGGGCTTCAGTACAAGTGGCTATGCGCGGCTTTCGCGGGCCTTTTCCTGGCAGGACTGCTCAATGCATCACAACCGGTTGATGGCCGAAATTGGCGTAGCGCTCGATGAAGTCATCGAGATCCTCTTCGCTGGGGTCCTGCTCGATCAGCGCTTCCACACCTTCCTGGAACTGCTGGGCCAGCGCGCCCTCGATGAAGATTTCCTTGCGGGTGAACTTGTCGACGATCTCGTAGCCGCCGCGCAGCAGCGGCGGGTGCTCGGTGCCTGCGCCATCGGTGCGCAGGGCTTCCACCGGGACCTCGAACTGGACCACGATGAAACTGGGGGAGTTGTAGAGCATGTGCATGAGGTACTCCTGTGTCCCGCAACTGTGGCCAGTCGCAGCGGTTTCAAGAGATCCCGCTGCCCCGATGGCGTCGGCCACGCACAAATAGTGTCAGAAAGCCGGGCTTCTTGAGGCTTAGCCGCGGGAGATTTGTGGTGGGAGCGTCACAAGATCACGCTCACGCCCCCGTGCTCAGGGATTCGGGCTATCGTCCGACGCTGCGGGCTCGGCGAGCCGCTCATCCAGCCGCCCCTCGAGTCGCATCTCCCAGCGCTCCTCCTCGCCCACGCTCTGGCGCACCCGCACCGGCAGGTAGCGGCGCTGCGGGTCCAGCCAGATGTCGAGCCTGGCGTCGTAAGGCCCCAGTGCCTGGCGGCTCAGGTGCCAGAGCCCGTCCTCCTCCCGACCCTCGACGTGGAACACCCAGTCCACCGCCATGCCGCGCAGCGCGGCCACCGGCAGCACCAGCTCCTGGCCGGCCACCAGGCGTGCGGGCTGCGCCGCCAGCAGGGCCGGCAGCTGCAACCACCAGGAGAGACGGTCCTGCACGCCCTCGGGCAGGGCCTGCAGCTCGGCGCTGGCCGAGAAGCTGATCAGGCCCTGCTCGCGGCGGAAGTTGATGGCCTGGCGGTCGCGCCCGCCGCGCTGCACGGCGAAGCGCGCCGGCGCCAGACCCTGCTGTGCGTCCAGCCGGCCCTCGCTGCGCCAGGCCGGCAGGGCCCGGCCCGCCAGCTCGCGCTCCAGCCGCAGCTGGTAGGCGTGCTCGCCCAGCTGCCAGCTCAGCAAGGCCTGGCCCTCGGCCTGCCCCTGCGTGTAGCGATAGCTGAGGCGGCCCTCACCCCGCAGCGGCAGCGCCAGCGGCGGCGGCAAGGGCTCGGCCGCCGCGGACGGTGCTGCGGGTGGCGCTGCGGATGGTGCGGGCTTGGCGCTGGTGCTCGGCGCGGGCCGGGGCGCGGTGACGGCTTCGGGCGGCGCTGCTGCGGGTGGCGCCGCAGCCGGTAGCGCCGTCGGTATCGTGGCCGGTGTGGCGGCCGGCAGGGTGCGTGTCTGCATGGCCATGCGCGCGCCGCCGGCATGCCAGACGGGCGGCGCCGGCTGCAGCAGCCGCCACAGGCCGGCATGCAGGGCCAGCGCGCACAGCAGGGCCACGGCGATCGAGCGCCGGGCGGACTTCTTGACTTCCCTGAGCATGTTCTGGCTTGGACTGACAATGCGGCGAATCGGATTCGGGACAGCCCATGAAACTCGCCACCTATCGAGACGGATCGCGCGACGGCCAACTGGTCGTGGTGTCGCGCGATCTCGCCCAGGCGCACTATGCCACCGGCATCGCCACCCGGCTCCAGCAGGTGCTGGACGACTGGAACTTCATCGCCCCGCAGCTGCAGGAACTCTCGCAGACGCTCAACCATGGCAAGGCGCGCCATGCCTTCAGCTTCGACCCCAAGCAGTGCATGGCGCCGCTGCCGCGCGCCCATGCCTATCTGCTGGGGGCGGCCTATGCCCGCGAGGGCGGCGCCGCGACGCTCGGCCAGGCGGCCAGCGATGGGCTGCTGGGCCCCTGCGAGGCGGCGCGCTTTGCCTCCGAGTCGCTGGGCATCGATTTCGGCGCCGGCCTGGCGGTGCTCACCGGCGACGTGGCGATGGGCAGCACGGCCGAGGCCGCGCTGGAGTCGGTGCGCCTGCTGCTGCTCAGCAACGACTGGGCCCTGCGCAGCCTGCCGCCGGGCCATGTGCAGCCCTGCGCCGCCTTCGCGCCGGTGGCGGTGACGCTGGACGAGGCGGGCGAGGCCTGGCAGCGCGGCCGCCTGCACCTGGGCCTGCAGACGATGTGGAACGGCCGCAAGGTCGGGCTGTGCGAGGCCGGGCCGGAGATGGGCGTCCACTTCGGTGAGTTGATCGCCCAGGCGGCCAAGACCCGCAAGGTGCAGGCCGGCAGCATCATCGGCTCGGGCACGGTGTGCAACCAGGACGGCAGCAAGGGCTATGGCAGCATCGCCGACAAGCGTGCCCTTGAGGCCTTGGAGTCGGGTGAACCCAAGACCGAGTTTATGCAGTTCGGCGACAGCCTGCGCGTCGAGGTCAAGGGCCGCGATGGCCTGAGCCTGTTCGGCGCGATCGACCAGGATGTGGCGTCCTGGCACGAGGCGGCCGCGGCGCGCGAGGAGGCTCAGCCATGACGCAGCAAATCATCATCGACACCGACCCGGGCCAGGACGACGCCGTCGCCATCCTGCTCGCGCTGGCCAGCCCCGAGCTCGAGCTGCTGGGCATCACCACCGTGGCCGGCAACGTGCCGCTGGCCTTCACCAGCCGCAATGCCCGCATCGTCTGCGAGCTGGCGGGGCGCCGCGAGCTGAAGGTCTTTGCCGGCGCCGACAAGCCGCTGGCGCGCCCGCTGGTGACGGCCGAGCATGTGCATGGCAAGACCGGGCTGGACGGCCCGGTGCTGCCGGCGCCGAGCATGGCGCTGCAGCCCGGCCATGCGGTGGACTTCATCATCGAGACCCTGCTGAGCCGGCCCGCCGGCACGGTGACGCTGTGCCCGCTGGGCCCGCTCACCAATATAGCCCTGGCCCTGCAGCGCGAGCCGCGCATCGCCGCGCGCATCCGCCGCATCGTCATGATGGGCGGCGGCTTCTTCGAGGGCGGCAACATCACGCCCACGGCCGAGTTCAATTTCTATGTGGACCCCGAGGCCGCGGCCCTGGTGTTCGGCGCCGGCGTGCCCATCACCATGCTGCCGCTGGACTGCACGCACCGCGCCCTCACCACGCGCGCGCGGGTGGCTGCGATCCGCGGCATCGGCAGCCATCTGGCCGAGGTCACGGCGCAGTGGCTGGAGTTTGCCGAGCGCTTCGACGAGCAGAAATACGGCACCGAGGGCGGCCCGCTGCACGACCCCTGCGTGATCGCCTGGCTGCTGCGGCCGGCGCTGTTCCAGGGGCGCGAATGCAATGTCGAGATCGAGACGCAGAGCCCGCTGACCCTGGGCATGAGCGTGGTCGATTGGTGGGGCGTGACGCAGCGGCGCAAGAATGCGCTGGTGATCAAGGATGTGGACGCCGATGGTTTCTATGCGCTGATCGCCGAGCGGTTGGCGCGCCTCTGACTTTTAGCTGGGAGTGATGGCAATGCAAAGACGAACGCTGCTGCTGGCCGCCGGCCTGCTGCCCCTGGGCAGCGCCCGGGCCTTGGGTGAGAGCGATGCCGCCAGCGGCGTGCGCGCGGCGCTGGAGCGCGGCGCGGTGGCGGCGATCGGCACGCTGGGGCGCACCGACGGCTTTCTCGGCAATCCGGCGGTGCGCATCGAGCTGCCCGGCTATCTGAAAGACGCCGCCAAGCTGCTCAAGGCCACCGGCCAGGGCAGGAAACTGGACGAGCTGGTGACGGCCATGAACCGCGCCGCGGAAGCGGCCATGCCCGAGGCACGCCAGCTGCTGGTGGGGGCGGTCAAGTCCATGAGCGTGGAAGACGCCGTCAGGATCGTGCGCGGCGGCGAGGACTCGGTGACGCAGTTCTTCGCCGGCAAGACGCGCGCGCCGCTGACGCAGAAGTTCCTGCCCATCGTCACCCGCGCCACCGAGAAGCAGGGGCTGGCCGACAAGTACAACGCGGTGGCCGGCAAGGCCGCGGGCTTCGGCCTGCTGCGCCAGGAAGACGCCAACATCCAGCAATACGTGACCGCGCGCGCGCTGGACGGCCTCTACTTCATGATCGGCGAAGAGGAAAAGAAGATCCGCCAGGACCCGGTGGGCACCGGCAGCGCCATCCTCAAGAAGGTGTTCGGCGGCCTATGAGCGACAGCACGGCTCCCTGGCAGGACCGCAGCCACGATGTGCGCGATGTGGATGCCTTGCGCGGCCTCTACGGCTGGCCGGGCGAAACCTCCACCAGCAAGGAGAGCGATCACATCCACCCGCTCTACCGGCCCTATATCGAGGCCGCGCCCTTTGCGGTGCTGGCCACGCGCGGCCCGCATGGGCTGGACACCTCGCCGCGCGGCGACCGGCCCGGCTTTGTGCAGGTGGCGGACGCGCACACCCTGCTGCTGCCCGACCGTCGCGGCAACAACCGCATCGACAGCCTGCGCAATGTGCTGCACGACCCCGCGGTGGCACTGCTGTTCCTGATACCCGGTGTGGGCGAGGCCTTGCGCGTGAACGGCCTGGCCCGCATCAGCAGCGCGCCGACGCTGCTGCAACGCTTCGAGGTGGATGGCAAGCTGCCGCGTTCGGTGTTGGTGATCGAGGTGAAGCTGGTGTTTTTTCAATGCGCGCGCGCCATCAAGCGTTCGGGGCTCTGGGACGCGACCGTGCAGATTGATCGCAGTCGCCTGCCTTCGCCCGGCCTGATCCTGCAGACGTTGAGTGGCAGCATCGATGGCCAAGCCTATGACGCGGCGCTGCAGGAGCGCCAGCAGCAGACGCTGTACTGAGGCCTTCGCCTTAGTAGCTGATGCTGAAGCGCTGGCCCTGGAAGGCCAGCACCGCGCTGTTGAGCTTGATCTGTTCCAGCACCAGACCCGGCGCCACCGTGGCACCTTCCTGGTAGAGCTGGCCATTGATGATGAGCATGCGCTTGGCCGGCGTGTCCGAGTACATCGCGCCGCCGGTTTGCAGCGGCGGCAGCTGACGGCGCAGGGCCTCGGGCAGGGCACTCAGCGCGAGCGGCTGCGCGGGGCGTGACGCCGGCGCTGCGGCCACGGCCGGCAGGCTGGGCGGCGGCAGCCTCACCAGCTCGGGCGCGGGCAGCGGCGGCGCGGGGCGCGCAAGCGCCACCGGTGGTGCGAGCGGTGCCGGCATGGGAGCAGGCGCGGGCGCGGGCGCCAGCCAGCGAGCGGCCAGGGCCCCCAGCAGCAGCAAGGCCAGGGCGGCGGCCGCGGCCAGCAGCCAGACCCGCTGGCGCTGGCCGGCACCGGCCTGCGCATCACCGGGTGCCGGCTGGGTGTGCACCCCGGGCACCTGGCCGCGCTCGCGCTCGGATTCGGCGCGGCGCAGGGCATCAAGAATGTAAGACATGGTCCGGGCCTTATGGCGCTGCCGCCTGGAGGCTGTCCAGGCGTGGTTCCTGGACACCCGCCGCGCGGTTGAGCTGCATCAGCGTGATGGGGCCGATCAGGCCATCCACCTTCAGGCCCTGGGCGCGCTGGAAGGCGGCAATGCGGGCCTGCAGGGCGGCGTCGTAGCGGCTCGGGCCACGCTGTGCGGGCTCGTCCGCCGCCTTGGCCAGGGCGGCGGCCAGCCAGCTGGCATCCTGCCCGGCGCCGAGCTTGCCGGCATAGGCCTCGGGCCAGCGCCACAGCGTGGCGAACTCGCCCTGCCATTGCCGCGCCAGCGTGCTCAGGCTCACGGTTTCGCTGCTGCCGCCGGCGCGCACCGTGGCGCTCTGCGCACCCAGCTGCACCAGGGTCACATAGGAGGGCTGGCCGGCGCCGTCGCGCAAGGTCAGGATGGCGGGACGGTCCAGCAGGCGCAGCACGGCCAGGCCGCCCTCGCTGCGGAAACAGGCCAGCCGGGCGGACCTGAAGGCGCGGCAGGCGTCGGGCTCGTCGGGCGGCAGCGTGGTCTTCCAGGCCGGGGCCAGGTCTTGCCAGGCGGCATGCTCGCCGCGCCAGGCCAGGCTGATGCGGCCGGCCAGCGCGGGCGCCGCCGGCGCCGCTGCGGCCAGCGTTGCGGCACTGGCGGCGCTGGCGGTCGGCGCGGGCCTTGGCATGGCCGGTTGTGGTTCGGGCGGCTGTGGTTGCGATGGTTGGGTGCGCAGCAGCAGCGCGCTCGCGCCGGCGGCGGCCAGGGCCAGGCCCAGCACCCAGACCCAGCGCATGGGGCGCTGGCTCGGCTGGCTGGCCTGATCGAAGACTTCGGCCGCGGCCTTGTTCAGGGTGGCGCGTTTCACCTGCCGCTGGCCCTGCGCATAGGCGCCGAGCAGGGCGCGGTCGCACAGCAGGTTGATGCGCCGTGGCACGCCGCGCGCGAGCTGATGGACGCGCCGCAGCGCGGCGGCGTCAAAGGGCGCGGGGCCGGCGAGCCCCGAGACCTCGAGCCGGTGCCGCACATACTGCGCCGTCTCGGCGGCACTCAGCGCCTGCAGATGGAAGCGTGCGATCACGCGCTGCGCCAGCTGCTCCAGCGCCGGCTGCGCCACCATGCTGCGCAACTCGGGCTGGCCGATCAGGATGATCTGCAGCAGCTTGCGCTCGCTGGTCTCGAGGTTGGTGAGCAGGCGCAGCTGCTCCAGCACCTCGGCCGAGAGGTTCTGTGCCTCGTCGATGATGAGCACATTGTTCTGGCCCACCGCATGCGTCCTGAGCAGGAACTCGTTGAGCGGGTCGAGGTATTGCTTGACCGTCTCGACGTCGCCCGTCGGCGCCACATGCGGGATGTGGAACTCCTCGCACACCGTCTTCAGCAGCTCGATCACGCTGAGCTTGGGGTTGAAGATGTAGGCGACGTTGCAGCGCGGCGGGATCTGCTCCAGGAAGCAGCGGCACACGGTGGTCTTGCCGGCGCCGATCTCGCCGGTCAGCAGCACGAAGCCGCCGCCGCCGCGCAGGCCGTAGAGCAGATGCGCCAGCGCCTCGCGGTGACGCTCGCTCATGAACAGGTAGCGAGGGTCGGGCGCGATCGAGAAGGGCTCCTGGCCGAGGCCGAAGAATTTCGCGTACATGGCGGCGGCATGGTAACGGTTGGCCGGCGCTGCATGAGGTCTTGCCGGGTTTTCTACAATGCCGCCATGAACGCATCCACCTCCCAAGGCTACACGCGCGGCGCCCAGCTGCCCGAGCTTCTGCAGCAACGCATCCTCATCCTCGACGGTGCGATGGGCACGATGATCCAGCGCTACAAGCTGGGCGAGGCGGATTTCCGCGGCACGCAGTTCACCGATCACCCCAAGGACCTGAAGGGCAACAACGATCTGCTGCCGCTCACCAAGCCCGAGGTGGTGCGCGAGATCCACGAGCAATACCTGGCGGCCGGCGCCGACATCATCGAGACCAACACCTTTGGCTCGACCTCGGTGGCGCAGGAGGACTATGGCCTGCAGGACCATGCCTACGAGATGAATGTGGCGGCGGCCCGCATCGCGCGCGAGGCCTGCGCCAAGTACAGCACGCCCGAGAAACCGCGCTTCGCCGCCGGCGCCCTGGGCCCGACGCCGCGCACCGCCAGCATCAGCCCGGACGTGAACGACCCGGGCGCCCGCAATGTCGATTTCGACACCCTGCGCGCCGCCTACTACGAGCAGGCCAAGGGCTTGCTCGATGGCGGCGTGGACCTGTTCCTGGTCGAAACCATCTTCGACACGCTGAACGCCAAGGCCGCCATCTTCGCGCTCGACGAGCTGATGGAGGACACCGGCGAGCGCCTGCCGGTGATCGTCTCCGGCACCGTCACAGATGCCTCCGGCCGCATCCTCTCGGGCCAGACCGTCACCGCCTTCTGGCATTCGGTGCGCCATGCCAAGCCGCTGGCGATCGGCCTGAACTGCGCGCTCGGCGCGACCCTGATGCGGCCCTATATCGAGGAGCTGGCCAAGGCCGCGGGCAGCACCGCGATCAGCTGCTACCCGAACGCCGGCCTGCCCAACCCGATGAGCGACACCGGCTTCGACGAGACCCCCGAGGTCACCGGCAGCCTGATGGCCGACTTCGCCAAGAGCGGCTTCCTGAACATCGCCGGCGGCTGCTGCGGCACCACGCCGGCGCATATCGCGGCAATTGCCAAGAACGTCTCGGCCTACAAGCCGCGGCCCTGCGGCGCCAAGCTGTTCAGCGGCCTGGTGCAGCAGGCGGCCTGATCAGGCCCCGCCGAAACGCTGCAGCAGGGCCTTGACGCGGCCCTCGGCGCGCAGCCGTTCGAGCGCCTGTTGCAGCCGGGCGGCCAGGGCGGGCGCGGCCCCGGCGTTGAGGGCGTAGTAGTAGGCCCCGCCGTCGCTGAGCATCAGCAGCTTGTGCGCCGCCGCGGCCTGGCCTGCCTGGCGCAGCTGCCAGGCGGCCGAGAGTTCGGTGTCATAGAAATAGTCCACACGGCCGGCCAGGAACTTCTGCACCGCGTGGCCGATGTCGGTGCTGGGATCCAGCAGCCTGGGTGGCACGCCCGAGCTGAGCAGCTCGTCGATGGCGGCATCGCCGCGCACGGTGGCAATGCGGCCTTGGATCAGCTCAAGCTGCGGCGGGCGGCTGCCCGGCCGGCCGTAGAGCCAGAGCTGGCGTGGCGCCAGCGGGCCGATCCAGTGGAAGCGTGGCTCGCGCTCCGGATTGCGCGCGGTGGGAAAGATCAGCGCGTCGCGCTCCTGCTCTGCATAGCGCAGGGCGCGCTTCCAGGGCAGCAGCTCGATACTCAGCCCCAGCTCGGCCAGGCCGGCCATCTCGCGCAGCAACTCGACCGCATAGCCGGTGCTGCGCTCGCCCTCCTGGTAGCAATAGGGCGGCCAGACCTCGGCATAGGCCCGCAAACTGCTCTCGGCATGGGCAGCGAAGCTGGCCGCGCTGCCCGCGGCCAGCCGAGCCAGCAATTGGCGACGGTTCACCGAGCCTCCCACTTGTTGCAAGCGCTGTGGAAGACCGATTGTGCCGCCCGTTCAGCTCACCTTCAGCAGCTTGTCCATGTTCACGAACAGCTTGAGTTCGTGCGGGGCCAGGCTGGCGGCGATGGCCTGGCTGGCCAGGCGGGTGTCGCGCGGCACCGGGTCGCTCAGGGGCGCGCCGCTCTTGCCCAGCAGCGCCGCGACGATGGGTTCGTTGGCGCTGTGGCCGCGTTTCACGACGATGCCCAGCTCGCCGTTGGCCAGCCGCACCAGCGAGCCGGGCGGGTAGAGGCCCACGGCCTTGATCAGCGCGGCACCGGCCGGGTCGGGCTGCTGCAGCTCGTCCAGGAACACCGCACGGGCAGCGGCCGCGCCCGCCATGGCCTTGCGCGAGCGGCGCGGGCTCAGGCGCGCACCGAAGATGTCGACGCGGCGCAGCAGGCGCGCCAGTTGCTCGGCCGGCGCGCGCCCCTGCAGCGGGCCGGGGCCGGCGTCGTGGTGCAGGCGCACCGCGCCCAGCCAGAGCTCGTCGCTCACGCCCAGCTTGCGCAGCAGTTCGGCGCTGCGGTCGCCATGGCCCATCAGCTCGTCGCGCTGGCGGGCGCTGAGCTTGTCTTCCTGGCCGGCCAGGCGGTCCTGTGCCACGCTCATGCTGAGGTTCATGCTCAGCGCCGCCTGCGTCAGGGCGCTCTGCTCGGCCGCGCCCAGCGCCAGCTGGCGCCCCAGCAGATCGGCCAGCACCAGGCTCAGCAGGGCATGGCGCGAGCTGTAGTCCTGAAAGCCCTGGCTGGCGTCGAAGATCAACAGCGTCAGCACCGCATCGGGATGCTGCTGCAGCCGCGCCAGCGCCGCGTCATGCAGGATCTGCAGGCGCTGCAGAAAGTCCTCGCGCTGCGGGTCGCGCAGCAGGCTGCGGGCATGCAGCTGCAGATCGGCCCAGGCGGCGGATTCGCTCAGCTCGGCGGCGCGCGTGCCGCGGTCGGGGCGGAACTGGGTCTCGGCCTTGACGATGTCGGCCAGCACCGCGCCCTGGTGCATCATGGTGTCCATCTTGTGGGCCAGGGCGCGCTGGTATTCCTTGGTCTCATGCGCATAGGCATAGGCGCCGCGCTCGATCAACGCATGCACCAGGCCCGTGTTGGGCAGCACCTGGCCGGCCGCGAACAGCAGCTTGCCCTCCGCATCGCGCACGGCAAAGGTCAGCACCTGGCCGACGCGCAGGGCTTTGGGTGGGAGATGTATCAGGTCCAAGGGGTGGCGCTCGAAAGCCCTGGCGATGGCCAAGGGCACGCATGGTTTTCGGTTGTTGCGAGCATAAGCTTGAGTTGACCCGGCCGGCGTGGGTAGCTTCCCCGGGCTTCAGCGTAAAATCCCCGACGGTTCGAGGAGCGTTGCGACGGCTTGCCCACCCAGGCGCCGCCAGGCTCGGACCGGAGCCCGGCGCACCCGCCCGCTCAGCAACGACGCTCACCGAACCATGATTTCTTGTGGCCGCGGTGAGTTCGCGGCCCTGTCCACCGAGGCCGACAATGACCGATACCAGCACCGCCACCACCCCTCCGCCGATGAAGCTCTCGGGCCTGGAGCCGGTGCAGATCGGCGCCGGCACCCTGTTCGTCAACATCGGCGAGCGCACCAATGTCACCGGCTCCAAGGCCTTTGCGCGCCTGATCCTGAACGGCCAGTTCGAGGAGGCGCTGGCGGTGGCGCGCCAGCAGGTGGAGAACGGCGCCCAGGTGATCGACATCAATATGGACGAGGCCATGCTGGACAGCAAGGCCGCGATGGTGCGCTTCCTCAACCTGATCGCCTCCGAGCCCGAGATCGCACGCGTGCCCATCATGATCGACAGCTCCAAGTGGGAGGTGATCGAGGCCGGGCTCAAGTGCATCCAGGGCAAGGGCATCGTCAACTCGATCTCGCTCAAGGAGGGCGAGGCCGAGTTCAAGCGCCAGGCCAAGCTGGTGCGCCGCTATGGCGCCGCCGCGGTGGTGATGGCCTTTGACGAGAAGGGCCAGGCCGACACCTTCGCGCGCAAGACCGAGATCTGCGCGCGTGCCTACCGCATCCTGGTGGACGAGGTGGGCTTCGACCCCGAGGACATCATCTTCGACCCCAATATCTTCGCCATCGCCACCGGCATCGAGGAGCACGACAACTACGCGGTGGACTTCATCAATGCCACGCGCTGGATCAAGCAGAACCTGCCGGGCGCCAAGGTCAGCGGCGGGGTCTCGAACGTGAGCTTCAGCTTCCGCGGCAACGAGCCGGTGCGCGAGGCCATCCACACCGTGTTCCTCTATCACGCCATCCAGGCGGGCATGGACATGGGCATCGTCAACGCCGGCATGGTGGGCGTCTATGACGACCTGGAGCCGGTGCTGCGCGAGCGCGTTGAGGATGTGGTGCTGAACCGCCGGCCCGACTCTGGCGAGCGCCTCATCGAGGTGGCCGAGAGCGCCAAGGGCGCCGCCAAGGACGACTCCGCACGCCTGGCCTGGCGCGCCGGCACGGTGGAGGAGCGGCTCTCGCATGCCCTCGTGCATGGCATCACCGACTTCATCAACGAAGACACCGAGGAGGCCTACCAGGCCATCCTGGCCAAGGGCGGCCGGCCCCTGCATGTGATCGAGGGCCCGCTGATGGCGGGTATGAACATCGTCGGCGACCGCTTTGGCGCCGGCAAGATGTTCCTGCCCCAGGTGGTGAAGAGCGCGCGCGTGATGAAGAGCGCGGTGGCGCATCTGGTGCCCTATATCGAGGAGGAGAAGCGTCAGCTGGCGGCGGCCGGCGGCGATGTGAAGCCCAAGGGCAAGATCGTCATCGCCACCGTGAAGGGCGACGTGCACGACATCGGCAAGAACATCGTCACCGTGGTCCTGCAGTGCAACAACTTCGAGGTCGTGAACATGGGCGTGATGGTGCCCTGCCAGGACATCCTGGCCAAGGCCAAGGTCGAGGGCGCCGACATCATCGGCCTCTCCGGCCTGATCACGCCCAGCCTGGAAGAGATGCAGCATGTGGCGGCCGAGATGCAGCGCGACGATTACTTCCGCGTCAAGAAGATCCCGCTGCTGATCGGCGGCGCCACCTGCAGCCGCGTGCACACGGCGGTGAAGATCTCGCCGCATTACGAGGGTCCGGTGGTCTATGTGCCCGATGCCTCGCGCTCGGTGGGCGTGTGCTCGGACCTGCTCTCGGACGAGCGCGCCACGCGCTTCATCGATGAGCTGAAGAGCGACTACGAGAAGGTGCGCGAGCTGCACGCGAACAAGAAGCAGACCCCGCTGGTGACGCTGGCGCAGGCGCGCGCCAACAAGACCAAGCTGGACTGGGCCAGCTACCAGCCGCCCAAGCCCAAGTTCATCGGCCGCCGCGTCTTCAAGAACTACGACCTGGCCGAGCTGGCCGCCTGCATCGACTGGGCGCCGTTCTTCCAGACCTGGGACCTGGCGGGTTCATTTCCGGCCATCCTGAAGGACGAGATCGTCGGCAGCGAGGCGCAGCGCGTCTTCAGCGACGGCAAGCGCATGCTGCAGCGCCTCATCGAGGGGCGCTGGCTGCAGGCCAGCGGCGTGATGGGCATCTACCCAGCGGCCCAGGTGAACGACGACGACATCGAGATCTACAAGGACGAGAGCCGCAGCGAGGTCTTGATGACCTGGCGCGGCCTGCGCATGCAGAGCGAACGCCCGGTGGTGGATGGCGAGCTGCGGCCGAATCGCTGCCTGGCCGACTACATCGCCGCCAAGGGCAGCGTGCCGGACTACATCGGCCTGTTCGCCGTCACCGCCGGCCTGGGGGTGGAGAAGAAGGAGGCCCAGTTCATGGCCGACCACGACGACTACTCGGCCATCATGCTGAAGGCCCTGGCCGATCGGCTGGCCGAGGCCTTTGCCGAGCGCCTGCACCAGCGCGTGCGCATGGAGCTGTGGGGCTATGCGGCCGACGAGACGCTCAGCAACGAGGCCCTGATCGCCGAGCAGTACCGCGGCATCCGCCCGGCGCCGGGTTATCCGGCCTGCCCGGATCACCTGGTCAAGCGCGATCTGTTCCGCGTGCTGGTGCCCGAGGAGATCGGCATGGGCCTCACCGATGCGATGGCCATGACGCCGGCGGCCAGCGTCTCGGGCTTCTATTTCTCGCACCCCGAGGCGAGCTATTTCAATGTGGGGCGCATCGGCGCCGATCAGCTGAAGGATTGGGCGCAGCGCTGCGCCCTGGATGAGGTGGCGGCGCAGCGTGCCCTGGCGCCGCTGCTCTGAGCACAAGCGTTTGTTGTTACAACTTCGGCCGCCGGCTTTGCCGCGGCACCCGCGTCGGCTGGCATGCTGATGCCCCCGGCCCTTGTGGGCCTTGAATGAGGAACAAGTCCATGTCCATCAAGTCCAGTCAGATCGTTGCCGGCGTGGCCGTGGCCGCGCTGATGTTGGGCGGTGCCTATGCCGTCGGCCGTTCGCAGTCGCAAGCGGCGCCCGATCCGGTGCTGGCGCAGGCGGCGCCCGCGGCCAAACCCGCGGCCAAGCCGGCCGCCGCCAAGACCTGCCCTGATTGCGCCACCGTCAGCGAGGTGCGCACCGAGGAACGCCAGGGCAAGGCCAGCGGCCTGGGCGTGATCGGCGGCGCGGTGGTGGGCGGCCTGCTGGGCAACCAGGTGGGCGGCGGCAGTGGCAAGAAGCTCGCCACCGTGGGTGGTGCGGTGGCCGGCGGCTATGCCGGCAACGAGATCGAGAAGCGCAGCAAGTCGCACAAGGTCTGGATCGTGCGCCTCAGCTACAAGGACGGCAGCACGCGCACTTTCGAGCGCAGCCAGGATCCGCAGCTGCGCGTGGGCGATCTGGTGCTGGAGCGCGATGGCCAGCTGACACGCCAGTGATGATGTGGCGTCGCCGCCTGCTGGCGCTCGGTCTCGCGGCACTGCTCGGGGCCACGGCAATGCCGGCGGCGGCCCAGCCGCTCGTCTACCTGGTGCGTCATGGTGAGCGGCTGGACCTTCCCACCGACCCCGGGCTCTCGCCGGTCGGCGAGGCGAGGGCACAGCGCCTGGCGGCGATGCTGGCCGACGCCGGCCTGCGGGCCATTTACACCACTCCGTACCGGCGCACCATGGCGCATGCCGCGCCCACGGCGCAGCGCCTGGGGCTCACGCCCGTGGTGCTGCCGGCACGCGACACCGAGGCCTTGCTGGCCAGGCTGCGCGCCCATGGCAGCGGCGAGGCCGTGCTGGTGGTCGGCCACAGCAACACCCTGCCGGCGATCCTGCGTGGCCTGGGCTACCAGGCCGAGGTCACGATAGACGAAGACGAGTTCGACTGGCTTTTCGCGCTGACGCCTGGTGCGCCGGGCGGCGCCGCGCCGGCGCTGGTGCGCTTGCGCTACTGACATCTGCCCTTCCTAGGGGTGGCAGGCCACCCTGCGCGAGCCTAGTATCCGCGGACGGGGCTGCAGCCGCCCCGATAAGGGGCAAGCCGTGAAGCCACAGTTTCGCAACGCCGTTCTCGCAGCGTCCCTGGCAGGCCTGATGGGCCTGGCGCCCGCACATGCGGCCAGCACCGTCACCTCCTTCGTCGATACGCTCACCGATCTGAGCCTGGGCTGGAACTGGAACGCGGCCGGCGGCACCGCCACCTACAACGGCGTGTTTTGGGATGCCGAGCTGACGGCGACCTTTGCCAACAACCAGTGGACCGTGAGCGGTTGGTACCAGCACCTGTCGGGCCCGCATGGCGAGACCATCGAGGCACCGCATCTGCTGGCGGGCGTGTTCGCACCCTTTGGCTCGTTCTCGCAAGCCGGTGTCGATGACCACCTGGGCCTGCCGGGCGCGGCGCCCCAGCATCTGCAGGCGCACAACTGGCAGTTCGGCGCCTTCGGGTCGGCCTTCACCGGGCTCTCCGTGCTGCAAGTGGCCCACCCCGTGCCCGAGCCCAGCCCGGCCGCGATGCTGATCGCGGGCCTGCTGGGCGTCGGCTTCTATCTGCGCCGGCGCGGCCTGGAGCGCTGAGCGCTCAGGCCTCGCGGCCGAGGCCGCGCCGCCACTGGATCGCCTCACTCAGGTGGCCGATGGCGATGTCGGCGCTGCCCTCCAGATCCGCGACGGTGCGCGCCACTCTCAGCACGCGGTGGTAGCTGCGCGCCGACCAAGCGAGGCGATTCGCCGCCTTGTGCATGAATGCGGTGGTGGCCTGGTCGATGCGCGCCACCTCATCGAGTTGCTTGACGCTCAGCCTGGCATTGCTGCAACCCTGGCGCGCCAGCGCCAGTTCGCGCGCCCGCGCCACCCGGGCGGCCACCAGGCTGCTGGCTTCGCCCCCGCTGGCGTCCGCCAGCACCTGGGCCGGCAGCACCGGCACCTCCACCAGCAGATCCAGGCGGTCGAGAAAGGGGCCGCTGAGCCGCCCCTGGTAGCGTGAGATCTGCTCGGGCGTGCAGCGGCAGCTTTGCACCAGGCTGCCGGCATGGCCGCAGGGGCAGGGGTTCATGGCCGCGATCAGCTGGAAGTCGGCAGGGAACTCCGATTGCCGCGCGGCGCGCGAGATCTGGATGTGGCCGGTCTCCATTGGTTCGCGCAAGGCCTCCAGGGCGCTGCGACTGAATTCGGGCAACTCGTCGAGGAACAGCACGCCGTGCAAGGCCAGCGATACCTCGCCGGGGCGCGGCGGCGAGCCACCGCCCACCAGGGCGGCGCTGGACGCGCTGTGGTGGGGGCTGCGAAAGCTGCGCTGTCCCCAGCGCTCGGGCGTGAACATGCCGGCCAGGCTCAGCATCGCCGCCGATTCCAAGGCCTCGTGCTCCTGCATCGCCGGCAGCAGGCCCGGCAGGCGCTGCGCCAGCATGGACTTGCCGGTGCCTGGCGGCCCGATCAGCAGCAGGCTCAGGCCTCCGGCCGCGGCAATCTCCAAGGCCCGCTTGGGGCCGGCCTGGCCCTTGATTTCGTTGAGGTCGGGCCCGGGCATCGCTGCCCTGGGCTGCGCGGCCGGCATCGGCAAGGGCAGCTGCCCGCCGCCGCCCGGGCCGAGGGCCGCCACCACCTCGAGCAGATGGCCGGCGCCGTGGACCGCCGCGCCGCGCACCAAGGCCGCCTCCTGGGCACTCGTGACCGGCAGCAGGAGCCGGCGACCCTGGCCCTCGCGCCGCAGCGCCAGGGCCATCGCCATGGCGCCGCGCACCGGGCGCAGCTCGCCGGCCAGCGAGAGTTCGCCCGCGCATTCGAGGTCGGCCAGCAGCTTGTCGTCGATCTGGCCGCTGGCCGCCAGCAGGCCCAGCGCGATCGGCAGATCGAAGCGCCCGCCCTCCTTGGGCAGGTCGGCCGGCGCCAGGTTCACGGTGATGCGCTGGCTGTGTGGAAAGCTCAAACCGCTGTTGAGCAGGGCGGCGCGCACGCGCTCGCGAGCCTCTTTGACCTCGGTTTCCGCCAGCCCCACCAGGGTGAAGCTGGGCAGGCCGTTGGCCAGATGCACCTCCACCGTGACCGGTGCGGCACTCACGCCGTCCAGGGCACGGCTGTGGATGATGGCCAGAGACATGTGGCTGTCCTCCCCTGGCGCCGATTGTGCCGTTGCCGCTGCCCGCGTGCGCGTTGCGCACGGTTTCGGGGCGCGCACCAGAACGGCGCCAGGCGCTTTCTGACCCAGCTTGGTGCGGTTTGAGCCCATGCCGGGCCTGTTGGGGCCCCGATGCCCCAGGGAAAGCCGCGCATGAGGTCCGAAATGGGGCTGGCACGGAAGCTGCAAACAGGGGGGGTGAAACCGTTTCTGCCCGTCTTCCACCCTTAGGAGTTCCGCGATGAAGTCGATCTACGCCGCAATTGCCATCAGCCTGCTCGCTCCGGCCATGCCGGTGCTGGCTGATGAGCCGGCCAGCCCCCTGTCGTTCAACGCCAGCGTGACCACGGACTATCGCTACCGCGGCATTTCGCAGACCCGCCTCAAGCCCGCCCTGCAGGGCGGCGCCGACTATGCCTCCGCCAGCGGCTTCTACATCGGCACCTGGGCCTCCACCATCAAGTGGATCAAGGACGCCGGCGGCGACAGCAATGTCGAGCTGGACGTCTACGGCGGCTACAAGACCGAGATCAGTGCCGGCCTGACCCTGGATGTCGGCGCCCTGCAATACGTCTACTCGGGCAACAAGCTCAGCCCCAGCGCCAACACCACCGAGCTCTATGCCGCGCTGACGTTCGGCCCGGTGACCGCCAAGTACTCGCACAGCACCAGCAATCTGTTCGGCTTTCCCGACTCCAAGGGCAGCGGCTATCTGGACCTGAGCGGCACCTTCGACCTGGGCGAGGGCTTCACCCTGACCCCGCATGTGGGCCACCAAAAGGTGCGCCATCTGGGCTCGGCCTCCTACACCGACTACTCGCTCACCGTGAACAAGGACTACGCCGGCTTCACCTTCGGCCTGGCCGCGGTGGGCACCGACAACGACAGCTACATCGGCGCCGGCAAGAACCTGGGCAAGAACGGCCTGGTGCTGTCGGTCAAGAAGACCTTCTGATTGAACCTGAGGAGACCTCACCATGAAACTCATCACCGCAGTCATCAAGCCCTTCAAGCTTGATGAGGTCCGCGAGGCGCTCAGCGCCATCGGCGTGCAGGGCCTGACCGTCACGGAAGTGAAGGGCTTCGGCCGCCAGAAGGGCCATACCGAGCTCTACCGTGGCGCCGAATACGTGGTCGACTTCCTGCCCAAGGTCAAGGTCGAGGCCGCCGTGGCCGATGCGGTGGTGGAGCAGGTGATCGAGGCGATCGAGAAGTCCGCCCGCACCGGCAAGATCGGCGACGGCAAGATCTTCGTCTCGCCGCTCGACCAGGTGGTGCGCATCCGCACCGGTGAGACCGGCCAGGACGCGCTCTAAGCGCCCACTGCCCGCTCTGCTCGCACACAGCACTTCCCCCTTCCGGAGACCCCCGATCATGAAGAAACTGCTTGCCTGTCTGGCCCTGGCCGCCGCGGCGCTAGCGCCCAGCGCCTGGGCACAAGACGCTGCCGGCGCCGCTTCGGCGCCCGCCGCTACCGCCGCCGTTGCCGCGGCACCCGAGGCGGCCTCGGCCGCGGCGCCCGCACCTGCTGCTTCTGCCCCCGCGGAGGCCGCCTCGGCCCCGGCCGCGGCACCCGTGCCCAACAAGGGCGATACCACCTGGATGATGGTCTCGACCCTGCTGGTCATCATGATGACGGTGCCAGGTCTTGCGCTGTTCTACGGCGGCCTGGTGCGCAGCAAGAACATGCTGTCGGTGCTGATGCAGGTGATGGTCACCTTCTCGATGATCGTGGTGCTGTGGGTGCTGTATGGCTACAGCATCGCCTTCACCGAGGGCAACGCCTTCTTCGGCGGGCTGGACCGGCTCTTCATGAAGGGCATCTGGGACAACGCGGCCGGCACCTTCGCCAACGCCGCCACCTTCAGCAAGGGCGTCGTCATCCCCGAGATCGTGTTCGCGGCCTTCCAGGCGACCTTCGCTGGCATCACCGCCTGCCTGATCGTCGGCGCCTTCGCCGAGCGTGCCAAGTTCTCCGCCGTGCTGCTCTTCATGGCCCTGTGGTTCACCTTCAGCTACCTGCCGATCGCCCACATGGTCTGGTTCTGGATGGGCCCGGATGCCTACAGCGCCGCCAGCGTCGTTGACGAGATGAATGGCAAGGCCGGCCTGCTGTGGCAATGGGGCGCGCTGGACTTCGCCGGCGGCACCGTGGTGCACATCAACGCAGCCGTCGCCGGCCTGGTGGGCGCCTACTTCGTGGGCAAGCGCATCGGCTACGGCAAGGAAAGCTTCACCCCGCACAGCCTGACGCTGACCATGGTGGGTGCCTCGCTGCTGTGGGTGGGCTGGTTCGGCTTCAACGCCGGCTCGGCACTCGAAGCCAACGGCTTCGCCGCCCTGGCCTTCATCAACACCTTCGTCGCCACCGCCGCCGCGGTGCTGGCCTGGAGCGTGGGTGAGGCGCTGCACAAGGGCAAGGCCTCCATGCTGGGTGCCGCCTCGGGCGCCGTCGCCGGCCTGGTGGCCATCACCCCTGCGGCCGGCAACGTCGGCGTGGGCGGTGCGCTGATCATCGGCGTGATCGCCGGCTTCGCCTGCCTGTGGGGCGTGTCGGGTCTGAAGAAGCTGCTGGGTGCGGACGACTCGCTGGACGTGTTCGGTGTGCACGGCGTCGGCGGCATCGTCGGTGCCCTGCTGACCGGCGTGTTCAACTCGCCCAATCTGGGTGGCCCCAGCGCCGTGGGCGACTGGGTCACCGCCAGCATGATCACCGGCGACGCCTACTCGATCGGCGCCCAGGTGCTGACCCAGGCCAAGGCCGTGGGCGTGACCGTGGTCTGGTCGGGCATCGTCTCGGTGATCGCCTACAAGATCGTCGATCTGGTGATCGGCCTGCGCGTCACCGAAGAGGAAGAGCGCGAGGGTCTGGACATCAGCGCGCATGGCGAGACGGCCTATCACAAGTAAGCCGGCCAGCAAGCCCGCAAGCGAAAGCCGCCCTCGGGCGGCTTTTCTTTTGCCTGATGCGCTTTCGACGGAGGGTCAGGTCTTGCGGCCGCGCAGCAGAATCCCCAGCAGCTCCAGCAGCTTGGCCGGGCTGAAGGGTTTGGCGAGGAAGAAATTGGCGCCCAGCCCCAGGGCCTCGGCCTTGTCCTGTTCGCTGGCCGCGGCGGTCAGCATGACGATCACGGTGTTGGCGAAGGCGGGGTCGGCGCGCAGTGTCTTGCAGACCTCCAGGCCGTCCATGCCGCCGGGCATCATCACGTCCAGCAGCACCAGGTCCGGGCGCACCGTCTGTGCCAGCTGCAGGCCGAGCGCCCCGTTGGCGGCCTCGTAGATCACGTAGGGGCTGTCCTCCAGCGCCCAACGTACCAGGCGACGGATGTCGGCCTGGTCATCAACGATCAGGATCTTCGGCTTCATGGGGCTCGGGGGGCTGGCATTCACAGCCTCAAGCATATCGCCTGCTCCTGTCTTGGGATTTTCATTTGCGCCCCCATGTGCAGCAGCCTCCTAGAATCGGCCGACGAAGCAACGCTGGCCCCGCATCATGGTTCCCCACCTCATTACCGCACTCACCGGCCCCATCAACGAGCTGGAGCAGCGCGTGCTCGAGTCCATGCCGGCGATCGAGCGTTGGTTCCGCCTTGAGTGGATGGAGCACACGCCGCCCTTCTACAGCTCGGTGGACCTGCGCAATGCCGGCTTCAAGCTGGCGCCGGTGGACACCAATCTGTTCCCGGGCGGCTTCAACAACCTCACCCCCGAGATGCTGCCGCTGGCGGTGCAGGCGGCGATGGCGGCGATCGAGAAGATCTGCCCAGAGGCCAAGAACCTCCTGCTGGTGCCCGAGGGCCATACGCGCAACAGCTTCTATCTCAGCAATGTGGCCACGCTGACGCGCATCTTCACCCAGGCCGGCCTGAACGTGCGCCTGGGCACGCTGGACGAGAGCATCAAGGAGCCCACGGCGCTGGCCCTGCCGGATGGCGGCCAGCTCACCATCGAGCCGCTGGTGCGCAAGCGCGGGCGCCTGGGCCTGAAGGATTTCGACCCCTGCACCATCCTGCTCAACAACGACCTCAGCGCCGGCGTGCCGCGCGTGCTCGAGCATCTGCACGAGCAATACCTGCTGCCGCCCCTGCATGCGGGCTGGGCGCTGCGCCGCAAGAGCAACCATTTCCGCGCCTACGAGGAAGTGGCGAAGAAGTTCGCCAAGCTGCTGGGCATGGACCCCTGGCTGATCAACCCGATGTTCGCGCCGGTGCAGGGCCTGGACTTCAGCACCGGCCAGGGCCTGGATGCGCTGCAAACCCAGGTGGACACCATCCTCAACAAGACGCGCCGCAAGTACAAGGAATACGGCATCCAGGAGAAGCCCTTCGTGGTGGTGAAGCCCGATGCCGGCACCTATGGCATGGGCATCATGACGGTGCGCGATGCCAAGGACCTCGACGAGCTGAGCCGCCGCACCCGCAACAAGATGAGCGTCTGCAAGGACGGCCAGCTGGTCAGCGAGGTGATCGTGCAGGAGGGCGTGGTCACGCACGAGCGCGTGCACGATGCGGTGGCCGAGCCGGTCGTCTACATGATGGACCGCTATGTGGTGGGCGGCTTCTACCGCATCCATGCCGAGCGTGGCGAGGACGAGAACCTCAACGCCCCCGGCGCCAGCTTCGTGCCGCTGGCCTTTGCGCAAAGCTCGCAGCTGCCGCGCCCGGGTGAGAAGCCGGGCGCCAGCGCGCCCAACCGCTTCTACATGTATGGCGTGATCGCGCGCCTGGCCATGCTGGCGGCCAGCTACGAGCTCGAGGTCACCGACCCCGAGGCCGAGGTCTACGCCTGAGCGGCGTCCTTGACATGAAGCCGCGGCGGCGTCAAGCCCGCTGCCCCCTGGGCAGGCGGGGCGCTTGACGCACTGCACAAAGCCGAGCGCACAATAGCGCTTTTGGCTTTCGAGCAGCGTCCTCAGCGCGCTGCGGCACTCTGTGGGTTCTTCTACTGCGGCACGTTCGCCGTCCGCCCTGGCGGGCCTCACGCTCGGGGCATTGGGCGTGGTCTATGGCGACATCGGTACCAGCCCGCTCTACGCGCTGAAGGAAGTCTTCCATGGCGGCCATGTGGCCGCCACCACCGACAACATCCTCGGCGTGCTCTCGCTGATCTTCTGGACGATGACGGTGATCGTCTCCCTGAAGTACGTGCTGCTGATACTGCGCGCCGACAACAACGGTGAAGGCGGCCTGATCGCGATGCTGGCGCTGGCCACCACGGCGGTGAGCGAGCGCCCGCAACTGCGCCGCGTGCTGCTGGTGGTGGGCATGTTCGGCACCGCCATCTTCTATGGCGATGGCGTCATCACCCCGGCGGTGTCGGTGCTGTCGGCGGTGGAGGGCCTGGGCGTGGCCGCGCCGCAGCTGGAAAAATTCGTCGTGCCGCTGACCCTGCTGGTGCTCACCGGCCTGTTCGCGGTGCAGCGCTTCGGCACCAGCGGCATCGGCAAGTTCTTCGGCCCCATCACCCTGGTCTGGTTCTTCGTGCTGATCGCGCTGGGCCTGCCGCACATCATCGAGAACCCCAAGGTGCTGGCGGCCATCAACCCCTGGTATGCCTTCCAGTTCGCCGCCGCCCAGCCGCTGGTGGCCTTCATCTCGCTGGGGGCGGTGGTGCTGTGCGTCACCGGCGGCGAGGCCCTGTATGCCGACCTGGGCCACTTCGGCCCGCTGCCGATCCGGCTGGCCTGGTACGGCATGGTGATGCCGGCCCTGGTGGTCAACTACTTCGGCCAGGGCGCCATGCTGCTGGACGAACCCGAGGCGGTGAGCAACCCCTTCTTCCACATGGCGCCGGACTGGGCCGCGCTGCCGCTGGTGTTCCTGGCCACGGCGGCCACCGTGATCGCCTCGCAGGCCCTCATCACCGCGGCCTTTTCGGTCACCAAGCAGGCGGTGCAGCTGGGCCTGTTGCCGCGCATGCGCATCCTGCACACCTCGGTGCGCGACACCGGCCAGATCTACGTGCCCTTCGTGAACTGGGGCCTGTTCGTCTTCATCGTGCTGGCGGTGGTGCTGTTCGGCTCGTCCTCGCGCCTGGCGGCGGCCTATGGCATCGCGGTGACGCTGGACATGAGCATCACCACCATCATGACCTTCTACGTGATCCGCTACGGCTGGAAGTACCCCTGGGCGCTGTGCTTCGCCGCCACCGGCTTCTTCTTCGTGGTGGACGTCACCTTCTTCGCCTCCAACCTGCTCAAGCTGTTTGCCGGCGGCTGGTTCCCGCTCGTGATCGGCATCGGCATGTTCACGCTGATGCTGACCTGGAAGCAGGGCCGGCGCCAGCTCAGCGACAAGCTGCGCGAGGATGCCATCGACCTGAAGAGCTTCCTCGGTGCGGTGTTCGTCAACCCGCCGCTGCGCGTGCCCGGTTCGGCGGTGTTCCTCTCCTCCGAGCAAGGCATGACCCCGAATGCCCTGCTGCACAACCTCAAGCACAACAAGGTGCTGCACGAGCAGAACCTGTTCGTCACCGTCAAGCACCACGAGGTGCCCTGGATCGGTTTCGACAAGCGCGTGGAAGTGGAGGCGCTGGGCAACGACTGCTGGCAGGTGAGCGTGCACTTCGGCTTCAAGAACGAGCCCGATGTGCCCGAGGCGCTGAAGCTGCTGGAGTCGCGCCATGTGCACCTGGAAGAGATGGAAACCAGCTACTTCCTCTCGCGCGACATCGTCATTCCCACCATCGGTTCGGGCATGGCGCTGTGGCGCGAGAAGCTGTTCGCAAGCATGCACCGCAACGCCGCCGCCGCCGCCGACTTCCTGCACCTGCCGACCAACCGCATCGTCGAGCTCGGCTCCAAGGTCGAGATCTAGGGCCTGTTAACACTACGCCGATGGGCCGCGAAGGCTCGCCTCGGCGGGCCAAGCTAGGCGCAGCGCGCCGCCCGCACTCGCGTGCGGGCCAGCGTTGCAACGACGCGTGGCCCGCCGAGACGAGCCTTCCCGCAGGGTTGTGGCCAGAAAGACCGCAGGCCGCGTTGCAAATCCTCGCCGGGTGTCCAACCCGGCTGCGGTTTGCGCCTTGCCTGCAGCCTTTCTGGCCGACAACGCGACCCATTGGCGTAGTGTTAACAGGCCCTAGGCCGGCACCGCCTGCAGCGCCTCGCTGCTGCGCCGGCCCGCGGCGTCGAAGTGCAGCATCTCTCCCTGCGGGATCAGCTCCCAGCCCTGCGGGTCGCCCTCCAGTGGCTCCGAGGCCACCACCACGCCGGCCGCCGAGCGGTTGACGTAGAGCGTGGGTGCGCGCTTGTCGGTGGCATAGCGGAAGGCCCAGAGCTGGTCGCCATCGGCCAGCGCGGCCGAGAAGCGCAGCGGCTGCTGGATGTGCAGCAGCTGCATCATCGCCTGGGTCTCGCCGAGCACCTGGCTGGTGGCGCGCAGCGCGTCCAGCCCTTCCTCCATGCGCGCGATGATGAGCAGGAACAGCAACTCGGAGTCGGTCGCGCCCTTGCGATGTTCGTAGAGGTGATCGGGGATGCGCGCCTCCATGCGCCGGCGCAGCTGGCCATAGCCGCCGATCTGGCCGTTGTGCATGAAGAGATAGCGGCCGTAATGGAAGGGGTGGCAGTTCTGGCGCGCGATGCCGCCGCCGGTGGCCGCGCGCACATGCGCGAAGAACAGCCGAGAGCGCACATTGGCGCACAGCGCCAGCAGGTTCTCGTCGGACCAGGCCGGCATCACCTCGCGGTAGACGCCCGGCGCCTCGCGCTCGCCATACCAGCCCACGCCGAAGCCGTCGCCATTCGTCACCACCTTGGCTTCCTCGGCGCGCAGCGACTGTCGCACCAGCGAATGCCGGGGGGCGCATACCAACTCGTCCAGGAAGATCGGCGCGCCCAGGTAGGCCAGGAATCTACACATGCTTGTTTATGCAAGGAGGCTGTTAGGCTTTGGGATGGGCTCGCGCCAAAGCGAGTTGCTTGGCCAGCCTAGGCGGCGGTGCCGCCGTGGGATCGGCCCCCACCAGGCACCGGCAACGACGGATGGCCAGGCAAATCGCTTTGGCCCTTCGGGTTGGGTCGCTTAGGGGGCGCATGCGGCGTTGCAAATGCTCGCCGGATGTCCAATCCGGCTGCGCTTTGCGCCTTGCCTTCGCCCCCTAAGCGACCCAACGCGAGCCCATCCCAAAGCCTAACAGCCTCCTCGTCCATGAAAACCTGGCTCAATGATCTCTCAGTCCCATCGGCCGTGGCGGGGTTTGTGGCGGTGCTGGTGGGCTTCACCAGCTCGGTGGCCATCGTATTCCAGGCGGCCCAGGCCCTGGGTGCTACTTCGTCACAGATCACCTCGTGGATGTGGGCCCTGGGCCTGGGCATGGGCATCACCAGCCTCGGGCTGTCGCTGTGGACGCGCCAGCCGGTGCTGACCGCCTGGTCCACGCCCGGCGCGGCGCTGCTGGCCGGCACCGCCGGCATCAGCATGCCCGAGGCCATCGGCGCCTTCATGGTGTGCGGCGCGCTGATCCTGCTGGCCGGCCTCACCAAGGCCTTCGAGCGCGTGATGGATCGCATCCCGGTGGCGGTGGCCTCGGCGCTGCTGGCCGGCGTGCTGGCGCGCTTCGGCCTGGACGCGGTGGCCAGCGTGAAGACCGCCCCCACGCTGGTGCTGGTGATGGCGGCCGTCTACCTGGCCGGGCGGCGCTGGTGGCCGCGCTATGCGGTGCCCGCCGTGCTGCTGGCCGGCGTGGCGGTGGCGGCGGGGCAGGGGCGTTTGCACATGAGCGAGGTGCAGTGGGCCTGGGCCCAGCCGGTCTGGACCAGCCCGCGCTTCAGCATGGCGGCGCTGATCGGCGTGGCGCTGCCGCTCTTTCTCGTCACCATGGCCTCGCAGAACCTGCCCGGCGTGGCGGCCCAGCGCGCCTCGGGCTACCAGACGCCGATCTCGCCCAGCATCAGCACCACCGGCCTGGCGACCCTGCTGCTGGCCCCCTTTGGCGGCTATGCCTTCAACCTCGCGGCCATCACGGCGGCGATCTGCATGGGGCGCGAGGCGCACGAAGACCCGCGGCGCCGCTACACCGCCGCCGCCATGGCCGGCGTGTTCTACATCGCCCTGGGCCTGGCCGGCGGCGCGGTGGTGGGCCTGCTGGCGGCCTTCCCGCGCGAGCTGGTGGCGGCGGTGGCAGGTCTTGCCCTGCTGGGCACCATCGCCGGGGGCCTGGCCGCGGCGCTGAAGGAGGAAAAGCACCGCGATGCCGCCATCCTGACCTTTCTGGTCACGCTCTCGGGGGTGGCCATGCTGGGCATAGGCTCGGCCTTCTGGGGCGTGGTGGCGGGCACGGTTTCTCTTTTGGTGCAACACTTCCGAGGCAAGTAAATCATCCGCAGCCAGAGCCACCATGAAGATCCTGTTCGTCGCCGACCCGCTTGAATCCTTCAAGACCTACAAGGACACCACCTTCGCGATGATGCGCGAGGCCGCCAGGCGTGGCCATGAGCTGTGGGCCTGCGAGCCCGCCGACCTGGTCTGGCGCGCCGGTGGCCGGGTGGTGGCGCGCGCGGCGCGTGCCATCACGCTCACCGGCGATGCGCATGCCTGGTTCAGCGTGGTGGCCACCGCCGAGCTGGCGCTGGCCGATACCCAGGCCGTCATCATGCGCAAGGACCCGCCCTTCGACAGCGAGTATTTCTACGCCACCCATCTGCTGGGCCAGGCCGAGCGCGAGGGCGCGCGCGTCTTCAACAAGCCCGCGGCGCTGCGCGACCATCCCGAGAAGCTCGCCATCCTGGAGTTTCCGCAGTTCATCGCGCCCACCCTGGTGACGCGCAGCGAGGCCGCGATCCGCGCCTTCCATGCCGAGCAGGGCGACGTCATCCTGAAGCCCCTGGACGGCATGGGCGGCATGGGCATCTTCCGCGTGCCGGCCGATGGCCTCAACCTCGGCGCCATCATCGAGACCCTCAACAAGGGCGGCGCCGAGACCGTGATGGTGCAGCGCTACCTGCCCGCCATCAAGGAGGGCGACAAGCGCGTGCTGGTGATCGGGGGGCAGGTCGTGCCCTTCTGCCTGGCGCGCATCCCGCAGGGCGGCGAGGTGCGCGGCAACCTGGCGGCGGGCGGCAAGGGCGTGGCCCAGCCGATCAGCGCGCGCGACCGCGAGATCGCCGAAACCCTGGGTCCGATCCTGGCCGCGCGCGGCCTGCTGTTGGTGGGCCTGGACGTGATCGGCGATTGCCTCACCGAGATCAACGTCACCAGCCCCACCTGCTTCCAGGAGATCACCGACCAGACCGGCTTCGACGTGCCGAAGATGTTTGTCGACGCGCTGGAGCGCAGCCTCTGACGATGATCAGCCGCCTGACGGCCGCCCAGCTCAACGGCCTCACCGTGGCCCTGGGCGTGGCGCTGGTGCAGGCGCTGCTGAGCGCGGTGTTCGGCGCCGACGTGGGCCTGGCGGCGGCCGGCGGCGCGGTCTGCGCCAGCCTCACCGATGTGCCCAACCCGCCCCAGCGGGTGCTGCGGCGCTTGGTCCCCGCGGCCCTGCTGGGGGCGCTGGTGACGCTGGCCGTGGGCCTGCTGCGCGAGTCGCCGCCACTGATGACGGCGCTGATCGCGCTCACCGCCTTCGTCACGCTGATGACGATGGCCTGGGGGCCGCGCGCCGGGCCGCTCTCCTTCTCGGGCGTGCTGGCCCTGGTGTTCGCGATGGCCTGGGAAGACCCGCTGACGCGGCTGGAGGCGCTCCAGCATGCCGGCTGGGTGCTGCTGGGCGCCTCGCTCTATGCCTTGTGGGCGCGCAGCACCGCCTGGCTGCTGCGCCGCCGCTACCGCGATCTGGCGATTGCGGAGGCGATGCGCGCCTGCGCGCGTCGCCTGCATTCGCGCGCCGCCCGCATCGCCGGCGAGGCGTTGGCCGAGGGCCCCAGCATGCGCGCCTCGATCCGCGACGACGTGGCGCTGGCCGATGCCTTGCAGGCCGCGCGCGATCAGGTGTTCGCCGCCCGGCCCTCGGTGCAGAGCCGCCGCCAGGTCGATCTGGTGTTAGGCCTGATCGAGCTGCGCGACCTGCTGCTGGCAAGCCGCCTGGACATCCCGCTGCTGGGCGAGGACGCGGCCGGCCTGGCCTGGCGCGCCGCCCTGGCCATCACCCTGCGCCAGCTGGCCGACGCGCTGGACGGCATGGCCGCCGCGGTGGGGCGAACAGGCGCCGCCTGCCCGGCGATCTCCGCGCAGGGCTGGCGCGACGAGCTGGCCGGGCGCCTGGCCGCCGTGCCCGCCGCAGCCGACGATGCGCGCCACCATCTGCTGGCCGCGCTGCAGTCGCGCCTGGGTCATATGCTGGACGACGTGGCGCAGATGGCCGAGCGCCTGGCCGGGCCCGACCGCGCCGCCACCCTGACGCCCGCGCAGCTGCAGCAGTTCGTCTCGCCCGAGGGCTGGCCGCTGGCGGCGCTGAAGACGCACTGGACCCTGCAGTCCGGCGTGCTGCGCCATGCGCTGCGCGGCACGCTGGCGCTCTCCTGCGCCTATGCGCTGGGCCTGGTGCTGCCCTGGGCGGCGCATCCGCACTGGCTGGTGCTGAGCGTGGCGGTGGTGCTGCGCGGCAATCTGGAGCAGACCCTCGCGCGCCGCAACGAACGCATCATCGGCACCGTGATCGGCTGCCTGCTGGTGCTGGCGCTGGCCCAGGTGCACAGCCATGCCCTGCTGGCCCTGGCCTTCATCGCCGCGGTGGGCACGGCCCATGCCTACGTGAACGTGCGCTACCGCGTGGCCGCCACGGCCGCCACCCTGATGGCCCTGCTGCAGCCGCTGCTGCTGGCGCCCGGCAGCAGCCCGGCGGTGGGCGAGCGGCTGGCGGACACGGTGCTGGGCGCGCTGCTGGCCTGGGCCTTCTGCTTCGTGTTGCCGGCCTGGGAGCGCCGCACCCTGGGCCGGCTGGCGCTGCAGCTGTGCGGCGCCCTGGCGCGCCATGCCGCCAATGTGCTGCGCTGGGCGCCCGGCGTGCATCAGCAGCAGGTGCAGCAGCAGCTGGCGCAGCGCCTGAGCCGCCAGCAGGCCTATGCCGCGCTGGCGGCGCTGGCCGCGGCCGGCCAGCGCACCCGCGTGGAGCCCGAGCATGTGCGCGTGCCCGATGCGCATGTCGAGGCCCTGCTGACGCATGGCTACCGCCTGATGGCCCTGCTGGGCGCCGTGCAGACCCTGCTGAACCGGCGCGCCGAACGCCTGGACGAGGTCGAGGCCAGCCGGGCGCTGCAGCAGACCCTGCAGGCCTGCGTGGGCACGCTCAGGCTGGAGGCCCTGGCAGGGCAAGACCCGACCCCACCGAAGCTGGAAACCACCGAGGACGATTGGCCCGAGCACCGCGCCGACGTCAGCCTCACCCCCTGGCTGCTGCGCCGCCTGCGCCTGTGCGAGCGCGAGGCGCATTGGCTGGCGAGCGCGGTGCGCCAGCTGCGCGCCGATTTGAACGCTGATCCGCGCGCCTGATCAGCGCGGCGCCAGCGCCCGCAGCACGTCGCGCCAGGTGACGATGCCCACCGGCTTGAGGTCCTCCACCACGATGGGCAGGCAGGAGATGCCATGCTCCAGGAACAGTCGGATCGCGTCGCCGACGGGGTCCTCGGGCCGCAGCGTCAGCGGCTTGCGGCTCATCACCTGGTGCACGCGCTTGTTGAGCGTGGCGAGGTCGCGCGTCGTCTCCACCATGGTGCCGACATAGGGGCTGATGGCGCGCAGCAGGTCGCGGTCGGAGACCACGCCGAACAAGCGCCCTTCCTCCACCACCAGCAGATGGTGGAAGCTGGAACTGTCGAAGATCTCCTTCACCGTGGCCAGGCTGTCGTCCAGCTCCACCGTCACCAGGTTGCTGGACATCAGGTCGTGCATGCGCGTCATCTTGTGCTGCTCCCCGCGCCATCCCGCGGCGCGGGCAGATTGTCGCGCGTCCGTTTATGCTGCGCCTCGCATCTTCACTGGAGTAGCCCCATGATCAAGACCCGTGCTGCGGTGGCCTGGAAGGCCGGCGCCCCATTGACCATCGAGACCCTGGAACTGGACGGCCCGCGCGAGGGCGAGGTGCTGGTGGAAGTGAAGGCCACCGGGGTCTGCCATACCGATTACTACACGCTCTCGGGTGCCGATCCCGAGGGCATCTTCCCCGCGGTGCTGGGCCACGAGGGCGCGGGCGTGGTGCTGGAGGTGGGCAAGGGCGTCGGCTGGCTCAAGCCCGGCGACCATGTGATCCCGCTCTACACGCCCGAGTGCCGGCAGTGCAAGTTCTGCCTCTCGCGCAAGACCAATCTCTGCCAGGCGATCCGCAGCACCCAGGGCAAGGGCCTGATGCCGGATGGCAGCGCGCGCTTCTCGCTGAACGGCCAGCCGGTGTTCCACTACATGGGCACCTCCACCTTCTCCAACCACATCGTCGTGCCCGGCATCGCGCTGGCCAAGATCCGCCCGGATGCGCCCTTCGACAAGGTCTGCTACATCGGTTGTGGCGTCACCACCGGCGTGGGTGCGGTGCTGTTCAGCGCCAAGGTGGAGGCGGGTGCGAACGTGGTGGTGTTCGGCCTCGGTGGCATCGGCCTGAACGTGATCCAGGGCGCCAAGATGGTGGGCGCCGACAAGATCATCGGCGTGGACCTGAACCCGGGCCGCGAGGCGCTGGCGCGCCAGTTCGGCATGACCCACTTCATCAACCCCAAGGAGGTGGCGAACGTGGTGGACGAGATCGTGCAGCTCACCGAAGGCGGCGCCGACTACAGCTTCGAATGCATTGGCAACACCAAGGTGATGCGCGATGCGCTCGAGTGCACCCACAAGGGCTGGGGCCGCAGCATCATCATCGGCGTGGCCGAGGCCGGCGCCGAGATCAGCACGCGGCCCTTCCAACTCGTGACCGGCCGCAAGTGGGAGGGTTCGGCCTTCGGCGGCGCGCGCGGCCGCACCGACGTGCCCAAGATCGTCGACTGGTACATGGACGGCAAGCTCAAGATCGACGAGCTCATCACCCACAAGCTGCCGCTGGAACGCATCAACGAGGCCTTCGAGCTGATGAAGCGCGGCGAATCCATCCGCACCGTGGTGGAGTTCTGAGATGGCGGCCGAGCTGCTCAGCGAGCACGCCTGCTTTGGCGGCCGGCAGCGTTTCCTGCGCCATGCCTCGGCCGAGATCGGCCTGCCGATGCGCTACGCGCTCTACCTGCCACCGCGGCCGCGCGCGCTGCTGCTGTATCTGGCCGGCCTCACCTGCACCGAGGAGACCTTTGCCATCAAGGCCGGGGCCCAGCGCCTGGCGGCCGAGCTGGGCCTGGCCCTCTTGACACCCGACACCAGCCCGCGCGGCGCGCAAGCCGCCGGCGAGGATGCGGCCTGGGACTTCGGCGTCGGCGCCGGCTTCTACCTCGACGCCACCCAGCAGCCTTGGGCCAGGCACTGGCGCATGGAAAGCTATCTGATGCGCGAACTGCTGCCGCAGGTGCAGGCCGAGCTGGGCCTGGGGCCCGAGCGCAGCGGCATCTTCGGCCACTCGATGGGCGGCCATGGCGCGCTCACCCTGGCGCTGCGCCACCCGGGCGCGTTCCGCTCACTTTCAGCGTTCGCGCCGATCTGCGCGCCCATGCAATGCCCCTGGGGGCACAAGGCGTTCGGCGGCTACCTGGGCGCCGAGCGCAGCGCCTGGGCGGCGCACGATGCCAGCGCCCTGATGGCGGCGCTGCCGGCCGCGCCCTATCCGGGCGGCATCCTGATCGACCAGGGCTTGAGCGACCAGTTCCTCGCCGAGCAGCTCCATCCGGACGCTTTCGAGGCCGCCTGCGCCGCGGTGGGTCAGCCGCTGCGCCTGCGCCGCCATGCCGGCTACGACCACGGCTACTACTTCATCGCGAGCTTCGTGGACGAGCATTTGCGCCACCACGCGGCCCAGCTGCTGCCCTGAGCCAGCCTCACTCCAGGCGGCGCACGCGTGCCGTCTCGTTGGAGCCTTCGAACTCCATCATGAAGGAGCCCATCGCGGCGCGGCGTACCAGCACCTTGGGGCTCTTCAGTCGCAACACTGCCGAGCTGCCGTCGATCACCATCCAGGCCTGGCCATTGGCCAGGCGGATCACGCTCTTCGGGCCCCAGCCGTCGAAGGGGCCATCGATGCGGCTTTCCACCGCATCGGCCTCGGCCTTGAGCTGGCGCCGCTCCAGGCCGAAGGTGTCGGCCTTGGGCTCCGCCGGGGCCACCGCCTTGGGCACAGCGGCCGCCGGCGCAGCTGCCGCGGGCGTTGCCAGGGCGATGCCGTCATAACAAGCCAAGCGTGCGTCCTTGTCGGCGATGCCGCGGCAGCGCTGCAGCTCGGACTGCTGCGCACAAGCCGTGCCGGATGCGAGGGCCAGGGCGATCATCAGGGCGTTTTTCATCTGCGGGGCATGTCGGGTTGGCGATGCCCGGCAGCATAACGCCGAAGCGCCGGACTACTTGCTCAGCAGGGCCACGGCGCCGTTGCCGGTGGGCGAATCGGGATCGCTGAAATGCACGGCAAAGGCGAACAGCTGCTCGCTGGCGTTGTCGTTGTTGCAGTCGATGGCGCGCACGGCGCGCTTCAGCGCATGGTGGTAGCCGCGCGGGCCGGCGCTGGTGTCGACGCGGCCGACGCTGCCGCCCTTGAGGCGGAACTGCACGCGCACGGTGCCCTCTTGCTCGACGCGCGACCAGGCGGTGGAGAGCGCCTCCTGCAATTCGACGGCGGCCGCCGGGCAGACGCTGAGCACGTCGGTGCGGGCCATCTCGAAGGCCTTGTTGCCGGTGACTTCAACGCGCTTCAGGTCCTGCGTGCCGCCGCTGTCGGCGCTGGCAAGGCCGGTGAAGAAGGTCATGGCGGTGGCGGCCAGCAGGCTGGATGCGAGGGTGGTGTTGCGATTCATGATGACTCCGTTGCTGAGGGTTGAGGCGGCGGTCTGCCGGCTGTTGAGCCGTCCAATGTCCGCGCTCAATTCAGATTAGGCAGAGGGCCCGGCGCGACCAAGCCGGAGTCGACCAAGCAGCGGATTGCGCGGACGGTTTGCCGGATTCCAGCGACGAACGGAGTTGGGGTGCCAGCGCGGCCTAGGGGCGGGCCCGCATGACTTCTTTCCGGGGTCAGGTCTTGCCTGATGGTGCGTCCATGACCATGGTCATGGCGGTGCCGGGCCGGGCCGGCCGACCGCGGGGGCAGGCGGCGCGGATGACCTTTGGCATGCGCTCTTAGCGCGTCTGCTGGTGGCCGGCCGCGGCCTTGTAGCGCCGCACCAGCGCGTCGATCTCGGCCGGGTCGATCACGTCCTCCAGCCGCTTGAAGCCGGCCGGTGCGCGCTCCTCGACCAGATCGAGGATGGCGTCCAGCCCCTCCTGGCGGTTCATCTCGACGATGCGCGCGCACATCGGCAGGCGCTGCGCCTCGTAGGCGTCGAGCGCCGCTTCCGGCGTGGCGCCCTGCTGCAGGGCCTGGGCCAGGCAGTCGGCATCGAGGATGGCCTGGGTGGCGCCGTTGGAGCCGATCGGGTACATCGGGTGCGCCGCGTCGCCCAGCAGGGTGATGCGGCCATGGCGCCAGCGCGGCAGGGGGTCGCGGTCCACCATCGGCCATTCCAGCAGCTGGGTGGCGCTGCGTATCAGGGCCGGCACGTCCAGCCAGTCGAAATGCCAGCTGCCGAAGGTGGGCAGCAGGTCGTCCAGCGAGCCGGGCTTGCTCCAGTCCTCGCGGCTGGGGGCGCTGAGGCCGCCGCCAAAGCCGTCCTCGCGCAGCCGGCGGTCGCAGATCCAGTTGATCAGCTGCAGCCCGTCCTCGGCCACCGGGGCGATCGGGTAGACCACGAACTTGGCGCGCCGGTGGCCGGCCTGCACCATGGTGCGGCCGTCCAGGAAGGGGCGTGCACGGCTGGTGCCGCGCCACATCATCATGCCGTTCCAGCGCGGTGCGCCCTCGTCGGGATAGAACTGGCGGCGCAGCGCCGAATGGATGCCATCGGCGCCGATCAGCAGATCGGCGCTCAATTCGCTGTGGCTGCCGTCGCTGGCCTGCAGCTGCGCCACCACGCGCTCGCCCTCGGTGCGCGCGGCCAGCACGCGTTGCCCGCTCAGCAGCCTGGCCTCGCCCAGGCGCTCTGCCGCCTCGCGCCACAGCAGCAGTTGCAGCTCGCCGCGGTGGATGCTCAGCTGCGGATGGCTGTAGCCGCCGCCCAGCCCGCGCGCATCGCGGTAGATGGCCTGGCCATGGCGGTTCGCGAACACCAGGGCCGAGGTCGGCACCGCCATCGCCTGCAGCGCCGGCAGCAGACCCAGGCCATCCAGCACCGCCACCGCATGGGGCAGCAGGTTGATGCCCACGCCCAGCGGCTTGAGCTGCGGCGTGGCCTCGCAGACGCGCACGCGGTGGCCGCGCGCCTGCAGGGCCAGGGCGGCGGTGAGGCCGCCGATGCCGCCGCCGGCGATCAGGATGTCCAGGGCTTTGTCTTGCATGGCTGTTCTCGGTTTTGCTTGATCTGGGATAAGGGTAAGTGAGATTGTTGCGCTATGCAACGATATTTATCCTGAAGCCATGAGCAAGACGGCAAGTTCCCAAGCGCAGGTTCCCGAGGGGCTGTTGCTGCCCGTGCCCGGGCTCGACTACGGCGTGCTGGACGAGCTGCTGGGCTATGCCCTGCGGCGCGCGCAGAACGCGCTCTACCTGGACTTCTACCGCGCCACCGAGGGGCTGGACGTGAGCCCGCAGCGCTTTGCCGCGCTGGTGCTGGTGGCCCGCAATCCCGGCATGCGCCAGGGCCTGCTGGCCCAGGCGATGGGGCTGCACCGCAGCGGCGCGCTGCGCCTGACCGATTGGCTGACCGAGCAGGGCTGGGCGGAGCGGCGCGACGATCCCAGCGACGCACGCTCCTGGGGCCTGCACCTGACCGCGCATGGCCGCCGCACCCTGGCCAAGCTGGAGCAGCTGGTGCGCGCCCACGACCAGGCCCTGTTGCAGGGCCTGGGCGAGCGCGGCAGCGCCTTGAAGGCCGATCTCGAGCGGCTGGCCTGGGTGGCCACCGCGGCGGCCCAACCGATTCCACCCGCCAAGCCGACCAAAACCGACAGGAGACCCAAGCCATGACCAAGCACTTTTCGATGCATCGACGCGAACTCACGCTGGGCCTGGCGGCCTTGCTGGCCGGGCCATTGGCGCGCGCCCAGGGCGCCCTGCCGCGCATCCTGGTGGGCTTCCCGGCCGGCGGCTCCGTGGACACGACCGCGCGCCGCGTCGCCGAGGCCTGGCGCGGCCGCATGGCCGAATCGGTGCTGGTGGAGCAGAAGGTGGGCGCCGGCGGCCGCCTGGCGATTGCGGCGCTCAAGGACGCGGCGCCCGATGGCATGACGCTGCTGCTGAGCCCCTCGTCGATGTTCACCATCTACCCGCATGCCTATCGCAAGCTGGCCTATAAGCCGGAGTCCGATGTGGTGCCGGTGGGCCCGCTGGCGCATTCCACCTGCGGCTTTGGCGTCGGTCCGATGGTGCCGGCCACCGTCAAGACGCTGGCCCAGTTTGCCGACTGGGCGCGGGCGAATGCGCAGAGCGCCGCCTATGCCTCGCCGGCCGCGGGCGCGATGCCGCATTTCCTGGGCAACCAGTTCGAGCGCGCCGCCGGCATCAAGCTGACCCATGTGCCCTACCGCGGCGCCGCGCCCGGCATGCAGGACCTGATGGGCGGCCAGATCGCCTCGGGCTGCTTCAGCATCGGCGATTTCCTGCCGCATCTGGCCTCGGGCCGGGTGCGCCTGCTGGGCGTGACCGACACGCGCCGTTCGCGTTTCGCGCCCGAGGTGCCGACCTTCGAGGAGCAGGGCTTCAAGGGCATCGAGGGCGTGGAGAGCTATGGCTTGTTCCTGCCGGCCAAGGCGGCGCCGGCCACCGTCGACCGCATCGCCGACCTGGTGCGCGCGGCGCTGCGCGAGACCGCGGTGGTGGAGGGCCTGGCCAAGCTCGGCTTCGAACCGTTCTCGCTGAGCGCGCCCGAATATGCGCGTCGCCTCGCGGCCGAGCGCGCGCAATGGGGGCCCATCGTCAAGGCCTCGGGCTTTTCCTCCGACGACTGAAAGAAAAGCGGCCGAAACGGGCGGAGCGGCCGCGTCGGGGACAATCGGCCCCATGGCAGTCCTCTCAATTAGCAACGCCCATCTCGCATTCGGCCATGTCGCCCTGCTGGATGGCGCCAACTTCTCACTCGAAATCGGTGAGCGCGTCGGCCTGATCGGCCGCAACGGCACGGGCAAGTCCTCGCTGCTGAAAATCCTCGCCGGCCTGGAGAAGCTCGACGATGGCCTGCTGCAGCTGCAGCAGGGCCTCACCAGCGTCTACGTGCCGCAGGAGCCCGAGCTGCGTGCCGATGCCACCATCTTCGAGGTGGTGAGCGAGGGCGTGGCCGAGGCCAAGGCGCTGCGCGCGCGCTACGAGATCCACGACGAGAACGACGACCTCGCCTGGGTGCAGGAACGCATCGAGCACATCGGTGCCTGGAACTGGGAACAGCGCGTCGACGAGACCCTGCAGCGCCTGGGCCTGGACGGCTCGCGCCTGGTGGGCGCGCTCTCGGGCGGACTGAAGAAGCGCGTCGCCCTGGGCCGCGCCCTGGTGGCACAGCCCGACGTGCTGCTGCTGGACGAGCCCACCAACCACCTGGACCTGGACGCCATCACCTGGCTGGAGGAGTTGCTCAACAACTTCAAGGGTTCGCTGCTGCTGATCACCCACGACCGCGCCTTCCTCGACAACGTCGCCAACCGCATCGTCGAGCTGGACCGCGGCCAGCTGCGCGGCTACCCCGGCAACTTCGCGGCCTTCACCGCCGCCAAGGAATACGAGCTGCAGAACGAGGCGCTCTTCAATGCCCGCTTCGACAAGCTGCTGGCGCAGGAAGAGGTGTGGATACGCAAGGGTGTGGAAGCGCGCCGTACGCGCAGCGTGGCGCGCATCCAGCGCCTGGAGGCGATGCGCCTGGCGCATGCGGCGCGCCGCGATGTGCAGGGCAAGGTCAAGCTGGACATCGACACCGGCGGCGCCAGCGGCAAGATCGTGGCCGAGCTGGAGAATGTGTTCAAGAGCTATGGCGATCGCACCATCGTGCGCGACTTCACCGCCACCATCCTGCGCGGCGACAAGGTCGGCCTGGTGGGCCCCAACGGCGCCGGTAAGACCACGCTGCTGAAACTGATCCTGGGCGAGCTGGCACCCGACAGCGGCGAGGTGCGCCAGGGCTCGCGCCTCTCGGTGGCCTATTTCGACCAGATGCGCGACACGCTCAATCTGGACGCGACCCTGGCCGACACCATCAGCCCCGGCAGCGAGTGGATCGAGATCGGCAGCCAGAAGAAGCATGTGAAAAGCTATCTGGGCGACTTCCTGTTCTCGCCCGCGCGCGCCAACTCGCCGGTGAAGAGCCTCTCCGGCGGCGAACGCAACCGCCTGCTGCTGGCGCGCCTGTTCGCGCGCCCCGCCAATGTGCTGGTGCTGGACGAGCCCACCAACGACCTCGACATCGAGACCCTGGAGCTGCTGGAAGAGCTGCTGGCCGAGTACGACGGCACCGTCTTCCTGGTCAGCCATGACCGGCGCTTCCTCGACAACGTCGTCACCTCCACCATCGTCAGCGAGGGCGACGGGCGCTGGCGCGAGTACGAGGGCGGGGTGCAGGACTGGCTGCTGCAATCCAAGCGTGCCGCGGCGCTGCAAGCCAAGCAGGCGCCGGCGCCCGCACCGGCCCCCGCGCCCGCACCGGCTGTGGCAGCGGCCCCGGCGGCGCCGAAGCGCAAGCTCAGCTACAAGGAGCAGCGCGAGCTGGACGAGTTGCCCGCACGCATCGAGGCGCTGGAGACCGAGCAGGCCCAGGTGGCCGCCCTGCTGGCCGGCACCGAGCTCTACACCCAGGGTGCCGCGCGCCTGGCCGAGGTGACGGCGCGCGCCGGCCAGATCGAGGACGAGCTGATGGGCTTGCTGGAGCGCTGGGAGGCGCTCGGCGCGCGCTGAGGCCTAGCGCCTCTCGCGCAGCTGCTGCAGCAGGCGCCAGAAGCGCGCGTCCTGCGAGGTGGCGAAGTTGATGCGCATCAGCGTGCCGGCGCGGCGCGTCGGGCTGAACAGCAGGCCCGGCGCGATCAGCCAGCCGGCATCCAGCATGCGCTGCGCCAGGCGCTCGGTGTCCATGCCCACCTCCAGCCAGCCGAACAGGCCTTGCGGCGGGGTCACGAATTCGCAGCCGGCCTCCTCGGCCAGGCGCACGACGCGCTGGCGCGCCGCATCCAGCCGGGTGATGACGCGCTCGGCGTGGCGGCGCAGCTGGCCCTGCTCCAGGCAGATCGCCACCGCGCGGTCCATCATCGGGCTGGTGGTGAGGGTGGAGAGCAGTTTCAGCTCGGTGAGCTGGTGCACCTTGTCGGCGCTGGCCGCCACATAGCCGACGCGCCAGGCCGGCGTGAGGATCTTGGAAAAGCCCGACACATAGAGCGTGCGCTTGAGCCCGTCCAGGGCCGAGAGCCGCGGCGCATGGTTGGGCGCCAGGAAGGCATAGGTGTCGTCCTCCACGATCATCAGGTCGGCCGCCTCGGCAAGCTTGAGGATCTGGTGCGCGCTGGCCAGCGAGAGGCTGTGGCCGGTGGGGTTGTGCAGCACCGAGACCGTCACATACATGCGCGGCCGGTGCTCCTCGATGAGGCGCGCCATCACGTCCAGATCGGGGCCCTGCTGGCCGCGCGGCACCGGCAGCAGGCGCATGCCCGCCTGCGACAGGCGTGCGTACTCGATCGCCCAGCCGGGGTCGTCCACCAGCACCGCATCGCCGGGGCTCAGCAGGCTGCGCGTGATCAGGTCCAGCGCATGGGTGGCGCCCACGGTGCTGACGATCTGCTCGGGCGCGGCATGCACGCCGATGTCCTCCAGCCGGCGCGCCAGCGCGGCGCGCAGGCGCGGGTCGCCACCGGGCTCGCCGTACTGCAGGGCCAGCTGGTCTGGCTCCTCGCTCTGGCTGACGACGCGGCGCATCGCGCTCTGCAGCATCGGCAGGTCCAGCCAGTCGCCCGGCAGGGTGCCCAGGCCCGGCGCATGGCGCGCGTCGGCCTGGAACATGCCGCGTATCAGGGCCGAGGCGTCGATCGGTGCGTTGCCCGCCGGGCTGGGGGCGGGCTGCTTGGCGTGCGGGCGTGCATCACGGAGATCACGCACGAAGAAGCCGCGCTGCTTGCGCGCCTCCAGCATGCCCGAGGCCAGCAGCTGGTCGTAGGCTGCCACCACCGTGTAGGGGCTCACGCCATGGTGGCGCGCACATTCGCGCACCGAGGGCAGGCGCGCGCCCGGCAGCAGCAGGCGCTGCTGGATGCGTTCGGCAAAGCGCAGCGCCAGCTGCTGGGCCAGCGGGGTGCTGGCATCGCGCGAGAGGGGTGAGGCGGCGGCGCTGTGGCTCATGGTGGGCTCTCCGGCAATGAACGAACAACAATGCAGCAGCCAAGTGTACTGGTGCTGTATTGCTCCGGCGTCCTGCCGGCGCCCCCTCAGGGGCAGCCGCGCGGGCTGGCCTGGGCGCCGCTGCTGAGCTTTTGCAGCTGCAGCAGGGCCAGCACCTGGCCGCTGGCGCTGCGCAGCTCCAGCTGCAGGCGCGGCGTGCCGTCGCTGCTGGGCGCCAAGGCCTGCACGGTGCCCATCGCCAGCACCGGCTGGATCAGGCCGGCATCCAGGTAGCCGCCGAAGAAGGCGGCCGCGCCGCTGCCCGGCTGGCCCCATTCACCGCTATAGCTCAGGCGTGGGCAGCCGCCCTCCAGCTTGAGCTCGTTGCCCTCGAAGCTCAGCACGAATTCGGGGTTGCTGGCGCTGCTGGCGTACAGCACCTTGGCGGTGCCGGGGTGGTCGGGCGAGACGCCGCTGCTACCGGGCGGCAGGCCGCAGGCCAGCTGGTCGGCCCAGGGGGCGCTGCACAGGGGGGCCGACTTGGCACCCGCCAGGGCCAGATAGCCGTGCGATTCGGTGGTCAGGCCCGAGCCTCCCGTGCCCGGCCCGCAGGCGCTCAGCAGCAGGCCCAGCAGGCCCGCGAGCAGATGGTTGGGCTTCATGGCTTCTCTCCCTCATTCATGGGTTCTGCATAGAAATAGACGCCGAAGCGGGCCCGTTGGTTCTTCTGTGCCGCTTCGGCATGCTGGGCATCGTCATTGAAACGGTCCTGGGCTTCCTGCATCACCAGCTTGAAAGCCTGGCGCCAGGCCTGGCGCGAGACCTGGTGCAGCCGCGCCACCGAGGCCGGCGTGAGTTCGTCCACGAAGATGGATTGCTCCAGGAACTTGTCCTCGCCCAGCAGGTTGGCGGTGCCCGCCGAGAGCGCATCGCGCAGGTTGTCGGCGCACAGCCAGGCCAGTTCTTCCAGGCCCTGGCGGGGCGTGAATTCCTCGGCCAGCAGGCGTATGCCTTCCGGCTCTTCGGCCACGCCGCCCAGGCGCAGCAATTCGTCCAGCACCGCGCGCGGCCGCACATCGCTGCTGACGCGGGTGACGAGGGCGTCGAAGCTGTCGTCGCCGGCGCTGCGCGGCAGCAGCTTGGGGCGGCCCTGGGCGTCCAGGAAGGGGGCGTCGTTGAGCCAGCGGCCCACCACCTCGGCCGCCAGGCTGAGCGGGCGGAAGGCCTCGGCATCGGCGGCCTTGACCTCGGCGGGGCGCGTCAGGTTGCGCACATCGCGCCGGTGCACGCCCGACAGCAGGCTCACCGCGCTATCGGTCTGCGGCATGCCGCGCTGCTTCAGTTCCTGCTGCGCGGCGGCCAGGAATTCGGTCTTCAAGGCCTGGGCGAAGGCCGGGTAGGCGACGCCGCTCTTGATCAGCATGCGTGCCAGCGGCCGCACGACCTTGAGGCTGAACTCCAGCGCCAATGTGGCCGCGGACTTCATGCGCGGCTCCGCCCGGCGCGGCCTGCGCTCCTGCGTGGGTTGGTGTTCACTGCCTGTGGCATGGCGGCTGGGCCTCGTCTGGGTCTGGGGTCTGGGGTCTGGGGTCTGGGGTCTGGCCTTGCGGCACGGCCGGCATTGTCAACCGGTTGACGTGGACTTTGATGTGTGGAATATTATCCCACATCGCACTCAAACGGAGGAGGAAAGCGATGACGAAAGTGAAAGCAAGCAACAACAACAGCGCAATGCGCGTGATGCTGATGGCGGGGCTGGTGGCGGCGGGGCTGAGCGCCTGCGGCGGCGGTGGCAGCGAGACCGCCAAGCCGCTGGCCCTGCAGGGCACGGCGGCCGTGGGGCTGGCGGTGGCGGGTGGCCAGGTGCGCGCCAAATGCCTGAAGGGCGAGGGCACGACCAGCACCGCGGCGGACGGCAGCTACAAGCTGAGCATTCCCGCGGGCGAGCTGCCCTGCGCCCTGGAGCTCACCCATGCCAGCAGCGGCCTGCAGCTGCGCTCGCTGGCGGTGCCCGGCGGCAACGGCGAAATGGCCAACCTGACCCTGCTGACCGAGATGGTCACGACCAGGCTGGCGCGGCGCGATGCCGCGGCCTACTTCGCCGGCTTCGATGCCGCGGCCGGCAAGGCCCTCAGCGTCGACAAGGTCAAGCTGGCCCAGGCCGATGTGAGCAAGCTGCTGGCGCCCACCACCGAGATCCGCAACCTGGGAGACTTCCTCGGCACGCCGCTGAAGGCCGCCACGTCCGCCAACCCCAACCAGGGCGACGCGCAGGACAAGCTGCTGGACGCCCTGCACATGCGGCTCAGCAAGGCCCGCCAAGTGCAGTTGCTGGGCGTGCTGGCGAATGCCGCCGATCCGGTGGACCCAGCGCCGTTCCAGCCCTGGATCACGGTGGAGCCGCAGGCCGTGAGCATGCTGGCCGGCGCCAGCCAGACCCTGATGGCCGACCTCAACTACCCGCCCAATGTGGTCTATGTGCGCCTGCCGGTGAAGTGGGCGCTGCAGGAGGCCAATGGCGGCGCGGTCGAGGCACTCAACGGCCGCTATACCGCGCCGATGGCCAACGGTGTCTACCATGTGCGCGCCACGCGCGAGGATTTTGGCAGCGTGAGCGCCGATGTCACGGTGACGGTGGGTCAGTTGCTGAGCCTGGACCAGCGCAGCATCTCGGGCGTCAAGAAGGCGCGCAATGCGGCGGTGCTCGATCAGGCTGCCTGGGCCGAGCTGTGGAACCAGCATGTGGCCGGTAACTCGCCGGCACCGGCCCTGCCGGCGGTGGACTTCGGCACCCAGATGGTGGTGGCGGTGTTCCTGGGTGAGCGCGCCAACGGCTGCGCCAGCGTGGCGATCAGCGGGGTTGCGTCGAACGGCGCGGCGCTGCAGGTGGCGTACCAGGAAGGCAAGCCGCCGGCCGACAACGTGAGCTGCACGCAGGTGGTCAGCGCCCCGGCGCACCTGGTCAGGCTGCCCAGGTCGGCGCTGCCGGTGGAGTTCGTGCTGAAGCCCTGACCGGCTGTGCTGGTCAGCATGCCAATACAGAAAAGCTGGCTGATCGGCTGACTGTATTGGCCATGTACTGCATCCGGCCATAGACTGGCCGGATGCCTTCGCAGCCCCAAGCCCTCCCATCCACGGCCTCCAGCGCGCCCGCCGATCTGCGCCGCGGCCTGGCCCTGGGGGCGCTGGGGGTGTTCATCTTTGCGCTGAGCATCCCGATGACGCGCCTGGCCAGCGGCAGCGCCGAGGCGCCGCAACTGCCGCCCGAGTTCGTGGCGCTGGGGCGTGCGGCGCTGGCGGGGCTGCTGTCGATCGCCTATCTGCGCTGGACCGGGGCGCCGCGCCCGCAGGGGCGCCAATGGGCGCTGCTGGCTTTCACCGCCCTGGGCGTGGTGTTCGGCTGGCCGCTGCTGCTGGGTTATGCGGTGCGCCAGGTCGATGCCGTGCATGCCTCGGTGATCTCGGGCGTGCTGCCGCTGGCCACCGCGGTGATCGCGGCCCTGGCGTTGCGCCAGCGTCCCAGCCTGGGTTTCTGGGCCTGCGCGGTGGCCGGGCTGGCCCTGGTGCTGGGCTTTGCCTGGTGGCGCGGCGCGGCCGGCTTGCAGACGGCCGACCTGCTGCTGCTGGGCGCGGTGCTGAGCGCCGCGGCCGGCTATGTCAGCGGCGCCCAGCTGAGTGCGGCCATCAAGCCCGAGCAGGTGATCAGCTGGGTGCTGGTGCTGAGCCTGCCGCTGACGCTGCCCGCGGCCTGGCTGTTCTGGCCCGCGCAGCCGATCCGCGCGGCGGCCTGGGGCGGCTTTCTGTACGTGGCGCTGTTTTCGATGTGGCTGGGCTTCTTTGCCTGGTACCGGGCGCTGGCCCTGGGTGGCGCGGTGCGCGTCAGCCAGGTGCAGGTGCTGCAACCCTTTCTGTCCATGCTGCTGGCCGTGCCGATCCTGGGCGAGGCGCTGGATGGCGTGACCCTGCTGTTTGCGCTGGCGGTGATTGCCGTGGTCTGGCTGGGCAAGCGCATGCCCGTGCACGCGCTCGCACAGGAGGCGCGATGAGGCTGCTGGGTGTGCTGGGCGGCATGAGCTGGGAATCCAGCGCGCATCTGTACGCGCTGCTGAACCGCGGCGTGGCCACGCGCCTGGGCGGGCTGCACAGCGCCCCGGTGCTGATGCACAGCGTGGATTTCGCCGACATCGAGGCGCGCCAGCGCGCCGGCGACTGGGTCGGTGCCGCTGCCCTGCTGGGCGCGGCCGGGGCGGGCCTGAAGGCGGCCGGCGCTGAAGGCCTGCTGCTGGCCACCAACACCATGCATCGCGTGGCCGACGCGATCGAGGCCGCGGCCGGCCTGCCGCTGCTGCATATCGTCGATGCCACCGCGCTGGCGCTGCGCGCGCAGGGCATCCGGCGCGCCGGGCTGCTGGCCACGCGCTACACCATGGAGCCGGGCTCCTTCTATCACCTGCGCATGCAGCGCCACGGCATCGAGCTGCTGACGCCCGCGGCGGCGCAGGCGGACGAGGTGAACCGCATCATCTATGAGCAGCTGTGCCGCGGCCAGATCCTGCCGGCCTCGCGCCAGCTCTACCTGGAGGCCGTGCGGGCGCTGGCCGGGCGCGGTGCGCAGGCGGTGATCCTGGGCTGCACCGAGATCGGCCTGCTGCTGGACGCCAGCGCGCAGCCGCTCAGCCCGCTGCCATTTTTCGACAGCACCGCACTGCAGGCGCAGGCGGCGGTGGATTGGATCTGTACCCCCGGTGGTACAACGACGGATTGATTTGCAGGAGACACAAGCAATGAGCACCATCTGGACCCAGGCGCGCCGCGCCGCGCGCATGAACCCGTCCATCATTCGCGAGATTCTCAAGGTCACCGAGAAGCCCGGCATCCTCTCGATGGCCGGCGGCCTGCCCTCGGCCGACACCTTCCCGGTGGAGGCGCTGAAGGCCGCTTGCGACAAGGTGCTGAGCGAGAACGCCAAGGAGGCCTTGCAGTACGCCGCCAGCGAGGGCTTTGCGCCGCTGCGCGAATGGGTGGCCAAGCGCGTGGCCTCGCTGGGCATGCAGGTCGACCCGGACCAGGTGCTGATCACCAGCGGCTCACAGCAGGGCCTGGACCTGGTGGGCAAGATCCTGTGCGACGCCGGCGCGCCGGTGGCGGTGGAAACGCCCACCTATCTGGGCGCGCTGCAGGCCTTCACGCCCTACGAGCCGATCTTCACCAGCCTGGCCAGCGACGAGCAGGGCCCCCTGCCCGAGGCCTTTGCCAAGCTGCCGCATGACGCGCCGGGCACGCGCTTCGCCTATCTGCTGCCGAACTACCAGAACCCCACCGGCCGCGTCATGAGCCTGGAGCGCCGCCAGGCCGTGATGGCCGCGGCCAAGGCGGCCGGCGTGCCCATCGTGGAAGACAACCCCTATGGCGACCTCTGGTTCGACGAGCCGCCGCTGCCCTCGCTCTCCTCGATGTGGCCCGAGGGTTCCATCTACCTGGGCTCCTTCTCCAAGGTGCTGACGCCGGGCTTCCGGCTCGGTTACATCATCGCCCCCAAGGAGCTCTACCCGAAGCTGCTGCAGGCCAAGCAGGCGGCCGATCTGCACACGCCGGGCTTCAACCAGCGCGTGGTCTATGAGGTCATCAAGAACGGCTTCCTGGACGAGCATGTGCCCAAGATCCGTGCCCGCTACAAGGCGAATCGCGATGCCATGGCCACGGCGCTGAAACAGCATCTGCCGGCGGGCTGCGAATGGCAGAGTCCCAAGGGCGGCATGTTCTTCTGGATCCGCCTGCCGGCCGGCCTCGACGCCATGGCCCTGCTGCCGCAGGCGGTGGAGGCGAACATCGCCTATGTGCCGGGCGCCGCCTTCTACGCCAGCGCGCCGGACCCGCGCGCGCTGCGCCTCTCCTTCGTGACGCTGACGCCCGAGCTGATCGCCGAGGGCGTGGAAATCCTCGGCCGCGTGCTGCGCGAGGCGCTGGAAACGCAGGTCGAGCCGACGCCCTGAGGGCCGCTGCTCAAGCTAGCAGCAGGAAGTGATCGGCCAGCAGGAGGCCGAATAGCGCGAACAGGTAGGCGATGGAGAAGCGGAAGCTCATCATCGCCTGCAGCTTGTCGCGCCGCAGCCGGTAGTTCCATTGCAGGTAGCGCGCGCCGATCAGCAGCGCGCCCAGCAGATAGGGCCAGCCGCTCATGCCGATGGCCCAGGGCAGCAGGCTGGTGAACACCAGCGCCCAGGTGTACTGCAGGATGCGCCGGCTGGTATGCGAGACGCCATGCGTGACCGGCAGCATCGGCACGGCGGCGCGCGCGTAGTCCTCGCGCCGGTGGATCGCCAAGGCCCAGAAATGCGCCGGCGTCCAGATGAAGATGATGAGGAAGAGCAGCAGGGCGCCCGGTTCGAGCTGCCCCTGCACCGCCACCCAGCCCAGCAGCGGCGGCGCGGCGCCCGCGGCACCGCCGATGACGATGTTCTGCGGCGTCGCATGTTTCAGATACAGGCTGTAGATGCCGGCATAGCCGATCAGCGAGCCCAGCGTGAGCGCGGCGCACAGCGGGTTGGTGTAGGCCATCAGCAGGGCCATGCCGGCGCTCCCCAGCAGCAGCGCGTAGGCCAGCACCTGGGGCGCGCCGAGGCTGCCGGTGGGCAGGGGGCGGCCGCGCGTACGTGCCATCAAGGCGTCGATGCGCCGGTCCACCAGGTGATTGACGGCGGCGGCGGCACTCGCCACCAGGGCGATGCCCAGATTGCCGAACAGCAGCACCTGCCAGTCCGGCAGGCCGGGGCGGGCCAGCAGCATGCCCACCAGCACGGTGAAGCTCATCAGCGCCACCACGCGCGGCTTGCCGAGTTCGAAGTAGCTGCGCCAGAGCGGCCGGCGTGCGCCGGCGAGATCCAGGCTGAGGCTGGAGTCGTTGCTCATGTCATTTGAAATAGAAGCTGCGCATCTGGTGCACCCAGCTGGCCTCGCTGAACATCAGCCCGATCAACACCGCCAGCAGCAGCGGCGGCAGCAGGATGGCGTAGATGAGCGCCAGCCGTTCCCAGGCCATGTGCATGAAGACGGCGACGATGAGCCCGGCCTTGAGCGCCATGAAGGCGAGGATCAAGCTCCAGCGCAGCAGGCCATGGAGCTGGAAATAGTCCACCAGATAGGACATGGTGCTGAGCACGAACAACAGGCCCCAGACCTTGAAATACAGGGCGATCGGAGGCTGCTGGTGCTCTTGACTGCTTGCATGCATGGCTGACCTCACCACAGGTAGAAGAGCGCGAAGATGAAGACCCAGACCAGGTCCACGAAGTGCCAGTAGAGGCCGGCGATCTCGACGATCTGGTAGTTGGGCCCGCCCGGCCCATGCTCGTAGCGACCCTGCTGCACGCGCCGCGCCACGACGGCCAGGTAGATCACCCCGGCCGAGACATGCAGGCCGTGGAAGCCGGTGATCATGAAGAAGCAGGCACCGAACTGGGCCGCCCCCATCGGATTGGCCCAGGGCCTTACACCCTCGTGGATCAGCTTGGTCCACTCGAAGGCCTGCATGCCCACGAAGGTAGCGCCCAGCAGGGCGGTGGCCAGCATCAGCGCCGCGGCCGCGCCGCGCTGGCGCCGGTAGGCGCAGTTCACCGCCATCGCCATGGTGCCGCTGCTGCTGATCAGCACGAAGGTCATGATGGCAATCAGCAGCAGCGGCACCGGTTGGCCGGCGATCTGCAGCGAGAACACCTCGCTGGGATTGGGCCAGGGCACGGTGGTGCTGTTGCGCACCGCCATATAGCCGGTGAGGAAGCAGCTGAACACAAAGGTGTCGCTGAGCAGGAAGATCCACATCATGGCCTTGCCCCAGGGCACCTGGAAGGCCTGCTGGTCGGCTGCCCAGTCCTCGACGAGGCCGCGCCAGCCTGGGGCGCTGCTGCCGGTGGTGGAGCTGGCGGTCATGGGGGGCTCCTTGGTGGTGCTGGTTCAGCGCGTGCCGCAGATGGCACGCACCAGTTCGGGGGTTAGCCAGCCCAGGGTGGCGTAAAGCAATGCCCAGAGCAGCAAGAGGAAATGCCAGAAGCGTGCGCACAGCGCCAGGCCCGTGGCGCGCTGGGCCGCATCGGCCCGCGGCCAGGCGCGCAGGCAGCGCCACCAGCCCCACAGGCCACCCAGCACGTGCAGGCCATGCATGGCGGTGAGCAGGTAGAGAAAGCTCGCCGCCGGGTTGCCGCTCGGCAGCACGCGTGCCGCCGCCAGGGCCTGCCAGCCCCAGAGCTGCACCAGCACAAAGGCGAGGGCACAGAGGCCGCCCCAGCGCAAGCCGCGGGCGTCACGCGTGGCGGAGCGGCGGCCCAGTTCCAGCGCCAGGCCGCCCAGCGCCAGCAGGGCGCTGCTGAGCATGAACTGCCAGGGCAGGGCGAGCGGGAAGCCCTCCAGCCCGTTCAGCCGCATCACATAGGCCACCAGCAGCAGGAAGAAGATCGAGCTCGACACCGCCATCATGAACCACAGGCCGGTGCTGGCGGCGGCCTGCGGGCGTGGCCAGGCGCCGGTTTGCAAGGCGGCGGCCAGGCCGTTCATGCCAGTTGCTCCCGGGGCGTGCCATGGCTGGCGTCGGGGCCCTCGACACCGCCGGCGGACAGCGGTGCGGTCTGCGGGATGAAGTCCTCCGGCGCGCCCGGCACGCTATAGGCATAGGCCCAGCGGTGCACCACCGGCAGGGTGACACCCCAGTTGCCATGACGCGGCGGGGTGTCGGGGGTGAACCATTCCAGCGAGGCGGCGCGCCAGGGATTGGGCTCGGCTCTGCGGCCGGCTTTCAGGCTCCACAGCAGGTTGAACACGAACACCAGCTGGGTGATGCCCACGATGATGGCCGCCACCGTGATGAAGGTGTTGAGCTGGTGGGCCGAATCGGGGATGAACTGGTAGTTCCGGTACTCGTAGTAGCGCCGCGGCATGCCCAGCAGGCCGAGGTAATGCATGGGGAAATAGATCGCGTAGGTGCCGATGAAGGTGACCCAGAAATGCAGATGGCCGAGGCGGTCGTCCAGCATGCGGCCGCTGATCTTGGGGTACCAGTGGTAGATCGCGCCGAACACCACCAGCAGCGGCGCCACCCCCATCACCATATGGAAATGCGCCACCACGAAGTAGGTGCCCGAGAGCGGGATGTCCACGCTGACGTTGCCGAGGAAGAGCCCGGTCAGCCCGCCGATGATGAAGGTGGAGATGAAGGCGAGCGCGAACAGCATCGGCACGCTCAGATGTATATCGCCGCGCCACAGCGTGAGCAGCCAGTTGTAGACCTTGATCGCGGTGGGCACGGCAATGATGAGGGTGCTGGTGGCGAAGAAGAAGCCGAAGTAGGGGTGCATGCCGCTGACGAACATATGGTGGGCCCACACCACGAAGCTCAGCACGCCGATCGCCAGGATGGCCCACACCATGGTGCGGTAGCCGAAGATGCATTTGCGCGCATGCACGCTGATGAGGTCGGAGACGATGCCGAAGGCCGGCAGCGCGACGATATAGACCTCGGGGTGGCCGAAGAACCAGAACAGGTGCTGGAACAGCAGCGGGCTGCCGCCCTTGGTCTCGGTGATCTGGCCCATCGAGACCAGCGCAGGCATGAAGAAGCTGGTGCCTATGGTCTTGTCCAGCAGCATCATGATGCCGCTCACCAGCAGGGCCGGAAAGGCCAGCAGGGCAAGGATGGTGGCGGTGAAGATGCCCCAGACGGTGAGCGGCATGCGCAGCAGGCTCATGCCGCGGGTGCGCGCCTGCAGCACCGTGGTGACATAGTTCAGGCCGCCCATGGTGGCGGCGACGATGAAGATCACCAGCGAGACCAGCATCAGGATGATGCCCCAGTCATGGCCGGGCGTGCCGGGCAGGATGGCTTGCGGCGGATACAGCGTCCAGCCCGCGCCGGTGGGGCCGCCGGGCACGAAGAAACTGATCATCAGCACCACCACCGAGAGCAGGTAGACCCAGAAGCTCAGCATGTTCAGGTAGGGGAACACCATGTCGCGTGCCCCCACCATCAGCGGGATCAGGTAGTTGCCGAAACCCCCCAGGAACAGCGCGGTGAGCAGGTAGATCACCATGATCATGCCGTGCATGGTGACGAACTGGTAATAGCGCTCGGCGTTGATGAATTCGAACTGGCCCGGGAAGCCGATCTGCAGCCGCATCAGATTGGACAGCAGCAGGCCCACCAGGCCTACCAGCACCGCGGTGCCGCCATACTGGATCGCGATCACCTTGTGGTCCTGGCTCCAGACGTACTTGGTCCAGAAGCTCTGCGGTTCGTCATGCTCGGAATGGCTCATGCGCTCCTCGTTGGTCAGGGCTGTCTATTTGCCGCGCGACTCGATATAGGCCACCAGGGCGTTGACCTCGTCGCTGCTGAGTTCGATCTTGGGCATGATGGGCGCAAAGCCCTTCACCACGCGTGCCTGCGGGTCGGTGATCTCGCCGCGCAGGAACGCCGCGTCCACCTGGTGCGTGCTGCCATCGGCGAGGGTCTCGGTCTTGCCGTACAGGCCCTTCCAGGTCGGGCCCACGCCGGCCGAGCCGTCCACGCTGTGGCAGGCCACGCAGGCCTTGGCCTTGGCCAGCGCCTCGCCGCGCGCCGCCGGGGTGTCGGCCACCGCGGCCGCGGCGGCCGGTTGACTGAAGCGCGCCTGGCCGCCCAGCCAGCTCTGGAACTGCGGCAATGCCTCCACCACCACGCTGCCGCGCATATTGGCGTGGCCGATGCCGCAGAGCTGCGCGCACAGGGCCTCGTAGCGGCCCGCCTCGGTGGGCGTGAACCAGAAGCTGGTGACGGTGCCGGGCACCATGTTCAGGCGCGCGCGCATCGGCGGCATGTAGAAGTCGTGCAGCACATCGGCCGAGCGCAGCAGGAATTTCATCGGCTGGTTCAGCGGCAGATGCAGCTCCGAGCCCTCCACCAGCACATCGTCCTGGCCATTGGGGTCGGCCGGGTCCAGGCCATAGGGGTTGCTGGCCGTCATGAAGCGCGCATCGCTGCTGCCGAACTTGCCGTCGGCGCCGGGGAAGCGGTAGCGCCACTGCCATTGCTTGCCCAGCACCTCGACCAGCATGGCGTTGGCGGGCGGGCGCACATAGTCGGCGTAGACCAGCAGGCCAGGCGCCAGCAGGCCGATGATGCCCAGCGCGGTGATGCCGATCAGCCAGCGTTCCAGCCGGTGGTTCTCGGGCTGGTAGGCGGCACGCTGGCCGGGCTTGTGCTTGAAACGCACGAGCAGCCAGACCAGCAGCAGGTTGAGGACGACGAAGAACAGGCCGGTCACCGCGAAGGTGATGTCCAGCGTGCGGTCCATCTCCAGCCAGTTGGATGCCAGCGCCGGGGCATGCCAGGGGTTGACGAAGTGGAACACCAGCGAACCCAGCACCATGATGATCAACACCAAGGCCAAGATCATGCCCAGCTCCTTCCAGCGTATGGAGGCTGCGCCCGGCGCAGCGAACCTGCTTGTCAGTGAGGCGTGCGGTACAGGGCCAGGCGCCAGTAGGTGCTGGCGGCGCTGATGCCGAAGATCAGGTGCGCGATGAAGGTGCCCCAGCCGCGCAGCTCGCTCATCCAGGGGAACACCGTGCTCATGGCATGGAAGTTCACGAAGTAGACCACCACGCCGGCCGCGGCCCCGATCACCTCCATCATGGCGGCGCTGGACTCGTAGTGGAAGCCGGCGATCACATAGGCCATGCAGATGCCGAACACCAGGCCAAGCACATAGTGGGTTAGCAAGGCGACGCTGACAACGGCGAAGTCGAAGCCGGAGCCTTGCAGGACCTGTGGCCCGAGCATGATGGCGGCCACCAGACGCGAGGTATGCCAGGGGCTGACGTCATTCAGTACCGCCGACCAGACCAGCTCCAGCACCATCATCACGGCGCCGGCCACCAGGCCTGCGATACAGGCCACCGGCCAGTCCGGCGTGCCCTGCGACCATCGATGCGATTGCGCTTGTGCATGCATGGCGACCTCCTCAGCAGGGCAGCGATCAGGACGATCGGCACACCTGGTAGCTGGCCTCCGCTTGCGACGCGTGCAAGCGCTTAGGCGAATGGAGTGACGGATTGCTTTTGACTCGCGTCAACACGGTTTATATACCCCGCCCGATGGGCCCGCAAGGGTAAAGACGCGCAGCCTCGCGGCGCTGGGGTCATGCCTTGCCTTGTGCGGTCAAGCCGGCAATACAGTGTGTGTGCATGGCCGCTTGGCTGTACTGGTGTCGGTGGCCGTCGGCCCCCTAATATCGGCCCGGGCCGCTTGGGCCTGCCGCCAATCCGGAGCCATGAAGTCACGACGTTTTGCCCAGGTGGATGTGTTCACCGACCTGGCCCTGCGGGGCAACGCACTGGCGGTGGTGGTCGACGCCGAGGGGCTCAGTGATGCGCAGATGCAGGCGCTGGCGTGCTGGACGCAGCTGTCCGAGACCACCTTCTTGCTGCCGCCCAGCGACCCGGCCGCCGACTACCGCCTGCGCATCTTCACGCCGGCCGGCGAGCTGCCCTTTGCCGGCCATCCGACCCTGGGCTCGGCCCATGTCTGGCTGAGCCACGGCGGTGCGCCCAGGCGCGCGGACGAGTTGGTGCAGCAATGCGGCGTCGGCCTCGTGCGCGTGCGGCGCGACGGCGCGCGCCTGGCGTTTGCGGCGCCGCCGTTGCGGCGCAGCGGGCCGGTGGAGGCGGCGCTGCGCGAGCAGGTGGCGCGGTCCCTGCGCCTGGCCGAGCAGGACTTGCTCGACGTGGTCTGGGTCGCCAATGGTCCGCCCTGGATCGGCGCCAGATTGCGCAGCGCAGCCGCGGTGCTGGCGCTGCAGCCCGACTATTCGGCCATGCAGGGCCTCGAGCTGGGCGTGGTGGGTGCCTATCCCGAGGGCGCGCCGGCGCAGTTCGAGGTGCGCGCCTTCGTGCCGGGGCTACCCCAGCCCGAAGACCCCGTCACCGGCAGCTTGAACGCCGGCCTGGCGCAATGGATGATGGGCGCCGGGCTGGCGCCCGCGGCCTATGTGGTTTCACAGGGCACGGCCTTGCAACGCGCGGGCCGGGTTCATGTGCGGCGCCAGGGTGATGACATCTGGATCGGCGGCGATATCACGCCCCTGATCCAAGGACAGATAAGGCTTTGACGACGATGGAAACCGATCATCTGGTGGTGGCGGCGGCCAGCCTGGCGCAGGGCGGGGCCTGGTGCGAGCAGGTGCTGGGCGTCACGCCCCTGCCCGGTGGCAAGCACGCCTTGATGGGCACGCACAACTGCCTGCTCAATATCAGCTCGGCGCTGTATCCGCGCTGCTATCTGGAGATCATCGCCATGGACCCCGAGGCGCCGCCGCCGGGCCGCGCGCGCTGGTTCGACCTGGACCAGCCCGCCCTGCAGCAGCGCCTGCAGGATGGCGCGGGCCTGATTCATTGGGTGGCGCGGGTGCCGAATCTGGATGCGGCGCTGGCGCAGTGCCGCAGCGAGGGCGTGGACGCGGGCGAGCCGGTGGCGGCCTCGCGCGGCGCGCTGAGCTGGCGCATCGCGCTGCGCGAGGACGGGCGGCGGCTCAAGCGCGAAGCCCTGCCGGTGTTGATCGAGTGGGGTGCCGCCCATCCTTGCGACCAGATGCCCGCCAGCGGGGTGCAGTTGCTGGCCCTGGAGGCGCGCGACGGCCTGCGTGCCCGCCTGGCCACGCCGCGCGGCGAGATCGTGCTGGAGCAGATTGGATGATGACAGTGACCGAAGACCTGTTTCGAGAAGACGCGCAGTTGACCGAATGCCAGGCGCGCGTGCTGCGCGTGGATGAGCGCGGCGTGCTGCTGGACCGCACGGTGTTCTATCCGCTGGGCGGCGGCCAGGCCGGCGATGCCGGCGAACTGCTGCTGCCCGACGGCCGCGCGCTGCGCATCGCCGATACCCGCAAGGGCGAGGCGGGCGAGATCCTGCATCTGCCGGCGCCGGAGCAGCCGGAGCTGCTGGCGGCCTTGCTGCCAGGTCTGGCCGTCAGCGCCCGCATCGACTGGGCGCGCCGGCATGCGCATATGCGCTTTCACACCGCCACCCACCTGCTGTGCGCGCTGGTGCCGCATCCGGTGGACGGTTGCTCGATCACCGCGCAATACGCAAGGCTGGACTTTCACATGACCGAGCCGCTGGACAAGGACGAGCTCACGGCCGGGCTGGCGCGTCTGGTTGCCGAAGCGCATGCCGTCAGCCACAGCTGGATCAGCGATGCGGAGCTGGAGGCCAACCCCGGCCTGGTGCGCAGCATGAGCGTGCAACCCCCGCGCGGCTCGGGCCGGGTGCGGGTGCTGCAGATCGAGGGGGTGGACCTGCAACCCTGCGGCGGCACGCATGTGTCGAACACGGCCGAGATCGGTGCGGTGGTGGTCAGCAAGATCGAGAAGAAATCGGCCAAGACCCGAAGGGTCGTATTGGGGTTTGCAACATGACGATGAAGATATTGGGCAAGGCCGCGTCGATCAATGTGCGCAAGGTCTTGTGGACCTGCGCCGAGCTCGGCCTGGACTACCAGCGCGAGGATTGGGGCGCGGGCTTTGCCGATCCCCAGACGCCTGCATTCCTCAAGCTGAATCCGAACGGCATGGTGCCGGTGCTGCTCGACGGCGACTTCGTGCTGTGGGAGAGCAACAGCATCTGCCGCTACCTGGCGGCGCGCCAGGCGCGCAGCGATCTGCTGCCTGCAGCGCCGCGGCAGCGCGCCCTGGTCGAGCAATGGATGGACTGGCAGGCCGGCGAGCTGAACAACAGCTGGCGCTATGCCTTCATGAGCCTGGTGCGCCAGAGTCCGGCGCACCAGGATGCCGCGGCGCTGGCCGCCGGCGTGGCGGGCTGGAATCGCCACATGGCCATGCTGGATGCGCAGCTGGCGGCCGGCGGCCCTTACGTGCTCGGGGCCGACTTCACGCTCGCCGATGTGGTGCTGGGCCTGTCGGTGCACCGCTGGGCCGCGGCGCCGCTGGCGCATGCCGAGCTGCCCGCCGTGCGCGCCTATTACGAGCGCTTGAGCGCGCGGCCGGGCTTTATGGCGCACGGCCGCAACGGGCAGCCCTGAGCGGGCGATCAGTCGTTGCGGAAGTTGTCGTGGCAGGCCTTGCAGGTCCTGGCCGTATTGCCGAAGGCGGCCTTCAGCTGGTCGAGGTTGTTGGCCTTGGCGGCCAGGGCCAGCTTGGCGGCCTCGGTCTGCAGGTTCTTGGCGGCCTCGTCGAACTTGGCGCGCTCGCTCCAGACATTGGCCTTGGGGCTGCCCTTCTCGTTGCCGCCCGTGCCTTCCACAAAAGCCATGTAGGGCAGCTTGGCGATCTCCGCCACGATCTCGGCATTGGCCGCCGCGGCCGCGCCGTCGAAGGGCACGCGACCCTGCGCCATCGCGCCGATGCGGCCGAAATGCGTGGCCATCACCGTGAACGCCGCCTTGCGGTACTTGACCGCATCTTCAGGCTTCTGGAACTGGGCGTGAGAGGGCAGGGCGCTGCACAGGCCGACGGCCAGGGCGATCACGTAACGCTTCATGCTTGAAATCCTTGCAGTGTTGGGCTAGCTGGTGCCGGGTCTTGCCCGGGCCCGCGAGTGTATGCAGGGTCGAAATGTTTGGGTTATCGTCGGTCCATGTCCCTTTACCAACAGCGCTTTCTGCCATGAACGAGGCGACGGCCGAATTGCGAGCCCGGGTGCGCGTGTGGGATCTGCCGACGCGGCTGTTCCACTGGGCGCTGGTGCTGGCCGTGCTGGGCTCGGTGCTGAGTGCCAAGCTGGGCGGCGATGCCATGGTCTGGCATATGTGGCTGGGCTATGCGGTGCTGACCCTGGTGGCGTTTCGCGTGCTGTGGGGCCTGGTGGGTGGCCATTGGTCGCGCCTGCATCATCTGATCTACAGCCCGGCAGCGATCTGGCGCTATGTGCGCCACCGGCCCCGGCCGGGCGAGCGCTTCGATATCGGCCACAACCCGCTGGGCGGGCTTTCGGTGCTGGTGATGCTGGCCTGGCTGCTGGTGCAGGTCGGCTCGGGGCTGATCGCCGATGACGAGATCTCCGTCACCGGCCCGCTGATCCGCTTCGTCACCAGCGAGCAGAGCCTGGCCTGGACGGCCTATCACAAGCACCTGGGGCAATGGGGCTTGCTGGCCCTGGTGGCCCTGCATGTGCTGGTGGTGCTGTTCTACCGCTTCGGCAAGGACCGCGATCTGCTGGGCCCGATGTTCAGCGGCGACAAGCAGCTGCCCGCCCATGTGCCGGCGTCGCGCGATTCGCTCGCCACGCGCGTGTTCGCGCTCACTCTGCTGGGGGCCTGCGGTGCCGCGGTCTACCTGCTGGTGAGTCTGGGCTGATGGGTACACTGCCGGCCTGCATGGAAACACCCGATATCAGTCTGGTTCTGCCGGATACCCCCGAAGGCTTTGCACGCACCCGCGAGATCCTGCGCGAGTACGCGCAGTCCCTGGGCGTCGATCTGTGCTTCCAGAATTTCGAGGCCGAGCTGGCCGGTTTGCCGGGTGAATACGCCCAGCCCGCCGGCCTGATGCTGCTGGCCATGGTGGATGGTCAGCTGGCCGGCTGCGGCGGCTTTCGCCCGGCGCCGGATGTGGACTATCCGAATGCCTGCGAGATGAAGCGCCTCTTTGTACGCCCGGCCTTCCGGCGTTTCGGCCTCGGGCGCTTGCTGGCCCAGGCCCTGATCGACCGGGCCACCGAGTCGGGCTATTCGGCCATGCTGCTGGATACCCTTGACGATATGGAGGCGGCGCGCGGTCTCTATGAAAGCCTGGGCTTCGAAGAGATCCCACCCTATTACTTCAACCCGATCGCGGGCGCCCACTATCTGAAAGTGGAACTGGGCTGAGTTACGGCCTGGTACGGCCTTAGCATCGCGGCATGAGCGTTGTTGTCGAACTTGCCTGCCCGCAGCCCGCCACCCTGGGCGAATCGCCGCTGTGGCACCCTTTGGAGCAATGCCTCTATTACGTCGACATCGCCGCGCGTCAGGTCTTGCGCCTGCGCGACGGTGAGGCGCAGGTCTGGCAGCTGGACAGTGAACCGGGTTGCATCGCGGCGCTGGCGGGTGGTGGCCTGCTGGTCGCGCAGCGCAACGGCCTGTGGTGGCTGGACACGGCCAGTGGCGCGCATGAGCGCCTGATGCCGCCCCCCTTTGATCCCGGCCAGCAGCGTTTCAACGATGGCAAGCCCGACGCCCAGGGGCGCTTCTGGGTCGGCACGATTGACGACGCGCGCCGGCCCGAGGCGGGCCTCTACCGCGTGGCCGACGGGCAATGCCAGCGCATGGTCGATGGCATCACCACCGCCAACGGCCTGGCCTGGAGCCCGGATCAGCGCTGCATGTACGGCGCCGATACCAAGGCCCATGCCATCTACGCCTGGGATTTCGATGCCGGCAGCGGTGCCATCAGCCAGCGCCGCGTGTTCGCGCAGTTCGAGCCGCGCCAGGCCGATCAGGCCCTGGACGACTATGCCGGCCGGCCCGATGGCGCGGCGGTGGATGCCGAGGGCTGCTACTGGGTCGCGATGTTCGAGGGTCAGCGCCTGCTGCGCTTGTCGCCTTCCGGCGCGCTGTTGCAAACCGTGCGGCTGCCGGTGCGCTGCCCCACCATGCCGGCATTTGGCGGCCCGGACCTGCGCACGCTCTACATCACCACGGCGCGCGAGAAACGCCCCGCCGAGGAGCTGGCCGCCCAGCCCTGGGCCGGTTGCGTGCTGAAGCTGCGGGTGGATGTGCCGGGGCTGCCGGCCCAGTTCGCGCGCCTCTGAAGCCCTGCGGGCAGGGTAATCCACGGGTGGCTAAAGCCACAGCATGCGCTTTGTCAAGCCCGGCCGCAAAGGCATGTGCATCGCTGCGTTACCTGGGTGTAAGGGGAAACCACATATAATCCTTGGGTTTTGCTGATTGCACCCCTAAGCCGTGAGCCCTGAGAACCTGCGCGCCCGTGACAATGCCGCGCCGCAGGCCAGGCCTGACGATGCCTGGGGAGATGAGGTCGGCGAAGAGCCTTTCAAGGTGCTGTCGCGTGAAGAAGCGCAAAGCCTGCGGGCCGGGTGGCCGAAGTGGTCGCCTTGGCGCCTGGTGATGGTGCAGGCCCTGGCGGGTGTGGTGATGGCTGCGCTCTGGTGGTTGTTCACGCAGGAGAGCAGCAAGGCGTGGTCGGCGCTGTGTGGCGCGATCGCGGTGGTGGTGCCAAACGGTCTGATGGCCTGGGGTGCCACGCGACGAACGGTGACGGATGCGGGAGCGGCCTTGCTCTCGATGATGTTCTGGGAGTCGGTCAAGATTTTGCTGGCCATTGCCATCCTGGTGGTGGTGGCCAAACGGGTGGCGGATCTGAGTTGGCTGGCGATGCTGGTGACCATGATCCTCTGCCTGAAAGTTAATTGGCTGGTCCTGCTCACGCGGGGCCGTTCTACAAGCATTAGTGACGGAAACTGACGATGGCAGCCGAAGGACACGCGCCGAACGCGGGCGAATACATCCAGCACCACCTGCAGCACATGCAGGTCAATTTCTCGGGGCAGGCGGTCAAGCAGACCAGCATCGTTGACTTCAGCCTGTTCAATCTGGACTCGCTGATCTATTCGGTGATCCTGGGCGTGATTGGCTGCTTCATCCTGTGGCGCGCCGCGCGCAAGGCCACCTCGGGTGTGCCGGGCCGCTTCCAGGCTGCCGTTGAAATCATTGCCGAAATGGTCGAGAACCAGGCCAAGGGCGTGATCCACAACGCCGCCAGCCGCAAAGTCATCTCGCCGCTGGCCCTGACCGTGTTCGTCTGGATCTTCCTGATGAACTTCATGGACATGCTGCCGGTGGACCTGCTGCCTTCGGCCTGGACCCAGGTCTATGCCTCGATGGGCCACGATGCGCACCATGCCTATATGCGTGTGGTGCCCACCGCCGATCTCTCCACCACGCTGGGTCTGTCGACCAGCGTGCTGCTGATGTGCTTCTTCTACAGCGTCAAGATCAAGGGCGTCGGTGGTTGGACGCATGAACTGCTGGCTGCGCCGTTCGGCGACAAGTGGTTCCTGTATCCGGTCAACTTCCTGATGCAGATGATCGAGTTCGCTGCCAAGACCGTCTCGCACGGCATGCGACTGTTCGGCAATATGTTTGCCGGCGAACTCGTGTTCATGCTGATCGCGCTGATGGGCGGTGTCTGGGCCTGGGAGCTGAACCCCCTCACGGGTGGTTTCTGGCTGGGCTTCGGTCATGTGGTGGCCGGTACGGTGTGGACGCTGTTCCACATCCTGATCATCACCTTGCAGGCCTTCATCTTCATGATGTTGACCTTGATCTACACGGGCCAGGCGCACGATTCGCACTGATTCCCAAGCAGTTCTTCTCTTTCCCTTTTCTTCAATTTCTTTCTTTTCATTCCATTCAGGAGCTAATCATGGAAAACATCCTCGGTCTCGTCGCGCTGGCTTGCGGTCTCATCGTTGGTCTGGGCGCTCTGGGCGCTTCTATCGGCATCGCGCTGATGGGTGGCAAGTTCCTGGAATCGTCGGCTCGCCAGCCTGAGCTGATGAACGAACTGCAAACCAAGATGTTCATCTTGGCTGGTCTGATCGACGCTGCCTTCCTGATCGGTGTGGCTATCGCTCTGCTGTTCGCATTCGCCAAGCCCTTCGCGATCTAAGCGGCTCGCTTACCTTTCACGGTTGAAAGGATCGTGCTGTGAATATCAACGCAACCCTGTTCCTGCAAGCGATCGTCTTTGCGATCCTTGTGTGGTTCACCATGCGCTTCATTTGGCCGCCTGTGATGAAGGCGCTGGATGAGCGTGCGCAGAAGATCGCTGACGGGCTGGCTGCGGCCGACAAGGCCAAGAGCGAATTGGCAACCGCCAACAAGCGCGTTGACGAGCAACTGAGCCAGGCGCGCAACGAAACCACCAAGCAACTGGCCGACGCCGAAAAGCGCGCCGCTGCGATCGTGGACGAAGCGAAGAAGCGCGCAGAAGATGAAGGCGCCAAGATCGTGGCTGCTGCCAAGGCCGAGGCCGAGCAGCAAGCCGCGCGTGCCCGTGAGGCCCTGCGCGAGCAGGTTGCCGCACTGGCCGTGAAGGGCGCCGAGCAAATTCTGCAACGCGAAGTCAATGCCAGCGTGCACGCCGAATTGCTGGGCCGTCTGAAGACGGAGCTGTAATCATGGCTGAGCTCGCAACCATTGCACGCCCTTACGCTGAAGCGCTCTACCAGGTCGCGGTCAAGCATGATGTGAAGGCCTGGGGCGCGGCGCTCGACGCGCTCGCCCTGGTCGCACAGGATGCCGATCTGCGCCAGTTCGCCGACAACCCCAAGGTCACGGCCGAGCAGGTGTACGCGGTGATGACCGCGGCCGCCAAGCAAGACCTGGCCCCGGAGCTGCAGAACTTTCTGCGCGCGGTGATCGAGAACAGCCGCCTGGCGGCGCTGCCCGAAGTGGTGGCGCAGTTCCACGTGCTGGCCAATGCCGCAGCCGGCGTGGCTGATGCGCAGATCTTCAGCGCCTATCCCATCGAAGCAGCCCAGCTGAGCGATGTGATCGGCACCCTGGAGAAGCGTTTCGGTCGCAAGCTCGAAGCCCATGTCACGCTGGAGCCTTCACTCATCGGCGGTATCCGTGTGGTGGTCGGCGACGAGGTGCTCGACACCTCCGTCAAGGCCCGCCTGGAACGCATGAAAGTGGCGCTCACAGCTTAAAAGCTAGCGCGAGAAGACACCTATTCCGATTCATCCCTGTGTCACCCGCGCTCTGGCAACAGACGCCCGACCAGATGGGAGCAAGCAATGCAACTGAATCCTGCTGAAATTTCCGAATTGATCAAGAGCCGCATCGAGGGCCTTGGCACATCGACGGACGTCCGCAACCAGGGCACCGTGGTGTCCGTCTCCGACGGTATCGTCCGCATCCACGGCCTGTCCGATGTGATGCAAGGCGAGATGCTGGAGTTCCCCGCCGCCGCCGATGGTCAACCCACCTACGGCCTGGCGCTGAACCTCGAGCGCGACTCCGTCGGTTCCGTGATCCTGGGTGCCTACGAGCACATCTCCGAAGGCGACACCGTGAAGTGCACGGGCCGCATTCTGGAAGTGCCCGTCGGCCCCGAGCTGATCGGCCGTGTCGTGAACGCCCTGGGCCAGCCGATCGACGGCAAGGGCCCGATCAACGCCAAGATGACGGACGTGATCGAAAAGGTCGCTCCCGGCGTGATCGCCCGTAAGTCCGTGGACCAGCCGGTGCAGACCGGTCTGAAGTCCATCGACTCGATGGTGCCCGTGGGCCGCGGCCAACGTGAGTTGATCATTGGCGACCGTCAGACCGGCAAGACTGCCGTCGCGATCGACGCCATCATCAACCAAAAGGGTCAGAACATGACCTGCATCTACGTCGCCATCGGCCAGAAGGCGTCGTCGATCAAGAACGTGGTGCGTGCCCTGGAAGCCAACGGCGCGATGGAATACACCATCGTGGTGGCCGCCTCGGCCTCCGAGTCGGCTGCCATGCAGTACGTCTCGGCCTACTCCGGCTGCACCATGGGCGAGTACTTCCGCGACCGCGGCCAAGACGCCCTGATCGTGTATGACGACCTGTCCAAGCAAGCCGTGGCCTATCGCCAGGTCTCGCTGCTGCTGCGTCGTCCGCCCGGCCGCGAAGCCTTCCCCGGCGACGTGTTCTATCTCCACAGCCGTCTGCTGGAGCGCGCAGCCCGCGTGAACGCCGATTACGTGGAAGCCTTCACCAAGGGTGAAGTGAAGGGAAAGACCGGTTCGCTGACCGCCCTGCCCATCATCGAAACCCAGGCCGGTGACGTGTCCGCCTTCGTTCCGACCAACGTGATCTCGATCACCGACGGTCAGATCTTCCTGGAAACCAGCCTGTTCAACGCCGGTATCCGCCCCGCCATCAACGCCGGTATCTCGGTGTCGCGCGTCGGTGGTGCTGCACAGACCAAGCTGATCAAGAACCTGTCCGGCGGTATCCGTACCGACCTGGCCCAGTACCGTGAGCTGGCCGCGTTCGCGCAGTTCGCTTCCGATCTGGACGAGTCCACCCGCAAGCAGCTGGACCGCGGTGCCCGCGTGACCGAGCTGCTCAAGCAGGCTCAGTACTCGCCGCTGCCGATCAGCCTGATGGCTGCCACGCTGTTCGCGGTGAACAAGGGCTTCATGGACAGCCTGGACGTCAAGAAGGTTCTGGCTTTCGAGCACGGCCTGCACCAGTTCCTGAAAACCAGCCACGCCGCTCTGCTGGCCAAGCTGGAGGCCGATCGGGCCATGGACAAGGATGCCGAAGCCGAGCTGAACGCTGCCATCACCACGTTCAAGAAGTCCTTCGCCTAATGACCATGACCGGGCTGTGATGCAAAGAACGGCCCGGACCTAACAGGAGAAATCATGGCATCAAGCAAGGAAATTCGCGGCAAGATCAAGAGCTTCGAGAACACGAAGAAGATCACCAAGGCCATGGAGCTGGTGTCCGCTTCCAAGATGCGCAAAGCGCAAGACCGGATGCGTGCGGCCCGCCCCTACAGCGAGAAGATCGGCAACATCGCCGCCAATCTCGCCCAGGCCAACCCCGAGTACCAGCACGCTTTCCTGGTCAAGAACGACCAGGCCAAGGTGGCCGGCTACGTGGTGGTGACGACCGACAAGGGTCTTTGTGGTGGCTTGAACACCAACCTGCTGCGCGCCACGACCAACAAGCTCAAGGAGCTTGAGGGCGCGGGTCAGAAGGCGGAAGTCGTTGCCATCGGCAACAAGGGCTACTCCTTCATGAACCGCATCGGCGCCAAGGTGGTGGCTCATGCGACGCAGCTGGGCGACCAGCCGCACATCGAGAAGCTCATCGGCCCCGTCAAGGTGCTGCTGGACAAGTACGCCGCAGGCGAGCTGTCGGCCGTCTACCTCTGCTACACCCGCTTCATCAACACGATGAAGCAGGAGCCGGTGGTGCAGCAACTGCTGCCGCTGTCGGCCGAGAGCATGAAGGCGGGCGCGGGCAACAACCACTCGTGGGATTACATCTACGAGCCGGATGCCGCCACCGTCATCGACGAGCTGCTGGTGCGCTACACCGAGGCCCTGATCTACCAGGCCGTGGCCGAGAACATGGCGTCCGAGCAATCGGCGCGCATGGTGGCCATGAAGGCCGCTACTGACAACGCCGGCAACCTGATCGCCGAGCTGAAGCTGGTCTACAACAAGACCCGCCAGGCCGCCATCACCAAGGAACTGTCGGAAATCGTCAGCGGCGCCGCCGCCGTGGGCTGATCGCAGTCGAACGCAAAAGTTTTGGAATTGAAGGAACGAAAAAATGGCTAACACTCAATCAGTGGGCAAGATCGTTCAGTGCATCGGCGCCGTGGTGGACGTGGAGTTTCCGCGCAACCAGATGCCGCAGGTCTATGACGCGCTGAAGATGGAAGGCTCGGCTCTGACGCTGGAAGTCCAGCAGCAGCTGGGCGACGGCGTGGTGCGTACCATTGCGCTGGGCTCGTCCGACGGCCTGCGCCGCGGCACCGAGGTCTACAACACCGGTGAGAACATCAAGGTCCCGGTCGGCAAGGCAACCCTTGGCCGCATCATGGACGTGCTGGGCAACCCGATCGACGAGCGCGGCCCCGTGGCTGCCGAGCTGACCGCGTCCATCCACCGCGCTGCACCGTCTTACGACGAGCTGAGCCCCTCGCAAGACCTGCTGGAAACCGGCATTAAGGTGATCGACCTGATCTGCCCGTTCGCCAAGGGCGGCAAGGTGGGTCTGTTCGGTGGCGCCGGCGTGGGCAAGACCGTGAACATGATGGAACTCATCAACAACATCGCCAAGGCCCACAGCGGTCTGTCGGTGTTCGCTGGTGTGGGCGAGCGTACCCGTGAGGGCAACGACTTCTATCACGAAATGGCCGATTCCGGCGTGGTGAACCTCGAGAAGCTCGAGGACTCCAAGGTCGCGATGGTCTACGGTCAGATGAACGAGCCCCCGGGCAACCGTCTGCGCGTGGCCCTGACCGGTCTGACGATCGCCGAGTCCTTCCGTGACGAAGGCAAGGACGTGCTGTTCTTCGTGGACAACATCTACCGCTACACCCTGGCCGGTACCGAAGTGTCGGCACTGCTGGGTCGTATGCCTTCGGCCGTGGGCTACCAGCCGACGCTGGCCGAGGAAATGGGCCGTCTGCAAGAGCGCATCACCTCGACCAAGGTTGGTTCGATCACCTCCATCCAGGCCGTTTACGTGCCTGCCGATGACTTGACCGACCCCTCGCCCGCCACCACCTTTGCCCACTTGGACGCAACGGTCGTGCTGTCGCGTGACATCGCTTCGCTGGGTATCTACCCCGCCGTGGACCCGCTGGACTCGACCTCGCGTCAAGTTGACCCGAACGTGGTTGGCGAAGAGCACTACAACACCACCCGTGCCGTGCAGGGCGTGTTGCAGCGCTACAAGGAACTGCGCGACATCATCGCGATTCTGGGCATGGACGAGTTGTCGCCGGAAGACAAGCTGGCCGTGGCCCGCGCTCGCAAGATCCAGCGTTTCCTGTCGCAGCCCTTCCACGTGGCCGAAGTCTTCACCGGCTCGCCCGGCAAGTACGTGCCCCTGAAGGAAACCATCCGCGGCTTCAAGATGATCGTCAACGGCGAGTGCGATCATCTGCCCGAGCAGGCCTTTTACATGGTCGGCACGATCGACGAAGCGTTCGAAAAGGCGAAGAAGATGCAGTGATGAGGCCTCGGGGTGCTCGCACCCCAGCCGCATGACTGAATCTTTTCAACCGCTAAAGGAAGATTGACATGGCAACCATCCACGTTGATGTGGTTTCCGCCGAAGAGCAGATCTTCTCCGGCGAGGCCAAGTTCGTCGCGTTGCCGGGCGAAAGCGGTGAGCTGGGCATCCTGCCCCAGCACACCCCGCTGATCACCCGCATCAAGCCGGGCGCGGTGCGCATCGAGCGCGCCGACGGTGGCGAAGAGTTCGTGTTCGTGGCCGGTGGCATTCTCGAAGTGCAACCGGGCACCGTGACCGTGCTGGCCGACACCGCGATCCGCGGCAAGGACCTCGACGAAGCGAAGGCCACCGAGGCCAAGAAGCTGGCCGAGGAAGCGATGAAGAACGCCAAGAGCGATATCGACTTTGCCGCCGCGCAAGGCGAATTCGCCGCCATGGCCGCCCAGATCGCTGCGCTGCGCAAGTTCCGCAAGAAGTAAGCAAGCAGCCCGGCTGCTCACGGCGCCCGCCGACGCAAGTCAGGCGGGCGTTCTTTTTTGTCTCTCGTATGCTCTGACCCTATGTCCATCCCCATCGCCATCGCCCGCCACCAAGGCATGGAAGCCCTGGAGCTCTGTGCCCCCGACGGCGCCCGCGCCACCGTGCTGCTGCATGGCGGCCATGTGCTGTCCTGGGTGCCCACCGGTGCCGACGAGCAGCTCTACGTCTCGCCCAAGACGGCCATGGCCTCGGGCCAGGCGATACGCGGCGGCGTGCCGGTGATCTTTCCGCAGTTCGCAGCGCGCGGCCCGCTGCAGCGCCATGGCTTTGCCCGCACCAAGCCCTGGCAGCTGGTGATGGCCGAGCAGGGCGAGGGCGACGCGCTGGCGGTGCTGCGCCTCAGCGACGATGCGGCGACGCGCATGTTCTGGCCCCATGCCTTCGAGCTCGAGCTGAGCGTGCGCGTGGCCGGCCGCGATCTCGAGATCGAGCTGGCCTGCGAGAACAAGGGCGAGGAGATGTTCAGCTTCAGCGCCGCGCTGCACAGCTATCTGGGTCTGGGCGCGTTGGGCGACGCCAGCGTGCAGGGCCTTGCCGGCCTGAGCTACTGGGATTCGGTGGACGGGGTGGAGCGCAGCCAGCGCACCGATCTGCTCCTGCCCGGCAGCCCGGGTGCGCAGGACCTGGATCGCATCTACTACCAGGTGAAGCAAGACCTGACCCTGCAGGAACTCACCGCCGCGGGCGAGCGCCGCGTGAGCATCCAGCAGCAGGGCTTCGAGGACGCGGTGGTGTGGAATCCCGGTGCGGCCAAATGCGCGGCGCTCGCGGACATGCCGGCCGACGGTTACCAGCACTTCCTGTGCATCGAGGCGGCGCAGGTCGAGCGCCCGGTGCAGTTGGCCCCCGGCGAGAGCTGGGTGGGCCGCCAGAGCCTGAGCCTGGCTTGAAGCGGGGCTGATCAGAGCAGCGCCGGCTCGTCCGGCAGCTCGTTCGGATTGAGCTCGCCCGCGCGCAGCGGGAAATGCTGCGCCAGCATTTCACCTACCTCGTCAACGGCCTGGCTGAGCCCGGCCTCGAACGCGCCATCGCGGAAGGCGCCGCGCATGCGCGCCAGCAAGGCGTTCCAGGCCTCGGGCCCGACGCGGCGTGTGAGGCCGCGGTCGGCAATGATCTCGATGCGGTGTTCCACCAGCAGGAGGTAGATCAGCACGCCGTTGTTGTGCTCGGTGTCCCAGACGCGCAGCTTGCCGAACATGGCCAGGGCGCGCTCGCGTGCGCTGGCCTGGCGCCAGAGATAGGACAGCGGCAGGCTGGCCTCCACGCAGATGCGGATCTCGCCGCTGTGGCGCGTCTCGCTGGCGGCCACGCGCTGGCGCAGGCGCTCCAGCACCGGTTCGGGCAGGGCGCGCTGCGCGTCGCCCTCGTCCCAGAGGCGATGCTTGAGCAGGCGTAGCAAACGGGCTCCCATCACCAATCTCCCGAGGCGCCGCCGCCGCCAAAGTCACCGCCGCCGCCCGAGGAGAAGCCGCCGCCGTCGGAGCCGCCGCCGAAGCCACCGCCGCCGCCGCCCCAGATCACCGGGCCGCCGCGGCTGCCGCGCCCGATGCCGCGGCGCGCGGCGCCCACGCCCATCACGCCCACCAGCACCAGGCTCACCAGCGCCGCGGCTGCGGCCACCAGCAGGCTGGTGCTGAGCATCCAGCCCAGCGCACCCGCGCCGCCGGCGGTGAGCAGGCTGCCGAGCTTGCGGCCGAACACGGCGGTGAGCACCGCGCCGAGTATCGGCACGCCGATGAAGATGATGGCCCCCCAGTCTTCGATGCCCAGGCCGAGATCCTGGGCGGGGGCGCGCCGGGCCGTCGGGGCGGGCAGGGCCTCGCCGCGGATGCGCGCCGCCAGCGCGTCCACGCCGAGGTTCAGGCCGCCGGCGTAGTCGCCCGCCTTGAAGGCCGGGCTGATCTGGTTCTGGATGATCTGCTTGGCCGCCAGATCCGGCACCGCGCCTTCCAGCGCCTTGGCCACCTCGATGCGCAGCTTGCGATCATCCTTGGCCACCACGATCAGCAGACCGTCGCCCGCCTCGCGCCGGCCGATCTTCCAGGCATCGCCGACGCGCTGCGCATAGGCGGCGATGTCCTCGGGCGCGCTGCTGGCCACCATCAGGATCACCAGCTGCGAGCCGCTCTCCTGCTCGAACCTGGCCAGCTTGGCCTCCAGCGCGCTGCGCTGCGCGGCATTGAGCGTGCCGGTCTGGTCGATCAGCTGCGCGGTCAGCACCGGCACGGCCTTGAGCTCCTGCGCCCACGCGGGCAGGGCGCAGCAGGCCCAGAGCAGCAGCGGCAGCAGCCAGCGGCGCATGGCGTTCCTCGCTTGCGCTTACTTGGAGGCCGGCTTGTCGAAGCTCACCGTCGGCGCGTTCTTGATCTCGGCCTCGTTCTGCACCTGGAAGTTGGGCTTCACCGCGTAGCCAAACGCCATCGCCGTCAGATTGCTGGGGAAGGAGCGCGTCAGCACGTTGTAGTCGGCGACCGACTTGATGTAGCGGTTGCGCGCCACGGTGATGCGGTTCTCGGTGCCCTCCAGCTGCACGCGCAGATCCTGGAAGCCCTGGTTGGCCTTCAGGTTGGGGTAGTTCTCGCTCACCACCAAGAGGCGCGAGAGCGCGCCGCTCAGCTCGCCCTGGGCGGCCTGGAATTTCTTCAGCGCCTCGGGGTCCTTGGCCAGCTCGGGCGTGACCTGGATGGCGGTGGCCTTGGCACGCGCCTCCACCACCTTGGTGAGCGTCTCCTGCTCGAAATTGGCCTCGCCCTTCACCGTGTTGACGATGTTGGGGATCAGGTCGGCACGGCGCTGGTACTGGCTCAGCACCTCGGCCCAGCTGGCGCTGACCTGCTCGTCCAGGCGCTGGAATTCGTTGTAGCCACAGCCGCTCAGGCTCAGGGTGGCGGCGGCCAGGCTGCCGATCAGTGCGGCGCGTTTCAGACTCGAACTCATGGCAAGACTCCCGTATGGATTCGATGACGCAGCGGCAGATGGTGCCAACCGTGTCCAGATCAAGGCTGGCCGAGTATCGCAGCGGATAATCACGCCATGAGTGCCACCTTGCAAAACGACACCTTCCTGCGCGCCTGCCTGCGCCAGCCCACCGACTACACCCCCGTCTGGCTGATGCGCCAGGCCGGGCGCTACCTGCCCGAGTACCGCGACACGCGGGCCAAGGCCGGCAGCTTCATGGGCCTGGCCACCAACACCGACTACGCCACCGAGGTGACGTTGCAGCCGCTGGAGCGCTACCCGCTGGACGCGGCCATCCTGTTCAGCGACATCCTCACCGTGCCCGACGCGATGGGCCTGGGCCTCTCCTTCCAGCTCGGCGAGGGTCCCAAGTTTGCGAAAGTGGTGCGCGACGAGGCCGCGGTGGCCGAGCTGGCCGTGCCCGATATGGCCAAGCTGCGCTATGTGTTCGATGCCGTCGGCTCGATCCGCAAGGCCCTGAACGGCCGCGTGCCGCTGATCGGCTTCTCCGGCAGCCCCTGGACCCTGGCCTGCTATATGGTGGAAGGCGGCGGCTCGGACGACTACCGCCAGGTCAAGAGCCTGATGTATGCGCGCCCCGACCTGATGCACCGCATCCTGCAGATCAATGCCGATGCCGTGGCCGCCTACCTGAACACCCAGATCGAGGCCGGCGCCCAGGCGGTGATGCTGTTCGACTCCTGGGGCGGCGTGCTGGCCGACGGCATGTTCCAGCGCTTCAGCCTGGACTACTCGCGCCGCGTGCTGGCGCAGGTGAAGACCGAGCATGAAGGCCAGCGCATCCCGCGCATCCTCTTCACCAAGGGCGGCGCGCTGTGGCTGGATGAGATCGCCGCCGCCGGCGCCGATGTGGTGGGTCTGGACTGGACCGCCAACCTTGGCAAGGCGCGCGCCCAGGTGCAGGACCAGGTGGCCCTGCAGGGCAATCTGGACCCGAACGTGCTGTTCGCACCGCCCGCGGCGATCCGCGAGCAGGCCCGTGCGGTGCTGGACAGCTTCGGGCGCCCGCAGCGCGCCGATGGGGGCTGGGGCGGCCATGTCTTCAACCTCGGCCATGGCATCAGCCAGCACACCCCGCCGGAGCATGTGCTGCACCTGGTCGACGAGGTGCACAACTACTCGCGCAAGCTGCGCTGAGGCCGGGCTTCGGGCTGCGGCCAGGGTGTGAATTAGGCCCAGCCTGCTTGGACTTATCCCCAATTTGAGGCATGTCACCGGCGCAGGCTTCAGATGCTGCATTGCAGCTTGGGGTTTTCACGATTGAAGCCTAAGTGTTTGATTTCAAAGGGGGCGCCCCGCGGGGCTCTGCCCAGGGCTGGCGAGCCCTGCGCTTAGCGGACGGCAGCGTCGGGAAGAAATTGAATATGTTTCCCACAAAGTTATCCACAGGCTGATGTGGATTCCCGGAAAGCCCCTTTGAATCATGGACTTAAGCGGCGTTTCTAATCCGATCTGTAGGCTGCGGGTGGCGGTGGACGCGCCCCAGCACAGCGGTATTGGCGCGCCGCTGGACTATCTGAGCGAGCAGGCGCTGCCGCCCGGCAGCCTGGTGCAGGTGCCGCTGGGCAAGCGCGAGCTCACCGGCATCGTCTGGGACCCCTTGCCCGCCGATGCGGATGCCGAGGGTCAGGTCTTGCCGGACACGGCGCTGCGCCCGATCGGCCAGGCCCTGCTGGAGCTGCCACCGCTGACGCTGAACTGGCGCCGCCTGCTGGACTTTGCCGCCAGCTATTACCAGCGCAGCGTCGGCGAGGTGGCGCTCTCGGTGCTGCCGCCGCAGCTGCGCGAGCTGGATGCCAAGCAGCTGCAGGGCCGGCTGAAGAAATTGCACAAATGGGTGGAAGCCGAGGCCAAGGACGGGGCGCCAAGCGCGCAGCGCCCCGAGCTGAGCCCGGCCCAGGCCGAGGTGCTGGCGCAGCTGGATGCGCTGCTGCTCGCCGAGCGCGCCAGCGACGCGACCGGATCGGCGCCAGGGCCGGCGCCCGTGCTCCTGCATGGCGTCACCGGCAGCGGCAAGACCGAGGTCTATCTGCGCGCCGCCGAGCATGCGCTGAACCAGGGCCGCCAGGTGTTGGTGCTGGTGCCCGAGATCAACCTGACGCCACAACTGGAGGCGCGCTTTGCCGAGCGCTTCCAGGGCCATCGCATCGTCTCGCTGCACAGCGGCCTCACGCCTGCGCAGCGCCTGCGCAACTGGCTGGCCGCCCATCTGGGCCAGGCCGAACTGGTGCTGGGCACGCGGCTGGCGGTGTTCGCCTCGATGCCGCGCCTGGGCCTGATCGTGGTGGACGAGGAGCACGACCCCTCCTACAAGCAGCAGGATGGTGCGCGCTATTCGGCGCGCGACCTGGCGGTCTACCGCGCGCACCTGGAGCGCGTGCCGGTGATACTGGGCTCGGCCACGCCCTCGCTGGAGAGCTGGCAGCACGCCAATACCGGCCGCTATCGGCGCCTGGCCCTGCCGCAGCGCATTGGTGGCGGGGCCATGCCGCGCCTGCGCATCTACGACATGAACCTGCTGCCGCGCAAGCAGGGCGTCACCACGGCGCTGGCGCAACCGCTGCTGGCGGCGCTGCGCGAGCGCCTGCAGCGCGGCGAGCAGAGCCTGATCTTCCTGAACCGGCGCGGCTATGCGCCGGTGCTGCATTGCGGCGAATGCGGCTGGAAGAGCGAATGCCCGCATTGCAGCGCCTACCGCGTCTTCCACAAGGGCGACCGCACGCTGCGCTGCCACCACTGCGGCTTCAGCGAGCGCGTGCCGCGCGCCTGCCCCGATTGCGGCAACCAGGACATCGCGCCGCTGGGCCAGGGCACCGAGCGGCTGGAGGAGCAGCTGGCCGCGGCCCTGCCCGAGGCGCGCGTGGCGCGCATCGATGCCGACTCCACGCGCCTGAAGGGCGCGCTGGAGGCGCAGCTGGGCGCCGTGCATGCCGGCGAGGTGGACATCCTGGTGGGCACGCAGATGATCACCAAGGGCCACGACTTCCGCCGCATCACCCTGGTGGCGGCGGTGAACCCCGATGCGGCCCTGTTCAGCAGCGATTTCCGCGCCCCCGAGCGCCTTTTCGCCCTGCTGATGCAGGCGGCCGGCCGTGCCGGGCGCGATGCCGAAGTGGCCGCGCGCTCCGAGATGTGGCTGCAGACCTGGCATCCGCAGCATGCCCTCTACCAGTCGCTGCTCAGGCATGACTTCGAGGCCTTCGCCAAGAGTCAGCTGGCCGAGCGCGAATCGGCCGGCCTGCCGCCCTATTCACACCTGGCCCTGCTGCGCGCCGAGGCGCGCACGGTGGAGGCGGCACAGGGTTTCCTGGAGGCCGCGGCGCGCCATGCCGGCACGCTGCCCGACGCGCAGACCGTGCTGGTCTACCCGCCCGTGCCCATGAGCGTGGCGCGGGTGGCGAATGTGGAGCGCCTGCAGATGCTGGTGGAATCGCCCACGCGCGGCGCGTTGCAGCGCCTGCTGTGGCAATGGATGCCCGAGCTGCACGCGCTCAAGCGCGAGCACAAGGGCCTGCTGCGCTGGGCCGTGGACGTCGATCCCTTGGCGATCTGATCAGGGCGCGCGCGGGTCACCCAGATAGGTCTTGAGCCACTGGCTCATCTCCCACTGCACATGGCCCACCGACTCGCGTGCGCTGTAGCCATGCGCCTCGCCGGGCAGCAGTACGTAGCGCACCGTGCCGCCGGTGCCGGCCAGCGCCAGGTAGAGGCGCTCGCTCTGCATCGGCTGGGTGCCGACGTTGTTGTCGGCCTCGCCGTGGATCAAGAGCAGCGGCTCCTTGATCTGCGGCGCATACATGAAGGGCGAGAGCTTCAGGTACAGCTCCTTGGCCTCCCACAGCGAACGCCGCTCGCTCTGGAAACCGAAGGGCGTGAGGGTGCGGTTGTAGGCGCCGCTGCGCGCGATGCCGGCCTTGAAGAGATCGGTGTGGGCGAGCAGATTGGCGGCCATGAAGGCGCCGTAGCTGTTGCCGCCCACCGCCATGCGCTTGGGGTCGGAGACGCCCAGCTCCTCGGCCTTGTCGATGATGGCGCGGGCGTTCATGGTGATCTGCTCGAGGAAGCCGTCGTTGACGGTCTTCAGATCGCCGACGATAGGCATGGTGGCGTCCTGCAGCACCACAAAGCCGTCCAGCACCAGCAGCAGCGGGCTGCTGCCGGCCACGCTGAGGTAGCGGTTCGCCGAGCCGCTCACCTGGCCGGCGATGGCGGCGTCGCTGAATTCCAGCGGGTAGGCCCACACCAGGGTGGGGCGGCGCTCACCTTCCTTGTAGTCGGGCGGCAGGTACATCCAGAAGGAGAGCTCCACGCCGTCGGCGCGCTTGAAGCTCACCAGCTCGCGTTTCACCTTGCGCAGTTGCGGCGTCGGGTCCTTGCTGCGGGTGAGCGCCTGGGCCGCGCCATAGCCGCTGGCATTGAGTTCGCGCAGCCAGAGGTTGGGCGGCTCGCTGGGGCTTTCGCGCAGCGTCACCAGGTGCTGCGGGTCGAGCAGCAGCAGCGGCTGCTCGTAGGGCGCGTCGGCCGACTGGAACAGGCGCTGCACGCCGCCATCGCGCAGCGAATAGCGGTCCAGGAAGGGGCGGTCGCCGCGCGGCGTGGCGCCCTGGCCCTGCAGCAGGATGTTGTCGCCGCCCAGGGTCTGCACCACCTGGTGGCCGTTCGGCAGGGTGCGCATCAGCGGCGTGCCGGGATGGCGGTAGCGCTCGCGCACCGAGTGCTCGAACAGCGGCCGGCTCTGCGTACCGCGCAGGGGCAGCAGATAGGTGCGGGTCCAGGCGCGCTGGCGGTCCTCCTCGGTCAGGAGGGCATGCTGGCCATCGTCCAGAAAGCGCAGCCGGGTGAAGCGGTGCGGCATGCGCTGCACCTCCATGGCTTCGCCGGTGAAGGGCGGGTCCAGGCGCATCACGCGGTCGCGGAAGGCCACGCGCGCATTCGGGTTGCCGCCGTCCAGCGCTTCCACCCAGTAGATCGCCGCGTCCTTGTTGGGCGAGGCATAGAACACGCGCGGCCCGGCCTGCACCGCGTCGATGGCGATGCCGTTGCGCATCGGCACCTTGGCGATCTCGCGCAAGAGCTTGCCGTCGCGGCCGCGCAGCTCCACCACGGTGGGGAAGTCGTCGTAGGTGAGGGTGTAGCTGAAGGGGCGGGTGATGCGCTCGGTCAGCAGGTACTGGCCCTCGCCCACGCTGCTGATGCTGGTGAACATCGCGGTGGCCGGCAGATCGCGGCTCTGCAGGCTGTGCAGGTCCACCCAGGTGAGCGTGGCGCGGGCGTGGAATTCGAACAAGGCCTCGTCATGCGGGGACTTCAGCAGGTCGGCATAGCTGCGCTCGGGCGAGGCGCGGCCCAGGCTCTCCTGCACCACCGGTGCGTTCGGCACGCGCGGGGCGGCTGGCGCGGCGCCGCGGCGGTCGGGGATGGTGGCGAGCACCAGCTCATGCGCGTTCAGCCAGGCCAGTTCGCCCGGCGCCAGCACCTCGCTGGGGCGCAGGCCCGGCACCTGGCGCAGCCGGCCGCTGGCGGTCTCGCCCACCCAGAGCTCGTTGCCGGCGTCGCTGCGCCGTTCGATCAGGAAGCGCTGGCCGTCCGGCGCCCAGCTGAAGCTGTGGATGAGGCCGCCCGCGGGCAGCTCGACGTTGCGCTCCGGCGCCTCGGGATTGAGCAGCGCGCGCAGGCGCAGGCGCTGGATCTGCGGCGTGCCGGCGGGCACGCCGGTGGCGGCGTCGAAGCGCAGGCCGGCCAGCTTCAGGGTGGGGCGGGCCAGCTCTTCCAGGCTGCTGTAACGGCGCTGCTCGAGCAGGGCCAGGTGTTGCTTGTCGGGCGAAATCAGATAGCGCGGCAGCGGCGCGGCGTCCAGCAGCTCGCGCACCGCGGGCGAGGGCTGTTGGTAGCCGGTGTGCACCGGCGCCGCCAGGCCGATGGTGGGCAGGAGCGCGGCGGCGGCGAGCAGCAGGGAGCGGGCAAGCATCAGCATGGCCAGCAGTGTGCCTCAGCGCGGCTGCGCCCCGAGCAGCCAGGCCAGGGTGGTGAAGCTGAGGAAGGCCAGCGCGGTGGAGGCCAGGATGATGCGCGCCACGCGGCCGTTGTCGGCGCCATAGCGTTCGGCCAGCAGCGAGACATTGCTGGCACTGGGCAGGGCCGCCGCCAGGGTCAGCACGGTCAGCTGGAAATCCGACAGCGGGGCGCCCAGCCGGCGCGCCACCAGGCCCAGCGCGAACACCAGCGCCGGGTGCAGCAGCAGCTTGATCAGGGCCACCGGCAGGAAGCGCTGCCAGGGGGTGCGGCGGTGCGCATGCTGGCCGGCGCGCCACAGCACCGCGCCGATCGTGAACAGCGCCACCGGCGTGGCCGCATCGGCCAGCATCTTGATCACCGAGTTCAGCGGACCCGGCAGTTGCAGCCCCAGCAGGGTGCAGCCGGCGCCCAGCGCGATCGACCAGGGCAGCGGGTTGGAGAGCGCGCCGCGCAGCGCCATGCGCAGGGCATCGGCGCCATTGGCATCGTGTGCGCGCGCCAGCGCAATGCACAGCGAGCTGGTGACGAACAGGTCCGCCAGGATGGTGCAGATCACCGGCCCCGCGGCGGCCTGCCCGAGCAGGGCCACCAGCAGGGGCACGCCCATGAAGCCGGTGTTGGGAAAGGCCGCCACCAGGGCGCCGAAGGCGGCGTCCTTCAGATGCACCGCCTCCGAGAGGCTCACCGCGATGGTGATGCCCACCACGGCCAGCGCCACGAGCAGGTAGATGCCCAGCACCACCGGGTTCAGCAGCTCCAGCAGCGGCGTACTCTGGCCGAAGCGGAACAGCATGCAGGGCAGGGCGAAGAACAGCACGAAGCCATTCAGGCCGGGGATGGCCGATTCCGCCAGCACGCCGCGCTGCGCCGCCAGATAGCCGCACAGCACCAGGGCGAAGAAGGGCAGGGTGACGGCGAGGATGGCTTGCATGGCTGGCGAGTATCGTAAGCGCGCCTTGAGGGAAGCTGAAAGCGGGGACCGGCCAGCCAGCCCGGGCGGCTAATATGCGGGGTTCACCATGAGCGACGACTACCTCAGCGACCCCGACCCCGTCAGCCCATCGGCACCGGCCGCCGTGCCCTTGCTGCCGGAGGGCGAGCGCCTGGGCGTCTGGCGCATCGTCCAGCCCCTGCAGGCCTGCGCCTCGGGCCATTGGTACAAGGCCGAGCATGCGCTGGCGATCGATGATCATGCGGCGGTGCTGGTGTTCCACCATGCCGACGATGCCAAGGCCGTGCTGCTGCGCTTCGCCGATGGCCAGGCCGACGGCGGCGAGTTCGGCCGGCCCGGCCTGATCGCCACGCTGGACAGCGGCCTCACCCCGGCCGGCCTGCCCTATCTGGTGCTCGCCTGGGTCGAGGGCCAGCCCCTGCTGCCCGCGGCCATGGACCTGCCGCTCAACAAGCGCCTGCAACTGGTGCTGGAGCTGTGCGAGCTGCTCGAGAGCGCGCATCAGCAGGGCATGGTGCTGCGCGAGCTCGATCCCAGCATGTTGTGGCTCACGCCGGCCCAGCATCTCTATCTGATGGGCCAGGGCCTGGTGTCGCAGTTCGATGCCGCCGACAACCTGGACGCGCCTTTCTGCAGCGCGGCCCGGCCCTTCGTGGCGCCCGAGCTGGCCGCTGGCCTGCCGCCCAGCGATGCCAGCGAGGCCTTTGCGGTGGGCATGCTGCTGTGCCTGCTGGTGAACGGCCGCCTGCCCAAGCAGGAAACGCAGAACGCCCCGGTGCGCTCGCTCGCCACCTGGCTGTCGCTCACCGGTGCGCAGCGCTACAGCCTGGATGCGCTCCTGCACAAGGCGGTGGCCGAGTCGCTGGCGCAGCGCCACGCATCGCCGCAGGCACTGGCCCGCGACATCCAGGCCTGGATGGCCGGCGAGAGCCATTCCGCGCTGGCCCACACGCCCGTGCCCACCCTGCTGCCCGAGGCCGAGCCCATGCCCAGCGCGCCGAGCCGGCGGCGCAGGCCGCGGCCCTGGACCCGGTGGCTGGTGGTGCTGGCGGCGATCAGCCTGTGCGCCTCGCTGGCCTGGCTGGCCTATCAGCATCGGCGTGCCAAGCCCGAGCTGCCGCCGCCCGCCTCCAGCGCCAGCGCCGAGGTCTGGCGCGATCTGCAGGAGCGCGCGCAGCCCCGCCTGCTGAGCGCCTTGCCGGCCTCGGCGGCACAGCCGTCGCACGACTGAGCGCTCAGGCCTCCTGCGCGCCGGGCCTGCCGGCCTCCACCGCAAAGCGCGCCTGCACGCGCATCTCGCTGGCCGCGTCCCAGGGCTGCAGCACGCTGCGCAGCTCGGCCTCGAGGCGCCCGGGCGTGAGCTGGAACAGCATGTAGCCGCGCTCGTCGCTGCGACCGAGCCGGATATGCGGGTTCTGCGCCAGCGCCCGCTGCACGCGCTCGTTGAGCAGGCCCTGGCTGCTGATCGAGGTGCCGCAGAACTCGCTGGCCAGCACCGGCGCCTTGGGATTGTCGAAATCCAGCTTCAGATCGGCCACGTAGTTGGCGTGCACGTCGCCGCCCAGCACCACCGGGTTGCGCGCCCCGGCCGCCAGCATGCCCTGCAGCAGGCGCTGGCGCGCGGCGGGATAGCCGTCCCAGCCATCGGTCCAGTAGCTCGGCTTGGCCGCCGTGCCCCAGTTCATGCGCGTCATCAGGGTTTGCTGGCCCAGCAGGTTCCAGGGGCGCTCGGCGTCCCAGCTGCGCGCCAGCCATTGCTCCTGGGCGGCGCCCAGCAGCGTGCGGCCGGGGGCCAGCAAGCTCGGGCAATCCGCCAGCGCCACTGTGTTGGAGCCGCCACGGCCGGGCTTGGGGCAGGCCTGCGGGTCGCGCCACTGCCGATCGTCCAGGGTGATGAGGCGCGCCAGCCGGCCCCAGTCGAGCTGGTCGACGATGCGCAGCTCGGTGTCCTGCGGCCGCAGCGCCTTGGGGAAGGGCTGGTGTTCCCAGTAGGCCTTGGTGGCGTCGGCACGGCGCCGCGTGAAGCCGGGGTCCAGGGTCTGCGACTGGCCGGCGGCATAGTCGTTCTCGATCTCGTGGTCGTCCCAGGTCAGCATCCAGGGCGCGCGCGCATGCATGGCCTGCAGCGCCGGGTCGGACTTGTACTGGGCGTAGCGGGCGCGGTAATCGGCCAGCGTGCGGCAGGGCCCGCCGGCATGGCGGCGCGGCGCATTGCTGGTGAGCGGGCTGGCGTATTCGTAGATGTAGTCGCCCAGGAACAGCACCAGGTCCAGCTCCTGCCCGGCCATGTCGCGCCAGGCGGCGTATGCGCCATGGTCCCAGCGCTGGCAGGAGGCGATCGCGAAACGCAGCGAGGCCACCGCCGCATCGGCCGCCGGCGCGGTGCGCGTGCGCCCCACCGGGCTGCGCGTGCCCAGCGCGCTGAAGCGATACCAATACCAGCGGTCGGGCTTGAGCCCCTGCGGTTCGGCATGCACGCTGTGCGCATCCTCCGCCAGGGCGGTCTCGCTGCCGCGCGCGGCGATGCGGGCGAAGGCCTCGTCCTCGGCCAGCTCCCATTGCACCGGCACGCTGGCCGGCAGATCCTCGCCCATCAGCCGCGTCCACAGCACCAGCCGCTCCGGGCGCGGGCAGCCGGAGGCGATGCCGAGCGCAAAGCGCTGCCCGGCCTCGGCCGCGCCGGCATGGCGGATGACCAGCGGTGCGCTGCCGGCGGCAAGAGCGGCGGCAAGATAGCGGCGGCGGCTGGGATCGTGCATGAGCTTCTCGCTGGCGGGCAGAGTCGGCGCATCATAGGGGCCGCGGGCAGGCTGCAAGCCCCGCCCGATATGATGCGCGGCCCGCGCACCGCCTAGATTTCCCTTTCCCGTTCCCGCCATGGCCGAAACCCTCAATCCCGCCCAGCTCGAGGCGGTGCACCATCTGCACGGCCCCTGCCTGGTGGTGGCCGGCGCCGGTTCGGGCAAGACGCGCGTCATCACCACCAAGATCGCGCGCCTGCTGCAGGCCGGCTACCAGGCCAAGAACATCGCCGCCATCACCTTCACCAACAAGGCGGCGCAGGAAATGCGCGAGCGCGCCAAGCAGCTGGTGGGCGCACGCGCCGCCAAGGACCTGGCGATCTCCACCTTCCACAGCCTGGGCGTGCGGCTGTTGCGCGCCGAGGGCACGCGGGTGGGCCTGAAGGAGCAGTTCTCCATCCTCGACAGCGACGATGTGCTGGGCGTGCTGCGCGATGCCGGCGGCACCACCGACGCCAACAAGGCGCGTTCCTGGCAATGGACCATCTCGCTGTGGAAGAACATGGGCCTGAACGCGGAGCAGGCGATGAAGGCCGCCAAGGACGAGAACGAGCGCGTCGCCGCGGTGGTGATGGGCCGCTACCAGGAGCGCCTGGCGGCCTACCAGGCGGTGGACTTCGACGACCTCATCAGCCTGCCGCTCAAGCTGCTCAGCGAGGACGCCGAGGCGCGCGGCAAGTGGCAGGATCAGCTGCGCTATGTGCTGGTGGACGAGTACCAGGACACCAACGCGGTGCAGTACGACCTGCTCAAGCAGCTGGTGGGCGAGCGTGCCATGTTTACCGCGGTGGGCGACGACGACCAGAGCATCTACGGCTGGCGCGGCGCCACCATCGAGAACCTGAAGCGCCTGCCGCTGGACTTCCCGCAGCTCAAGGTGATCCCGCTGGAGCAGAACTACCGCTCCACCGGCAACATCCTGCGCGCCGCCAACAACGTCATCGCCGTCAACCCCAAGCTGTTCGAGAAGAAGCTCTGGAGCGAGTTCGGCGACGGCGAGCCGGTGGCGCTGCTGGAGGCCGATGGCGAGGAGCATGAGGCCGAGCGCGCGGTGGCGCGCATCCAGGCGATCCGCGCCAATCTGGGCGCGGCGGTCAAGTTCGCCGACTTCGCCATCCTCTACCGCGCCAACCACCAGGCGCGCATCTTCGAGCAGGCGCTGCGCCGCGCCGAGATCCCCTACAAGGTCAGCGGCGGCCAGAGCTTCTTCGACAAGAGCGAGATCAAGGACCTGTGCGCCTGGCTGCGCCTGCTCGTGAACCAGGACGACGACCCCGCCTTCCTGCGCGCCATCACCACGCCCAAGCGCGGCATCGGCCACCAGACGCTGGGCTCGCTGAGCCAGTTCGCCGGCAAGTGGAAGGTCAGCATGTACGAGGCGCTGTTCTCCGACTCGCTCATCACCGTGCTGAGCAAGAAGGCGATCGGCTCGCTGCACGAGTTCGGCCGCTACATCAACGACCTCGAGTACAAGGCGCGCCACACCGAGGGCGGCGAGGACGCCAAGGCGCTCTTCATGGAGTGGCTCAAGGACATCGGCTACGAGCAGCATCTCTACGACAACGAAGAGAACGAGAAGGCCGCGGCGGCGCGCTGGAACAATGTGCTGGACTTCGTCGACTGGGTGGCCAAGCGCTGCGGCGGCCACATCACCCAGGACGGCGGCAGCAGCTTCGAAGAGCCCAAGCAGACCGTGCTGCAGGTGGCGCAGACCATCAGCGTGATCCTCTCGCTGGCCGAGCGCGGCGACGAGCAGGACCAGGTCGTGCTCACCACCCTGCATGCGTCCAAGGGCCTGGAATGGCCGCATGTGTTCCTGGCCGGCGTCAACGAGGGGCTCTTGCCCTTCAAGGCCGACGAGGAGGAGATGACCGCGCAGCGCCTCGAGGAAGAACGCCGCCTGATGTATGTGGGCATCACCCGCGCGCGCACCACGCTGGCGGTGAGCACGCTGCGCCGGCGCAAGAAGGCGCGCGAGCTGGTGATGGGCATCCCCAGCCGTTTCATCGCCGAGATGAAGCTGCACGAAAGCGGCATCAAGGAAGACCCGCGCGAGAAACTAAAACGCTTACGTGAATCTTTTGCCGCCAAGGGCGCCGCCAGCAATGCGGCGCAGCAGGAACAAAATCGCGGCTGAGCACGCTTCGCGTGTGACATTCCGTAGCGCAGGCCGTAGAGTAGTTGCTCAGCTGCCAAGGGTCCGCTGAGGCCCAAAAAATCAATGAGACATGCTCTCCTGGGGCTGCTGCGTTTGGGATCGCTGGCCTTGCTGGCGAACACTGCCCAGGCCGCGGCGGACGACGAAGCCGCACTCGAAAGCCTGTTACGCCAAGAGGTGCTCGGACCCTCGCGATTTGCCCAGAGCCTGCTCGATGCGCCGGCCGCGGTGAGCGTGTTCGGGCGCCAGGAGGCGGCGCAGCTGGGCCATGTCACGGTGGCCGACATGCTGGAGCGCCTGCCCGGCATCTATCTGAGCAGCACGCGGCAGTACTCCAGCGTGGGCGTGCGCGGCTTCAACCGGCCGGGCGATTACAACGCGCGCCTGCTGGTGGCGATCGACGGCTTTCGCGTCAACGATGCGCTCTACGACCAGGCCCTGCCCGAGTTCGAGTTCCCCCTGGTGGCCGACTGGGTCAAGCGCGTGGAGCTGGTGCATGGCCCGGGCTCCTCGGTGTACGGCGGCAATGCGCTGTTCGGCGTGGTCAACCTCGTCACCCTGGATGGCGCCGATGCGCCGGGCTGGACGCTGAAGGGCTCGCTGGGCAGCTTTGGCGAGCGCCGCGCCATGCTGCAGTACGGCAGTGCCGAGCTGGGCGGGGGCGACCTTTTCGTGGGCCTGAACCTGCAGCATGCGCGTGGCGAGACCCTGGAGCTGCCCGAGCTGGGCCTGCCCGCCGGCAGCTTGGGCGGCCTGGACGGCCTGTCCTACAGCAGCGCCTTCCTGAAATACCGGCTGGGCGCCTGGCGCGTCTCGGCCGCTAGCATGGTGCGCAGCAAGTCCATCGCGGTGGCGCCCTATGGCACCCTGCCGGGCGCGCCGGGCACCGACTACCGCGACCAGTACCTGTATGGCGAGATCGCCTACGACGGTGCCTGGGTGAGCGATTGGCGCCGCAGCCTGCGCCTCTCGCTGGCGCGCAGCGGTTTCCATGGCCGCTATGTCTATGCCGGCGAGACCGACGACGCGCCGCTGCTCATCAACCGCGACGAGGCGGTGGCGCGCTGGCTGGGCCTGGAGGCGCGCACGCAATGGCGCGGCTGGCTCAACCATGAGCTGGCACTGGGCGTCGATGCGCGCCTGCTGCGCCATGGCGTGCAGCGCAATTTCGACGAGCAGCCCTACCGCCTGCTGCTGGACAGCGACGAGCCGCTGCGCAGCCTGGGCCTGTTCGCGCAGGATTCCTGGCATCTCTCCGAGCAGTGGCAGCTCACCACCGGGCTGCGCTTGGACCGCGTGCAGGACCGCACGGCGCAATGGTCGCCGCGCCTGGCCCTGGTCTACCGGCCGCGCCAGGACGAGTCCATCAAGCTGATGGCCGGGCGCGCCTTCCGGCCCGCCAACCTGGCCGAGCGCTTCTATGCCGACGATGTGTCCCAGCTGGCCCACCCCGGCCTGGCGCCGGAAAAGCTCGGCACGCTGGAGCTGGCCTGGGAGCGTGCGCTGGGCGCCGACCTGGCCTTCAGCCTGAATGCCTATGTCACGCGCATGCGCGACATGATCGAGTTCGTGCCGCTGCAGGGCGACGAGGGCCTGTCGCGCTACGAGAACCTCTCGCGCGTGCGCACCCAGGGCCTGGACCTGGGCCTGGAGCAGCGGCGTGCCTCGGGCTGGCAGTGGCGCGCCAATCTCTCGCTGGCGGACGCGCGCAACCGCGGCGAGCGCCTCAGCAACTCGCCGCGCTGGCTCTTCAAGGGGCATCTGATCGCCCCGCTGCGGCCCGACTGGACGCTCGCGACCGAGTGGCTGGCGATGGACAAGCGCCTCGGCCGCAGCGAGGTGCCGGCGCTGTACAGCCTCAACGCGGTGCTGCGCTACACCGGCTGGCGGGGGCAAGACCTGGCCCTGCGGGTGCTCAACGCCACCGATCGCGCCAACTACGACCCCGCGCCGCCCGACACGCTGTCCACGCGCCTGCCGCGGCCGCGGCGCTCCCTGCATCTGGACTGGCAGATCCGCTTCTGAACCATGGGCTTGTCCGCACCGCGCCTCACCCCCCGCCGGCCGCCGCGCGGATGGGCGCTGCTGTGCGCGCAGCTGCTGGCGATGGCGGCGGCCAGCGCCCAGCCCCTGCCGCCCGAGGAGCTGAAGGCGCAGATCGTGTTCCGCAGCCTGCTGTTCGTGGAATGGCCCGGCACTGCCCTGCCGCAGGGCCAGGCCTTGCAGCTGTGCCTGGCGGATGAGGGGCCGCTGGCCACCGCGCTGGAGGGCCTGGCCGGCCGCCGCGTCAACGGCCATGCGCTGGAGCTGCGGCGCGTGCGCGGCGAGCAGCTGGGCGGCTGCCATGTCGCGCTGGTGGGTGCGGGCTTCGATGCGCCGCGCGCCGCGGTGGCCGACAAACCGGTGCTGCTGGTCACCGAGGCGCCGGCCATGCTGAGCCTGGGCGCGATGCTGAGCCTGCAGATCGAGGACGGCCGCGTGGTCTTCGACATCGGCCTGGAGTCGGCGCGCCGCGCCGGCCTGGAGATCAGCACCAAGCTGCTGCGGCTGGCCCGCTATGTGCGCAAGGCCTGAACCTGACGATGATCAAAAACCTCGACCTGCAGCAGTTCTTCTACCGCCAGCGCGATGCCATGCTGGCGATCGGCGCGCTGCTGACCTTTGCCCTGCTGCTCACGCTGGCGCAATACCTGGCCCTGGCCGAACGCTTCCAGGAGGATCTGCAGACCCAGGTCAATCTGGTGGCGCGCACCGCCTCGGCCGCCATGGTGTTCGACAACCGCGACGACGCGGCCGAGATCCTGAGCGCCTTCGACGATGCGCCCGAGGTCGTCACCGCGGTGCTGTTCCGCCCCGATGGCAGCACGCTGAGCGGCTATCAGCGCGTGCGGCTGGAGCGCGGCTGGCTGGAACGCATGGCGGGTCAGCAGGAGGTCGTGGCGGCGGTGCAGGCCAACCAGACCAGCGTCGGGCGGCTGGTGGTGCAGGCGCGCCGCGACGGCATCTGGATCGACCTGCTGCGCTTCGTCGGCGTGGCCTCGGGCATGCTGGTGGCGGCGCTGGGCCTGGCCTGGCTGGCCGCGCACCGCCTGCGCGCCGATGTGCGCGAGGCGCAGCGCCGCACCCGCTACCTGGCGCTCAACGACGCCCTCACCGACCTGCCCAACCGCGAGGCCTTCCGGCTTGCGCTGGAGCGCGCGGTGCAGCGCGGCCCGCGCCATGGGCAGGGCCTGGCCCTGCTGGTGATCGACCTCGACAACTTCAAGCAGATCAACGACAACGACGGCCATGCCTGCGGCGATCTGGTGCTTCAGACGGTGGCGCAGCGCCTGCGCAGCCTGGCACGCTCGGGCGATACCGTGGCGCGCCTGGCGAGCGACGAGTTCGCGATGCTGATGGAGGCGCCGGTGGACGAGGAGCAGGCGCGCCGCATGGCCGGCCAGGTGCTCGCCCTGCTGCCGCAGCCGGTGGGCGACCGCGACAACTGGCTGCGCGTCAGCGCCTCGGTGGGGCTGGCCCTGGTGCCGCGCGATGCCGGCAATGCCACCGAGGCGATGCAATGCGCCGATGCCGCGATGGTGCATGCCAAGCGCCAGGGCAAGGATGGCTATCAGCTCTACTCGCCCGAGTTCGGCGAGGGCGAGCGCGCGCGCCTGCGCCTGGAGCAGGACCTGCGCGAGGCCTTGCAGGCGGGCACGCTGGAGCTGGCCTATCAGCCACTGTTCGATGCCCAGGGCCGGCTGCTCAGCTTCGAGGGCCTGTCGCGCTGGCAGCATGCGCAGCGCGGCTGGGTCTCGCCGGCCGAGTTCATCCCGGTGGCCGAGGCCTCGGGCCTGATCGTCGAGCTGGGCCTGCATGCGTTGCGCGTGCTGCGCCGCGATCTCGACGCCATGCACGCCGCCGGCCTGAACTGCCCGCCGGTGGCGATCAATCTGTCCTCGCGCCAATGCCGGCGCGCCCAGCAGCGCGAGCGCTTTCTGGGCCTGCTCGGCGAGCTGGGCCTGGGGCCGGCCAGCCTCGAGTTCGAGCTCACCGAGTCCTCGGTGTTCGAGGATCTGGACAAGCCCGACTCCATCGTGCTGGCCCTGCAGAGTCAGGGTTATGTGCTGGCGATCGACGACTTCGGCACCGGCTACAGCTCGCTGGCCTATCTGCGCCGCATGCGCTGCCGCAAGCTCAAGATCGACCGGCTGTTCGTCAACGGCCTGGCGGGCAGCCCGGACGGCCGCATGCTGGTGGAGTCCATCATCCGCGTCGCCCATTCGATGCACATGCTGGTGGTGGCCGAGGGCGTGGAGATGGAGGCCGACCGCGACTGCCTGGTGCAGATGGGTTGCGACCAGTTCCAGGGCTTCGGCCTCTCGCGCCCGCTCAATCCGGCGCAGCTGCACGAGCTGCTGCGGCGCCATGCGCAGGGCGAGCTGGTGCGGGTGCAGCCCTGGCAGGCCTGGTACGGCGAGCGGCCGCAGGGCTGAACAGACTAATCCGTTCCGGGTTCGCGCCTTGCGGGCGGGCGCCCGCGCGGGATGCTCTGCGATGCCGGCTTGATGCCGCGCCTGGCCAGCGCGTCGCGCAGCAGGTACTCGATCTGCGCGTTCGCCGAACGCAGCTCCTGGGCGGCCAGGCGCTCGATCTCGGCCCATAGCGCCGGATCGAGGCGCAGCGCAAAGCTCTTCTTGTCGGGGCTGGCCATGCGGGATGGGTGGCGAGGCGCCTATCAGTTGTAAAGCGTGCCGGTGTTGACGATGGGCTGAGTCTCCTTGTCGGAGCACAGCACCACCAGCAGATTGGACACCATGGCCGCCTTGCGCTCGTCGTCCAGCACCACGATATCGCGCTCGCTCAGACCCTTGAGCGCTTCCTCCACCATGCTCACCGCGCCCAGCACGATCTTCTTGCGCGCGCTGATGATGGCGTCGGCCTGCTGGCGGCGCAGCATCACCTGGGCGATCTCGGGTGCATAGGCGAGGTGGGTGATCTTGGCGTCCAGCACGCGCACGCCGGCCTGCTCGAAGCGCTCCTGCAGCTGCGCCACCAGGGCCGCGGCCACCTCGTCCTGGCCGGCGCGCAAGGTGGTTTCGCCGGTATCCAGGTCATCCCCTTCGTCATAGGCGAACTGGGCCGCCAGATGGCGGATCGCGGCCTCGGCCTGGATGCGCACATAGGCCTCGAAATCGTCCACCTCGAAGATGGCGCGCGCGGTGTCCTGCACGCGCCAGACCACCGCGGCGCTGATCTCCACCGGGTTGCCGCGCTTGTCGTTGACCTTCAGCGTGGGCGCGTTCAGGTTGCGCGCGCGCAGCGAGAGCTTGCGCTTGAGCTTCAGCGGGTTCGCCCAGCGCAGGCCGTCCTGGCGGTCGGTGCCGCTGTAATGCCCGAACAGGGTGAGGATGCGCGCCTCGTTGGGCTGCTGCATATAGAGCCCGGCGAGGGCGATCGCCGCGGCGATCAGCAGCGCCAGCCCGCCCAGTATCCGGGTCAGCGTGCCGGCCTCGGCGCCGCTGGCCAGCAGCGCCAGGCCGCCGGCGATACCCAGCAGACCCAGCAGCACGGCCGCATACCCATTGGCCGTGCTGGCCGCCTTCTCGGAACGAATCTCCTGCCGTACTTGCATGTGATATCTCCCTTAATGGTGATATCACTTTAATGTCATTCGACAGGGCAGGCAAGCGCTATTGCAAGGCCACCTTGCTGAGGTTGTCGTCCGAGTTGCGGTCGATGCGCATGTTGTAGGGATCCACGCCCACCCATTTGGGCTCCTGGTCCACCACCAGGCTGAACAGCTGCTTGCCGGACTTCAGCGCGCGCCGCTCCAGCAGCAGCACCGCGCTCTTCTTGAAGCCGGGCTTGCCGGGCTCGGCGCTGAACACGCCAATCTCGAAGGCCTCGTCCAGCGGCGCCTCGGTCTCCTTGCCCTTGCCATCGGCGTAGAGCTTCTTGGCCTCGACGCTGAACGTCACCTCGTAGCGGCCATCGGCGCGCTTGCGCGCCTTGGCGTCATTGGCCTTCAGGTCGTAGAGCGTGATGTGCTCGAACAGATCGGCGATCAGCTGTTCATGCTGCGGGCCGGCCTCGGCGCGCAGCAGGCGCAGGAAGTCGCTGGAGGCGGGGTAGGGCGCGGCCTTGAAGGCGTACTGCGCCAGCAGCTTCTGCAGCGCGCGGTTCAGCACCTCCTCGCCCAGCACCTCCTTGAGCCAGTACATCACCAGCGCACCCTTGCGGTAATGCACATAACCCTGGTTTTCCACGCGCGCCAGCGGCAGCTCTTCCACCGTCTCGCCGCCGCGCTCGCGCAGATAGCGGTCCAGCTCGAGCTTGAGGAAGCGGCGCAGCTGCTCGCGGCCGTAGAGCTTCTCCATCACCAGCAGGGCCGAGTATTGGGCGAAGGATTCCGACAGCAGGGTCATGCCCTGCTTGTCGGCGCCCACCACCTGGTGCGCCCACCACTGGTGGCCGAACTCGTGCGCGGTCACATAGCTGACCAGATCGATGTTTTCGTCGGCCTTGTCTTCCTTGAAGTCCTGGATGAAGCCGATCGCCTCCGAGTAGGGCATGGTGTTGGCAAAGGCCTGGGCAAAGCGCTGGTAGGCCGGGAACTCCAGGATGCGGGCCTGGCGGAACTGGTAGTTGGAGAAGGACTGGCTGAACAGCTCCAGGGAGGTGCGCATCGCCGTCAGCATGCGCGGCGCATTGCTGGCATGCGCGGGATGGTGGTAGACGGCCAGCTCCACCGGCTCACGGCCCACCCATTGGTCCTTCAGGATCGCGTAGCGCGCCGATTGCAGCGAGAAGAAATTGTGGATCGGCGCCTCGGCCTTGGTGACCAGGGTGCGGCGGCCGTTGGTGATGGTGTCGCTGACCGTGTAGCCCGGCGCCAGCGGGGTCTGGTCGGCATCGGTGCTGAGGGTGATGTCGGCCGTCACCCAGTCGCTGTCGTGGCGCAGGTAGTGGTGGGCGTTGGCCTCCTGGTCTTCCAGCTTGGCCACGCGCAGCTCGGCCGGCAGGCCGTATTTGCGGCGCTTGCTGCGGTCCTGCAGAAAGATGCGCCGGCTCACGCCCAGCACCGGGGTGAGCTCGAAGTTGTCGAGGAAGCTGCCGTTGGCGACGATGCGGGTGAAGGGCTGGCTGTTGACGAAGCCCGCCTCCTCGCGCAGGAACTCGAAGCGCAGCGCGCGCCGCTCGCCCGGCTGCATCGGCGTGGCCAGGCGGTAGATGCGGTAGCCGAAGCGCGGGTATTCCTTGTCCAGCGTGGCGCCGTCCAGTTCCAGTTGCCGTACCTTCAGATTCGGATCGAAGCGCACATGCACGGCGCTCAGGGCCTGGCCGCTGCGGTTCTCCAGCTGGTAGCTGCCCGTGGCGATGGCGCGGATCTGCTGCGGGTAGAGATCGACCTTCAGCGTCACATGGGTGATGGAGGGCTGGGGCAGGTTCTCGAAGGGCAGCAGGGCGCGCTCGGCATCGGCCTGGCGCTGCTCCTCGGCCGGCTGGGTGCGGTACTCGTTGAGGATGTTGGTGTTGAAGTAGATCCAGCCGCCCAGGCCCAGCCAGCTGAGCGTGCTGAGCGCGAGCAGGACGCCCGGCGTGCCCTTGAGCCGCGCCGGCAGGCGCGCCAGGCGCGGGCGCAGGCTGGTCTCGGCGCCGCGGCGCCACAGCAGGTGGGTGAGCACCAGCAGCATCGCCGCGAAGGCCAGCCAGTAGCCCTGGTGCCAGGCCCGGCCGATCCAGAAATGGCCCATGCCATTCATGTCGGAGAGCGGCACGCTGGCGGTGTCGGCGTAGTTGTAGAGCTTGTGCTCGAAGCCCATATTGGCCATGGTGGTGCCCAGCACCGTGTAGACCAGCATCAGCGCCCAGCCGACGAATTTGTGCGGCACCAGGGCCTGCACGAACACCGCCAGCACGCCCAGCAGGAAGGCGGTGATCAGGCTGGGCAGCAGGAACCAGAGCAGATAGGCGCCCGGCTCAAAGCGGGTGTAGCCGTGATAGAGCTGGAACAGCATGCCGGTGGCCACGCCCACCACCAGGGTGGCCAGCAGCACCAGCGTGATGGCCAGCACCTTGGGCGCCAGAAAGGCCCAGCTCGGCGCCGCGGTGGCATCGACGATCTCGTGGATGCGGCGCTCGCGGTCGCGCCACACCAGCTCGCCGGCGTAATAGACGGCGATGATGATGGGGATCAGGGTGAAGCCGCCCAGCAGGCCCTCCACCACCGCGCGCGTCACCGGCAGATAGGCCACGCCGCGCGTCTCACCGGTGAGCGAGATCGCGCCGATGGCGTTGAACACCCCCAGCGCCAGCAGCACGAAGAAGGCCGGGCTGCGGAACACGAAGGCCATGTCGAAGCGCGTCAGCGCCTTGAACTGCAGCCAGCTCGCGCGGCCGCCCTGGCTGGGGCTGGCGAGCGGTTTGGGCGCGGGCGCCGGGTCGCTGGCCGCCTTGCCGGCGGCGCTGGCCAATTTGGCGCCCTTGGCCTCGAAGCGGAACAGGCCGTAGGCGAGCGCAAACAGCGCCGCGCCCACGCCCAGCCAGAGCAGGCGGTTCCACAGCAGCACGCCCTGCAGCGCGGGCAGCATGCTGTTGCGATCGGCGCTGGTCCAGTACTTGGTGACGCGGCTCAGCGCGCCCACGCCGAAGGGGTCGGCCAGCGAGGAGAGCGTGTCCAGCGCCGGGTCGGCCAGCATCACGCGGCTGGTGATGAAGAGCACCATGAAGGCGACCACGCCGACATAGGTCCACATCATCGAGCGCGTGGCGGTGGCCAGGGCAAAGAAGCCGGCGCTCATCACCAGCAGGGTGGGCAGGGTGTAGACCAGCAGCGCCCAGGCATAGTGCGAGAGCACCAGGGGTCCGACCTTCTCGGCGTCCAGCCACGGCATGGCCGAGCCGACCAGCATCGCCAGCGGCACCGCGCAGCAGACCAGGAAGGCGACGCCGAACGCGCCCAGGAAGCGCCCCAGCAGGTAGTCGAACTTGCTGACGCGGGTGGCGCGCAGGATCGGCGCGAAGCCGGTCTCGTCGTCGCGTATCACCACGTTCGCGACGAAGGCGGTGACGACGAAGATCGCCAGCAGATTCATGGTGCCCAGGGTCTGCAGGATGGCGTAGGGCGAGTTGACGTTGACATTGCCCTTGGCGCCGATCTGGATCTCGTCGATCGTCACTGCGCCGAAGGTCAGCAGGAAGAACAGCACAAAGGCCACCGCGAACAGCGGCGAGCGCAGCTGGTAGCGCGCCTCGAAGGCGGCAATCTTGGCAAGCATCGCGCGCTCCTCAGGCTTGCGGCGCGGTGGCGCGGCGCGATTGCGCCAGCGTGGCGAAGTAGAAATCCTCCAGCCCGCCCTCCACCGGCTCGAAGCCGGCGGCCGGCAGCTGGTCGGCCAGCACATGGATGACGGTCTGGCCGCCGCGCAGGCGGTTCGAGATCACCGTCAGGTCCTGCTGGTAGCCGGCCAGCTGGCTCGACTCGATGGTGCGGCGCCAGACCCGGCCCTTGAGCGTGAGGGTCAGGTCTTGCGGGGCACCGGTCTGCACGATGCGGCCGGCGCTGATCACCGCCATGCGCGGGCAGAGGTCGGCCACGTCGTCGACGATATGGGTGGAGAGGATCACCACCACGCTCTCGCCGATCTCGGCCAGCAGGTTGTTGAAGCGGTTGCGCTCCTCGGGGTCGAGGCCGGCGGTGGGCTCGTCGACGATGATGAGCTGGGGCTTGCCGATCAGCGCCTGGGCCACGCCGAAGCGCTGGCGCATGCCGCCCGAATAGCCGGCCACCGCCTTCTTGCGCACATCCCAGAGGTTGACCTGAGCCAGCAAGGGCTCCACCGTGTCGCGGCGCTCGCCGGCGTGGGCGATGCCCTTCAGCACCGCCAGATGGTCCAGCAGCTCATAGGCCGAGACGCGCGGGTAGACGCCGAAGTCCTGTGGCAGATAGCCCAGCGTGGCGCGCAGGCGCTCCGGGGCTTTCAGCACGTCGATGTCGCCGAACTGGATGCTGCCGGCGCTGGGCGTCTGCAGGGTGGCGATGCAGCGCATCAGCGTCGACTTGCCGGCACCGTTGGGGCCCAGCAGGCCGAACATGCCCTTGGGGATGTCGAGCGTGGCGTTGTCCAGCGCCTTGGTGCCGTTGGCGTAGACATGGGTCAGGCCGGTGAGCTTGAGCATGGGTAAAGAGTCCTCGGTTTGATTTGATGGCGCCTGAAAGCGCAACGCCGCGCAGTGTCTCCACGGCGCGGCGTTGCGGCGAGCCGCTTGCGAGCAAGCGGCGCTTTGGGCGGCTGGGCTGCAGCCTGGGCGGAATCAGCCGGGCAGCACCTCAGCCTTGCCCGCCAGCACCTTCAGGCGCTTGACGCTGGCCACCGGGGTCAGCGGCGCGCTGCCGGCGGCGAGGCGATTCACCTTGCGGAACTCGCACAGCAGCTCGGTCTTGCTGAGGCTCACCACCGCAAAACCCTGGGCCTCGGTGTCGGCGTGGTTGATCCAGGGGTTGTTGGCCGCGGGGGCGGCGCCGGTGGTGCTGTTGGCGAAGGGGTTGAGGCGCTTGACGACCTCGCTGGCGGGCACGAAGCTCACCGGCACGCCCAGCGCGGCGGCAATCTTCTGGGCGATCAGGCCGTACAGCGTCATCGCCGCGGCCGAGCGTGAGCTCGCCGCCAGGCCGGCGATGGTGCCGGCGATCATGCCGCCCATCTGGCCGGCCAGGGTCTCGTCCAGGGTGTTGATCACCGCCGTGCTCAGGCCCGGGGTGGGCTGCACCGCGGCCAGCGGGATCAGGCCCGCACCCACCGCGGCCATCACCGCGGCCTGGATGGCGGCGGTGTTGCTGAGGTCGGTGACACCGGCGCCCAGCGCGATCGCGGCCGACAGCATCTGGATCGCGATGCCCTCGGCCACCGCCTCGTTGATCTCCACCAGCGGCTGCACCGGCGCAAAGGCGGGCGTGGCGGCGGCGCCGCGCAGATAGCTGAAGAAGCTGTTGCTGGAGATGCCGGCCGTCACCAGGTCCACCATCGCGGGCTTGGGGTTGGCGGCGTTGTAGTCGTCCCAGACCACGCCGGCGAAGAAGGCGTGGATGTCGCCCGTCACCGCCACCACATTGCTGACCTTGTTGGCCACCAGGTGGTTCATCAGCAGCTTGCGCTCGGCGTTGAAGCCGTCCCACTGGTCGGCGTTGACGATGAAGCGCGTCTTGAAGACGGCCGGCGCACTGGGGATCTTGGCGCCGTCCACGCTCATCTTCAGGAGCGAGGTTTCGTTGCCCCAGATCTTCCAGGTGGCGGTGGAGTTCTTCATGGTGTCCATCCACCATTGGCGCTGCGCCGTGCCCAGCACGCTCACCAGGCTGTAGGGATCGGGCAGGGCCGCGCCGGCGGCGATCTTCTGCGCCTCCACGCCGTACAGCGAGGTCTCGGGCACCATGTAGCGGGCGCCGATCTGGCCCAGCGGCTGGCCGGTCAGCGGGTTGAGCGCGGCCTCGGGGATCATGTGGTCGGCGCGGTAGAGGCGCTGGTCGGTCATGACCAGATGCATCAGCTTGCCGAACTTCAGGTCGCGGTAGATGCGGATATTGCCGATGCCATAGCCGGGGTCCAGCGTGAAGCTGATCTCGGCCGGCATGTACTCGAACCAGGCCTGGCTGGCGGCGCGGCGGCGCGAGGGCTGGGCGGTGTTGTCGCCGCCGGTGGTGGCCGAGTAGCTGCCGTTGTCGTAGGTCTCGCGGTCCTGCCAGCAATCGTCGGAGAACTCGTGGTCGTCCCAGATCGCCACGAAGGCAAAGCGCTCGTGCAGGGCCTGCAGGCGCGCATCGCTGCGGTAGCGCTTGTAGAGGTAGCGGTAGTCATCGATCACGGTGGCATAGCGGCCGCCCGAGGGCAGCGGCGTGCCCTGCGGCAGGATCAGCGCGCCGTGCGCCGGCTCCACGCCGCCCTGCTGGTAATCGGCGCCCACGGCCTCGTAGATGTAGTCGCCCAGGTGGACGATGAAGTCCAGGTTCTCCTGCGCCAGCGCGCTCATGCCGGCCCAGTGGTTGACGCTCCAGTCCTGGCAGGTCATGTAGGCGAACTTGAGGCTGTCGATGTCGGCGTCATTGGCGGGCGCGGTCTTGAAGCGGCCCACCTTGGAGCGCGTGTCGCCGGCGCTGAACTGGTAGTAGTAGACCGTGGCCGGCTTGAGGCCGCTGATGCGGTGGCGCAGCGTGTGGTCATACAGGGCGTAGACCGGCACGTCGGCCTCGGCGTCCATGCTGCCGGCCAATGCGGTGTTGCTGCCCAGCAGCGCGCTCTGGTTGGCGCTGCTGATGCGCAGCTTGACCTGGAAGTTGCCGGCCGCGGGGCTGACGGCGATGTCGTCGGCACTGGCGGGCAGCACGCGCGCCCATAGCAGGGCGCCATCGGGCTTGGGGTCGCCCGAGGCCACGCTTTGCGGGAACTTGTAGGCGCCGCTGGCCGCCGGGGTGGCGGGGATGGGGGTGTCGGTGCCGGGGAAGGTGGGCGGCAGCGGCATCACTGCCGCGCCGTTATTGCCACCGCCCATGCAACCGGCCAGGCCGCCCAGGGCCGACGAGGCGGTGATGAGGGCGCCCGCGCGCAGGAAATTTCTTCTGTCCATGACCATGATGGTGTGACCTTGTTCGATGGTTGAGCCGCGGGCTTACTCAGAAGCCGTGGTTGAGCTGCACGCCGACGGTGGCGGCGGAGCTGCGGTAGGTGCCGCGCACGGTGGAATAGGCGCAGCTGCAAGGGGTCTGGCCGCCACCATCGTCGGTGGCTTGCATCGGTGCCTCGCGCAGCTTCACGAAGCCCAGCGCCAGGTCCACGGTGGTGGCCTGGGCCAGCTTCAGATTGGCGCCCAGGGCCAGCCAGGTGCGGTCGGAGTCGGGCAGGGCCGGGCTGCGCAGCGCGCCTTCCACCGGCGAGCGGTCGTAGGAGACACCGGCGCGCAGCAGCAGCTCGGGGTTGAGGCGGTAGCTGCCACCCAGCGAGACGCGCCAGGCGTTCTTCCACTTCTCGGGCGTGATCGAGGGCGCGGCGGTGCTGTCGAACTCGATGCGCAGCTCCTGCAGGCGCGACTGCTTGTACCAGGTGGCGTCGGCCATCACGGCCAGGCGTTCGTCCAGCTGGTGGAAGGCCTGGAAGGACAGCGAGTCGGGCGTCTTCACCTTCAGGCTGGCGCCGGAATCGTTGTGGTCCAGCTTGCTGTGGCCATCCGCGGGCTTGCCGGTGATGGCGGCCAGCACCTGGGCCGGCAGCGTGGCGGGCTGGCTCCAGTCGGCATCGCCCTTGAGCTTGTGCGAGACGCTGGAGCGGTAGGCCAGGCCGAAGCGGGTCTTGGCATCCAGCTCCCACAGCAGGGCGAGGTTGAAGCCCAGCGCCCAGCCCTTGCCGTGCACATGGATGTTGCCGTCGAAGGCCGGGTTGCCGAACACCTGGTTGGCCTGCTGCTGCAGTTGCAGGGCCAGGCCGGGGGCGCCGCCGGCGGCGGCCTGCTGAGCCGCGGCCAGCAGGCCGGCCGCGTAGGCTGAGCCATAGGGCGTGGCGCGCTCCAGGTCACCCTGCATGTACTCGATGTTCAGGCCGCCGGCCAGCGAGAGCTGCGGGTTCAGCTTCCAGGCCACATTGGGGTTGAAGGCGAGCGACTTCAGCTCGACCTTGTTGAGGTTGTAGCGTCCGCCCCAGCTCGGGTCGTACGTGAGCTTGGCGCCCGAGGGCACGAACACGCCCAGGCCATAGACCAGCGTGTCGGAGGCGCGGTAGGCCGCATACATATGCGGCACGAACACGCCGCTGGCGGCGTTCTGCGTGGCGCCGGCCTGCGAGGTGGGGCGGGCCTGCAGGCCCGAGCCGGGCAGCGAGATGAAGGAGCCGGCGTCGGTGAACTGCACGTCGGGCGCCACATAGTCGAGCACGCCGGAGACATGCAAGCCGCTGCCCAGGCGCGTCAGCGCGGCCGGGTTGGCGAAGATGGTGCTGGCGTCGGCGCCCTCGGCACCATTGGCGTTGGCCGTGCCTTCGGCGGCCGCGCTCTGCGTGCCGAAGCGGTAGCCAGCGGCCTGGGCCAGGCCCGCGCTGAGGCTGAGGGTCAGCATCGTCAGCGCCAGGCGCCGCGATCTTGAGGTCATTGCCATCGGAGTCTCCTTGCTTCTTGTTGGAAGCGTCTGATTCTGCAAAGTCCGGATGTCAGCGCCGTGAGGGTATGCCTGGGCTGTGTCGCACGAAACCCACGTCTGCGCGATTTTTAGAGCCTTGGCTCCAAAGCGCTGCAGCTTAGTCCCGGAGGGGCTTGTTGAACAGGGCTTTCCCGCTGTTAGGGGGCAGGTCTTGCGCCGCAGAATCCGCCGATGCCTTTTCCCTTCCCGCTCCTCCTGCCGGTGCTGACCCTGGTGTCGGCCCTGTTGAGCATCGTGGCGCTCAGCGACATGGGCCTGCCGCGCGAGATGGCCTTTCTGGCCAAGCCGCTCACCACCGTGCTGATCATTCTGTATGCCTGGCCGCGCGGCGCCGCGCAGCCGCGCATGCAGCGCCTGCTGCGCGCCGGCCTGCTGTTCTCGCTGGGCGGCGACATCGCCCTGCTGTGGCCCGAGCAGGGTTTCCTGCCGGGGCTGGTGAGCTTTCTGATCGCCCACCTCTGCTACATCCTGGGTTTCGCCAGCCAGGGGCGGTTCGCGCGGCCCTGGTGGCCCTTCGCGATGTTCGCGCTCATTGCCGGCGCGGTGCTGCTGCGCCTGTGGCCCGGCATCGGCGCGGAGCTGCGCCTGCCGGTGCTGGTCTATGTGGCCTGCCTGGCCAGCATGGCAGCGCAGGCCTGGAGCTGGTGGCGCAGCAGCCTGGGGCAGGCGAGCGAGGCGCTGGCGCGCAATGCCGCCTGGGGCGGCACGCTGTTCCTGCTCTCCGACAGCCTGATCGCCATCAACAAGTTTGCCGGCGCCGTGCCGCTGGCCGCGCTGTGGATACTGACCAGCTACTGGGTCGCGCAATGGCTGCTGGCCAGCAGCCTGGGCAAGGACTGACCCCGCGGGCAATGCCCAGCGCTCCGAAGGCAGGGGTTGTTGGTTCGATCCCAACCGGGCGCACCAGATTTCTCGAATGGACTCAAGCACTTGCCGGAAACGGCAGGTGCTTTTTTCCTTCAGCTGGAAAAATTGTGGGAACTTCTGCCTCTAGATCAGCCCATGACTTGGTAGCACGCGTTGATTGGCTGCGCCCCGTTCGACCACGAGCATTGCGAGGCGCGGTGACAGGGCCACGACGCAGAACATGACCAAGCTGATGCCATGTGCCGAGGCTCGGGCGGATACCGAGCAGACTCACAACGCCCCCTGCACGGATTGCTAGCGGGCGTGCAGGAGCGCACACCCGCCGTTAGCCGCTCAGAGCTGGTTCGCATGGCCCCGGCAACCTCCGACAGGGTCCTAGGCTGAAATTCGGGGCCCGCCGCGCTGGGCAAAGTGAGGCTCTAAGGGTGGAGTCGACTTCCCCGAAAGGCCTAGCAAGCGCTCAAGGCATGCGCTCATTCCAGGGTGTTACAGTCGCCCGAAACACATAGTGAACCCTAGATGGCCATCACTTTTGCTAAGCCGCCGATTAACGAAGTCGTTCTCGGTCAGATCTTCTCGACGCGCTCCGACCTCCTCGTGCCTCACTTTGGCCGATTCTGGGAAGAGTTGGCTGACGCGTATCCCAAGGTTTCGCACGCACCACCCATCGTTGATGACCAGCAGTCTGAGCCTCCCATCGACCCGTCTACTGGGGCGTACTTGCCTCGGGTATGGTTCCGGTCGGCGGATGAGACTCGCCTGGTGCAACTGCAACAGGACCGACTTCACTTCAACTGGCGTCAAACCAACACAGGTCCTGCGGAGTACCCGCGCTTCCCAGCTATCAAAGCTGAGTTTGATCGGGTAGCGGGCCTATTCAGCCGATATGTTGAGAAGGCCCTCGGCCAGCCGCTGTCAAATTCGCGGCTAGAGCTCAGCTACATCAACATCATTCCACTCAAAGAAGCCAAGATCGCCGGGGTTGGGGAGTTTGACAATGTGCTGAAGTGCTTCAAATGGGGCGTTGGGACGACTGCCTTGCCAGCGCCGAAGCGGTTCAGCTCCAACTACTTCTTTGAAATCGACCCAGGGACTTCGTTGACCGTCCGCATAAACACGGCCAAGCGTATTTCGGACGACTCGGACGTCCTTAAGATGGAACTGGTTGCAAGGGAGATCCCGAATGTCAAGCCTCGGGACCAGTGGATTGAGGACGCTCATCAGTTGATAGTGAAGTCCTTTAAGGAACTGACGACTGAGAAAATGCACCAAGAGCAATGGCACTTGGTGTCTGAATAATTTAGCCAGGGGTAAGCATGGGCGACGTTGCTGGCACTGCAACAAATGCATACGTCAAGTCGGATTTCGATGCGCAGCCGCGTTGGAAAGCGGGTAGCGCCGACCGACATGGGCGCAGCTTGGTTGACCGCGTTCAGTCAGAAGATGATTGCTTTAGCTCCGCCGAGAAGACTACCGGCACCATTGACGAAGCGTCGCAACTGAGAGCCACGAGGCGCGCTGACGCTGCGCATTGGCTGATGCAACTGGAAGAGCTCTTTCAGGACGACTACGGTGCCAGCCTGGCCCAAGCGTCCCGGAATGACGCCAGCAACTTCTTGGCGATGAATTTCACACTCCCTCCGCCGGTGCTAAGTGCGGAGGAAGATGGGATCGTCCTCGCCACCTGGAAGCGGGGAGCCCAATCCCTGGTGATGCGGTTCAAGGGGAGCAGCACGATTGACTTTGCTGTCGCGTACTTGAAGGGCCATGACCTGACCAGAGCCTGGGGCCAAGCCAGCATCATTGGCTTCTTTAGCGACCATCCCGAGGCAAAAAAGGTTGCACTAATCACCGACTAAGTGATTCCGAACGGCAACAACATTGCCCGGTTGTGCGGGGGCTCTACCGCGCCGAATGGCGTGCCGCAAGCTGGCGCCTTTAGACCCAACCTAGGGTCTGATGACCGCCCACCAGACGACGGTCTGTCTGTCTATTGGCTTGAATTGCTTAAGCAAGAGGGCTCGCTGCAAGAGAAGTTGCAAGCCCTGCGAGAGTTCTGCGCCAACTCGCCAGTCGGCGAGCGTAAGGCCGGGAAGACGGCTGTCTGGGCCGTCATTCCAACTGAGAAGCTGAATGGCGCCGTCCACGAGCTGAGCGGCACGGCATTCCAATGTCTCCACATGCCGCGCAACCACCCTGACCTTGCGAACGCCCAGGACCCGCACAGCGAGATCCATACGAATCCGCCGATACCAGACTGGAACAAAGACAGCGCGTGGCGATTGGCAGTACAGCAGTTCATCTGCGACCAGGTCGTCCACCACGAATCCGCAACGATCGCGTGACAGGCTGCGCTTGGCTGTTGCGCAGCTAAAACTGACGGCATCGATTACCCGCGCAGGCACTCGATGAACATCAGTCCCACGGGCAACGACGCACATCGTTGTCATTGACTTTGCGCTCAAGGCTCCTAGCTATGGGAAGCCAACTGAATCGCGACGCCGTTGTGATCAGACAGCCTTCCCGGCTCCTTGCGGTCACACCAAATTTGCAGGGAGTCGACGGGAAGCAGGTTTGCGGTGGACCACACGTGGTCGACGATCGCCCTATCGGATCCTCGGGTAGCACGGATGTCCTCGAGGGTGTGGCACCGAAGGCCTGTACGCACGAGGCCATCAATCAGACTAGCCCGCGCTTCTGGCTCGCCGTACCACGTGCTGCCATCTAGGTTGGTATTGAAGTCGCCGGCCAGCACCACGGATGCATCGCGATACGCAGGGTTGGCTCTCAATTGATTCATGTCGTCAAGGACATCAGTGACCGCCTTGCGATGCCGCTCCCACTTCGTCGCCAACCGATGCCGAACACCGTCCATGGCGTACGGAATGACGGTGCCATAGACGATGACAACCCCTAACGGCGCAGGCGCCTCGAGGGCAACGCATACGGAAAGGCGGCTGTCCTTGACCTTCAAGCTATGTCCGCGCCAACGCGATGCAATGCTGACCGCACGATCTCGTGGCGCGTAGGGGGGTTGTCCTTGATCTGACCACCAGAAGCTCATGCCAGGCAGTCGAGTCGTGTCTCGGACTTCGGTCAAAACCAGTACATCAGCACGTAAGGATTCAAGAACCTCAAGCTGTCTCGGAAGGCGCGAAGTGGCGCCAGAACCGTAGCCGTCAAGATTCCAAGTCGCTGCACGAAAAGCGCTCATCGGACATGACCGTCGTTAATCATTGCCTTGAGGTCCGATTGACTCGATTCACACGCAATTGCAGTAAGGAAAGATTGCGCACTAGGAGTCTTGCGTGGGCGAGGCAGGCGGTTCTGAATCTACTTCAGCCGACTTGCGGCCGAGGCGCGCCATCTTGCCGCCCAGGTGGCGGGCGCCTTCTGTTGAGGCATTGACAACGCGGCCGACAGTTTGGCCAACTTTCCTGACCTGATCTCCCGCGGCATTGGCCCCACTAGCCATGGTCTTTGCTAACCCCTGAGCAGTGACGCTTGCCGCATTGGAGAGCATCCCGCCAGCACCTTTGAGCATGGCTTTGACTACTCGAGCGCCACTATCACGGCTGACAATTGCGAGCAGAGCAAAGGCGTCCAAGGTGGCACTCTTTCGCACGGAATTTGGCTCTGGTCGAACTAGGGCTTGGCAATATTGCTTCGTGAGCATCGCCACGCGCAGGGTCAAAAAGGCATTGGCGGCGCCGTTCGCCAAGCTGTTGCCTAGCATGCGGGAAAGCCCGCCAAGCCCCGGCACGCTGGTTGCCAACGAGGGCGCAACGGCGCTAAGCAAGGGTGAGGTGATTTCGGCGAAATCCACATCTTCGATGCTGGTTGCCACGAGCAACGCTCCTCCAACGTTCGCATAGACATACAACGCTTGGCGCGGTGCCGGCCTCAGGTGGTAAATGGACATGATCCGCCACACCAGGCGCAACTGCGAAGCCAAGACCAGCAGGCCATCAAGCCTTCCGTTCTGCATCAGTGCTGTGCTAACAAAGGTCTCGGATGCAGCCTTCAATGCAGTCTCGTCCGCAAGCGAACCAAGGACTTCCAATGCCACCGGAATATCGCTTGTGCCCTTCAAATTCTGACTGTCTAGTCGTGGATTCCGACGCAGCGATTGCAGCACGAGCTGCAAATAGTCGCCATAGGCCGGCTCGTCCTGATTGACTGGGGGTGTCAGTGGCTTGGGCAGCCTAAAGTAGAGAACTGCTGGCGTTGCCGCCAGAGTGGCGAACAGACTGAGCAGGCACCAGAAGACATACTGGCCAGCGCCAAAGTGAACTCGATCAGCCGCACCCGCTAGCTGAGTAATCGTGACGAGCACTGATGCCCCGGTGTAGGCCAACACCAGGACGGCCAACGCAGCCAAAATTTGCTTGAGGGATTTGCTCATGAATCGGCTCACGCTTTCAAATCAAGGGCAAGCATCCATCGGACGCGATGCGAAAAGTGAGCTTCGAGCTGCCCTGCATCGGCTGAGCGTTGGGAAGCTGCCCATGCCTGAAGTTGCGAACCTGAAAGGGCGGCTGGCATTCACCTATGCAGTGGGTCCCGCATTCGTCATGTCACTTCTAGCCAGATATGGATATTCATCCATCAAGGAATTAGAAGGGCCGCTGTCAACGATCTGACCAATTTGGAAGTTGCCACCCATCGGTGCCAGATCTTGCCTGCTACATGCCCTTGAACAGCTGCGTATAGCTGCGGCTGACCTCGAGCTTTTCGCTGAGGCCCTTCACGCCCACCAGCTGGCGGCCGCGGAAGTCGCGCGTGATGCCGTTGATGGCCTTCACATTCACCAGGGTGGAGCGGTGGATCTGCCAGAACAGGGCGGGGTCCAGCTCGTCCACCAGTTCCTTGATGGGCTTGCGGATCAGCGCCTCGACGCCGGCGGTCTGCACGCGCGTGTACTTCTCGTCGCTGATGAAGAACAGCACGTCCTCCACCGGGATCATCTGGATCGCCTGGCCCACGGTGGCCTGGATCCACTGCAGGTATTTGGGCGCGCCGCCCGGATTGAGCTTGGCCGAGAGCTGGTGCAGCAGCTGCTGCAGCGGCTGGGCCTGGCCGGTCTCCGCGGGCGCGGCCTCGGCACTCTCGCCGCCGCCCCCGTTGTGGCGCTGCGCCAGCCGCTTCTTGATGCGCGCGACGGTCAGCACCAGGCGCTCGCGCTCGGCGGGCTTGAGCACATAGTCGGCCACGCCCTGCTCGAAGGCCTCCACCGCGTACTGGTCGTAGGCGGTGATGAAGACGATCTCGGGCACCAGCCAGCTGTCGTCCTCGGGCAGTTGCGCGATCTGGCGCGCCGCATCCACGCCGGTGAGGCCGGGCATGCGGATGTCCAGGAACACCAGGTCGGGGTGGTGCTCGCGCACCAGCTCCACCGCTTCAAGGCCGTTCTTGGCCTCGGCCACGATCTCGAGCTCGGGCCAGACCTCGGTCAGCCGGCTGCGCAATTGCTCGCGCATCAGTCGTTCGTCATCGGCCAGGACGGCGCGCACGGGGGAGAGTGTGGTTTCGCTCATGGCGCGATGCTAAATCACGCCTTGGCGATTTTTCTCGGTTTACGCAGTATCAGCCACAGCAGCAGGCCGAACAGGAACAGCGGCGAGAACAGCACCGCGCCGATGCCCGAGAACAGCAGGCACAGCAGAGCCAGCACGCCGCCCACGATCAGCAAGGGCAGGCCGATGCTGAACAGCAGCACCACCGGCACCACCAGCAACACCACCACGCCGGCAATCCCCAGCCCCAGCACCAGGCCGAGGAAGTCGCCCAGGCCGAAGCCGGCCGCGCTCAGCTCCTCGTCGTTGATGGTGATGTGCAGACCCGGGGAACTGGCCAGCTCATGCCAGATGGCCACGCCGGCCAGGCTGGCCAGCAACATCATCACCAGGCCGAAGGCCAGCATCACCTTGAAAGCGGTCCTCATGCTCAAGCTCCTTGTTCACGGCTGCGATAGGGCACGGTGATGGTCACGACGGTGCCCGAGGGTTGGTTCTCGGTGACGGTGATGCCGCCCTTGCTGCCGTACAGCAGCATCAGGCGTTCGCGGATATTGGCCAGGCCCACGCCGGTGCCGGCGGTGGCGGCGCGGCCGAAGCCTAGGCCGGTGTCGGCCACGGTGACGGCCAGCTTGCCGTGCACGATCTCGGCCTTGACCTTGAGGCTGCCGCCCTCGGCCTTGGGTTCCAGGCCATGCTTGATGGCGTTCTCCACCAGGCTCTGGATCATCATGGGCGGGAATTCGGCCGACATCAGGCCCTCGGGCACGTCGATCTCGGTCTGCAGGCGCTCTTCCATGCGCACCTTGAGGATTTCCAGATAGGGCTTGATCACGCTCATCTCGCGGCCCAGGTCGCGCACGCCGCCGGCATTGGCCTCGCGCATGGTGGGCATGGAGGCGCGCAGCAGGGCGATCAGGTTGCGCTGCATCTGCGAGGCGCGCGGCGGGTCGGTCTCGATCAGGTGGTCGATCGAGGCCAGGGTGTTGAAGAGGAAATGCGGCTCGACCTGGGCCTGCATCGCGGCCATGCGCGCCTCGATCACCTGGCGCTTGAGCGATTCGGCCTCGGCGGTCTCCTCGGCCTGCGCGGCCTTCACCTCGGCCTGGATGCGGCCCTTGTAGGTGACCTTGATGACGCCCGAGCCGAGGATGATGAAGACGGCCAGGTTGACCAGGAAGTCGCCCAGATGCACCACCCGGGTGCGGGTGTGGCTGCCCACGGCGCCGGCCTCCTCGAGCGCCTGGCGGGCCTCGTCGCGCACCTCTTCGGCGGCTTCCTGGGCGGCGCGGGCCTGCTGGGCCAGCTCCTCCAGCGCGTCCTTGGCCTGCTCGATGGCGGCCTTGGCATCCTCGCTGCTGATGCTCTCGGGCAGCTTGATCTCGACGCCGGGCTGGGGCTCGACGCCGGAGGCGCCCGGCGTGGCCGGGCTGGCCACCGGCACGATGCGCACCCCATGCTTGTCGATCTTGACCTCGTAATGCATGCCCGCCGGCAGCTTGGCGGTGCTGGCGGGCTTGGGCAGCTTGGGGAGCTTGGGCATCGAGGGCCCGTCCACATGCTCGGTGACGCGCCAGGTGAAGGGCGGCAGGTCCTGCAGGATGTTGGTGCCGATCAGCAGCAGCACGGACAGCACGATGAAGCGCTTCCAGCTGATGCTCACCAGCCAGCTGGCATAGACATGGAAGCCGCGCACGCAGGCCTTGGAAAAGCTCTGCCAGCGTTGCATCAGGGTCGGATTGAGGGGGACGGCGTTCATCGGGGACCTTGTTCGATGGTTCCCACTGTACGCAAGGCCGCGTGGCGGCCCTAAGCCCGGGCGATACGCCGGCCGGGCGGCGGCATGAAGTGCAGATCGCGCCGACGGGCGGTGCGGCGCCCGCGGCGAGGCTTCAGAAGAAGGCCTGGATCACCAGCACCAGCAGCAGCGCCAGGGCAAAGGCAAGTTGGACGGCACGCTGTGACTGCACTGAGGGTCTCTCCCGGAATTGAGGCGCATGCTAGGGCGCTTCGGCGCGCCCGGCACTCCCCATGAGTGGGGAATGCCGGGCATCATCGCCGCGCCCCGGGCTTCCGGAACGCAAGTCTTGTGTCGGGATGTGACCGTGCCGTGCCGGTCGAGCCGTTTACTGGCGCACCGCCTCGACCTGGATCAGCAGGCGCACGTTCTTGGGGAAGCCCCAGGCCAGGCCGTAGTCCACGCCCCATTGGGTGCGGTCGATGGTGGCCTCGAAGTCGCCGCCGCAGACCTCGCGCTTGAGCATGGGGTTCTGGTAGCAGTTGAAGTGGCTGGTCTTCAGCGTCACCGGGTTGGTCTTGCCGCGCAGGGTCAGCTGGCCCGCCACCTCGGCCACCTTGTCGCCGTTGAAGACGAACTTGTCGCCCACGAACTTGGCGGTGGGGAACTTGTCGGCGGCGAAGAAGTCATCGCTCAGCAGGTGCTTGTCCATCGGCACCACGCCGGTGTTGATGCCGGCCAGCTCGAAGCTGATCTCGACCTTGCCGGTCTTGGCCGCGCGGTCCAGCTGCACCGAGCCTTCCTTCTTGTCGAAACGGCCGCGGTTGGTGGAGGTGCCGAAATGCTGGATCTCGTAGGTCACGAAGGTGTGGGTGGGATCGACCGCGTAGCTGGCGGTTTCGGCTTGGGCCAGGCCCGAGAGGGCGGCGAGGGCGGCGATCAGGAAAGCTTTTTTCATATCTGAGGTGGTTGGAGCAGGGTTGAACGAACGGAAGAAAATCACAGCGGTGCAACGCCGCTGAAGGCGAGCTTGAACTTCACTTGCACATCGTTGGCGACCATCGAGGTATCGGCCCATTCGCCGTCGCCGATCTTGAATTCCAGGCGTTTCAGCACGAAGCCGCCGCTGGCGGTGGTGGTGGCGCCGGCCTGGGCCAGGCTCAGCGGCACCACGACGTCGCGCGCCTGGCCCTTGATGTTCAGCTTGCCGGCCACCTCGAAGCGGCCGCCGCCCAGCGCCTTGATGGCGCTGCTCTGGAAGCTCGCCTGCGGCAGCTTCTTGCTGTCGAACCAGGCGGGCTTGGCGAGTTCGCCGTCGAAGGCGGGGTCGCCCAGGCTGACGCTGGCCAGCTCGATGTTGAAGCTCACCTTGCCGGCCTCGGGCTTCTTGGGGTCGAAGCTCAGCTGGGCATCGAAGTGCTTGAAGCGGCCGTCCACCGGCACGCCCATCTGCTTGCTGGTGAAGCCCAGCTCGCTTTGCGCCGCCAGCAATTGCGGTGCTGCCGCGGTGGTGGCGGCGGGCTTGGCGGTGGCGGCACAGGCCGGGCCCTGCACCAGCAGGGCGGCCGATGCGAGCGCGATCAGGGTGGTGGAAAAAATGGTTTTCATGATGGCTTCGTTCGTGAGGGTTTAGCGGCGGCCGGGCAGCATGCGCTGCAGCAGGCCGTCGCGATCGATCCAGTGATGCTTGAGGGCACCGGCCACATGGGCCAGCACCAGCAGGGCCAGCAGCCAGGCCAGCTGTTCGTGCCGCTCCTTCAGGGTCTCGGCCAGCAGCTTGTCCACCGGCACGAAGTCGGGCAGGGGCAGCACGCCAAACCAGACGATGGGGAAGCCGGCGGCCGAGCTGTAGGCCCAGCCCGACAGCGGCACGGCGAAGAAACACAGATAGAGCAGGAAATGCACCGCGTGGGCGGCGCGCGCCTGCCAGGCGGGCATGGCCAGATCGGCCGGCGCACGCTTGGCCAGACGCCACAGCAGGCGCAGCGCCGACAGCGCCAGAATCGTCATGCCTGCCCATTTGTGCCAGTTGAAGAGCTTCAGGCGGGTGGGCGAGAGCGGCAGGTCGCTCATATAGAGCCCCATGCCGAAGGCACCCACGATGGCCAGTGCCAGCAGCCAGTGCAGGAAGATGGTGAGGCCGTGGTGGCGGGCGCTTGGATGGCCTGGTTGGCTTGGCATGCTGTGGGGTCCGGCGTTTCTGCGATGTCGTCAGTGTGCTTGCCGAGGGCCGGGTGGTGGTTCAGCTTGCTTGAGGTCAAGGTTCATTGCTTTTGAACGCTGAGACCCTTGGCGTCACAGCCGCGTCATTGCCGCGGCCCAGACTGCCGCCAGCCAAGGAGGTGAGTCATGGACCTGATCTGCAAGATCGAAGCGCTGTTCCTGCGCCGCGGAGGGCTTTGCTACAGCGGCGAGCGCCAGGAGCCCGTCAGCGCCCTGGCCCATGGCCTGCAATGCGCGCAGCTGGCCGAGTGGGCCGATGCCGACCACCATCTGGTGGTGGCCGCGCTGCTGCACGACCTTGGCCAGCTGATGGACGCAGCCCCCGGCGAGGCGCTGCGGGACGATCAGCATGAGCTGCGCGCCCTACCCCTGCTGGCCACCGGCTTCGGCCCGGCCGTGCTGGAGCCGATACGCCTGCATGTGCAAGCCAAGCGTTATCTGGTGAGCGTGGATGCGCACTATGCGCAAGACCTGACCCCGGCCTCGCGCCACAGCCTCGGGCTGCAGGGCGGGCCAATGAGCGGCGAGGAGAAGCTGCTCTTCATGGCCCAGCCGTTTGCGCGCGAGGCCCTGCAGCTGCGGCGCTGGGACGATCTCGCCAAGCATCCCGGCAAGCGCACCCCGCCGCTGGCCTATTACCTGGGCATGATGCAGGAGCTGCTGCGCGCACAGCGCACAAGTCCGCGCCTTGCGATTGCCTGAGCGCCTGCATCCCTCCAGAGAGGGATAGGCGCCGGCGGGCCGCGTCGAGATACTGCAACCCAGATCACGCGCTGCCTGGACCTCAGCGTGATGATCGAGGGGAGGAGTGCTATGCCGACCACCAAGTCCCGCAAGGGCGGCGGTGGTCGGCATAGTTATTTCTGCAGTGCCGGCCCTGGGCACCATGCTCCGTTCTTGATATAAATCAGCCGAACCCTGCCACTGCGGCGCAGCGGGGGGCTGCTGGGAGGCGCCATGGCTGTTGAGTCGCGCGAAGGCGAGTTGCATCTCGCCTCGCTGCATGCCTTGTTCGCAAGCGAGCTGCCGGTCGGGCTGGCGGTGCTTGATGAGGAGCTGCGCTATCGCCACATCAACACCATGCTGGCCGAGGCCAATGGCGTGAGCGTGCAGCAGCATCTGGGCCGCACGGTGCGCGAGGTGCTGCCCGCGGCGGCGGCCTCGCTGGAGCCGCTGCTGCAGGAGGTGCTGAACACCGGCCAGGCCTTGCGCGACTTCGAGGTCGCGGCCGAGGTGCCCAGCCTGCCGGGCGAACTCTCAGAGTGGTTGGCCAGCTATCTGCCGATCGCGGATGGCGCGGGCCGCGTCGTCGGCGTGCTGGTGCAGGCCCTGAACCGCTCGCTGGAGCGGCGCGCCGAGCGCATCAAGCTGGAAAGCGACCAGCAGCTGCGCCGCGTGCTGGACAGCCTCTTCATGTTCGTGGGCGTGCTGACGCCCGATGGCGTGCTGCTGGAGGCGAACCGCGCGCCGCTGGAGGCCGGCGGGGTGACGCTGGAGCAGGTGCGGGGCCTGTATGTGTGGGACACGCCCTGGTGGAGCGCCGACGCGGCCAACCAGGAATGGCTGCGCGGGGCGGTGGCGCGCGCGGCCCAGGGCGAGACCCTGCGCCGCGACGTGGTGGTGCGCATGGCCGGCGACACGCGCATGGAGATCGATTTCATGATCGCGCCGCTGCGCGACGACAGCGGCCGCATCACGCATCTGATTCCCTCGGGCATCGACATCTCGGCGCGGCGCGCCAGCGAGGCCGCGCTGCAGACCAGCGAAGACCGCTTCCGGCGCGTCTTCGAGGGCGCCACCGTGGGCATGGGCCTGGTGGACCAGCGCGGCGTGATCCAGCTCGCCAACGAGAGCATGGCCCAGCTGTTCGGCTACGCGCGCGCCGAGCTGGTGGGCATGGAGGTGCACCAGCTGGTGCCGCAGCGCCAGCGCGAGCAGCATGTCTCCCACCTCAAGCAATACATGCGCGAGCCGGCGCTGCGCTACATGGCCAAGCGCCAGGAGCTCTATGCGCTGCGCCGCGATGGCAGCGAGTTCGCGGTGGAGATCGGCCTCAACCCGCTGCCCGAGAGCGCCGGCCAGCAGGTGCTGGCCACCATCAGCGATGTCACCGAGCGCCGCGCCGCCCAGGCCCAGATCGAGCGCGCGCTGGTCGAGAAGACGGTGCTGCTCAACGAGGTGCATCACCGCGTCAAGAACAATCTCCAGGTCATCACCAGCCTGCTCAATCTGCAGGGCCGCAATGCCGAGCCGGCGGTGCAGCAGGCGCTGCGCGACAGCCAGAGCCGCGTGCGCTCGATGGCGCTGATGCACCAGATGCTGTTCGAGCGTGGCGACCTCAGCGCGCTCGAGCTGGGCCCCTATCTGCAGCGCCTGTGCGGGCTGCTGCGCTCCACCTATCTGGGCGAGAGCAACAGCATCGCGCTGCTGGTGGACGTGCCCGAACAGGGCCTGCGCATCGACCCGCAGCGCGCCATTCCCTGCGGCCTGCTGGTCACCGAGCTGGTCACCAATGCCTTCAAGCATGCCTTCCCGGGCGGGCGGACCGGACGGGTGCACGTCAGCCTGCAGCGCCTGGCCGGCGAACGCGCCCTGCTGGAGGTGCATGATGACGGCATCGGCCTGCCGCCCGAGCAGACGCCCGGCCAGGGTCGCAGCCTGGGCCTGCAGCTGCTGCCCCTGCTGGCCGAGCAATGCCGTGCCACGCTGGAAATCGAACGGGCCGCCGGCACGCGGGCCCGGCTGTTCGTCGACATGGAAGGAACCGCGCCATGATGGCCTCGCTGGATCGACCCTTGCGCGTGCAGATCGTCGAGGACGAGCGCATCGTCGCCTTCGACCTGCGCAGCGGCCTGGAGCAACTCGGGCACGAGGTGGTGGGCATTGCCTCCAGCGAGCAGGAGGCGCTGCGCCTGGCGCTGCGCGAGACCCCCGACCTGGTGCTGATGGACATCCACCTCGACCAGGGCAGCGACGGTGTGGCCGCCGCCTGCGAGCTGCGCGAGCAGCTCGCCATCCCGGTGATCTTTCTCACCGCCTATGGCGAGACCGAGACGCTGCGGCGCGCGGCGCAGGCCGCGCCCTACGGCTATCTGCTCAAGCCCTTCGAGCTGCGCGAGCTCAACGCCACCCTGCACATGGCGATGGCGCGGCGCAGCGAGGAGCGCAAGACCGAGGCGGCCGAACGCCGCCTGCTGCTGGCGCTCGAGTCCGCCCAGCTGGCGGTGCTGGAGTCGCAGGGCGGCCAGCTGCGCTGGGGCGGCCACCAGCTGGGCCAGGAATTCCGTGCGCTCACCCAGGCCGCCAGCATGGTGGAGCTGCAGCAGCATCTGGAGCCGCCGGCGCAGCGCGCGCTGCAGGCCCTGCTGGAGCATGGCATCCCGCTCGACCTGACCTGCCGCTGGCTGGCCCCCGGCGGCGCGGCGCGCTGGCTGGAGATCCATGCGCGGCGCTTCGAGCATGAGCAGCTGGTGATGGGCATGGTGCGCGACGTCACCGCGCGCGTCGAGGGCGAGACGCGCCTGCGCCAGGCGGTGGCGGCCTTCGACGCCACCGACGAGGCCATCATGTTCCTCGACGCCCAGCACCGCGTGCTGAGCTGCAACCCCGCCTTCACCGCGCTGACCGGCTGGCCCGAGAGCCAGGTGCTGGGGCTGCGGCCGGCCGAGTTCCTCTACGCGCGCCGCCATGGCGACCATCCCGATCGCAAGGAAGAGGCGCCGCGCCATGGCGAGGTCAGCTGCATGCGCCGCGATGGCAGCACCTTCCCGGCGCTCGAGCATCTCAGCGCCGTGCTCGACGAGCAGGGGCTGCCGGGCCACCATGTGCTGAGCTTCTCGGACATCTCCGAGATCCGCAACGCCCAGCACAAGCTGCAGCACCTGGCCCTGCACGACACGCTCACCGGCCTGGGCAACCGCGTCGCCATGCAGGACGTGCTGGATGCCCCGGGCCTGCGCAGCCTGGGCCTGCTGTTCATCGATCTGGACGGCTTCAAGTTCATCAACGACAGCCTCGGCCACGACTGTGGCGACGAGCTGCTCAAGGTGCTGGCGGTGCGCTTGATCTCGATCCTGCGCAGCGACGATGTGGCGGTGCGCCTGGGCGGCGATGAATTCGTGGTGCTGATGCGCCACCCACGCAGCGCCCACGATGCGCTGCAGCTGGCCGAGAAGCTGCTGCAGGCGCTGGCGCAGCCGGTGCCGCTGGCGGCGCAGCCGGTGGCGGTGACCGCCAGCATCGGCGTGGCGCTCTTCCCCGAGCAGGTGGACAGCCCGCAAAGCCTGCTGCGCGCCGCCGACGCCGCCATGTACGAGGCCAAGGCGCGCGGCCGCAACCGCGTGGCCCTGTATGCCCAGGCCCATGCCGATGGCGCGAGCGAACAGCTGCGCATCGAGCAGGGCCTGCGCCTGGCCATGCAGGCCGGCCAGCTGAGCCTGCATTGGCAGCCCATGCTGGAGATGGGCAGCGGCCGCATCCTCGGTGCCGAGGCCTTGCTGCGCTGGCAGCATCCGCAGCTGGGCCAGGTGGCGCCGCAGCGCTTCATCCCGGTGGCCGAGGCCAACGGCATGATCTGCGCCATCGGTGCCTGGGTGATGGAGCAGGCCTGCGCCCAGGCCGCGGCCTGGCGTGCCCAGGGCCTGGGCCTGGTGCGCGTGGCGGTGAACGTCTCGGTGCGCCAGTTCGAGCAGGACGATGTGCTGGGCCTGGTGCGCCATTGCCTGCAGCGCCATGCGCTGCCGGCGCAATGCCTGGAGCTGGAGCTGACCGAATCGCTGTTTGCCCAGTCCGCCACCCTGCGCGGCAGCCTGCAGGCGCTGCGCGATCTGGGCGTGCGGCTGGCGCTGGACGATTTCGGCACCGGCTTCTCCTCGCTGGGCCAGATCGTCAGCCTGCCGATCGACCGCATCAAGATCGACCGCAGCTTCGTCATCGAGCTGGTGGACTCGCACCACAGCCGCGCCGTCGTCAAGTCCATCATCATGCTGGCCCAGACGCTGGGGATGGAGATCACGGTGGAGGGGGTGGAGACGTTGGAGCAGCACGACGTGCTGCTCGCGCTGGGCGCCGTCGAGGCCCAGGGCTGGCTCTACCACCGCGCCATGCCGGCCGAGGAACTGCTGCGTTTGTTGCGCGCGCATTGAGATTGAAGCGGGCTTTATTGGGCTCTGCCGGGCTATATTGCCCCCTGCCTCGACCACTCACTCTATGGCGCGCGAACTGACCCCCGAAG